>JBJTVH010000113.1:0-3315 GCA_046081125.1 Acidimicrobiales bacterium
CGACAGCATGGACACCTCACTGCTCGACCCGCCGGCGGTCACCGGATCGGTGACCGGGTCCCCCTGGCCGGCGCCCGACCCCGCTGCACGGCGGCGGGCCCCACGCACCCGCCGGACCGTGGTGCTCACGATCGCCGCCACGCTGGCCGCCGTCGCGAGCATCGCCGTCGGCAACAGCGCCGTCGGCGCGATCGCCGTGCTGTTCGTGATCTCATGGCCGCTCGAACGGATCTGGCGACGCCACCCCGTGGGCGTGCGTCGGCTCGCGCTGCGGACCGACCTCGCGTACGCGGTGGCGTCACCGGCCCTGCAGTTCGTGGGCCGCGTCGCCGCGCTCGCGCTCGGAGCGGCGTCGTTGGCCTGGCTCCCGGGCCTGGCGCTCCGCCCGGTGGTCGGGCTGCTGCCGGGCTGGGTGCGCACCACCGCAGGAATCCTGCTGTTCGACCTGCTCGTCTACTGGACACACCGGTGGAGCCACACGATCCCGCTGTTCTGGCGGTTCCACGCGATCCACCACTCGACCCGTCACCTCGACTGGGTGTCGGGGTTCCGCGCCCACCCGCTCGACGGGGCGTTCATCGCACCGGCGTTCGCGTTCGTGCTCGCCGCCGGGTTCGACCCGGAGATCACCGGAGCGCTCGCCGTCCTGCAGTTCGTCGTCGGCATCTGGGCCCACCTCAACGTCCGCTGGCGCCTCCGGAAGCTCCGCTTCCTCGTGCTGACGCCCGACTTCCACCACTGGCACCATGCCAACGAACCCGAGGCGATCAACACCAATTTCAGCACCCTGCTGCCCGTGTGGGACCTGCTGTTCGGGACGTTCCGCATGCCCGATGGTCCCGGGCCGCAGCGATACGGGGTGGACGAGGCGGTCCCGTCGTCGATCGGCGCACAGCTGCTGTACCCGTTCCGGCGCAGGGGCCGGCGCGCTGCTCGGCGGGGAGTGCACGCGGATGCGGCGACGGACTGACACGCTGGTGCGCGTGGACCAGGAGCGCTCGGACGCCGCGGTGGTCGCCGCGATCGCCAACGGCGACCGGCGGGCGCTCGAGACCCTCTACCACCGACACGCCCGGATGCTGATGGTGCGCCTGCACCGACGCTGCGGCGACCCCGAGCTGGTCGACACCGCGATGCAGGACACGTTCCTCGCGGTGTGGCGATCGGCCGGCACCTACCGCGACACCGGAGGCGAGGTCGCCGCGTGGCTGTGGACCATCGCCCTGCGCAAGCTGATCGACCAGCTGCGCCGCCGACCGGCCCCGAGCCCGTCGGCGACGTTGCCCGAACCCGAACCGTTGCCCGCACCGGGAACACACGCCCACGACCTGCTCGGCCGGTTGCCCGCCGAACTCCACGACGTCGTGCGCGCCGTGTACCTCGACGGGCTCACCACCGCCGAGGCAGCGGTGCTGCTCGGCATTCCCCAGGGCACCGTGAAGAGCCGTCTCGCCCGTGCCCGCTCCGTGCTGCAGGAGGACCTCCGATGATCCCCGACCTCGACGCCCGCCTCGCGCACAACCTCGACGTCGTGATGGCCGAGATCGACGCGCCGCCCCGCGGCCGCTTCGAGCGGCTCCTCCTCCGGGCCCGGGTGCCCGAGCCGACGGCGCGACTCGTCGCCGCGACGCCCACGTTGCGTCTCGCCTGGTTCGTCTCGGTCGCCGTGGTGCTGCTGTTCGCCGCCTCGGCCGGTGACGCGACGTGGGACGACACCGGTCGCCTGGCGGTGCTGCTGACACTGGCACCGCTCGTACCCGTGGTGGGCGTCGCGCTCGCCTACGGGACGGGGGTCGACCGGGCCCACGAGGTGTCGGTGGCCGCCCCGCTCTCGGGGCTCCGGCTCGTACTCCTCCGGACGGCGACGGTGCTCGGAGCGTCAGCAGCGCTCACGCTGCTCGGCGTGCTCGTCGCACCGTCGGCCGGGTGGCTCCGCCTCGCGTGGCTCCTGCCTGCGGCGGCCACGACCGCCACCACCCTCGCGGTCGGCAGTCGGCTCGGGATGCGCACCGCCGCCGGCATCGTCGGCACGGGGTGGATCGTGCTCGTGGTCGCGGTCGCTCAGGCCGCCGGCGACGCTGCTGCCCCGTTCCGGGCGCCCGGTCAGCTCGTGTCGCTCGCCGTCGCCGTGCTCGCCGCCGTCGCCCTCGTGACGGGCCGCCGCCACCTCGAGCACTGGGACGGCCGATGACCGCACCCACCGTGCATCTCGACGGCGTCGTGGTCCGTCTCGCCGAGCGCTTCACGCTCACCGTCGACTCGTTGACCGTCGGTCCCGGCATCACCGTGGTGCACGGGGCCAACGGCAGCGGCAAGTCGACGCTGCTCCGGCTGATCGCCACCGTCATCACCCCCGACGCCGGCCGGATCACCGTCGCCGGCCACACGATCGCCGATCCGGCCGACCGGTCCGACCGGCCGACGGTGGATGCAGCCCTGCTCGCGACCCGGCGGCGGCTCGGTTACCTGCCTCAGCACGACTCGGTCCCGCCCCGGCTGCGCGTGTTCGATCACGTCGACCTCGTCGCGGTGATGCGCGAGCTGGGCACCGACGCCCGGTTGCGCCGGGCGATGGTCCACCGCGCGCTCGTCGCGGTGGACATGGACGACCTCGGTGCGGAACGGTGCGGACGCCTGTCGGGCGGGCAGCGTTGCCGGGTCGCGCTGGCCGCAGCGCTCGCCGGTGGTCCGACACTGCTCGTGCTCGACGAACCCGACGCATCGCTCGACGCGGACCAGATCGGGCGCCTCACCCGCGAACTCACGGAGCATGCCGGTGCCGCCACGATCGTCGTGGCGACGCATCACGCTGCGTGGTCGTCGACCCTGCACCCGGCCCAGACGGTCCACCTGCACGAGGGCCACGTTCGACGGGGCGGCTGACACATTTGCACCAGATGCGAACACCCACGGGGGTGGCCGATCGTGCGAGGTACTACATCCCGCTGGTTACGGCTGCTTCATCCAACAGTGGCAACTGCTCGAGGCCCAACAAGGCGAGGTACGTGTTGTGGTAGTGGTGCAGGGCGGGCTCGTTGCGGCCGAAGATCACATCTCTCAGTGCCCCCGAGTTTGCTGCGGTCTGCTGCGAGGCTGCCATTGCATAGTCCTCGTCGCGGATCACATGAGCGAACTTCTCGGCGATGTCAGCAGCGAATGCAGTGATCTCATCGCCCATCGCGGCAAGGGCTGGCTTGAGGTAGAAGCTCACACGGCTCACATGCCGGCTCGGGTCCTTGCGATCGGGATAGGCCCGCACAAGAAAACACCCGGCATCGAACGGCAACAGAATCACGTTCGGGAAGATCCAGTACA
>JBJTVH010000114.1:0-49070 GCA_046081125.1 Acidimicrobiales bacterium
ACAAGGAGGACTACCAGATCCTGCTGTCGAGCACGCCGTCGACGACGACGACGGCCCCCGGCACGTCCGCGGGCCCGTCCACCTCCGTCGGACCCACCTCGGTGCCGGGCACGACGGTGCCGGGCACGACGGTGCCGGCCGGAGCGCCCCCGGGCACCGGCCAGTAGCGTCGGGGCTCGTGTCGCGCCCCTTCGTCATCGGCGTCGCCGGAGGCACGGGATCCGGGAAGTCGACCGTGGCCGAACGCCTTCGTGCCGTCGTCGGACGCGAGGCACTGGCGCTGGTGCAGCTGGACTCGTACTACTGCGCGCAGCCGGCGGTGCCGTTCGAGCAGCGCGCCCAGGCCAACTACGACCACCCGTCGAGCTTCGACTGGCCGTTGCTGCTGGCCCACGTCCGGGACCTGCTCGCCGGCCGCGGCGTCGACGAGCCCGACTACGACTTCACCCGGCATGACCGGTCAGCGGCCACTCGGCGGGTCGAGCCGGCCCAAATCGTGGTCGTCGAGGGCATCTTCGCCCTGTACGAACCGGACCTCCTCGGCTGTTACGACCTCAAGGTGTTCGTCGATGCCGACGCCGACGTGCGGTTCATCCGACGGTTGCGGCGCGATCTGGTGGAGCGGGGCCGAACCGTCGACAGCGTGATCGCCCAGTACCTCGAGACGGTGCGCCCGATGCACCTGCAGTTCGTGGAGCCGACCAAGCGGCACGCCGACGTGATCATCCCCCGGGGTGGCCACAACGACCCGGCGCTCGACATGCTCGCCGCACGAGTCGCCTCCGCGGTCTGACCGGGGTCACCCGGTGGGCGTCACGGCGCTCGGCCGGGCCGGCACGTCGGCGAGTACGGTTCGGCGCCATGCGCGTCGGTCTGCTCAGCCTCGGCGACCTCGTCGCCGACCCGGTCACCGGGGTGCTCCGCTCCCCCGCCGAACGCCACCGGAATCTCGTCGAGCAGGCGGTGCTCGCCGAGCAGGTCGGATTCGACTCGGTTCACCTCGGCGAGCATCACGCCTGCGAGTACATCCTGTCGTCGCCGGCCGTGGTGCTCGGCGCGATCGCCGAGCGAACCAGCCGGCTGCGGCTGTCCACCGGCGTGGCGCTCGGGGTCAACAACGACCCGCTCCGCCTCGCTGAGGACTACGCGACCGTCGACGTCCTCTCCGGCGGGCGGGCCGAACCGGTGATCGGGCGCGGCACGTTCTTCCCGCACGCCTACGCCGCGCTCGGCCAGGACCCGCGCCACGCCAAGGCGGTGTTCGCCGAGCACGTCGAGATCCTCGTGCGCCTCTGGACCGAGGATGCCGTCACCTGGCGCGGGGAGCACCGAGCGCCGCTCGACGGGGTGCAGTTGCACCCGCGCCCGGTGCAGCGAGAACGGGCGCCGTTCTGGATCGGTGGCGGAGCGTCCACCGAATCGGTCGACCTCGCGGCGCGCCTGGGCCTGGGGATCATGTTGCCGACGGTGTTCGGTACCCCGGAGATGTTCCGTCCGATGGTCGATCGCTACCTCGAGCAGTGGGACTTCCACGGCCACGACCCGGCCGGCCGGCGGATCGGGTGTTGCCTGCACTTCTTCGTCGCCGGCAGCCGGGCCGAGGCGCGGCAGCGCTGGGAGCCCCGTTACCGGGCGTACATCGAGTTCGTGAACGACCTGGTCGCCTGGTCCACCAACGGCGTGAGCAACGGCCTGGGCGGGTTCGACTTCGACCGGCTATGTGCCACCACTGCGGTCTGTGGCTCGGCCGCCGAGGTGGTCGACCGGCTCGGCCATCTCACCGAACTGCTGTCGCTCGACACGGTGCTCGTGATGCTCGACATGGGTGGCATGCCCGACGCCGAGCTGTTCGGCGCCATCGAACGCACCGGCGCCGAGGTGCTCCCGGCGCTGCGCTGAACGCGGCCGGTCGGGCCGGTTCAGCCGTTCACCCGAGCCGGCCCGCCGAGGCCAGCGCGAGGCGGAGGCGAACCCCTGCGGCGGCGAACACCCGGGTCATCACCGCCGCTAGGCGAGCCGGGCCCCCGGTGTGGTCGACGTAGGCACGCCACGCCGGCACCGGCAGCGCGAACAGCGCGTCGAACAGCTCGGTGGCCCGAGCCTGGTCGAGCCGGCAGGCGACTGCGCCGCCGTAGCGCAACAGCGCGTCCGCCTGGCGTTGCGCGGCGGGCCACAGCGCCTCGTGACATGCCGCGACCCGGGCCTGGAGCGGGCCGGGTCCCTCCAGCGCTTCCACGACGGCGCGCGCGAGAACCGGCGCGGCCCGCAGGCTGCGCGCCAGCGAATACCCGGTAGCCGGGTGGACGTACCCGCCGGCGGCACCGAAGGCCACCACGTGCCGGGGCCGTACCGGGCCCCGACCGAGCGGGATGCGGACCTGCTCGAGGTGTTCGGCCCGGTCGAGCCGGATCCCCCGGCCGGCCAGGCGGGCGCGCAGGCGGGCGAGATCGGCGCGCACGTCGGAGGTGGCGAGAACGGTCTCCTCGACGAACACCCGGCCGTCGCCGAGCCCCTGCGCATACAGGAAGCTCGGCGGCCCGCCCTGCGGTGCGCGCCGCTCGCCGACCGGGGCGGACCAGTCCATGAACACGCAGCCGGCCGGGTCGACGGCGGGGGCGTCCTCGGCCGGCACGGTGCAACCCCACGCGAGCTGTGCGGTGCGCGGCGGGCGGGTGCGCCCGACGAGGGCCGATCCGGACCCGGCGGCGACGACGACGAGGCGGGCGGTCACGGGCCCGCCTTCGGTGCGGCGCAGGGTTTGGACCCCGCTCGTAGAGCCCGGCGGGCCGGGCGGGTCGACCGCGAGCACCCGGGTGCGCTCGATCGTCACCCCGGCCGCAGCGCTGGCGAGCGCCGCGGCGAGCGCGGCGTTGTCGAGCCGGACGTAGGGCACCGGGAGCGAGCGAGCTGCGGTCGTCACGACCGTGGCCGTCTCCCACCGGTGCGACCACGGCTGGCCGAGCCCGAGCCCGTCGAGCTGGTCGGCCCACAACCCGTAGGTCGCCGGCCAGACCGGTTCGGGGTCCGTGGTGAGCAGGCGAACCCGGCAGCCCGCCCGCGCGCACGCTCCTGCGGCCGCCCACGCCGCCGGGCCGCCACCGACCACGGCAACGTCGTCGATCACCCCCGCAGCCTACGACCGCCCTCCCCGCCCGAACCCTACGACCGCCCTCCCCGCCCGAACCCGTTCTGTGCGTCGCACGGCCGCGTTAGCGGCCAGTGCGACGCACAGAACGCATCGTTCGGGGAGAGGGGGGGGTCGCTAGGGTGCGGGGGTGGCGGAACCCGTGGCGCTGTTGCGGTCGACGGAGCTCGAGCCGGGCGCGATCCGGGCCGCAGAACTCGACGGCGCCGAGGTCGTCGTTTGGCGGGACCACGACGGCGGGGTCCACGTCCACGACGCCCGCTGCCCCCACGCCTGGAACCATCTCGCCGCCGTCGGCGCGGTCGACGGGCCGGACCTCGTCTGCACCGCCCACTTCTGGCGGTTCGACGCGGCCGGGTGCGGGTCCCGGCGCCTCAGCGACGGGACCCGAGAGCCGATGCGCGACCTGCGCGCCTACCGCTGCGCAGAGCAAGACGGCTGGATCTGGGCCACGCCCGGCTGAACGGCAACGGGCTGAACGCCAACGGGCCGAACGGCCCCGGGGTGCGCGGTGCCCGGCGGTCCGGCGTCGGCGAGCACGGCCGCCCCGACGATCCCGGCGTGGTTGCGCAGGGCAGCCGGGACGACCGGGCAGCGCACCGAGACCGACGGCAACCACCGGTCGGCCTCCTTGCTCATCCCACCCCCGACGATGAACAGGTCCGGCCAGAGCAGCGAGTCGACGTGCCGCAGGTATCGCTCCACGCGCGCCGCCCACGCCTCCCACGACAGCCCGTCGCGGTCGCGCGCCGTGCCCGAAGCCGACGCCTCGGCGTCGCGGCCACCGAGTTCGAGGTGGCCGAGTTCGGTGTTCGGCACCAGCACCCCGCGGTGGAACACCGCGGAGCCGATCCCGGTGCCGAAGGTGAGCATCACGACCACGCCGTCGTGGCCACGGCCGGCACCGAAGCGCATCTCGGCGACCCCGGCCGCATCGGCGTCGTTCATCACCCGGACCGGACGCTCGAGCGCTCCGGCGAACCGGGCGGCAGCATCGAGGCCTACCCAGTCCGGGCCGACGTTGGCCGCCGTCAAGGTGATCCCGTCAATGACGACGCCCGGGAACGCGATCCCGATCGGGCCGTCGGTCGAGAACGACGCAACGACGTCGCGCACGACGCCGACCACGTCGGCGGGGCTCGCGCCCCGCGGGGTGGCGACGCGGCGACGTTCGGCGACGAGCGCTCCGGTCGCGAGATCGACCGGGGCGCCCTTGATGCCGGTACCGCCGATGTCGATCCCCATGCGGACCGTCATGCGCGACCACGCTCGAGCTCGGCCATGCGCTTGAACTGCTCGACGACGTCGGGGCTGCGGTGGGTCGGGTCGAGCGTGCGGTACACGGTCTCCACGTTGACGGCGATGCGCCCGAACTCGCCCCAGGACCCGAACGAGCGGCCGCCGAACGCGTCCCGGGCGATCTCGCGCGCGGCGTCAAACGCGTCGATGCCGGCTCGGAACCGGTCGGTCGCCTCGGCCTCGACGAACGCCAGGTAGTCGCGCACGGCCACGATGCCGGAACGGTCCGTGACCGGACCGTGACCGGGCACGACGGTCTCGACGTCGAGTCCGAGCATCAGGTCGCAGGCGGCGATCCAGTTCGACAGCGGCCCGGCCCACACGATCGGGGTGCCGCCGATGAAGAGGATGTCGCCGGTGAACACGACCCGCTCGTGGGGCAGGTGCACGAGGACGTCACCCCGGGTGTGGGCGGGCCCGACCTCGAGCAGTTCGACCGCTCGACCGCCGACGTCGAGCTCGAGCCGTCCGTCGAAGGTGCGTGTCGGCGGCGGCGGTTCGATCCCGTCGAACTCGAACGCCCCGAAGAACGACCGGAACAGCTCGCCGATCGCGCCGGGGGCACGGTTGAGCGCAGCGAGCATCGCCGGGGGCACCTCGGCCATCTCCTCGGCGGCGGCGCTCGAGGTGACGATGTCGGCGCCGGCCACCAGTTGGTTGCCGTAGCAGTGGTCGCCGTTCGCGTGGGTGTTGACCACCGTCGCGATCGGCGCCGCCGCCGTCGCAGGCGCCATCGCGTCGAGCATCGTGGCGGTCAGCTTCAGGTCGAACAGCGTGTCGACGAGCAGTGACACCCCGTCGCCCACGACGAGACCGGCGTTGCTCCATCCCCATCCGCCGTCGGGTTGGAGGTACGCGAACACGTCGTCGCCGAGTTCATGGAGCCCATTGCGGTACGGAGGGAACCGGGTCGCCATGGGGCCGTCCTAGCAGACGACGCATGTCACCCGGCTCCGGGCGCGTTCGCCCAGCTCAACCGGCGTATCTTCTTTCCGGCATCAGGAGGTGTGCATGCGGCAGCTCAGCGGGGTGGATGCGAGCTTCCTCAACATGGAGGGGCCGACCCAGTACGGCCACGTGTGTTCGCTCAACGTCTACGACCCCAGCGACGCCCCCGGCGGCGCGGGGCTCGAGGCGACCAAGCAGCTGATCGCCGAGCGGTTGCACCTGCTCGGGCCGTTCCGCCGCCGGCTCGCCGAAGTGCCCCTCGGCCTCGATCTGCCGTACTGGGTCGAGGATCCGTCGTTCGACATCGACTTCCACGTCCGCCATCACGCCGTGCCCCCGCCGGGCACCGACGAGCAGCTCGCCGAGGTGGTGTCGCGCATCATCGCCCGCCCGCTGGACCGGTCCCGGCCGCTGTGGGAGCTGTACGTGATCGAAGGCCTCGCCGGAGGCCGGATCGCGCAGCTGACGAAGATCCACCATGCGACCATCGACGGGGCGTCGGGCGCGCAGATGCTCATGGCGCTGCTCGACACCGATCCTGCGGCCCGACCCCGGCCCCCGGCCGACACGTGGACCCCCGAGGAGGTGCCGACCGACACCGAGCTGTTGCAGCGCACGGCCGTCGAGCTCCTGCGGCGCCCGGAGAAGCTGATCCGGTTCAACGTCCGGGTGCTGCGCGAGCTCGCGGCGAGCACCCGTTCGGGCGGGTTGCGGGCGATGGCCGACCTGCTGGCCCAGCCGCTGCCCGGCCCGGTCGGCGACCTCCTGCGCCAACGCCTCCGCGGCGGCCACGAGCTCGACCAGCCCCCGGCCCTGCCGCCGACTGCGGCACCGCGCACCCCGTGGAACCGCTCGATCAGCCCGCACCGCCGGTTCGCGTTCACGACCGTCCCGCTCGCCGAGGCCAAGACCATCAAGTCGGCGCTCGGTTGCACGTTCAACGACGTCGTGATGGCCATCTGCTCGGGGGCGTTGCGCCGCTATCTCGAGCACCACGACGTGCTGCCCGACGAACCGCTGGTGGCGATGGTGCCGGTGTCGATCCGCACCGGTGGCGAGTCCGACACCTACGAGAACCGGGTGTCGGCGTTGCTCGCCAACCTGGCGACCCACGTCGCCGACCCGGTGGAGCGCCTCTACGCGATCCGCGGTGCGATGAACGCCGCGAAGGACATGCACGCTGCGATCCCGGCCGAGGTGCTCCAGGACGTGACCCGCTTCGCGCCGCCGGCGATCGCGGCCCGGGCGATGCGGCTCTACAGCCGCACCCGGATCGCGGACCGGCTGAACCCGCCGTTCAACCTGATCATCTCCAACGTGCCCGGTCCGGCAGCCCCGCTGTATTCAGCCGGGGCCCGTCTCGAGCACTTCTATCCGGTGTCGGCGGTCGCCGACGGCCAAGGGTTGAACATCACGGTGCAGTCCTACTGCGGCAACCTCGATTTCGGAATCGTCGTCGACCGGGAACTCGTGCCCGACGTCTGGGATCTCGCCGGGATGCTCCACGACGCCACCGACGAGCTGCTCGCCGCGATCTGAACCCGGCTCCCCCGGCGAGGCGGCGTCACGCCCGCTTCTCGCGTCCCAGACCCTCCTGGGCAACCGACGCCACGTGGTGGCCGTGCCGATCGAACACCCGCGCCGTCGACAAGCCCCGCGCATACGCGAGACCAGAGCCGGCCGATTCGATCAGCAGCCACTCGTCGGCGCGGAACGGCCGGTGGATCCACACGGCGTGATCGAGGCTGGAGCTGAGCAGCGCCTCCCAGTCCGGGTAGCGGGGGTGCTGCAGCATGATCACCCCCATCGGGTCGTTGTCGCTCAGGTATGCGAACGCGCAGGCGTGCACGAGCCGATCGTCGCCGAGCGGGCCGAGTGCCCGGGCCCACGACAGCCGCCACGGTTGCGGCTCGCGCTCCTCTCGCACCCGGCGCGCGTCGAAGAACAGCTCCTCGTCGGGGTCGCGGGCCAGGGTGTCGGGGTCGGGAACGTCGGGCGGCGGGACCGCGCCGGGATGCTCGGGGCCCTGCTCGTCGCGTTGGAAGCTGGCCGACAGCGTGAGGATCGCCCCGCCGGCCTGGTGGGCGACGACCTGGCGGGTGACGAACGAGCGGCCGTCGCGCACCCGGTCCACCTCGTACAGCACCGGCTGGTCCTCCTGGCCGGCCCGTACGAAGTAGGCGTGCAGCGAGTGCGGGTGGAACCCGTCGGCCACCGTCCGCCCGGCCGCCATCAACGCCTGCGCGACGACCTGACCGCCGTAGAGCCGGCCCCAGCCGTACCCGGGGCTCGCCCCGAGGAACGCGTCGGGCTTCACCTGGTCCAGTTCGAGCAGGGAGCGAAGGTCGGTGACGGGGTGGAGCGAGACGGCCACGCCCCCCAGCGTGGCAGGCTGGTCCGGTGCGCATCGACCAGACCCCGGTGTGGGCGGCGCTGGCCGACCATGCCCGCGAGGTGGCCCGGCTCGACCTGCGGGCACTGTTCGCTGCCGAACCCGACCGTGCCCGGCGCCTGACGCTCGACGTCGGCGGGTTCGCGGTCGACCTGTCCAAGCAGCGGGTGACGCTGCGAGCGGTGGAGCTGTTGTGCGAGTTGGCCCACGTCGCCGGGGTACCGGAACGGTTCGACGCGATGGTCCGCGGCGAGCGGATCAACGTCACCGAGGACCGAGCCGTGCTCCACGTCGCCCTGCGGGCCCCGCGCACGACGGCGATCACCGTCGACGGCGTCGACGTCGTGCCCGGCGTCCACGAGACCCTGGACCGCATGGCGCTGTTCGCCGACCGGGTCCGCTCGGGCACCTGGCTCGGGCACACGGGTCGGCGGATCCGCAACGTGGTCAACATCGGGATCGGCGGCAGCGATCTCGGTCCGGCGATGGCGACCCGGGCGCTGCGGGCGTGGAGCACCCGGGAGCTGCGGTTCCGGTTCGTGTCCAACGTCGACGGCAGCGACCTGCGCGAAGCGACGCTCGATCTCGACCCGGCCGAGACGCTGTTCGTCGTGTCGTCCAAGACGTTCACGACGCTCGAGACGATGACCAACGCCCGCAGCGCCCGGACGTGGGTGACGAGCGTGCTCGGCGAGGCCGCCGTCGCCCGGCACATGGTTGCGGTGTCAACGAACGCGACGGCGGTCGCGGCGTTCGGGATCGACCCGGGGGCGGTGTTCGGGTTCTGGGACTGGGTCGGCGGTCGGTACTCGCTCGACTCTGCGATCGGGCTGTCGTCGATGATCGCGGTCGGCCCGGCGTACTTCCGGGAGCTGCTGGCCGGCATGCGCGCAATCGACGAGCACATGGCGGGTGAACCCCCGGAGCGCAACGTGCCGATGCTGCTCGGCCTGCTCGGGATCTGGGAGCGCAACTTCCTCGGCTCGGCCTCCCATGCCGTGGTCCCCTACTGCGACGAACTCGCCCTGTTCCCGGCCTACCTGCAGCAACTCGACATGGAATCGAACGGCAAGCGGGTCACCCTCGACGGGACCCCGGTGCCGTATGCGACCGGCCCAGTCGTGTGGGGCACACCGGGCACCAACGGTCAGCACGCCTACTTCCAGTTGCTGCACCAGGGCACCGACGTCGTGCCGGTCGACCTCATCGGGTTCGCGCAACCGGTGCACGATCTCGGCGACCATCACGACCTGCTGCTGGCCAACCTGTTCGCGCAGGCCGAAACGCTCGCGTTCGGACGCACCGGCGACGAGGTACGGGCCGAGGGCACCCCGGAGCACCTCGTCGCCCACAAGACCTTCCCCGGGAACCGGCCCACCACGGTGCTGCTCGGCGACCGGCTCGGCCCCGCCCGCCTCGGGGAGCTCGTGGCGCTCTACGAGCACAAGGTGTTCACCCAGGGCGTGGTGTGGGGCGTCGACTCGTTCGACCAGTGGGGCGTCGAGTTGGGCAAGGTGCTCGCCGGGCGGATCGCCGCCGAGTTGCGCGCCGTGGACGACCCCCCGGCCGGCCACGACCCCTCGACCGATGCGCTGATCCGCCGCTACCGGGACCTGCGGCGGGCCGCCGACCCGGGTCGGGACCGGCGATGAGGGTCGCCGAGCTGCCCACCCCGGCGCTCGTCGTCGACGGCGCGGCGTTCGACCGGAACCTGGCCACGATGGCCGCGGCGCGGCCCGGGGCGGCGCTACGGCCCCATGTGAAGGCGCACAAGTCGACGGCGTTGGCGGCCCGGCAGGCGGCGCTCGGTCACCGGACGTTCACTTGTGCGACCCCACGCGAGGCGCTCGGCATGGCGGCCGCCGGTCTCGGCGAGGACCTGCTCGTGGCCAACGAGGTGCTCGACCCGGCCCGGCTCGCAGCGCTGGCCGGCGCCGTGCGCGCCGGGGCTCGCATCACCGTCGCCGTCGATTCCGACGCCACGGTGGACGCGGCCGCGGCGGCCGGCCTGGTCGAGGTGCTCGTCGACGTCGACATCGGCCTTCCCCGTTGCGGCTGTGCGCCCGGCGATGCCGGCCGCCTCGCCGATCGGGCCCGGCGCGCCGGGCTGTCGGTGCGTGGGGTGATGGGCTACGAGGGCCACCTGATGATGGTCCTCGACCGTGCCGAGCAGCGCGACCGGGTCGCCGCTGCGGTCGAGGTGCTCCTCGCTGCCCACGCCGACGTCGGCGGCGACGTGGTGTCCTCCGGCGGCACCGGCACCTACGACCTGCACGACCGGGTGACCGAGGTGCAGGCCGGGTCGTACGCGTTGATGGACACCCACTACGGGCAGCTCGGCCTGCCGTTCGAAGCCGCCCTGCGGGTGGTCGCAACGGTCGTGTCGGTGCGGCCCCGGTGGGCGGTGTGCGACGCCGGGCTGAAGACGTTCGGGATGGACCACGGGAACCCGGCGATGGACGACGGGTTCGGGTCGCTGCGGTTCTGCTCCGACGAGCACGCCACGTTCGCGCCCGGTCCGCACCCGCTGCGCCCCGGGGACCGGGTGCTGCTTCGCCCGGCGCACGTCGACCCGACGATCGCCTACCACGAGCGGCTGTGGGTGGCCGACGGCCCCGATCTCGACGCCACCGTCGTCGAGGCGTGGCCCGTCGACCTGCGGGGCTGGTGACCGTGCCCGACCCCGGCCCCGCTCGCCCCGCGAGCCGCGACGTCTACTCCCACGGCCATCACGCCTCGGTGCTGCGCAGCCACACGTGGCGCGGCGCAGCGAACTCGGCCGGGTTCCTGCTCCCCCACCTGCGGCCGGGCCTGCGGCTGCTCGACGTGGGCTGCGGGCCGGGCACGATCACCGCTGACCTCGCCGACCTCGTCGGTCCCGGCCCGGTGATCGGCCTCGACCGGGCACCCGAGGTGGTCGCCGCAGCAGCGGCCGGGCAGCACCGCTCGAACCTCGCGTTCGTCGTCGGCGACGCCTATGCCCTCGGCGTCCCGGACGAGACGTTCGACGTGGTGTACGCCCACCAGGTGCTGCAGCACGTCAGCGACCCGGTGGCCGTGCTGCGCGAACTGCGCCGGGTGTGCAGGCCCGGCGGCGTGGTCGCCGCCCGCGACAGCGACTACGGGGCCTTCGTCTGGTCGCCGGCCGATCCGCTGCTCGACCGCTGGCGCTCGCTCTACTACGACCTGACGCGCCACAACCGGGCCGAAGCCGACGCCGGCCGGTTCCTGGACCGCTGGGCTCGGGCGGCCGGGTTCGCCGAGGTTCGTCGGTCGTCGTCCACCTGGGCGTTCGAGACCCCCGACGAACGGGCGTGGTGGGGCGGTCTGTGGGCGGATCGGGTGCGCCACAGCGCGTTCGCTGTGCAGACGCTCGCCTACGGGCTCACCACCACCGACGAGCTCGAGAGGATCGCCGGTGCGTTCGAGCGGTGGGCCGCCGATCCCGACGGGCGGTTCGTCGTCGTCCACGGCGAGATCCTCGCCACCGGCTGACCGCCGGCGTCGCCCGTCAGCGGTCGAGGCCCAACGCAGCGGCCAGTGCCCGGAAGGCCCGACCCCGGTGGGAGAGGCGTTCTTTGTCGGCGGCGTCCATCTCGGCGAAGGTGCGGCCGTCGCCCTCGGCGGGCACGAACAGCGGGTCGTACCCCCAACCCCGGCCGCCTCGCTCCGCCGCGGCGAGCGTCCCGGCGCACTCCCCCACGGCGAGCACCTCGCGGCCGTCGGGCCAGACGACGATGGCGACGGTGACGAACCGGGCGGTGCGAGCGCCCTCGGGCACCCCGGCGAGCGCAGCGAGCGCGACGGCCCGGTTGGCCTCGGCGGACGCGCCGGGTCCGGCCCAGTCGGCGGTGTCGACACCGGGGGCGCCGCCGAGCGCGTCGATGAACAGGCCGGTGTCGTCCGCGACGGCGGGCAACCCGGTGGCGGCGGCGATCGTGGCCGCCTTGGTGCGGGCGTTGCCTTCGAGGGTGCCGGTGTCTTCGACGATGTCGCCGACGTCGGGTCGGGCGAGCAGTTCGACGCGGTCGCCGAGCACGGCGGCGATCTCGGCGCGCTTGCCCGGGTTGGCGGTGGCGCAGACCAGCCGAAGACCGGTCATCGGGGCGGTGGCGCGGTGGCCACGTAGGCCTCCATGCGGGCGAACAGCTCCTCGCAGCCCGCTTCGGCGAGCGCGAGCAGCGTGTCGAGTTCGTCGCGCCGGAACGGGGCACCCTCGGCGGTGCCCTGCACCTCGACGAACCGCCGGTCGCCGCCGGGACCGGCGGTCATGACGACGTTCACGTCGACGTCGGCCCGGGAGTCCTCGACGTAGGGCAGGTCGAGGACCGGCACCCCGCCGACGATGCCGACCGACACCGCCGCGCAGTGCGCGGTGAGCGGGTGCCGGGCGATCTGCCCGCCGGCGACGAGGCGGGCCAGAGCGTCGTGCAGGGCGAGGTAGCCGCCGCAGATCGACGCCGTGCGGGTCCCGCCGTCGGCCTGCAGGACGTCACAGTCGACGATCACCTGGCGCTCCCCGAGCGCGGCGAGGTCGACGACGGCCCGCAGCGATCGCCCGATCAGACGCTGGATCTCGACGGTACGCCCGCCCTGACGCCCCTTGGCGGCCTCCCGGTCGGCCCGTTCGGGGGTGGAGCCGGGCAGCAGCGAGTACTCCGCGGTCACCCACCCGCGCCCTTTGCCTTTCAGCCAGCGGGGGACGTCGGGGTCGACCGACGCCGTGCAGAGCACGCGGGTGCGTCCGAACGCGACGAGGACGGAACCGGTCGCCATCTCGGTGAAGTCTCGCTGGAACGACACGGGGCGCAGTTGGTCGGCGAGACGGCCGTCGGGTCGGGACATGGATCCTCCACGGGTGCGTCGGCGAACTCGCCGCAGTGCCGCCGCACGCTACCGGCCGGGGAACCCGGCGTTGGGAGGCCCGGCCGGGGAACCCGGCGTTGGGAGGCCCGGCCGGGGAACCCGGCGTTAGAAGTAGGCGCCGTCGGCCTTGAGCTGCTCGAGTTCTTCGGGGGTGAACCCGGCTGCGAGCAGCACCTCCTCGGTGTGTTCACCGAGCTTGGGGGCCACGAGCCCCGGGGTGGCCGGCGTGTCGGACAGCCGGATCGGGCTGCCGACGATCCGGGTGGGGCCCCACTCGGGATGCTCGGCCTCGACCAGGTAGCCGTTGAGGTACGGGTGCGGGTCGGCCGCAAGCCCTGCGTAGTCGTTCACCGGTGCGAAGCGCTGACCCTCGGCGTTCATCCGCTCGGTCCACTCCGCGGTGGTGCGGGTTCGGAACACCTCGGCGACGATCACCTTGAGTGCGGCGAGGTCGTCCGGGGTGAGGAACAGCGTCCCGAAGCGGGCGTCGGCGAGGAGGTCTTCTCGGTCGAGCGCCCGGCAGAAGCCCTGCCACAGGTGGGGCGGGACCCCGACGACGGCCACCCAGCCGTCGGCGCTCGCGAAGATCCCGTACAGACCGGGGATCAGCGGGTGCCCGTAGTTCGCCCGCGGGTGCGACCGGCCCGACAGCAGGTGGTGGGTCAGTTCGCTGGCCTGCGCCCACACCTGGCCGCCGGTGAGCGACACGTCGACCCGCTGACCCCGGCCGGTGCGCTCGCGCGCCCACAACGCTGCGAGGATCCCGACGGTCATGTTCTGGCTGGCGCAGTGGTCGGCGATCGTGACCGGGATCGTGGTGATCTCCCCGCCGTCGACGCCGGTGGCATGGATCAAGCCGCCGAAGGCCTGCCCGAACAGGTCGGCGCCCTCCCGGCCGGCGGCGGGCCCGGGGCCTTCGGTGCCCAGGATCGAACCGGTGGCGAAGATCAACCGGGGGTTGACCGCGGCGATCACGTCGTAGCCGAGGTTCCACTTCTCGAGGGTGCCGGGGGCGAAGTTGGTGATCAGCACGTCGGCGGATTCGCAGAGCTTGAGCATCGCCCGGCGCCCGCCGGCGGTGCGCAGGTCGAGCGACACGCCTTTCTTCCCGCGGTTGCACGCCTCGTAGTACGGCGCCCGCGGGTCGTCGGGTGCGATGGTGATCCAGCGGGCGAGGTCGCCGAGGCCGGGCAGTTCCACCTTGACGACCTCGGCGCCGAGGTCGTGGAGGAATGCAGCGGCCTGCGGCCCCTGCACGAGGATCGAGCAGTCGATCACCTTGATGCCGTCGAGCGCACCCATGGGTCGTTCTCCCTGTGTCGTCGTCGGAGGTATCGCACACGTTCCCGGGCCCCGGTGCCAAACCGGGCCGGGAATCGGCGCGGCGGTCGCGCCCGGGAGGGCGCCGCTGGCAGACTCCGTCGATGGCTCGTGTTGCGTTCCTCGGTCTCGGGGTGATGGGTGCCCCGATGGCCCGACATCTCGCCGGTGCCGCGCACGAGGTCACGGTGTGGAACCGGACCACGGCCAAGGCCGAGGCCTGGGTCGGTGCCCACGGCGGCCGAGCCGCCGCATCGCCCCGGGATGCTGCCGAGGGGGCCGACGCCGTGTTCACCTGCGTCGGCAACGACGACGACGTTCGGGCGGTCGTGCTCGGCGAGCACGGGGCGCTCGCCGGGATGCGGCCGGGTGCCGTGCTGGTCGACCACACGACGGCGTCGGCCGCGCTCGCCCGCGGGCTCGAGACGGCCGCCGGTGCGGTGGGGGTGCGGTTCGTCGACGCCCCCGTGTCGGGCGGGCAGGCCGGCGCCGAGAACGGGACGCTGAGCGTGATGTGCGGCGGCACGGCCGACGCGTTCGCCGCCGCCGAACCGCTGGTCGCGGCGTACGCCCGGGCGTGCCGGCTGCTCGGCCCGGCCGGTTCGGGCCAGCTCACCAAGATGGTGAACCAGATCTGCATCGCCGGGATCGTGCAGGGCCTCGCCGAGGGGGTTGCGTTCGCACAGCGCGCCGGGCTCGACGTGGACGCCGTCGTCGAGACGATCTCGAAGGGCGCAGCCCAGTCCTGGCAGATGGAGAACCGGGCCCGCACGATGGCGCGCGGCGAGTTCGAGTTCGGGTTCGCCGTGGAGTGGATGCGCAAGGACCTCGGCATCTGCCTCGACGAGGCCGCCCGCAACGGCGCGCGTCTGCCCGTCACGGCGCTGGTCGATCAGTTCTACGCCCACGTGGTGGCGCGCGGCGGACGCCGCTGGGACACGTCGAGCCTGATCCACCTGCTGGCCAACGACTAGCGTGTCGGCCGTGCGTACCGCCACCGACGAGTCGATCGCGCCGGCCCCGCTGCGGTCACCGGCGGATCGTCTGGCCCGCCGGGTGCTGCGCCTTCCTGAGCACGGTCCCCGGGGCAGCGCGGCGCAGGCCCGCAGTGCGCTGCGCGCCTCGCTTGCGTTCACGACCGTCCGCTGCCTGCTGATGTACATCGTGCTGCCGTTCGTGGCGCCGGCCGTCGGCCTCGCCTCGGACGTCGCTCCGCTGTTGGGTCTGGCGA
This sequence comes from Acidimicrobiales bacterium, assembly GCA_046081125.1. Taxonomy (GTDB): domain Bacteria; phylum Actinomycetota; class Acidimicrobiia; order Acidimicrobiales; family Ilumatobacteraceae; genus JBEIFW01. The sequence goes on from JBJTVH010000114.1 coordinate 15,202, forward strand.
TCAACGCCGTCGCCGTGGCCTGCGTGATCGCAAGCATCCGCCGGTTCTTCCGGGCGGACCACAAGTATCGGTGGCACTACGGGCTGTTCGGCTCGGCCGTGTTGGTCGCGCTCGTCGTGCTGACCGTGCAGGATCTGGCGTCGATCTGAGCCGCGGCGCTCGGGCCTGCCATCCTTGCGGGTATGAGCGCGTTGAGCTTCGAGAACCGGGTGGCGATCGTGACGGGGGCCGGCGGCGGCCTGGGGCGTGAGCACGCCCTGCTGCTCGCCTCCCGGGGGGCGCAGGTGGTGGTCAACGACCTCGGCGGCGCCGTCGACGGCAGCGGCTCGGACCTGGGCCCGGCGGCCCGGGTCGCCCAGGAGATCAACGATGCCGGCGGCGTCGCCGTCGCCGACGGCAACTCGGTGTCCAGCCCCGAGGGTGGCGAGGCGATCGTGCAGCGGGCCATCGACGAGTGGGGCCGGATCGACATCGTGATCAACAACGCCGGGATCCTGCGGGACAAGACGTTCCAGTCGATGACCCAGGAACTGCTCGATCCGGTGATCGACGTCCACCTCAAGGGCGCCTTCTACGTCACCCGGCCCGCCTGGGTGAAGATGCGCGAGCAGCGCTACGGGCGGATCGTCAACACCGCATCGGCGTCGGGCATCCTCGGCAACTTCGGCCAGTCCAACTACGGGGCGGCGAAGATGGGCCTGGTGGGCCTCACCCGGGTGCTCGCCGCCGAGGGCGCGAAGTACGGCATCCGGGCCAACGTGATCGCCCCCGTGGCGCGCACCCGGATGACCGAGGATCTGCTCGGCCCGCTCGCCGACAAGGTGCGGCCCGAACTGGTGGCCCCGATCGTGGCCTGGCTGTGTCACGAGGACTGCCCGGTGACCGGGGAGATCTACTCGGCCGGCGGTGGCCGGATCGCCCGGTACTTCATCGGGCTCACCCGTGGGTACTACAACCCGACGCTCACGCTCGAAGACGTGCGCGACCACTTCGGGCAGATCCGTGACGAGGCCGATTACCTGGTGCCCGGCGGCGTGCCCGAGGAGTTCGCCGAGCTGGCCCGGGTCTTTCGCGAACACGACGCCTGACCCCAGCGGGGCCGGCCGGGTTCAGTTGCCCGCGACGCGGCGGTCGCGGCCGGCCCAGTAAGGCTCGCGCAGGGCCTTGCGCTGCAGCTTGCCCACGACGCTCTTGGGCAGCGGTTCGGTGCGGATCTCCACTCGGGACGGCTTCTTGTAGGACCCCAACCGGTCCCGGCACAGCTCGATCAGTTCAGCCTCGGTCACCGGGCCGTCGACGCACACGACGGCCACCGGCGATTCGCCCCAGCGGTCGTCGGGCACCCCGAACACCGCGGCTTCGACGACGGCGGGGTGATCGCACAGCACGGTCTCGAGCTCGGCGGGCCAGATGTTGAACCCACCGGAGATGATCATGTCGTCGGCGCGGTCGAGCACGTACACGTAGCCGTTGGCGTCGATGCGGCCGATGTCGCCGGTGCGAACCCAGCCGTCGACGATGCGGACCGCCGACAGCTCCGGGTCGCCCCAGAAGCCGCGCATCTGTCCTTCGACCTTGGCGACGATCTCCCCCTCGGATCCGATCGGCAACGCGGTGCCGTCTTCGTCCCAGATCTCGAGCTCCGCGTACGGCATGACGCGCCCGGCGGCCCGCAGCGGGGTCGACCCGGGGATGTCCCCGAACCATTCCCGGGGGCCCATGAACGCGAGCGGTAGCGCTTCGGTCTGGCCGAACCCCTGGTAGAGCGTGTCGCCGAATACGGCGTGGGCGCTCAGCGCCGTGTCGTCGGTGATCGGCGCGCCGCCGACGACGAAGGCCCGCAGCGCCGCCCAGTCACGCGTCGTTGCCGTCGGATGCCGGGTGAGCGCGGCGAGGATCGTCGGCACGACGAACATGTGGCTCATCCCGTGCCGCTCCATCAGCTCGAGCACCTTGCCCGGCTCGAATGCGCCGAACAACAGGTTCGCCGCCCCGTGCAACCAGCCGGGCAGGAACAGATAGCCCGACCCGTGGGAGATCGGTCCGGCGTGGCCGACGACGGAGTGCGGTTCGATCCGGGCGATCGGGTAGGCCCAGTTCCGGCAGACGAGCAGCCAGTCCTTGTGGGTGTAGGCGACGCCTTTGGCGCGCCCGGTCGTCCCGCCGGAGTGACGGATCACGTACCAGTCGTCCTCGCCGATGCGCACGTCGGGATCGTCGGCGGGTTGGGCCGCCAACCAGTCCTCGTACCCGCCGTCGCGCACGAGCACGTGGGCGAGGTCGGCGAGCCGCCCGGCGAGGCCGGCGACGCCGGCGGCGTGGGCCTCGTCGGCCATGACCGCAGCGGCACCGGTGTGCTCGAGCATGTGGGCATGCGCCTCGGGCGAGTTGCGCGGGTACAGCGGCACCCGGCAGAACCCACCGACGGCACAGCCGATGAAGAAGTCGGCCGCGGCGAGGTTGTTGTCCTCGAGACCGCCCACCCGGTCGCCGGGGCGCACCCCGAGCGCCAGCAGCCCGTTGGCGAGCCGGCATCCCCGCTCCCAGGCCTCGGCGAAGCTCAGCACCCGGTCCTCGGTGATCACCGCGGGCCGGTCGCGGTTGAACTGCACGGCCCGGCGCATCTGCGTGCGTACGTCCATCGGCCGGATTCTCGCAGGCCCGGCGCAAGTCGCTGTCCGCCACTGGCCGCCCCCGGTCGCAGCCGGTCGCCGCTGGTCGCTAGTCGGTGCCGGGCCGCCGGGTGGTCTCGGCGGTCGGGTCACCCCGGTAGCCCGGCGGGTAGGTGCGCCGCAGCTCCTCGGCGGTGGGCGAGTGGACCTGCCGGGCCTCGTCGGGGAGCAGCGCAGCGATCGCCGCCATGATCCGCTTGGTGTCGGCCTCTGCGCTGCGGCGCCGTAGCTCGACCGGCGCGCCCACGCGCACCTGGACCGTCGGCGGGTCGAGCACGTTCCACAGGTGCGGCACCCGCGACGACCGGGGCCAGACGTGCTCGGTGCCCCACAGCCCGACGGGGATCACCGGCACGCGGGTCAGGGCCGCCAGGCGCGCCGCCCCCCACCGGCCCCGCAGGACCGGGTCGAAGAACGCCGGCCCCCGCGGGATCGTCCCCTGCGGCATGATCGCCACGAGCTGACCGTTGCGCAGCGCGTCGGCGGCCTGGGCGAGCGGCTCGTCGCTGCCGGTGCCCCGATCCACCCGGATGCCGCCCATCGCCCGGGCGATCTGGCCGACGACCGGGGCGTCGAAGACCTCCTTTTTGCCCAGGAACCGCACCGTGCGCCCGCTGCGGGCGATCGCGACCGCCATGGCGGTGACGTCGAAGTACGACCGGTGGTTGCCCACGAGAAGACCGGGGCCGCCGGCCGGGATGTGGTCGACGCCGGCGACGTCGAACCGGGCGAAGGGCAGCAGTTCGGGCCGGGCGAGCTGCAGGGCGAGCTGCTGGGGTTCGAGCCCGAGCACCGGCACCTTGGGCACCCCGGCCGGGACGTCGAGGTGTTGCACCGGCCAGCGCCGCAGGGTGGCCCACAGGGCGAGGCGCGGGTCGGGGTTCACCGCCACGGGGTGGCCGACGGTCGACAGCAGCGGCAGGTCATAGATGCTGTCGGAGTAGAACCAGCTCTGCGCGAGGTCGACCCCGGCTCGGTCGGCCCATTCCCGCACGGCGGAGCGCTTGCCGGCCGACCAGACGAAGGGGCCGTTGAGCGTCCCGTCGTAGCGGCCGTCGGCCGAGCAGCCGTACCGGGTGCCGATCACCTCGTCGAAGCCGAGCACCTCCCCGAGCGGCGCAACCAGGTCGTAGGGGGTGGTCGTGGCCAGCACGAGCGCCCGACCGGCGGCCCGGTGCTCTTCGAGCAGTCCGAGCGCGTAGGGCTGCACCAGGTCGGCGAGCGGCGCGGCGGCGGCTTCGGCAGCGGCCTGGAACGCGGTGCGCGACCGCCCTCGCGCCAGCGACGCGGCCTGGCGGGCGAGCGCCATCGCCGGGAGGGTCTCGCCGATCCGGTTGAACAGGTCGTAGACGAGCCCCTCGCCGGGGATCGACGGACCGTCGATTGCTCCGCTGGCGCGCAGGGCGGCCGACAGCACCGGGCCGCTGGCGCCGGCGAGCAGCGTCCGGTCGAGATCGAAGATGGCGGCGGGGCGTCGCATCCGCCCAGCGTACGGGTACCGCAGCGCAGAGCCCACGGCCGGGGACAGCGGTCACGGGGCCTCGGATCCCACCTCGGGAGAAAACGGGAAAGGCCCCGCTTGGGGGTGCGGGGCCTCTCTACCTGCCCGACGAGTTTGGGGGGACTCGCTGCCGGGCGCTTTTTTTGTTGGACCTGCGGTTGGGGGGCCGCTCGGTCCGTGTTGTTGCGCTAAGCATGAGCCCCCATCCTCGATCGTTCAAGCAGTAGTTACCGATAGGTACGATCTGTTCGACAGATAGGAGTGCGGGTGGACCTCCGCCAACTCGACGCGCTGCTCGCGGTGGCCGACCACGGCTCGTTCACGGCTGCGGCCCGAGCCCTCTACACGGTGCAGTCGAACGTGTCGGCCCACGTACGCCGCCTCGAAAAAGAACTCGGCACCGTCCTCGTCGACCGCCAGCACGGCGAGCTCACCCCGCAGGGCGCGCTCGTCGCCGACCGGGCCCGCCGTATACGCCGGGAGGTGCAGGCGATCGCCGACGACGTGGCCTCGTTCGGGGCCGACGTCGCCGGCCAGGTCCATGCCGGCGTGGTGTCCACCGCGGCCCGCTGGCTGTTGCCCCAGGTGCTCGCTGCGCTGCACGAGCAGCATCCCAAGGTGCTGCCGACCGTGCTCGAGGCGAGCACCACCTCGTTGCGGCCGCTGCTGGTGAGCGGCCGGCTCGACCTCGCGGTCGTCAACCTTCCCCTCGACGACGACGAGATCGTCGTCGAGCCGCTGCTCGAGGAGCAGCTGATGGTCCTGGTGCTCAGGGGTCATCCCTTGAGCGGGCGGGCGTCGGTGTCAGTGCGTGAGCTGGCGCCGTTCCAGCTGCTGCTGCCGCCGTCGGGCACCGCCCTGCGCGACGACATCGAGGGGGAGGCGTCGCGTCATGGCGTCACCCTGTCGCCGTTCGCCGAGATCGACGGCGGCCGGCTCATGACCTCGCTCGCGCTCGAGGGGATCGCTCCGGCGATCGTGCCTTCGACTGCGCTGCCCGGCTGGATCCGGGGCAACTTCGACCGGATCCCGCTCGACGGCCTGGCGCGCCGCGTCATCGGGTTGGCGCGGCGCCGGGGTTCGGCGCTCAGCGCGCCGGGCGCCGCGTTCGCCAAGGTGGTGCGCACCGTCGTGGCCGCGCGTGCCTGGCGCCAGCCCGGTGTCGCGGTCGTGGAGGACCTCGCGCCGACCACGCCGGTCGCGCCGGGCATGCCGGGCGTTGCGGCCCGTGGCGTCGAGGCGTGAGCGCGTAACCTCGCCCCGATGGTCGATCTCGCGCTTCGTGCCCGCACCCCCGGGTCCGCTCGGGCGATGGTGACCGAACTCGGCGGCCGTCGAGTGGTGCTCGCCGCCGTCGACTCGACGGTGCACCGCGGGGCACTGTCGTCGAGCGCGTCGGAGGTGCTCGCGACCGCCGCCCGGGTGGCGCTCGCCGAGCGGCTGCCGCTCGTCGGGGTGCTCGACTCCTCGGGGGCCGACATCGTCGAGGGCATCGCCGCGCTCCACGGTTGGGGTGGCGCCGCCCGGGCGATCGCTGCGTGCTCGGGCATCGTGCCCGTGGTGCTCGTCGTCACCGGTCCGGCGGTGTCCGGCCCGGCGCTGCTGCTCGGCCTGGCCGACCACGTGGTGATGACCGACGCGGCGTACGCGTTCGTGAGCGGGCCGACCATGGTCGCGGAGTTCACCGGGATCCACGTCGACATCGACGAGCTCGGCGGGGCCGCCGTCCACGCCCGCCACAGCGGCATCGCGAGCCTCGTGGTCGCCGGTCGCGACGCCGCGCTCGACGCGGTCGGGGCGCTGCTCGCCTACCTCCCCGACCACGCCGACGCCGAGCCCGAGCCGTGGCCGTGCGACGATCCGGTCGACCGACCGAGCCCCGAGGCCGGGGCGCTGCTGCCCGAGGCCGCGACCGGCAGCTACGACGTGCGGGCGGTCGTCGCGGCGGTCGTCGACGAGGACAGCTTCACCGAGGTGCGGGCCCGTTGGGCCGCCAACCTGGTGACCGGGTTCGCCACCCTGGGCGGGCGCCCCGTCGGGGTCGTGGGGAACCAGCCGGTGGCGATGGCTGGCACGCTCGACATCCCGGCCAGCCAGAAAGGCGCCCGGTTCGTCGAGTTCTGCGACTCGTTCAACCTGCCGATCGTCACCTTCGTCGACACCCCCGGCTTCTACCCGGGCAAGGACCTCGAGTGGCGCGGGATGATCCGCCACGGGGCGCAGCTCGTGTTCGCCTACGCCCGGGCGAGCGTGCCCCGTATCGGGGTGATCCTGCGCAAGAGCTACGGCGGCGCCTACATCGTCATGGACTCCAAGCGGATGGGCAACGACGTGTGCCTCGGGTGGCCCACCGCGGAGATCGCGGTGATGGGCGCCGGGCAGGCGGCGGCGATCCTGCAGCGCCGGGCCACCCCCGAGGAGCGGGCCGCGTTCGAGGCCGACTACACGACCCGGTTGCTGAACCCGTACGTCGCTGCCGAACGCGGCTTCCTCGACGCGGTGATCGACCCGGCCGACACGCGGGCCGCGATCGCCGCGGCGCTCGCCTCGCTCGACTCGAAGCGGGAACGGCTGCCGGGCCGCAAGCACGACAACTGCCCGTTGTGACCACGTCGCGGCGCGATGCCGCCGCCGGGTGCGCCCGCGCCGCGGTCGGCTGAGCGCTCGACGTCGCCGCCCCACTAGGGTGCCGACGGCCACACGTCAGGTCAACGGGAGGAAGCCCAGGTGCCGGACACCATCACCATCATCGACGATCGCACCGGCAAGAAGGTCACGGTTCCGATCACCGGGGGGGTGTTCCCCTCGTCCGCGATCCGTGAGCTCGATCCCGACCTGTACATGTACGACCCGGCCTATCTGTCGACCGCGGCCTGCCGTTCGGCGATCACGTTCATCGACGGTGACGCCGGGATCCTGCGGTACCGGGGCTACCCCATCGAGCAGCTCGCCGATCATTCGAGCTTCCTCGAGGTGGCCTACCTGCTGCTGAAAGGGGAGCTGCCCAACGCCGAGCAGCTCGCCACGTGGACCCACGACGTCACGCATCACACGTTCATCCACGAGAACATGCGCAAGCGGTTCGTGGACGGGTTCCACTACGACGCCCACCCGGTCGGCATGTTCATCTCCGCCGTCGCCGCCCTCGGCACCTTCTACGAGGACGCGAAGGACATCTTCGACGCCGACGCCCGCGAGAAGCAGATCCTCCGGCTGATCGCCAAGGTGCCCACCCTCGCGGCGATGTGTCACCGGTTCTCGGTCGGTCTGCCGTTCGTCTACCCGAACAATGCGCTGTCGTACCCGGCGAACTTCCTCAACATGATGTGGAAGGTCGGCGACTACGAGCTGCACCCCGACCTGGAGCGGGCGATGGACATCCTGTTCATCCTCCACGCCGACCACGAGCAGAACTGCGGCACCACCGCGATGCGGGTGATCGGCTCGTCGCAGGCCGACCCGTACTCGGCGGTCGCCGGTGCGGCCGCAGCGCTCTACGGCCCGCTGCACGGCGGGGCGAACGAGGCCGTGGTGCGCATGCTCGAAGAGATCGGCTCGTACGAGAACGTCCCGGCGTTCATCGAGGACGTGAAGGCCGGCAAGGGCAAGCTGATGGGCTTCGGACACCGGGTGTACAAGAACTACGACCCTCGCGCCCGGATCATCAAGGACGCGGCGTACAAGGTCTTCGACGTCACCGGGAAGAACCCGCTGCTCGACATCGCGCTCAAGCTCGAAGAGGCGGCGCTCGACGACGAGTACTTCAAGAGCCGCCGGCTGTACCCGAACGTCGACTTCTACTCCGGGCTCATCTACCAGGCGATGGGCTTCCCGACCGACATGTTCACCGTGCTGTTCGCCATCCCCCGCACGGCGGGCTGGTTGGCGCACTGGCAGGAACTGCTCGGCGACAAAGAGCAGAAGATCTCCCGACCCCGCCAGTGGTACGTCGGTGCGGACGAGCGGACCTACGTGCCGATGACGGCACGCTGATCCCCCGGGCGCTGCGGCGCCCGTTGCGGCCGGGCCCAGATCACCAGCGCGGCGATGCCGAGGGCGGAGAACACCTGCACCTCGGCCGACACCCAGATGGCCAGATGGAAGGCGATCGCCACGGCGATCGCCTTCCGCCGCGTACGGGGCCACCACAGGCCGAGCCCGATGAACAACTCGGTGGCGATGATCGCCTTGGCGGCCACGGTGTGGAACCCCGGGTCGACGAGCAGTTCGACGGCCGGGCCCGGCAGCGGGGAGGCCTCGACGAGGCCGCGGACCTGCACGACGCGCTGCCAGGTGACCGTGCCGGCGAACCAGTCGGCGTCGAGGAGCTTGGACAGCCCCGAGCCGAGGTAGACGCAGGAGGCTTCGAACCGCAGCAGCCACAACGGCCAGGCCGGACCGACCGCATCACGCCGGTCGCACGGACCGATCGCGAGCGCGGCGAGCACCAGTGCGAGGTAGGCGCGGTTGTTGTGGAAGTGGGTGCTCGACACGAGCAGGTTGCCGGCGACGACGCAGGCGGCCACCCGGGTGGCGGCCTGCGCACGCCAACCGACGGTCATCGCAACGGCTGCACCCGCGCCGAGCCACAGCGCCACCAGGTACAGCGGGGTCGGGACCTCGGGCAGCCACGAGGCGTACGGGCGCCAGTAGGCGTCGCGGTAGGTGCGGCCGTCGAGGCTGTCGGCCAGGAACGGCCACAGGTGCCACAGCGTGATCGGGCCGCACAGCATCCGCAGCCGTGCGAACGAGCGGAACACGATGCGGCGCCCCGGCAGCTCGTCGAGCGCACCGAGCCACGCCGCGGCCCGCCGGCGCAGCCCGGGCGCCACGGCGCCGGGCGGGGCCGTCACCGCCGCTCCGGGCTGGTGAGGCGCACCTCGGGGCCGGGGCTCGCGTCGTTGCGCCAGGTGCGCACGACCGCATCGAGGCGCCGGGTCTCGGTGTCGGCCGGGGTGTTCGCCGCCACCCAGGCCAGCGCATGCTCGAGGTCGTCGAGCACGGCGGCGAGACCGGCGTCGGCGTGCTGGCGCTGATCCGGGTACGACAGGCCGCTGCCGCGCACGAGCGTCGCCCACGTGTAGCCACCCGGCCACGGCTCGCCCACCGGCACCCGGCGGCCGTCGTCGAGCACGCGCACCACCTCGGCCTGCCATTCGGTCGACTCGGGGAACATCTGCCAGCCGAGCTCACGGTGCGGGCTGTGGTATCCCCGCACGAGGAACCCGAGTTGGGCGACGACGACGGCCACGACGACGACCCGGCGGGCCAGGACGCGGCGGCGGGGGTCCATCGCCACGCGAGGCTAGGGGCCGGGTCGCTAGCGTGCGTCGGCCACGCGGGTGTGGCGGAACTGGCAGACGCACTGGATTTAGGTTCCAGCGGTTCACACCGTGGGGGTTCGAGTCCCCCCGCCCGCACCGGCCACACCGCCGCACCGGCGGCTTGCGGGGCGCGGGTTCTTGGGTGACGGGGCGGCCGAGTCGTAGCGTCGGGGAATGCCGCATGCGCTGGGGGGCCTGCGGGTCCTCGACCTGACCACCGGTCCCGTCGGCGGGATCGCCACGATGGTGCTCGGCGATGCCGGTGCCGACGTGGTCAAGGTGGAACCGCCCGGCGGCGACCGGTTCCGGTCCCTTTCTGCCAGCCCGCTGTGGTTGCGGGGCAAGCGCAGCGTCGTGCTCGACCTGCACACCGGCAGCGGCCGGGCCGACCTGCACCGCCTCGTCGCGACGGCCGACGTGCTCGTGGTGTCCGGACCGCCGTCGCGGGCCCGCGGCTGGGGCGTCGACACCGAGGCCGCGGCACTGCTGCGGCCCGACCTGGTCCACTGCTCGATCACCGGCTGGGGGCCCGCCGGCCCGTTCGCCGAGTTGCCCGGCTACGACGGTGCCGTCGCGGCCCGCAGCGGGCGGATGCTCGCCTTCGAACGCCAGCTGCGCCGCGGCGGCCCGGTGTTCAGCGCGGTGCCGGTGTCGCACCACGTGGCCGCCATGGGCGCGGTGCAGGGCATCGCTGCGGCGCTGGTGGCCCGTGCCCGTCACGGCGGCCCGCAGCGGGTGGAGACCAGCTTGTTGCAGAGCCTGTTGCCGTTCGATCTCGTCGAGCTGCTGATCGTCGAGATGGCCGAACGCCAGGGGATCGAGGCGCCCAACATCACCGCCGCCGGCGGCGACCTGCCGACGCTCAACTACCACCCGGTGATGGCGGCCGACGGGGTGTGGATCCAGTGCGGCAACCTGCTCGAGCATCTGCTGCTCGCGTTCCTCGACGCGATCGACCTCCTCGGGGACCTGCTCGCCGACGAGCGGTTCATCGATCCGCCTGCGCTGTGGGGCCCCGAGGCCGTCGAGGTCGCCCGGGACAAGATCCTCACCCGGGTCCAGGAGCGCACCGCTGCGGAATGGATGGCGATCCTCCACGCCAACGGCAACGTCGCCGCCGAGCCGTTCCTCACCACCGCCGCCGGGCTCTATCACGTCGATCTGGTGGCCAACGGCGACGTCGTCACCGTCGAGGACCCCGCCCGGGGCCCGGTGCGGATGGTGGGCCGCTTGGCAGAGTTCACCGGGACGCCGGCGGTGATCGATCGCCCGGCCCCGACGGTCGGCCAGCACACCGCCGAGGTGCTGGCCGACGCCCCCGCTGCGCTCGTTGCGCCCGCAACGGGCATGCCGGGCGGTGCGGGCGGACCGGCAGCCCGGCCGGGTGAGCCGTTGGCCGGCATCACCGTCGTCGAGTTCGCGACGATCATCGCCGCCCCGCTGTCGACCAGCATGCTGGCCGACCTCGGCGCCCGGGTGATCCGCGTCGAGGTCCCCGAGGGCGACCCGTACCGGCACCTGGTCGCCGCCGGCACCGTCGCGGCGAAGACGACGGCCGGCAAGGAATCGATCTGCCTCGACCTGAAGACCCCCGAGGGGCGGGCGATCGCCCGGCAGTTGGTGGCCGGCGCCGATGTCCTGGTGCACAACTACCGGCCCGGGGTCGCCGAACGGCTCGGCCTCGGCGAGGCCGAGTTGCGCGCCGAGCACCCCCGGCTGATCTGGGTGTCGATCGCGGGCTACGGGCGCCACAGCCCGAGCGCCAACCGCCCCGCCACCCACCCGTGCGCCGGGGCGGCGATGGGCGGCGCCGCGTTCCAGTCCGGCGTCGCGCTCGACACGCCGTGCCCCACCCTCGCCGACGTGCGCGAGATCTCCCGGCAGCTCATCCGGGCCAACGAGTCGAACCCGGACCCGAACACCTCGGTCGTGGCCGCCGCGGCGACGCTGCTCGCGCTCGTGGCCCGGGAACGCCACGGGATCGGCCAGGCGGTGTACGTGAACATGCTCGCCGCGAACCTGTATGCGAACGCAGACGACGCCGTCGCCTACGCCGGCAAGGCCCCCCGCCGCCGACCCGACCCGGCGCTGCACGGTCTGGGCTCGGGATACCGGCTCCACCGCACCGCCGGGGACGGTTGGCTGTTCCTGGCCGTGACCAGCGACGCGGAACGAGCCCGGGCCGCCGCCGTGCTCGGGGTCTCCCCCGTCACGCTCGCCGACGGTGCCGGCGAGGCCCTCGCGGCGGTGTTCGCCACCCGCAGCTCCGCCGAGTGGGAGGCGGCGTTCACCTCGGCCGGGGTGGCCGGCGTGCGCGCCGATGCCGCCACCCCGGGCAAGGCCTTCGCCCACGATCCGCTGTTCCTGGACAACGGGTTCACCCCGGAGTGCACCCATACCCGGTTCGGGACCCACCGCCGGTGGGGGCCGGTCGTGCGGGTCGACGGTGGCCGTGCGGCGTACGGGCCCGGGGTGCTCGCCGGGGAGCACACCGACGCCGTGCTCACCGAGCTGGGCTACGACTGCGCAGCGATCGCCGACCTGCGGGCCCGGCGCATCGTCGCGTCCGAACCGGTCTCGTGACCGTCGAGCACACGGGCGCGAAGCGCTGACCTAGGCTTCGGCCCTCGCATCGGGGGGTGCGCACATGGAACGACCGACCAGCGTCCAGGACGATCTCGTGCCGTGGCTCGGCCACGTGCTCGCCGGCCACGGGGCCCTCGCCGACGCCGAGCTCACCGTCATCGGGCAGGGTGAGGGCTTCGTCGGGCAGCTGGCCCGGGCCCGGCTGCAGTGGTCCGAGCAGGCGCCGGGGGCACCCGCATCGGTGATCGTGAAGCTGCCCACGGCCGACCCGACCGGGCGCACGATGGGTCAGCTCATGGGGCTCTACGACCGGGAGCACCGCTTCTACGCCGAACTCGCCGCCGAGGTGCCCGTGCGGGTGCCCCGGGCGTACGCGAACCTCGCCGATCCCGCCGCCGGGTGGTGGGCCCTCGTGCTCGAGGACCTCGCACCGATGCGGCCCGGCGATCAGGTGCTCGGCGCCGACGCTGCGACCGCCCGGGTGGCCGTCGAGCAGATCGCCCGGTTCCATGCGCACTTCTACCGCCGGTCGCTCGACGATCTGGCGTGGATGCCGCCGCTGATCGGGCCGATGACGCAGATGGTCGTGCCGATGTTCGAGTCGTCGTGGCCGGCGTTCGTCGAGCAGTACGGCGCGAAGGTGCCCGAGCGGGCCTTGCGGTGGACCGAGGCGTTCGCCCCCAAGGTGCCAGCGTGGATGGAGACCTACGCCTCGGTGCCGGTCACCGTGGTGCACGGCGACTACCGGCTCGACAACCTGTTCTTCGGCGACGCCGGCGAGTTCGCCATGATCGACTGGCAGATGCCGATGCGGGTGCCCGGCTCGAGCGACCTCGTCTACTTCCTGCTCACCAACCTGACGGCCGTGGTCCGTCGGGCCCACGAGCGCGAGCTGATCGAGCTGTACATCGACACGTTGCGGCGCAACGGGATCGGCGAGGACCTGCTCCCCGGCGAGATCGTGCGTCGCGGTTACCGCGAGGGTGCGTTGCTGTACGCGGTCATGTTCGTGTCCACCGTCGGCTACGAGCGGGCCAACGCGCGCGGTGAGGCGTTCTTCGACGCGCTCGTCGGACGCACCTTCACCGCCGTCGACGACCTCGACGCCGGTACGCTGCTCGGGGTTTGACCGGCCCGCCGTCGTCAGACCGGTTCGAGCGGCCGGAACGGTCCCGGGGGCGTGGCGAGCTCGATGCCGTCCCCCGGTCGCACGGTGCCACCGGCGACGACGACGCCCATCACCCCGGCGCGGCGCACCAGCTCGCCGGCCGGGCCCCGGGCGAGCACGGCGGCCTGCAGACCGGGGGCGACACCGTCGAGCTGCGCACACGGGTTGCGCAGCCCGGTCACGGCGACGAGCGCGTCGCCGAGGCCGAGCACCGTGCCCGTCGACAGGCCGAGCAGGTCGATCCCCTGCGTCGTGACGTTCTCGCCGAGCACGCCCGGCGCCACCGGGAAGCCACGGGCGGCCAGCTCGTCGAGCAGCTCGATCCCGAGCAGGTGCACCTGGCGCAGGTTCGGTCGGGTCGGATCGATCACGACCCGCCCTCGGTGCCGGACCGTTGCGCCGCAATGCGCATCGCCGGCCACCCCGAGCCCGGCCAGGAGCACGACCGCGTCCTGCGTGACCTTGGCGAACCGGTGGGAGCCGTCGGCATGGACCGCCACCACCGTGCTCATGCGCCGGTGACGAAAGCGCGCACGACGGCGAGGGCCCGCTCGGGTTCGTCGCGGTAGACGCCGTGCCCGCTCGCCGCGAAGCGTTCGAACCGGACCGACGGGCTACGCCGTAGTCCGGCGACGATCTCCTCGGACAGCTCGATCGGGCAGATCGGGTCGTGCTCACCGGCGAGGACGAGCACCGGGCAGGCGATCCGGGCGAGGTCGTCGCGCAGGTCCATCGCCCGGTGCGGCCCGTTGAAGAACCATTGCGAAACATCGTTGCGCCGCATGATCGCTTTGGATTCGAGCGGGTTGCCGGGCCGGCGGGTGTAGTGCGGGCCGCAGACCTGCAGGTAATGGGCGGCCTGTTCGGGGGTGGGTCCGGCGAGGAACACCGCAGCTGCGGCGGCGGCCTCGTCGCCGCCGAGCCGGCGGAACACCTCGACGGACCGGTCGGCGTCGAGCCGGGCGGCGGTGGAGCTGAGCACGATCCCCGCCGGGTGGTCGGGGTGGCGGGCGGCGTAGCGCTGGGCGACGAACCCGCCGAAGCTGTTGCCGAGCACCCAGGGCCCGCTCACCCCGAGCGCATCGCACAGCCGCACCACGTCGTCGGCCCACACGTCGAGATCCCATTCGTCACGCGGCCGGTCGTCGCTGCGCCCTTGGGAGCGGTGGTCGTACACGATCACCTGGGCGACGTCGCGCAGTTCGGTGAGCACACCGGTCTTGAACGAGGAATGGTCCATCCCCGGGCCGCCGTGGAGCAGCAGCACCGTCGGACGTTCGACGAGCCCGTCGCCGTCGGGCACCCAGCCGAACCCGTCGACGTCCACGAACAGCCGGACCCCACCGCCGATGTCGATGCGCACCGGCCCAGGCTACGCGGGTGGTGCGACGCTCAGCCCGACCACCCCGTGGGCGGCGATGCGTTCGGCGACGAAGCCGCTCGCCTTGCAGTCCTCGACGAAGGCCCGCAGGTAGGCGATGCCGGCCTCGTCACGCCCACGCGGGGTGCCGACGGCTTGCTGCACCGACGAGAAGCTGCCGGGCAGCACCCGGGAGCCGGGCAGCTTGGCGGCGTCGCCCAGCAGGCCGGGCCGCAGACCGGCGAGGGCGTCGAGGCCCTCGTCGACGAAGAGCTCGAACGATCCCGACAGCGTGGCCGGACGGCGCAGCTCGGCGTGGCGCAGGTTGCGCTCCAGCCACAGGTCGAACGCCGCCCGGGGCGCGGACGCGATCCGGACCCCGGGCCGGTCGACCTCGGCGGCGTCCGTGAACGGCGAACCCGCCGGCACGAGGTAGGTGCACTCGATCTCGCAGTAGGCGGCCGTGAACGCGATCGACTCGGCCCGGGCCGGTTCGGCTCCGATGTTCCCGATGTCCCACACCCCGGCGGTGGCGTCGTCGGCGAGTTCGCCCGGCGAGCGGTAGCGCACCAGGGCGAACCCGACCCCGAGCCGGCGGGCGAGCTCGGCGGCCAGGTCGGGCGACACCCCGACCGGGTCGCCGGTGTCGGTGCGGCCGGTGACGAGCAGGAAGTTGCTCAGGTTGATCGCGGCGCGCAACACCCCGGTGGGTGCGAGTGCGGCAACCGCAGCGGGCGACGGGTCGGCGATCAACGGCGGTAGCCCGGGTCCGACGGCCAGTTCGGTTGGAACAGGTGCCATTGCTCGGGTGAGCGGCGGATCAACGCTTCGAGGCGGTAGGCCAGCTCCTGGGTGAGCGCCGTGACGTCGTTGCGGAGCGACTTGGTGCGCTCGAACAGGATCGGCGGCCCGGTGGAGCCGAAGTGCCCGTCCCGGGTGCCGGTGAAGTACACCGCGGTCGGCAGCAGCGCGGCTCCGGTCCGCAATGCGAGGGTCGCCGGACCGGCCGGCAGGGTGGTCCGTTCGCCGAAGAATTCCACCTCGACGCCGCCGCCCTGGAGGTCTCGATCGCACAGGAGGCAGACGATCTCGTTGGCCCGCAACGCCTTCAGGACCGCCGAGCCGGCCTGCGGCCCGAGCGGGACGACGTCCATTCCCAGCGAGCGCCGCCACGACACGAACCATTCGAACAGCTCGGGCGGTTCGATCGGTTCGACCACGACGGTGAGCCGGTGGTTCCGTTGCGCCAGCCACCGCCCGGCCCATTCCCAGCCGCCGAGGTGCGGCAGGGCGAGGATCACCCCGTTGCCGGCGGCGAGGCCGTCGCGGACGTGGGTGTCGTAGCCGACGGTGTACTGCCCGGCGTCGATCTCGGCGTCGGTGAGCGACGGCAGCCGGAAGCTCTCCACCCAGTACCGGGTGTAGGAGTCGAACGCCGCCTGCACCAGCAGCCACAGCTCGAGGCGGCCCACCCGTGGCCCGAGCGCTCGGCGCAGGTTCCGCTCGACGATCACCCGGCGGTTGCGCATCCCTTGGGAGAACAGCAGCCCGAGCCACGCCGCCGAGGAGTCGGTGAGGGTGCGCGGCAGCGTGCGCACGGCCGCCGACGCCAGTTTGAACGAGGCGAGCCCGAGATCGTCGAACAACGGGTCGCGCGCCCGGTCAGCGGGGGGTGCCACGGGTCAGGCGGCGCGACGCCGACGGATAGCCGACCGCTGGCTCGACCGGGCGGTGCGCCGGGTGGTGCGGCGCAGCCGGCGGGCTTCGATCCGGGCGGCGGTCACCGGGGCCACCGCCGCCTGCTTCCACACCTTCACGAACCGTTGCACGGCCGTGATCGACGTGAGCACCAGCATGAGCCACAGCACGGGGACCAGCAGCACCTCGAGCAGCAGTCCGACGCACAGCGCGATGACCCGTTCGGCCCGTTCCATCAGACCGCCCTTGGCGTCCAGGCCGAGCGACTCGGCCTTGGCCCGCTGGTAGGAGATCAGCTGCGACACGACGAGCACGGCGACCGGGAGCATCGCGAGCGCGCCCTCGTCGGTGAGGTACCAGGCGACACCACCGAACAGCAGCGCATCGGTGACCCGGTCCGCGACCGAATCGAAGAACGCGCCACGGGGGCTCGAGGCATTGGACGCCTTGGCGAGCGCCCCGTCGAGCAGGTCGGGCAGACCGGCGAGCGCGACGAGGACCAGCCCGATGAGCAGGTGTCCCTGGGCGATCACCACGGCGGCGGCGACGGCGAAAAGCAGCCCGATCGCGGTGAGGTGATCCGGCGTGAGGCGGGTGCGCCGCAGCCGATCCCCCACGGGCTTGACCGCCCGTTCGATCGGGGCGCGGAACCGTCCGTCGAACATCGGAGCCACGCTACACCGGCCCTTCCCGTCTCCGGCGGGCATGCGTACGATGCGCCCGTCGGGCTTCGCCCGCCGACGAAGGGGGTTCGTCGTCATGGTCACCTTCTCCACCGCCCAGTTGCGCAACGTCGCGCTGGTCGGCCACAGCGGCGCCGGGAAGACCACCCTGGCCGAGGCGCTGCTCAAGCGGGCGGGGGCGATCTCGCGAGCGGGCCGGGTCGAGGACGGCACTGCGGTGTGCGACACCGAGCCCGAGGAGCACCGGCGGCACCTGTCGCTGTCGCTGGCGCTCGCGCCGTTCGAATGGACGAGCGAGGAAACCGGACCGTGCCGGGTCACGCTGGTCGACACCCCGGGTTGGGCCGATTTCGCCGCGGAGGTCGACGCCGCGCTGCGGGTCGTCGACTGTGCGGTGTTCGTCGTCAGCGCCGTCGACGGCGTGGGGGCAGGCACCGAGCGGGTCTGGCGGCGCTGCGAGGAGCTGGGCCTGCCCCGGCTGGTGTTCGTCAACAAGCTCGACAAAGAGCGCGCCGACTACGAGGGCACGCTCGCGCAGCTCCGCGAGGCGTTCGGGCAGGGCATCGCCCCACTGGAGCTGCCCCTCGGGCTCGAGTCGGCCTTCCGCGGCGTGGCCGACCTGCTGTCGGACACCGCGTTCGTGTACTCGCCGGACGGTACGCACCGCAGTGAGCCGATCCCCGACGAACTCGCCGATCTCGAACACGAGGTGCACGACGCGCTCGTCGAAGGCATCGTCGTCGCCGACGACGGGTTGCTCGAGCGGTACCTGGGGGGCGAGGTGCCCTCCGTCCACGAGCTCGAGCACGCCCTCGCCCACGGCGTGGTCGCCGGATCGGTGTTCCCGGTCGTGCTCGGCTCGGCCGCCACCGGGGTCGGCGTCGACCGCCTGGCCGACTTCTTGTGCGAGATCGCCCCGTCCCCGGCCGACCGGCCGCCGGTCACGGTCACCGCCGGACCGACCCAGGTGGAGGTCGCCCCGACTGCGTCGGGGCCGCCGCTCGCGTTCGTGTTCAAGACGGTGGCCGACCAGTTCGTCGGGCAGCTTTCGCTGTTCAAGGTCCTGTCGGGCACGATCCGGGCCGACGAGGTGCTCGTCAACCCGGCCTCGGGCACCGCCGAGCGCCTCCACGGGCTGTTCCGGCTGCGGGGCAAGGAACAACTGCCGGCCACCGAGCTCGTCGCGGGCGAGCTGGCGGCGGTCGCAAAGCTCGCCGCCACCCGCACCGGTGACACGCTCGCTCCGAAAGGCACGCCGGTCACGGTGGCGCCGCTCACCGTGCCCCCGCCGGTGTACGGGGTCGCGATCCGGGCCCGCACGCAGGCCGACGACGACAAGTTGTCGAGCGCGCTGCACCGGCTGCAGGCCGAGGACGTGGCGCTGCACACCGCTCGCAACGACGAGACCCATCAGACGGTGCTGCACGGCACCGGCGACATCCATCTCGCGGTCGCGCTCGAACGCCTGGCCCGCAAGTTCGGCGTGCACGTCGACATCGAGGACCTGCGGGTGCCGTACCGGGAGACGGTCCTCGGGCGGGCCGAGGCCGAGGGCAAGCACAAGAAGCAGAGCGGCGGGCACGGCCAGTACGGGGTGGCGTGGCTGCGGGTCGAGCCGCTCGAGCGGGGCCGAGGGTTCGAGTTCGTCGATTCGATCGTGGGCGGGGCGATCCCCCGCCAGTTCATCCCGGCGGTGCAGCGCGGGGTCGAAGAGACGATGGCGGCCGGCGGGGTGCACGGATTCCCGGTGGTCGACGTGCGCGTCGAATGCTTCGACGGCAAGTACCACAGCGTCGACTCCTCGGAGATGGCCTTCAAGCTGGCCGCCGCCAACGGCTTGCGCGACGCGCTCGGCCGGGCCGGGGTCTCGGTGCTCGAGCCGGTGTCACGGTTGCGGATCGTCGTGCCGTCCAGCCTGCAGGGCGACGTGATGGGCGACATCAACGCCCGTCGGGGCCGGGTGCAGGGCACGGCGGCGCTCGGCGCCGGAGAGCAGGAGATCACCGCACTGGTGCCCACCGCCGAGGCGTTGCGCTACGCCATCGACCTTCGTTCGCTGACCGGCGGCCGGGGCCGGTTCACGATCACCCACGACCACTACGACGTGCTCCCCGCCCACCTCGTCGATCGGGCGGCGGCGTCGTTGAAGGCGTCGCGGGCATGACCGGGTCGTCTCCGGCCGACCTTGCGGTCGCGTTCCGGTCCTTCGCCCGCCGGGTCCGCGAGGCCGCCGCGCGCGCCGACGACGCCGCAGCGGTCGCGCCGCTGGCGGCCGAGGTGGCTGCGCTCGTGGCCGGCTCTGCCGCCCGGCTCGGGGTGCGCCCGGCGCCCGGCGCCGATTGGCCGACGGTGGCCGCCGCCGTCGCCGACCACATCGCACACGTCCGCGCGTCGGAGTGGGACGAACCCGGACTCGACGCCCTCCGCCGGGACTCGACGCAGATCGCCTCGGTCATCCGGCGGATCGAGGCCCTCGACGCCCGCTGAGCACCCCCGGCGCGGCCGGGTCAGCGGGTGGTCTCGGCCCAGTCCTCCGGGTTGTCCTCTACGACGTGGTCGACCTCGCGGCCGTCGACGGCATCGATGAGCACGAAGCCTCGCCGGCGGGGCGGTTCCTCGGCCGAGTAGCACAGCACCCGCCAGGTCGGCCGGCTGCGCAGGCCCCGCCAGGCGAGCTGCGCCGACGCGTGCCCGATCGGCCAGCCCACGATCGCGCTCGCCCGCTCCAAGGCACCTTTCTCGTCGATCCCGAGCCGCCACCCGGCTGCGATCGAGAACGCGCCGACCGCCGCGAGCACGATGGCGGCGAACAGGAAGCCGTCGTTGACGAGCGGGGCGTCGTCACCGGCCGCGAACCAGGCGGTGGCGCACAGCACGGCGATCGCCAGGTAGAGCACGCCGGGGACGCGGCGCCGGCTGTTGTCGGGGAACCGGTACGGGCCGACGTGCCCCCGGGCGTCGAGG
Source organism: Acidimicrobiales bacterium (assembly GCA_046081125.1). Taxonomy (GTDB): domain Bacteria; phylum Actinomycetota; class Acidimicrobiia; order Acidimicrobiales; family Ilumatobacteraceae; genus JBEIFW01. Next base: position 35,158 of record JBJTVH010000114.1, read on the forward strand.
TCGGCGGGCAGCTCGTCGCGGACGTCATCGCCGGACGGACCGCCGGACGGGTCGCCGGGCCGGTCGCTCGTCGGGTCGCTCGTGTCGCTCATCGGGGCGGAGCCTACGACCGGGTCGGCCACGCGGCCCGGAGCCGGGCGGCCGACGTGCCCAATGCCTCGGGCACGGTGCGGGCGTTCGCGATCGCGGTCATGAAGTTCGCGTCGCCGGTCCAGCGGGGCACGACGTGGACGTGGAGGTGCTGCGCGATCGATCCGCCGGCGGGCCGGCCGAGGTTGATCCCGACGTTGACGCCTTCGGGCCGGTAGGCGGCCTTCAGCGCTCGCACCCCGTCGGTGACCGTGGACCACAGCTCGGCGGTCTCGGCGGCGTCGAGGTCCTCGAGTTCGGACACCTCCCGGTACGGGAGCACCAGGGTGTGCGCGGTCGCGTACGGGAACGCGTTGAGGATCGCGAAGCACCGCTCGCCGCGATGCACCACATGGGTCTCGGTGTCGGGCAACCCGGAGGCGAGGATGCGGGTGAACACCGATCCCGCCGGCCGTTCTGCGTCGGGAACCGGCGGGATCGACGCCACGTACTCGGCGCGCCAGCCGTTCCAGAGGCGATCGAGCGGGCTGACGAACTGCACCGCTCAGCCCAACCGGGCGACGGCGACATCGGCGGCGAGGCGTTCGACGAACGCGTCGACCGCCACGCCGCGCTCTTCGCGCTCGGCACCGCGGGCGTTCACCCCGACGGTCCCGTCGCGCACGTCGGCCTCGCCGACGACGAGCACGTACGGCAGCTTCTGCATCTTGGCGGTGCGGACCCGTTTGCCGATCGAGTCGTCGGCGGGGACCAGCTCGACGCGGTACCCCTCGGCGGCCAGCCGGTCGACGAGGCGGCGGGCGTAGGCCTCGTGGTCGCTCGACACCGGCAGCACGGCCGCCTGCACCGGCGCCAGCCACGCCGGGAACGCGCCCGCGTAGTGCTCGACGAGCACCCCGAAGAACCGTTCGACGGACCCGAACAGCGCCCGGTGCAACATGATCGGGCGGTGCCGGGCGTTGTCGGCGCCGACGTACTCGAGATCGAACCGCTCGGGAAGGTTGAAATCGCACTGGATCGTCGAGAGCTGCCAGGTGCGGCCGATCGCGTCCCGGACCTGGATGTCGATCTTCGGGCCGTAGAACGCAGCGTCGCCTTCTTTGACCGTGTAGTCGACGCCGTGGGATTCGAGCGCGGAGCGCAGCGCCGCCGTCGCCCGGTCCCAGATCTCGTCGGATCCGACGTACTTGTCGGGGTCCTTGGTCGACAGGTGGAAGGTGAAGTCCTCGAACCCGAACGCCCGCAGGACGCTCATCACGAAATCGAGCAGCGAGGCGATCTCGCCGGGCAGCTGCTCGGCGGTGCAGTAGAGGTGGCTGTCGTCCTGGGTGAAGCCGCGGATCCGCAGCAGGCCGTGCAGCGTGCCGGCCCGCTCGTAGCGGTACACGGTGCCCAACTCGAACAGCCGCAACGGCAACTCCCGGTACGACCGCTGCCGGGACCGGAAGATCAGGCAGTGCATCGGGCAGTTCATCGGCTTGGGGTAGTAGACGCCGTTGTCCATCTCCATCGGCGGATACATGCCGTCGGCGTAGAAGTCGAGGTGCCCGGAGGTCTGGAACAGCTTGCCGTTGGCCAGGTGCGGGGTGAACACGAACTGGTAGCCGCCGCGCTCGTGACGGGCCCGGCTGTAGTCCTCCATCAGCTTGCGGACGGTGGCGCCCTTGGGGTGCCACACGACGAGACCGCCGCCGAGCTCCTGCGGGAACGACACGAGGTCCAGTTCGACGGCGAGCTTGCGGTGGTCCCGCTTCTCGGCCTCGGCGAGCTGGTGCAGGTGGGCCTCGAGCGCCGCTTTCGACTCCCAGGCCGTGCCGTAGACCCGTTGCAGCATCGGGCCCTTTTCGTTGCCGCGCCAGTAGGCGCCGGCGACCTTCTGCAGCTTGAAGTGCCCGAGCTTCGCAGTGGACGGCACGTGCGGGCCGGTGCACAGGTCGAGGAACTCGGGCGTGTTGCGGAACACGCTGACCGGCCCACCGGCTTGCACCTCGCCGGCGTCGTAGGCGTCGGCCGAGCCGGAGGTGACCTTGCGGATGATCTCCTGCTTGTACGGCTGGTCGGCGAACACGGCGAGCGCAGCCTCTGCGCTGAGCTCGCTGCGCTCGAACGGCTGGTCGGCTTTCACGATGGCCCGCATCCGGTCCTCGATCGCGGCGAGGTCGGCATCGGTGAAGGTCCGGCCGCCCGGCAGCTCGAAGTCGTAGTAGAAGCCGTGCTCGATCGCCGGGCCGATCGTGTACTTCGCCCCGGGGAACAGCTGCGTGACCGCCTGGGCCATCACGTGCGCCGTCGAGTGCCGCAGCACGTGGCGGCCGTCGTCGGAGTCGGGGGTGATGATCGCGACGGCGGCGCCGTTGGCGAGCGGCCGGGTCAGGTCGACCACCGTGCCGTCGACGCGGGCGGCGATCGCCGCTTTGGCGAGGCCCCGGCCGATCGACGCGGCCAGGGCGCCCGCCGTCGACCCCTCCGGCAGCGAGCGGGACGAGCCGTCAGGGAGCGTGATGGAGATCTCGGCCATAGCGGACGGTCACGTTACCGACCGGCCCCGCCCGGAGCGGGGCAGTTCCGCCCGGCGGGTCTCAGGCGCCCGCCGCGAACCGGCCGGCACCGACCTCGTCGCCGACGTGCGCAATACGGGCGACGTCCGACGGCGCCACCTCGGCCTTCTTGGTGGCGTACACGTCCCGGTAGGTCTGCCCGGTGATCTCGCGGATCTCGAACATGACCTCGTCGATGTAGGCCCGCAGGTCGGCCCGGTCGCCGCGCTGGTAGCGCTTGGGCGGGATCGGGCGGCCGATCGTGATGTACGCGTCCTTGCGGAGCTTGGGCAGCTTGGCATCGGGCGGCTGGATCACGTCGGTGCCGACGATCCCGACGGGGTAGATCGGGCAGCCGACCGTCACCGCGAGGCGGGCGGCGCCGGTGTGCCCCTTGTAGAGCAGGCCGTCCCGGCTGCGGGTGCCCTCCGGGAAGATCCCGAACAGTTCGCCGCGGCGCAGCACCTCCTCGGCGGCGTCGAGCGCTGCGGTGGACTTCTCGCCGCCGGAGCGGTCGATGGGGATCATGCCCATCGCCGGGAACAGGAACTTCGTCTTCCACGAATCCATGTACTCGGCCTTGCCGACGAAGCTGATCCGTCGGGGCAGGGTGAGCATCAAGAACCCGGAGTCCCAGAACGAGATGTGGTTCGGGGCGAGGATCGCCGGGCCGTGGGCGGGCAGCCGGTCGTAGCCGGAGAGGTGGAAGCGCCACAGCCGGCGGGCCACCGGGCCCAACGCGGCCCGGCTGCGGTCCTGCAGCGCTCCTGCTCCCCGAAGCTCCACGATCACCGCACCTCCTCCGGGCTGCGGCGATGCTAGGACGCGAGGCACCCCGGCGTCGTGATCCGGAATCGAAGTTCTCGTGAATCTGTCGCCGGTCGTCGGTCACCCGAGCCGGACGCCGAGCAGACCGGCAGCCGCGCCCACGTCGAGGCCGGCTGCGGCCCCCCGGTCGATCGCAGCGATCGCAGCCGGGGTGTCGAGGTCGTCGTCGAGCGCGGCGCGCACCTCGGCCAGCACCCCGGCGCCGTCGGTGCCGCCGGCATGGGCGGCCTGCCATGCGGTGAGCCGGGCAGCGTTGCGGGGCATCAGGGCGTCGTCCCACTCCCAGGACGTGCGGTAGTGGTGCTCGATGATCGCCAGGCGGATCGCCCCGGGCGCCCAATCGCGGCGCAGTGCGTCGACGAACACCAGGTTGCCGAGGCTCTTGGACATCTTCTCGCCGTCCTTGCGGACCATCGCGACGTGCATCCAGTGGCGCACGAACGGCTGACCGGTGGCCGCTTCGGACTGGGCCCGTTCGCATTCGTGATGCGGGAAGATCAGATCCGAGCCGCCGCCGTGCAGGTCGATCGTGGTGCCCAATTCGCGCAGCGCGAGCGCGGAGCACTCGATGTGCCAACCCGGCCGGCCCGGGCCCCACAGCGTCTCCCACGCCGGTTCGTCCGACGCGGACGGCTGCCAGAGCACGAAGTCGAGCGGGTGGCGCTTGTGCGGATCGGTGAGGTTGCCGCCGCGCTCGGCCGCGTAGGCGAGCATCGTGGCCTCGTCGTAGTGGCTCACCTCCCCGAACCCGGGGAACGTGGTGACGTCGAAATAGACCGACCCGCAAGCCGCGTAGGCGTGCCCGGCGTCGAGCACCATTCCGATGAAGCCGCGGATGTCCGAGATCGCCGACGAGGCGCGCGGCTCTGCGTACACGGGGAGCACGTCGAGCGCGACCATGTCGGCCTTGAACCGGGCCTCCTCCGCGGCGGCCAGGTCGAGGTAGTGCACGCCGAGCGAGCGGGCCTTCGCGAACAGCGGGTCGTCGACATCGGTGACGTTGCGCACGCAACGGATCTCGTGGCCGAGGTCGATCAGCCGGCGTTGCAGCACGTCGTAGGTGACGAACACTGCGGCGTGCCCGAGGTGCGTGGCGTCGTACGGGGTGATCCCGCACGTGTACATGGTGACGAGCGGGCCCGGCTCGAAGGGCACCACCGCCCGGCGGGCCGTGTCGTACAGGCGCATGGTCATCGGTGGGTCCGGATCCCCGTGAGCTTGGGTGCCACCCGGGTGCGGTACCGCACGTTGAGCTGCAGCAGCACCGCGGTGAACGCTTCGATCGCCGTGGCGTTCGACAGCTCGCCGGCGTCGAGCGGGCGGCAGCCGGGGATCCGCTCGACGATCTCGAACACGATCGCCGTGGCGCTCGTGTCGTCGGAGCAGATCAGCACGTCGGACTCGATCGGGTCGCCGAGGTGGCCGAGCTCCTTGGCCGGCAGGTGGTGCAGCGCTGCGACCACCCGGGCCTGGGGGACGGCGGCCTGCACGTGGGCGGCCACCGAACCGCGCGGCGGCACGAGCGGCTGGAACTCGTGACCGACTTTCACGAGCGCGTTCGCCATCGAGATGACGACCTTGCCGGCGAGGTGTTCGGACACCGACGCCGCGGTCTGCGCCGCCGAATCCCACGGGGTGGCCAGCACCACGACGTCGGCCATCGCGGCGGCGGTGTTGTCGCCGCAGTCGAGCTTCAGCTCGAGGTCGGGCCAGCGCTCGATGACCTCGTCGCGGGCCTCCATGGCCCGGTACTTGGAGCGGCTGCCGAGCACCACCTCGTAGCCGACGGAGGCCAGACGGGCGCCGAGCGCAGTGCCGGCCGGGCCGGTACCACCGAGGATGCCGATGTGCATGAGCCCGCAGCCTTGCACAGGTACGGTGCGGTCCCATGGGTCTGCTCGACGGCAAACGACTGGTCATCACCGGGGTCCTCACCGATGCCTCTCTCGCGTTCTCGGTGGCCCGCCTCGCCCAGGAGCAGGGCGCCGAGGTGATCCTCACCGGTGCCGGGCGCGGCATGGGGCTCACCACCCGGACCGCCCGCAAGCTGCCCCGGCCCGCACCGGTCTACGAGCTCGACGTCACCGTGCCCGAACATCTCGAGACCGTGCGCGCCGCGGTCACCGAGCAGTGGGATCGGGTCGACGGGGTGCTGCACGCGATCGGGTTCGCGCCGGCGGTGTGCCTGGGCGGCACGTTCATGGAGGCCACCTGGCCCGACGTGAGCGTCGCCATCCACGTGTCCGCCTACTCGCTCAAGGCGCTTGCCGATGCCTTCGTGCCGTTGATGCCCGCGGGCTCGTCGTTGCTCGGGCTCGACTTCGACGCCACGGTCGCCTGGCCGGCCTACGACTGGATGGGCGTGGCGAAAGCAGCGCTCGAATCGACGAACCGGTACCTGGCCCGTGAGCTCGGCGCCAAGGGGATCCGCTGCAACCTGGTGGCCGCCGGCCCGATCCGCACGATGGCGGCCAAGTCGATCCCCGGGTTCGCCGCGTTCGAGGACGCGTGGGTGTCCCGAGCCCCGCTCGGCTGGTCGATCGACGACCCCGAACCGGTCGCCCGCACGTGCGTGGCGATGCTGTCGGATTGGTTCCCGGCCACCACCGGCGAGATCGTCCACGTCGATGGCGGCTACCACGCGATCGGCGCCTGACGGCGCCGGGGTCACGCGATCGGCGCCTGACGGCGCCGCGGTCAGACCCGGCGGTCGTGGCCGGCCCAGAACGGGTTGCGCAGCTCCCGCTTGAGCACCTTGCCGGACCCGGTCTTGGGCAGCTCGTCGAGGAACGACACCGAGCGCGGCACCTTGTAGTTGGCGAGGTTGGCCTTGGCGTGGGCGGCCACCGCCGCCTCGTCGAGCCCCGAGCCGGGCCGGGGGACCACCACCGCGTGGACGCTCTCGCCCCACTCCTCCGACGGGATGCCGAACACGGCGGCCTCCACGATGTCGGGGTGGGCTTCGAGGGCCGCTTCGATCTCGGCCGGGTACACGTTCATGCCCCCGGAGATGATCATGTCCTTCTTGCGATCACAGATGTAGTAGAAGCCTTCCTCGTCCCGGTAGGCGATGTCGCCCACGGTCTGCCAGCCGTCGCGCTGGTCCTCGAGGTACTTGTCGTGCTGCTTGTAGTAGTCGGCGAACATCGACGCGGAGCGCACGAACAGCTCGCCGGTGTGGTCCGGTCCGATCCCGTCGACCACGTTGCCCTGTTCGTCGTAGAGCCGGATCTCGACGCCGGGGGCGGGCCGCCCGCACGAGCCGGGCTTTCGCATCTGGTCGGCCGGCTGCAGGATGCAATTCACCCCCATCTCGGTCGAGCCGTACACCTCCCACAGCGATTCGGGCGGGAAGTTCGCGACGTACTGCTGCTTGAGGGCGAACGGCCACGGGGCGGCATTGGCGATCATCACCCGCATCGAGGACCGGTCGTAGCGGTCCTTCACCTCCTGCGGGAGGTTGCAGATCATCCGGATCGGGGTGGGCGCCGAGAACGTCGAGGTGCACCGGTAGGTGTCGAGCAGGCGCAGCCAGTCCTCGGGGTTGAACTTGCGCTGCACGACGACGGTCTGGCCGAGCAGCTGGCCGATGCCCATGAACCCGCCCGGGCCGCTGTGGTAGAGCGGCCCGGTCGTCAGGTACACGTCGTCGGGCCGGTAGCCGTAGAACGCGATCATCCGCTGGGTCTGGGTGGGATCGCCGGTGCCGCGCCGCAACGCCCCCTTGGGCTTGCCGGTCGTGCCCGACGTGTAGATCATCACCGCGCCCGGCACCCCGGCCGGCGGCTCGTCGGTCGATGCAGCCGCAACGAGTTCGTCGCAGGAGTCCTGTCCGGGCAGGGCGGCGCCGTCGAACACCAGGACGTGCTCCACCTTGGGGATGCGGTCGCGGATCTCCGCGAACAGCGATGCGAACTCCGCGTCGACGTAGGCGATCACCGCGTCGGAGTGGTCGGTCACGTACGCCGCCTCGTCGGCGGACAACCGGTAGTTCAACGGCACGGCGGTGACGCCGATCTTGCGGCAGGCGTTGATCGCCGTCACGATCCCGATCGAGTTCTGGCCGCACCACACCACCGTGCGACCCTCGCCGGCGCCTTTGTCGAGGAACACGTGGGCCAACCGGTTGGCGGCTTCGTTCAACTCGCGAAACGTGAAGCTGCGCACCTCCCCGTGGCCGCGATCGTCGATCACCGCGGGCTTGTCGGGTTGGGTCTGCGCATAGCCGGTCAGGAAGTCCCCCATGGCCCGCATCCTGCCACCGGCACCGGGTTCCTTGGAGCGACACGACGCCGCCACGTAGCGTCGCCGCCGTGGTGGACACGACGGTGCCCGCTGTCGTCGCCGCCTTGGCCGGGGCCCGTCCCGACGCCCTTGCGGTCATCGACGGCCCTCGCCGGCTTCGGTGGCGCCACCTCGCCGACCAAAGCCGGCGCTTTGCCGACGCGTTGCACCGCAGGGGTTTCGGCGCCCACGGTGATCCGGCCGGGGTCGAACCGTGGCGCTCGACGCAGGACCACGTCGGGCTGTGCCTGCACAACGGCGCCGAGTTCCTCGTCGCGATGCTCGGCGCGTTCGGGGCCCGGGTGGCGCCGTTCAACATCAACTACCGCTACGTCGCCGACGAGTTGCGCTACGTCCTCACCGACGCCGCCGCGGGCGCGTTGGTGTTCCACTCCGGCTACGCCGAGGCTGTCGCCGAGGCCGCCCGAGCGGTCGGGTCGGTGCGGTTGCTCGCCCAGGTGCGCGACGGCTCCGGTGCCCCGCTCGTGCCCGGCGCGGTGTGGTTCGACGATCTTCTCGCCGGCGCCGACCCGGCCGGACCCCCGGTCGTGTCGTCGCCCGACGACCGGTACATCCTCTACACCGGCGGCACGACCGGCCGCCCCAAAGGGGTGCTGTGGCGCCAAGCCGACGCGCTCGTCGCCTGCTTCGGGGTGCCGCGCGACGCGACCTCGCTGGCCGAGGTCACGGCCGCGGCCACCGCGCCCATCCGGCTGTTGCCCACCCCGCCGTTCATCCACGGCGCCGGACAGTGGGTGGCGTTGCGCACCCTGATCGGTGGCGGGACCGTCGTGGTGCCCGAGCAGCCCGACCGCTTCGACCCAGCCGCGGTGTGGCGCGCCGTCGAGCACGAGCGCGTCACCTCGCTCGCCGTCGTGGGCGACTCGTTCTGCGTGCCGTTGCTCGCCGAGCTCGACCGGCGCCATTACGACGCGTCGTCGCTCACCGTGCTGCTCTCCGGCGGCGCCCCGCTGTCGGCCCGGGTGGTCGAAGCGCTGTTGCAGCGGCTCCCGACGGTGCTGGTGGTCGACGGGCTCGGTTCGTCGGAGGTCGGCGGGCAGGTGGTGCGGGTGGCGAGCAACGGCACCCCGCCCGGGTCGTTCGAGGCCAACCTCGTCACCACGGTGCTGTCCGACGACCTGACCCGCCCGCTCGCACCGGGCGAGGCCGAGGTGGGCTGGCTCGCCAGCGCCGGCCGACTCGCGCTGGGCTACCTCGACGATCCGATCGCCACCGCCCGCACGTTCCCGACGGTGGCCGGGGTGCGCCACGGGGTGCCCGGCGACCGGGCGAGCCGGCGCGCCGACGGCACGATCGTCGTTCACGGCCGCGACGCCCGCACGATCAACACCGGCGGCGAGAAGGTGTTCGCCGAGGAGGTGGAGGAAGCCCTGCGCGCCCACCCGGCCGTCGACGACTGCGTCGTGACCGCCGGCCCGAGCGAGCGGTGGGGTCAGGAGATCGTGGCGCTGGTGCAGTTCCGTCCCGGTCGCCGGCCGGCGAGCGCCGAGGTGCTCGCCGCCGCCGAGGCCCGCCTGGCCCGCTTCAAGCTGCCCAAGCGGATCGTGGTCGTGCCCGCGGTGCGCCGCTCCCCCGCCGGCAAGGCCGACCTTGCCTGGGCCCGTGCGGTTGCGGGCGCGGCCGACGCCGGCGTGACCGACGCAGCCGGCGGTTCAGGCGAGCGCGGCGAGCGAGTCGAGGTCGAGGGCGTGCTGGAGATGCCGTGAGCCCATGGCGACGAACATGTCGTCGCCCCGTTCGGTCTGCCCCACGATCATCGAGGCCACCACGCTCATGATCACGCCGCTGAACGCGAACCGCCGGTAGCCCTCCCAGCAGGTGTCGGGTCCGACGTCGACACCGCGGCGGCGCAGTTCCGCGCCGTAGTGCGCGACGAGGTCGCGCTCGTGGGCGCGGCGGTCCTCGGTGAGCAGACCGGCACCGCAGAAGTACGACAGGTCGGCGAAGGCCACCCCGAGGCCCGGGGTCTGCCAGTCGACGACCGCCACCGGGTAGCCGCCGTCGGCCGTGCCGAACAGCAGGTTGTCGAGCCGGTAGTCGCCGTGGGTGACGGTGAACGGCGGGACCCCGAGGGCGAGGAACGCGCCGATCCGAGGCGAGAACCGTCGGGCCAGCTCGACCTGCTCGGCGGTGAGCCGGGCGCCGTACCGGGCGACGAACGGCTCGAGGCAGCCGTCGTAGAGCCCTTGCAGCCGTTCGAGATCGCCGGGCTCGCGCCGCTGCAGCCACTCGATCGCCGCGAGCGTGCCGTCCCCCCAGCGAGGGGCGTGGAGCGCGGCGAGCTCGGTGAGGGCGAGCGCAGCCTGCTCGACGCCGCACCCGGCGATCTGGTCGCCCTGCACCGCGGGCGCGAGGTCTTCGAGCACGAGGACGAAGTCGCCGGTGGCGCCGTCGCGGTCGGCGAAGAAGCACTGTGGGGTGCGCACGTCGACGGTGGGGGCGAGCTCCCGGTAGAAGCCCACCTCGCGTTCGTAGTTCCGCAACGCCAAGCCGACCGCCCGGCTCGTCGGGTCGTCGGAGGGCAGCTTGGCCACCACCGACTCGGGCAGGTGGTCGGGGCGGGACCCGGCGTAGGTGAGCCGGCAGCGCACGTTCATGCCGACCTGCCCGGTACCGACCCGGCTCTGCTCGACGGCCACGACCTCGGCGCCGAGGACGCCGGACAGGAACGCCGGGGTGAGACCGCTGGGCTCCACCGGGCTCAGCGCTCCAGGGCGCCGGCCGCCCCGCAGTCGACGGCGTGGCGGAAGAAGCGGGTGGTGAAGGCCCGGGTGAGCGCAGCGCCGCGCTCGTTGCCGGTGTCGAACGTGGCGATGAGCGACATCGGCGAGCAGAGGTAATACAACACGTGTTCGAGATAGTCTTCTCGGCACTGGGCGAACGGGTAGCCCTCGACGCCGGCGGCGAGCAGCGCGTCGTGGTATCGGCGCAGCAGCATCTCCCAGTGCCGGGCGGCGAGTTCGGGCTCCATCGACGAGCCGAGGAGGTAGGCGACGTCGCTCACGCCTCGGCCGCGCAGCGCGAGCTGGAAGTCGATCAGCGTCACCGAACCGTCCGGGCCGAAGAACAGGTTGTCGAGCCGGGAGTCGGTGTGGATCACCGTGCGAGGGCCGATCGCGCAGCGCCCCATGATCTCCTCGAAGCGGGGGGCGAGGGCCTCGGCGAGCGCGACGGCTGCGCCGCCGACGGCGTCGGCCCACCGGTCGCGCAGCACCGGCAGCCCGGTGCGGTAGATGTCGGGCACGACCGCGGCGTAGGCGGGGGCGTCGACCTCGGGCAGCCAGTCGAAGGTGTCGAGCTCGGGGTGCTCCCACCAGGCGGCGTGCAACCCGGCGAGGGCGTCGATCACCGCTTCGGCCCGCTCCAGGCTGATCCCGGCGACCTGGTCGCCCATCTCGAGCGCCGAGAGATCCTCCAGGACGAGGACGTACAGCCCGTCTTCGGGGCGCGCTCCGGCGTAGTAGCAGCGGGGGGCGCGCAGCGGGCTGCGGGGCAGCACCTGCTGGTAGAAGCGCAGCTCGCGCTCGTAGATCCCAAGGGCGTTGCCGACCGCCCGGTTCGACGGCTCGGCGGTGGGGAACTTGACGATCACGCTGGCCGGCTCGCCGGGCCCGGCGTCGAGCAGGTGCACCCGCACGATCTCCCCGAAGATCCCGGTGCCGGTGCCGATGTCGGTGACCTCGAACCCGCCGACCGGCACCCCCAGCACCGCCGACAGCCAGGTCGCATCGAGTTCGGCTGCGCTCGCGGGCAGCGTCGGTTCGGTCTCCCCCATGGCGCCATCATGCCGCAGCCGACCCCACCGCCATACGCTGCGCGGGCTTGCGGGTCCTCGTCGTCCACGCCCACCCCTCCACGGAGAGCTTCTCCGCAGCCCTCGCCGGGGCTGCGGTCGCCGGTCTGCGCCGAGGCGGCCACGAGGTCCGCCTGCTCGACCTGTACCGGGAGGGGTTCCGGCCGGCGATGTCGGCCGAGGAGCGCCGCGCCTACGACACCACCGAGGCGATCGTCAGCGCCGACGTGGCCGACCACGCCGCGCAGGTCCGGTGGGCCGAGGCGCTGGTGTTCGTCTACCCGACGTGGTGGAGCGGGTTGCCGGCGATCCTGAAGGGGTGGCTCGACCGGGTCCTCGTACCCGGGGTCGCGTTCGAGCTGCGCGACGAACGGGTGCGGCCGCTGTTGCGCAACATCCGTCATGTCGTCGGGATCACCACCTACGGCTCCACCCGGCGGTTCGTCGCCCTGACCGGTGACGGCGGCCGGCGCACCCTGCACCGGGCGCTGCGGATGCTCACCGCCCGCCGGTGCCGCCGGCATTGGTTCGCCCTGCACGAGCTCGACTCGGTCGGCGCCGAAGCCCGCGCCGCGTTCGTGCGGCGCGTCGAGACGGAGCTGGCCGGGCTGTGACCGTGCTCGTGGTGTACGCCCACCCCGTCGAGGGCAGCTTCGTGTCGGCGGTGCGCGACCGGGTGATCGCCGGGTTGAGCGCCGGCGGGGCCACCGTCGACGTGATCGACCTGTACGCCGACGGGTTCGACCCGGTTGTCCCCGAAGACGACTGGCGGTCGCACGCTGCGGTCCGTACCGACGACCATCCACTGGCCGGCTATGCGCAGCGGTTGCGGGCGGCCGACGCTTTGGTGTTCGTACACCCGACGTGGTGGGGTGGCGCCCCGGCGATCCTGAAGGGGTTCGTCGACCGGTTGTTCGTCAACGGCGTCGCTTTGGCCCTCGACGTCGAACGAAACCGGATCCGGGGCCGTCTGGGCCACGTGCGCGACCTCGCCGTGTTCGCCACGCACGGCTCCCCGTGGCGGATCAATGCGTTCCTGGAGGGTGAGCCCGGCAAGCTGCTCGTGAGCCGACAGTTCCGGCTGCTGTGCTCGTGGCGCACCCGGTTCTCGTGGGTGCCGATGTACGGCCTCGACCGCGCCGACGCGGGCCAGCGCGCCGAGTACCTCGCTTCCGTCGAGGCCCGAGCGGCGCGCCTCGGGCGCCGCTCGGCCGCCCGCCGGCGCTGACGACCCTCGACCGCTCCGGCCGGCAGCGCGTCAGCGGGTGAGGGCGACGGCCACCTCGGCGGCGACCGCGGCGTTGGACTCGGCGAGCGCCAGGTTGGCCGGGATGCTGCCGCCGGCGGTCACCTCGGCGATGCGTCCGAGCACGAACGGCGTGACCGCGGCGCCGCGCACCCCGGCTGCGGCAGCGTCGATGAGCGCCGCAGCGAGCGCCGCGTCGATCGCGTCGGGGTCGAGTTCGGCGGCCTCGGGGATCGGGACGGTGAGCAGCACACCGCGCTCGGGGCGGGTGCGCCAGCGCAGCACGGCGGCCACCTCGGCCGCGGTCTCCACCCGGTGCGGCACCGGCAGGCCGCTCGAGCGGGTGTAGAAGGCGGGGAACCAGTCGTGGCGCCAGCCGAGCACCGGCACCCCTGCGGTCTCGAGGTGTTCGAGGGTGCGGGCCAGATCGAGGAACGCCTTGGCGCCGGCGCACACGGTGACGATGGGGTGGGTGGCGATCGCGTCGAGGTCGTCCGACACGTCGCCGGTCACTTCGGCCTCGCGGTGCACGCCACCGATCCCGCCGGTGGCGAACACGCCGATGCCCGCCGCCGCGGCCAGCGCCAGGGCGCCCGACACCGTCGACGCGCCGTAGGCCCACCGCTGGGCGAGCGCGACGGGCACGTCGCGCTCGGCCATCTTGCGGGCCGGGCCGCACACCCGGGCCGACTCGCCCGGCGACAGGCCGACGCGGGCCTCGCCGTCGATCACGGCGGTGACGGCCGGGACCGCACCGGCGGCCCGCACCACGGCCTCGCAGCGGGCCAGCGCCTCGGCGTTGGCCGGGGCCGGCAGGCCGAGCGTCGAGAAGATCGTCGATTCGAGGGCAACGACCGGCCGGCCCTCGGCCAGCGCGGTGTGCACCTCGTCGCTGCAGCGCACCGGGAGCGTCATCGGGGCTCGATCCTGGCACCCAGCGAGCCCACGGCGGCGCCCGCGGCGGCGATCCCGGCCGACACGGCCGCTGCCGTCGCCGATCCGGCCATCGCCGCCACCACGAACCCGGCGACGAACGCGTCACCGGCCCCGGTGGTGTCCACCACGGTGGCCACCACCGGCACGGGGACCTCGATCAGCGGCGCGCCACCGGCGG
>JBJTVH010000115.1:0-4742 GCA_046081125.1 Acidimicrobiales bacterium
GCCGAACAGGACGACATGGAGAACTGGCGCACGATCTGCGACGCCGGTCGAAGCGTCGGTGGCGGAAGGGTCGACCAGTTCGTCCGCATGAACTCGCACCGGGAGGCCGATCTCGTCCTGCCGGACTGGGGTGGCCCGGGAACCGCCTACGCCAGCCAGTACTTCGATCTGCCGGTGCAGGGCTTCCTTCTGCGGTGGCTGTCCTACCTGCTCGACGGCGTGTGCGCCGACGTCGACGTGCCGCGCGAGGCGAGGTCGTGATCCCGGCGCTCGAACGCCAGGTGATCGAGGAGTGGCTGCTCGAGCGGCGGGTCACCCGGTTCCTCCACGACGAGGCAGATCTGCTCAGCGCCCGGCGTTACCGAGAGTGGGAAGCACTGCTCGCCGACGACCTCTGCTACCGGCTCCCGGTGCGCGAGACGCTCGTGCCCGGTCAGGGCAGCGAGCACTCCGAAGACATGTTCCACTTCGACGAGAACCGCCGCACGATGCGCATGCGCATCGATCGGTTCGAGGGAACGGCCGCCTGGGCCGAGAACCCACCGAGCCGGTGCCGGTACTTCGTGTCGAACATCCGGGCCGAACGCCGCCCCGACGGACTGGTGGGGGTTCGCTCCGAGTTGCTGTTCACCCGGCTCCGCCGATCGCTCACGGAGTACGAGATGCTCACGGGGGAGCGTCACGACGCCCTTCGTGAGCGGGGCGACTCGTTCGAACTCGTCGAGCGGACCGTGCTGCTCGACAACACGACCCTGCCGACACGCAACCTGGCGTTCTTCCTATGACGCGCTCGACTCGCCGGCCGGCCGCGCTCGGCTACCTCGTGTTCGAGACCGCGCACCTCGACGACTGGGCGGTGTTCGCCCGGGATCTCCTCGGGACCGTGGTGGAGCACGGCGACGAGGTCCGGCTCCGCACCGACGGCGCCCCGTTCCGGGTGCTGTTGCGCCGTGGGCCCGCAACCGCGCTTGTGACGGTCGGCTGGGAGTACGCCGGACCCGTCGAGTGGTCCGCTGCGGTCGCGGCCGTCGGCCAGCGGGTGTCGGTGCTGTCCGGCGACACCGATCGGTGCGCCGAACGTTCGGTGCCGGCGCTCGCGTCGTTCCTCGATCCGTCGGGGGTGACACACGAACTGGTGTGGGGTCGGGCCCGTGTGGTCACCCGGCCGTTCGCCCCCGGTCCGGGTGTGACCGGGTTCGTCGACGGGGTGGGCCACGTCGTGGTCCGGTCGGACCGCGCGGTGGCCACCCGCGAGTTCCTGATCGACGTCCTCGACCTTCAGGTGAGCGACTTTCGCGGCGGCGCCTGGTTCCTGCGGTGCAACCACCGGCATCATGCGATCGCCCTCGTCAAGGCGCCGCGGGTGGAGACGCACCACTTCATGTTGGAGGTCGCCGACCTCGATGACGTCGGTCGGGCCCACGACCGGGCCCGTGCCGCCGGTGCCCTTGCGCGCGGCCTCGGCCGTCACTCGAACGACCGGATGTTCTCGTGCTACCTGCGCGCGCCCGGCGGCCTCGAGGTGGAGTACGGGTGGGGCGGCCGGTCCGTCGGCGACGACTGGATTGCGCACGAGATCGACGGCGGCGATTCCTGGGGCCA
This sequence comes from Acidimicrobiales bacterium, assembly GCA_046081125.1. Taxonomy (GTDB): domain Bacteria; phylum Actinomycetota; class Acidimicrobiia; order Acidimicrobiales; family Ilumatobacteraceae; genus JBEIFW01. The sequence continues at coordinate 1,603 of JBJTVH010000115.1, forward strand.
CGAACCGATCCCGGAGGGGAGTTGACCATGGGCCGACGACGTCGGATCGACGTACCCGGACTGGACCATCCCGGTCAGCCGATCCCAGCTGCTGTGGCCGGTGGCGGCTGGGTGTTGTCCTCGCCCATCGGTCCCCGCCCCCTCGGTGGCGGGCCGATCCCGCCGGCGCTCGACGAGCAACTCGAGCTCACGTTCGCCAACCTCGGTCGGGTGCTCGACGCCGCCGCGATCGGACCGGACGACGTGATGTTCGTTCGGGTGTTCGTCGCTGAACTCGGAGTGCGGGCCGCGTTCAACGACTCCTGGTCGGCCTTCTTCGGCCCGGACGGTCCAGCGCGCCAGGTCACCGAACAGCGCCTGCCCGAGGGAGCTCAGGTGCTCCTGCGGTTCATGGCCCTGGAACCCGCATGAGCGCGCGGGTGGCGCTCGTCAACGGAGGGACCGACGGCATCGGGCGAGCGGTCGTCGATCGGTTCGTCCTCGACGGATTCCGTTTGGTGGTCTTCGGGCGCGACGACGCCGGTGCCGATCGGCGCGAGGCCGACCACGGCACGGGTGGTGTGGTCGTCGTGCGCGGCGACGTCGCTCGCGCCGACGACGTCGATCGGGCGGTCGCCGCCGCCGAGGAGCGTTTCGGCACGGTGGACGTGCTGTGCAACCTGGCCGCGGTCCGTCCGGTGGGTGACATCACCGAGACCCCGATCGAGACCTGGGACGAGGTGTTCGCCGTCAACGTCCGGGGAACGTTCCTGTTCTCGCGCGCCGTGGTGCCGCTCATGCGGGCGGCCGGCGGCGGGGTGATCGTCAACTTCGGATCGCCCTCCGGGCACGGCGGTGAGGGGCATGCGGCGTACTGCGCGTCCAAGGGGGCGATCGCTGCGCTCACCGCCTCGATGGCCATGGATCACGTTGCCGATCGCATCCGGGTGAATCTCGTCGTGCCGGGCTCCACCGAGAGCGCGATGAACCGGGGGCGCGACCCCCGCATCAACGAGGTGATCGCCCGTCGGTGGTCGGTCACCGGCCGTCTGAACCAACCCGAGGAGATCGCAGCCGTGGTGGCGTTCCTCGTGTCCGACGGGGCGCGCAACGTGAGCGGGGGCGTCTTCCATGTCGGGGTGGTCGCGGGTGAACCCGTCCGTCGCATCCAGCCCGGCTGAGCCGGCTCAGCGAAGCACGAACCCCTCGTAGCCGGCCTCGGCGACTTCGGTGCAGCGGCGTCGGTAGGCCGGGAAGCCGAACAGCGGCATGAACGAGCGTGGCTTGCCGGGGATGTTGGCCCCGAGGAACCACGAGTCGCAGCGAGGGAACAGCGTGCCTGCAGCGACCTGCGCGACGTGGGCCAGCCAGTCCTGCTCCGCCTCCGCGGTGACCTCGACCGTGCGGTGGCCCGCTCGGCGAACGGCCTCGATGCAGTCGACGATCCACTCGGCGTGGTGTTCGATCGACACCACCATGTTGGTGAGCACCGACGGGCTGCCCGGTCCGGTGACGGTGAACAGGTTGGGGAAGCCATGCATCGCGAGCCCGAGGTAGGCGTGCGGGCCGTCGGACCAGTGCTCGCGCAACGAACGACCCGATGCGCCGACGATGTCGACGTCGAGCAGGGCGCCGGTGATCGCGTCGAACCCCGTGGCGAGCACGACGTCGTCGAGCACCCACGACCGACCGGCGGCGCGCAGGCCGTCGGGCTCGAACCGCTCGATCGGTTGGCGGCTCACGTCGACGAGCACGACGTTGTCCCGGTTGAACGTCTCGAAATAGCCGCTGTCGAGGCACAGCCGCTTGCAGCCGACGAGATGTCGGGGCGACAGCAGGTCCGCGGTGTGGTGGTCGACGACGATCTCTCGGATCTTGTCCCGGATGAACTCGGCGGCGACGGCGTTGGCTGCCTCGTCGGTCATGCAGTCGACGAACCCCCCGAGGAACCCGAGGCCACCCGCGTCCCAGCGGCGTTGGAACACGGCGGTCCGCTCCTGCGGCGTGACGTCGAGCACCCGTGCCGTGCCGAGCGGAGTGCGCGAGTCGAAGGCCCGGGGTCGTTCGTTGTTGCGAGCCCGGAACCCGGAGTAGTCGGCCTTGACGGCCCGTACCTCGTCGGGGTCGGCCGGCCGGTTCCGGGCGGGTACGACATACGCGGCCGTGCGCTGGAAGACGTACAGGGTGCGGGCATGGCGGGCGATGATCGGGATCGCCTGCACGGCGCTCGAACCGGTCCCGACGACCCCGACGACCCGGTCGGTGAACTCGACCGCTTCATGGGGCCACTGGCCGGTGTGCAGCACGCGGCCGCCGAAGTGCTCGCGGCCCGGGAACGGAGGCTCGTTGATGCTCGACAAGCACCCGGTGGCCATCACGACGAAGGCCGAGTCGAGGCGTGCCCCGTTGTCGCAGTCGAGCTGCCACCGCTGCCGCAAGTCGTCGAAGACGGCCGAGCGGAGTCGGTGTCCGAACCGGAATCGGTCCCGTACTCCGAATCGCTCGACCACGTGGCCGATGTAGCGAAGGATCTCGGGCTGGCTGCCGTAGCGCTCGTTCCACTCCCATTCCTGTTGGAGGTCCTCGGAGAACTGGTACGAGTACTCGACGCTGTCGACGTCGCAGCGAGCGCCCGGGTAGCGGTTCCAGTACCAGACGCCGCCGACGTCGTCACCGGCTTCGAGGACGCAGAACCGCAGGCCGCGGCCTGCGAGACCCACGGCGAGCCGGACTCCGGCGAGGCCGCCGCCGACCACCACGACATCGAACTCGTCCGATCCGGACGCGGGACCGGCTGGCGCAGGCGTCATCGATCGCACCCCCTCGGACCGATCGTGCGACAGACGGTGCCACCGGGTCAGGGGAGCGTTCCATCCGGCGGAACCGGTCGTTGGCCCGGCGTGGGTCCGCGTGCGTTGATCGTGGGCGGCGGCGCCGAGGGGGCGCTGCGCCCGGCGTAAGGCAGGGGGAGATGGCCGATTCCGCTGCGAGATGGATGACGAGCCCGTTCTGGGACAGCCGCGTCGAAGGCGCCCTTCGGACGGACCTGCAGTTCGCCGACTGCACCTTGCGCGATGGTGAACAGCAGGCCGGGATCGTGTTCGGCACACGCGACAAGGTCGACATCGCGGTGGCGCTCGATCGAGCCGGGGTGCACGAGA
>JBJTVH010000116.1:0-5554 GCA_046081125.1 Acidimicrobiales bacterium
ACCGTCAAGACCCGCCGCAAACTCTCCGCCACCACCGGCGGCCTACCCACCAACACCCTGCGGGACAACGACCAATTCGGCACTTCCGTCACCGGCGCCGGCGACCTCGACGCCGACGGCATCCCCGACCTCGCCGTCGGCACCCCCGGCGACGACGACGGCGGCACCGATCGCGGCGCGGTCCACCTGCTGACGATGCGCCGGGACGGCACGATGACCAACCGCCGCAAGCTGTCCGCCCTCGGCGGCCTTCAGAGCGCCCTGCGGGACAACGACCGATTGGGCACCGCCGTCGCCAGCCTCGGCGACCTCGACGGCGACGGCATCGGCGACCTCGCCATCGGCGCCCCCGGCGACGACGACGGCGGCACCGACCGCGGCGCGATCTTCACGATCCGCATGAACAGCCTCGGCGGTTCGAGCGGGATGATGGCGAGCGACCCACGGCTCTGGGTCGACGCCGCTGCGACCGACACGGTGGTGCAGCGCAACGGCGTCGTGGTGGCCTGGCGCGACCGCTCGGGCAACGGCAGCGATCTGTCCACCGACACCGTCGCCTACGACCCGGCCGGGCTTAACGGCCGGCCGGCGGTGACCACCGACGGCGTCGCCACCCTCTCGACCACGCAGACCTCGTACCCGCTCGGCTCCACGATCTTCGCCGTCGCCCGAATGCAGGGAGGTCGCACCGGCCGGCTCGTCACCGGCGTGTGGAACAACTGGCTGTTCGGCTGGCACGGCGGCTGCGAGGACCGCGCCCACTTCGACAGCTGGGTCCACGCCCCGTGTCCGGCGGCGTCGACCGTGCCCGTGCTGTACTCGGCGACCACCGGGAACGGTCAGGCCTCGTTCTGGCGCAACGGCACGTTGCTGCGCTCGGCGCCGGGGACCTTCACCTCCCCGAACGGCCTCGCGATCGGCGGCCAATGGAGCGAGACGTCCGAAGGCGCGGTCTCGGAGCTCATCGTGTACCCCCGCGTGCTCGGCGACGCCGAGCGGCGGCGGGTCGAAGCGACGCTGCTCTCGAAGTGGTCGATCAACGCGGCCTCCAGCGTCGGGGGGCCCGTCGCCTGGCTCGATGCCTCCGACGCCTCGAGCATCGAGCAGACCGACGGCGTCGTCACCCGGTGGCGGGACCGCTCCGGCCGTGGCGCCGACGTGCGCAGCACCCGCGCCGCATCGTCGGCCCGGCGCGACACGACCGGGCTCAACACGCGACCGGCGATCGTGTTCGACGGCCGCGGCACGCTGTCGACCCGGCGGCAGTTCAACCCGGCCGGCTCGACCGTCTTCGCCGTCGCCCGGTACACCGGTCAGGGTGCCTCGGCCCGGGTGATCTCTTCATTCAGCAACAACTGGTTGCTCGGCTGGCACGGCGGCTGCATCGACCGGGCCCACTTCGACGGCTGGGTGAACGGCGCGCCGTGCGGCAGTGTGGGAGCGAGCCCGCTGCTGTACTCGGCGACCACCGGCAACGGGCAGGCGAGCTACTGGCGCAACGGCAGCCTCGTCGGGTCCGCAGTCGGCGGGTTCACCAGCCCCAACGGGCTGTCCGTCGGCGGCCATGCCGCCTACGAGTGGTCGGCCTCGGCGGTGAGCGAGGTCCTCGTCTACGACCGGGTCCTCACCCCCGAGGAACGCCAGGCGACCGAGGCCTACCTCGTCGACAAGTGGGGGCTGCTCACCACGGGCATCACCCTGCCGGCACCGGCCCGCGCCGCCTCCCCGGCGTTGTGGGTGGACGCCACCGATGCCGCGACGGCGATCACCAACTCCCGGGGCGCGGTGACCCGGTGGAACGACAAGTCCGGCAACGGCAACGACCTCACCTGGAACGACGCCGCCACCTACGACACGGCCGGCCTGAACGGGCTTCCCGCCGTGCGCACCACGGGCCTGGGCAGCCTCTACAGCAACCGCAACTTCACCGGGACCGGCTCGACGGTGATCGCGGTGGCCCGGATGACCTCCACCTCGCCGGCGGGCTCGATCGTGGGTGGCACCGGCTGGTTCCTCGGGTGGCACGCCGGTCTGCAGGACCGCACCTACGCCAACTACCAGTGGGTCGCTTGCTGCGGCAGTCCCAGCAGCACCCAGGCGATCCTCTACGGCTTGAGCGCCGGTTCGGGCACGGCGCGCGCCTATCGGAACGGCGCGCTGCAGGCGTCGATCAACGGCAGCTTCAGCGGGCTCAACGGTCTGGCCATCGGCGCCCGGGAGGCGGGGGGCACCGAGTTCGGGGTCGGCGCGATCAGCGAGGTGATCGTCTACGACCGGGTGCTGTCCGACAGCGACCGGCAGGCCGTCGAGCGCTACCTGGCCCGCAAGTGGGGGGTCGGCCTGGTCGCGGCCGAACCGGCCTCGCCGTATGCCGCCACCGTGTCGAGCCTGCCCGGACTCGAGGGCCACTGGCGCCTCGGCGAGACCGAGGTGGAGACCGTCGCCCGGGACGCCAGCGGCTGGACGCGCAACGGCACCTACGACGCGGCGGTGACCCGCAGCATCCCGACCGGGATCGTCGGCGAGACCGACACGGCCGTGCGCTTCGCCGGCACCGGCAACGGCGTCCGGATGTCCGACCAGTTCGACTTCACGGGCACCCGGCCGTTCTCGGTCGCCCTGTGGGCCCGCATCCCGTCGAGCACGCCGCAGTGGGCCCGGATCGTGTCGAAGGAGGACGTCGCGGTCGGTCCGCAGCGGCGCGGCTGGTATCTGGCCGTGGACACTGCGGGCGGCGCCGCCGTGTTCGAACGATGGAACGGCAGCGAACGGGACAGCGCGAGCGCGCTGGTCCCGCTCGACACCTGGGTGCAGCTCGTCGCCACCTACGACGGCAGCCGCGTTCGGCTCTACACCAACGGCTCGATCGCCGACGACGAGCCGGCAACCGTCTCGCTGCCCGACACGGCGATGCCGTTCACGTTGGGCCGCAACGCTGCCGACCTGACCGATCACTTCCTCGGCGGCGACCTCGACGAGGTAGCGGTATGGAGCCGGGCCCTGTCGGCCGCCGAGGTCGGCCGGCTGGCGAGCCGCGCTGCGCCCTCCGCACCGACGACGGTGACCGTCGCCAACGGCGAGTCCGAAGCCGTCGTGTCCTGGACCGCCCCGGCGGTGACCGGCGCCGGTCCCGTGAACGGTTCGACCGTGACTGCAGTGGCACCCGCCGGCTTCGGCCTGCCGCCGGCCCAGTGCTCGGTGGCCGGCGCCGGGACGTCGTGCCGGCTCACCGGGCTGCTCAACGGCGTGGCGTACACGGTCACCGTGAGCGCCTCCAACATCGCCGGGACCGGGCCGACGTCGGCCCCGGTGACCGCCCGGGCGTACCCGGCCAGCGTGATGTCCGGTGTGTCGTTCGCCCTGTGGCTCGACGGCGCAGAGGCCTCGACGTTGTTCGCCGACACCGAGGCCACGACCGCCACCACGCCCGGTGGCGCGATCGCCCGGTGGAACGACCGCTCCCCCCGGGCGAACCACCTGACGCAGGCGGTCCCGGCGGCCCGGGCCACGGCCGGCGCGCTCGGCGACCTCACCGCCCCCACCTTCGACGGCGTCGACGACAGCTACATCCTCGACGTCACCAAACTCCCGCGGGGCACGACCCCGGCCACGGTGTTCACCGTCGCCGTGCAGGACTCGACGACTCCGGTGTCCGACGGCACCCGCACCGTCGTGTCCTGGGGCGACGCCGGCATCGGCCAGGCCCGATCGCTGATCAAGGGCCCCGGCAGCGCCTTCGCCTACCTCGACACCGGCGCCACCACCTTCGCCATGCCCGCCTCGCTGCAGTGGCCCACCGCCCAGCCGGCGTTGGTCGACGCCGACTTCTCGGCCGCCACCGTGCGGGCCCGGGTCGGCGGCGCGCTCTCGTACCAATCGGCGACGATGGCGAACAACACCGGTTCGGCCGGTGCCCGGGTCGGCGGTTCGCCGTGGTCGGCCGCCCAGCACTGGCAGGGCCGGATCGCCGAGGTCATCGTCGTCGAGGGCACGCTGACCACGACCCAGATCGGTCGGGTGCAGGCCTACCTCACCCGGAAATGGGCGCTGTCGTCGAGCCTGCCGGCCGAAGCCCTGCGCGCCGGTTCGGCACCGCTGGGCCTCTACCGACTCGACGAACCGGTCGGGTCCTCGGTCGCCACGGACACCTCGGGCAACGGGCGCAACGGCACGTACATGCCGGGCGTCACCCTCGGGGTGCCCGGCCCCCGGGCGAACATGACCGGCACCCGAACCTCGACCCAAGGGGCGGCCAACCTTGGCGCTGCCATGAACAGCGCCTTTTCCTCGACGAGCGCGTTCACGATCACCGGCTGGGTCCGCAAGAACAACTGGGGTGAATACGGGACGATCGCCGCCAACTACGACGGTCGGGGGGTCATCGTCCACGTCAGCCCCAACGGTCGCCAGGTCGGCCTCTACCTGATCCAGACCTGGGCGCCGGACACGATCATGACCTGGACCGGCGACGTCATGTCGCCCGGGGTGTGGAACCACGTCGCGGTCACCTACGACGGCTCCCGGCGGGCGAGCGGGGTCAACGTGTACGTCAACGGCAACCCCGTCAGCTCCGCCCCCGGTTACGACAACCTCGCAGGCCAAGCGGTCACGACGGCGCCGATGTACGCCGGTCGCCGACCGGACTGGAGCCCCGGCCACGGCGACGACTACGCCGAGATCGGTCTGTTCAACCGGGTGCTCAGCCGGGACGAAATCCTGGCGTTCGCCTCGACCGCCTGAGCCCGTCGGACGATCGGACCCCAGCGATGACGGACGGAGTGTGATGCGACGACGGCGCGGGCGGGGCCGGCTGCGGGTGGCTACCGTGCTCGCGCTCGTCGTCGCCATGCCGGTGCTCGTCATGGGGGCCTTTACCGTGGTCGACACGATCGAAGCGCAACGCCAACGGTCGATGGTCGACGAGATCAAGACCGTCGACCTGGGCCCGGCGGCGAGCCCCGAACGGCTCGCCTCGTTGGCCACCCGGGTCGCCCGCCTCGCCGTGCTCACCGGTGACGACGGACAGCGCCAACGTCTCGAGCAACTCACCGTGGAACTGCTGACCACCCCGGAACCCCGAGCGCTCGACGACGCCGTCGAGCGGCTCCGCGGTGAGGCCGACCTCCTGGCCGAGAGCCTGAGCGTGGCGAACCGGTGGGCCTCGCTCGGACGGGCCGCGATCATGGCGCTGACGCTCGGCCTGCTATGGGTGGCCTCGGTCATGATCACCCGCCCGCTGCGGCGCCTGGCCGTGGCGGCCGAGGCCCTGCGCGACGGGCAGTTCGAGCGGCTCGGCGAGGACGACCTCGCGCGCGGGCCCACCGAGATCCGGGCCGTCGGGACGGCCCTCGACGAAGCCGGGCTTAGCGTGCGCCTCGCCGAGGCCCAGGCGATCGCGATCGCCGAGGGCCGCCTCGACGACCCCTCGCTGTCGACGGTCGCGCCCGGCCGCCTCGGCGCGTCGTTGCAGGAGGCCTTCGGCCGGCTCGCCCGCTCGCTCAGCGAGCGCGAGGACTACCGGCTGCGGCTCTCGCACGAGGCCTCGCACGATGCG
>JBJTVH010000117.1:0-32771 GCA_046081125.1 Acidimicrobiales bacterium
CAGCGGTGGTAGCGCGGTTCGTCGGCGGTCCCCATCGGCGCCCGACCCTACCCGCCCGTCGGGACCGTCTCCGGGAACGGGTTGTCCCCGGTGGGGCCTCTCCGGTAGGTTCCCCCCTCGTCCCACCGACCGGTGGGTAACGATCTGGTCCCGTGGTGCAGCTTGGAGTGCACGCCGGCCTGTCAAGCCGGAGGTCGCGGGTTCGAGTCCCGTCGGGACCGCCAGTGCGCGTGGTGAGAACCGGGCGCACACGGTCGAGTAGCTCAGTAGGCAGAGCGTCCGCCTGAAAAGCGGAAGGTCACCGGATCGACGCCGGTCTCGACCACCGAAGGATCCAGGCGGACCGACGATCCGGTGCGGGCCTACTTGGTTTCGTTCGGGTGACGAGACGTCGCTTTCGTGACCCAGACGACTCTCGAGTCGTCGTCGACGGCGTACCAGATGCGCCCGCCGCCGGCGATCTCGTACTGCCACTGCTCGAGCATGCGGCCGCGGATCGCCGCACTCGCCAGGGTGCCCTTGAGGCGGCCCTGCCGGTTGGGGTTGTCGACCCGGCGGGGGTCGACGATCAAGCGGTCGTAGAAGGAGGCAAGGACGCCGGGCTGCTGCCGGCAGAGGGTCTCCCAACCGTCGGCCGCGTCCGACGACGCGTGCCGAGGCGTCCACTCGCCGTCCTTGGCCGGGCGCGCAGCCCGCCCTCCCCGCTTGGCGGTCACGCCGAGGGCCGGGCCACCGCAGTGCCCGCCGGCTGGTCCACGAGGATCGGCCGGCCCTCCCCGTCGGCCCACGCCCGTGCCGTGCGGCGCCAGTCGGCGAGGATCTCGAGCAGCGGGGTGAAGGTGCCGAGCGATTCGGCCGTTTCCGCCATCGACCCGACCTCGGCGGCCAGGGCGAGCTGATCGTCGTGCGGCAGGACCCGTGTCCACGGCCACGCCCGCTCGAGGACGGTGGTGACGAGGTCGGGCTGGCCGGCGGTGGTGAGCGACCCGAGCAAGCGGCAGAGGTCGTGGAACACCTGGGTGACCTCGGCCGGTTGCGGCGGGCCGAGACGCAGCGTCTGCGAGCCGCGCTGGACCGTCACTTCGCCGAAGGTGTCGAGTGCTTCCCCGACCTCGCTCGAGCGGCGGGCGAGCTCCGACCATTGGAACCGGGGAGCGGCCGTCGACGGTGCCATGGCGCTCACCGTAGCCCGCTACCTCGGGATTCGGTCTCGTGGTTCAGAACTTCTACTGAACTTTTGCGTGATGCCGGAGGGTAACGGCGACCGCACCGGTCAGTAGCTGCCCCGGCTCAACTCGAGCGGGCCCTCGACCAGGGGGATCAGGAGCTGCAGGCCCTGGCTCGACAGGTCGGCCAGTACCCCGGGGATGCCGGCGATGTCCCACTGCCGGGGCTCGGCCCCGACGAGGCGCAGCGCGACCCGCCGCGCCGGATCGGCGGCGGCGGGCACGAGGTACAGGTAGAGGTGGCCGTCGATCCACTCCGCCCGCCGCAGGCCGGCCTGTGCGAGGGGTACACCCACCACCTGGGGGACCGGGGGGAGGCCCTCGGCGGCCAGCCGGCGCAGCGCCGCTGCGCCACCGAGCGCTCCGGCGAGGTCGGGGCGTTCGGCGGCGGGGAGGTCGGCGGGCGGCAGTGACCCCGGGTGGCCCACGAGCGTGCGACGCACCCAGGCCGCATCGTGGTCGTCGCCGAGGCGGTCGAGGGCGGTGGCGACCGGTTCGAGCCACGCCGGGATCCGGGCGGCCACCAAGCCCAGGGTGAGTGCCCGAGCGGTGCGCGCCGCCCGGTCGGCGGGCGCCGGTTCGGTCCCGACGGTGCCCAACCAGGCGAGCGCAGCGGCCGGGAGCTCCACGGCGGGCACGGTAGCCCCGGCCCGGTGGGCTCGGTCCGGGTCAGTCCAGCAGGGTCTGCAGGCGCTCCACTGTCGACGCCAATGCCGCCACCTGCGCCTCGAGCGCTTCGACCCGGGCGTGGAGATCACCGACCCGGTCGGCCCGGGGTGCGGCGGGCGCCGAGGTCTCGTCGGCCACGTCGTCGTCGACGGGTCCGCCGAGCAGGTGCATCCAGCGGGCGTCTTTCTGGCCGGGTCGGCGGGTCAGGCGCACGACGAGCGGCTCGGGCCGCGCCGCGAGCGCGTCGAGGGTGCGCTCCACCTCGGCCAGGTCGGCGAAGGGGTGCTGACGTTCGGTGCGGCCCTTGAGCTCGCCGACGGTCTGCGGGCCGCGCAGCGCGAGCACGCACAACAGGGCCTGTGCTGCCGGGTCGATCGACCACGCCTCCCGGGCGATGTGGCGGTGCTTGGGCGCGCGGTTCGACGTCGAGTACACGATCCGGGTGATCCCTCTCTCCCGCAACGACGTCAGGGCCGACACCACCGTCGGCTCGTCGAACCGCACGACCGGGAACCGGTTCGTCGACTGGTTGCAGGCGGTGATGAGCGCGTTCACCGTCATCGGGTAGCCGTCCGGAGTGGTGGTTTCCTTCTCCATCAAGCAGCCGAGCACGCGCAGCTCGTCGGGACGTAGCACGGGGGGCATCGCCGGCCATTGTGGCGCCCTGGGGCGTGCGGGGCGCGGCGGGGCAGGATGGTCCGGTGCGAGCCGCTGTCCGGACCGCCGCCGACCTCGCCGGCCGCCTGCTGATCGCCGGCGTGGTCGGGGTGCTGGCCGGTGTCGCCGGCGCCGCCTTCCTGCACAGCCTCGACTGGGCCGGCGACACGTTCGCACGGCTTCCGTGGCTGCTGTGGCTGCTGCCGGTGGCCGGCATCGGGGTGGCCGCCAGCTACCACTACCTGGCGGGCCGGGCCGCCGGCGGGGTGTCGCTGATCATCGAGGAGATCCATGCGCCGGCCGATCACGTCCCCCGCCGGATGGCCCCGCTGATCTTCGTGACGACGGTGGTCACCCACCTGTTCGGGGGCTCGTCGGGGCGGGAAGGCGTCGCCGTGCAACTCGCCGGCTCGCTGTCGGATCTCGTGACCCGGTGGCGGCGGCGGGCGCCGACGGATCGCGGCGACCTGCTCGTGGTGGCGATCGCCGCCGGGTTCGGCGCCATCTTCGGCACGCCGGTGGCCGGCACGGTCTTCGCGCTCGAGGTGCCGACGGCCGGCCGGCTGCGGCTGGCGCCGGCACCGGGGTGCCTGGTCGGCGCGCTCGTCGGCGACGCCGTCGCCCGGGCGTTGCGGGTGGAGCACACCGCACTGGTGCCGTTCCCGGCGGGCTCGGTCGATCTCGCCGCCCTCGGCCGGTACGCGTTGCTCGGCGTCGGGTGCGGGTTGGCGGCGCTCACGTTCGTCTGGCTGCTCCACGCCGTGAAGCGCCAGGCCGGCCGGCTGCCGTGGTTCGTGCGCCCGGTCGTCGGCGGCGCCGTCATCGTGGCGCTCGTCGGGATCGCCGGCACCCGCGCCTACCTCGGGCTCTCGGCGCCGCTCGCGGTCGCAGCGGTGGCCGGCGCGGAGTTCGGGATCACCGCCTGGGCGTGGAAGGTGGTGTTCACGGCGGTCACGCTCGGCACCGGGTTCCAAGGCGGCGAGGTGACGCCGCTGTTCGTCGCCGGGGCCACGTTGGGATCCGCGCTCGCCGCCCCGCTCGGGCTGCCCGTCGGGGCGGCCGCCGCCGTCGGTCACGTCGCCGTGCTCGGTGCGGCGGCCAACACGCCGGTCGCATGCACCGTGCTCGCCGTCGAGTTGTTCGGTGGCTCGGCGCTCGCTCCGGCCGCTGTCGCCTGCCTGGTGGCCCGCCTCGTGTCGACCCGCCGGTCGCTCTACGCAACCCAGCGGCACGACGGGCCCTGAACGGTCCCTCGGACGACCACGAGGTCGACCGGCGCGGTGCTCAGTTGGCCGACGCCACCTCGATGCGGGTCTGGGGCCACTCGCGGGCGTTGGTGAGCGCCGCTTCGGCCTTGGCGAGCACCTCGGACGCGTTGAAGGCATGCGCCGGATAGCAGGCGACCCCGGCCCACTGCATCAGCCGCTCGTCGGTGTCGCCGAGGGCTCGGCGCAGACGCTCCAGGGTCCAGATGGCGCCTTCCTCGGGGGTGTCCTCGAGGATGAACCCGAGCCGCCCGTCGAGTTCGCAGGCGATGTCGGCCTCCCGCAGCGTGGCCCGCACCGCCCGGGCGACCGTGAGGCGCTCGGCCGGGAGCACCTTGCCGTCGGTCGGGCAGCCGACCACGACGAGCACGATCGACACCGGCCGCAGGTGACGCTTCGCGGCCGACACGCGCGTCTCGACCATCACGTTGAAGTACTGCTCGTTGAACAACCCGGTGTCGGGGAACATCGCCGGGGCGAGATCGGCCACGCCGCCCCGATCGATCGGCACGGCGACGGCGGGAGCGGCCGCGGGAGGCGTGCGGGTGGCGAGGATGCCGGCGATCAGTGCGGCGATGCCGGCGGCGAGGCCGGGGCCGCCCGAGCCCGTCGCCACGGACACGACGCCGAGGACGGCGCCGATCACTCCGATCCCGACGGCGATCCTGCTCGTGTTCACCTCAGCACCCCCGGTGGCATCGACCGTGCATCATGCCGCACCGGCGCGGTGCGATGCCGCCAAGGCGGTGATGTCGTCCATGATCCGGTGCAGGGCGAAGTCCTTCGGGGTGTACACGGCTGCGACGCCGAGCCCGAGCAGGCGGGCCCGGTCGGCTTCGGGGATGATCCCGCCGACCACGACCGGCGCGTCGACGCCCTCGTCGCGCACGAGCCGCAGCACCTCGGGGACGAGCTCGAGATGGCTCCCGGACAGGATCGACAGGCCGATCACGTCGGGGTCCTCGTCACGGGCCGAGGCCGCGATCTGGGCGGGGGTCAGCCGGATGCCGGAGTAGACGACCTCCATGCCGGCGTCGCGGGCGGCCACGGCGATCTGCTCGGCGCCGTTGGAGTGCCCGTCGAGCCCCGGCTTGGCGACCAGGAACCGGGGCGGTCCGCCGGGCAGGGCCTTCACCCGCTCGGCGACCGCGGCGAGTTCCTGGGGCCGGCGGCCGACGGCGGCCGCGACCCCGGTCGGTGCCCGGTACTCGCCGAACACCTCGCGCAGTGCGCCTGCCCACTCGCCGGTCGTCCCGCCGGCCCGGGCGAGTGCGATCGTCGCCGGCATGACGTTGTCGTCCGAGGCCGCTGCCCGACGCAGTTCGTCGAGGGCCTGCGTGACTGCGGCGGCGTCCCGGGTGGATCGCCAGGCCTCGACGTCGGCGATCAGCTGTGGCTCCACGGCGGGATCGACGGTGAGGATGTTGCCCTCGCCGGCCAGCGGCGACGCCTCGGTCTCGGTGTAGGCGTTCACGCCGACCACGACCTGCTCGCCGGACTCGATGCGCCGGGTGCGTTCGGCCATCGAGGCCACGAGCCGGCCCTTCAGGACCTCGACCGCCTCGAACGCACCGCCGAGCGCGAGCACGTCGGTGAGCTCGGACCAGGCGGCGTCCGCAAGCTCGGCGGTGCGCGCCTCCACGACGTGGGAGCCGTCGAGGATGTCGCCGTACTCGAGCAGGTCGGTCTCGAACGCGAGCACTTGTTGCATCCGCAACGCCCACTGTTGATCCCACGGCCGGGGCAGGCCGAGCGCCTCGTTCCAGGCCGGGAGCTGCACCGAGCGGGCCCGGGCGCGCTTGGACATCGTGACAGCGAGCATCTCGAGCACGATGCGCTGCACGTTGTTCTCCGGCTGGGCCTCGGTGAGGCCGAGGGAGTTCACCTGGACGCCGTAGCGGAACCGCCGCAGTTTCGGGTCGGCGACGCCGTACCGCTCGAGGCAGATCCGGTCCCACAGGTCGGTGAAGGCCCGCAGCTTGCAGGTCTCCTCGACGAACCGGATGCCGGCGTTGACGAAGAACGAGATCGAGCCGACCACCTCCCCGAAGCGCTCCTCGGGCACCTGCCCGGACGCCCGCACCGCGTCGAGTACGCCGATCGCCGTTGCGAGTGCGTACGCGATCTCCTGCACCGGCGTCGCGCCCGCCTCCTGCAGGTGGTACGAGCACACGTTCATCGGGTTCCACCGCGGGGCGTGCTCGGCGCACCAGGCGATCATGTCGACGATCAGCCGGCGGCTCGGCAGGGGCGGGAAGATGTACGTGCCCCGGCTGAGGTATTCCTTCACGATGTCGTTCTGCGTCGTGCCCCGCAGGTCGCTCGACGCCACGCCTTGCTCCTCGGCGTTGGCGACGTAAAGCCCGAGCAGCCACGCCGCGGTGGCGTTGATCGTCATCGAGGTGTTCATTCGCCCCGGTGGGATCTGCTCCATCAGGGTGCGCATGTGCCCGAGATGGACCACGGGCACGCCGACCTTGCCGACCTCGCCGCGGGCCAGGACGTGGTCGGGGTCGTACCCGGTCTGGGTGGGCAGGTCGAACGCGACCGACAAGCCGGTCTGCCCCTTGGCCAAGTTCGTTCGGTAGAGCTCGTTGGACGCCCGGGCCGTCGAGTGGCCGGAGTAGGTCCGCATCAGCCAGGGGTCGTCACGCCTCATGGGTCGATCTTCGCAGCGTGCGCCCGGCCCCATCCACCGGGGTCGGGGGTCACGGTGAGCGCACGGGCCAGCCGGTCCAGGTACTCGGCGCGCGGGATCTCGACCACGCCGAGCGAGGAGAGGTGCGGGGTCGACCACTGGACGTCGAGCAGCGCATAGCCGTCGCGCCCCAGCAGCTCGACGAGCGCAACGAGCGCGACCTTCGACGCATCGGTGGCCCGATGGAACATCGACTCGCCGGCGAACAGCCCGCCGATCGCCACGCCGTACAGACCCCCGACGAGCGTGGAACCGTCCCACGCCTCGACCGAATGGGCCCAGCCCGTGCGGTGCAGGCGTTCGTAGGCCTCGACGAAGGCCGGCGTGATCCAGCCGTGCGGGCGTCGGGGATCACCACAGGCCTCCATCACGGTGCGGAAGCACGTGTCGACCGTGACGTCGTACCGGCCACAACTGCGGCGCAGGCTCCGGCTGACGCGCAGGCCGTCGAGGGGGAGGACCCCGCGCCGGACCGGGGAGAACCAGCCGATGCGTCGACGCCCGACCGGCATCGGGAACAGCCCGGCCCGGTAGGCGGCGAGCAGCGTCCCCGGTTCGAGATCCCCGCCGACGCCCACGAGGTCCTCGTCGCCGTCGGGCGGCGGGAATCCCCACCGGCTCGGTGGCGGCTCGACCGGATGCGGCGGGAGCGGGGCGGGCACGGGCCGGCGCTACCGGCGGTACTCGTAGAAGCCCCGGCCGCTCTTGCGGCCGAGGCGCCCGGCGGCGACGAGGCGGCGCAGGGTCGGCACGGGGGCGTAGTTCGGATCGGCGAACTCGGCGTGGAGCGCCTCGAGGATCGCGACCGAGGTGTCGAGGCCGACGAGATCGAGCAGGGCGAAGGGGCCCATCGGGAAGTTGCACCCGCCGCGCATGGCGGCGTCGATGTCCTCCATGGAGGCCGTGGCGTGCTCGAGCATCCGCACCGCGTTGTTCAGGTACGGGAACAGCAGCGCGTTGACGACGAACCCGGCGCGGTCGGCGACGTCGACGGGCTGCTTGCCGCAGGCCTGCGTAAAGGCGCGCGCCTGATCGATCGTGGCGTCGCACGCCGTGAGCGGGCGCACGATCTCGACGAGCGGCATCGCCGGGGCGGGATTGAAGAAGTGGATGCCGCACACCGATTCGGGCCGGCCGGTGCGGGCCGCCAGTTCGACGACGGGGAGGGTGGAGGTGTTCGTGGCGAGCAGCGCCCCGTCACCGAGGCGCTTGTCGAGGTCGGCGAACAGCTCCTGTTTCACGGCGAGGTCCTCCACGACGGATTCGATCACGAGATCGCAGTCGGCGAGGGCGTCGAGGTCGGCGGTCGCGCGCACCCGAGCCACGGCGGCGGCCGCTTCATCGGCGCTCAGGCGCCCCTTCGCGGCCTGGCGGGCGAGGCTCGTTGCAAGCGCATCGTGCGTGGCGCGGGCCGTGTCGCCGGACCGGGATCGCAGTACGACGTCGAACCCCGCTCGCGCTGCCACCTCGGCGATACCGGCGCCCATGATGCCGGAGCCGACGACGCCGATCCGCCGGATTCTTGCGGTCGGGTCCTCGCCGGCGCAGGGGCGGATGGTGGAGGGAACGTCGGCTGCCATGGCGACAAGTTACCCATCGGTAACGTGGGTTTCGCAAGGGACGTTTCGCCCGTCGCTCGGCCACCCCCCTAAGGTCCGCGCCGTGTCCCAGGGGCGCTACCTCACCTTCACCCGCGAGGAGTGGGAAGACCTACGGGCGTCCACCCCGTTGACGATCCGGGAGAAGGACCTCGAAGCGTTGCGCGGCATCAACGATCGCATCGACCTCGACGAGGTCGCGGCGATCTACTTGCCGTTGAGCCGCTTGCTCAACCTCTACATCTCGGCCACCCAGAACCTGCACCGGGTGACGGCCACGTTCCTGGGCACGATCGCCCCCAAGGTGCCGTACGTGATCGGCGTGGCCGGATCGGTCGCCGTCGGCAAGTCGACGTTCGCCCGCATCCTGCAGGCGCTGCTGTCGCGCTGGCCCGACCACCCGAAGGTCGATCTGGTGACCACCGACGGGTTCCTGTTCCCCAACGCAGTGCTCGACCAGCGCGGGATCATGAACCGCAAGGGGTTCCCCCAGAGCTACGACACCCGCCGGCTGCTCGAGTTCCTGCGCAACGTGAAGTCCGGCTCCCCCGACGTGCGCGCCCCGATTTACAGCCACGTCGTCTACGACATCACCGGCGACGAGGCCGTGGTGCGCCAGCCCGACATCCTGATCCTCGAGGGGCTCAACGTCCTGCACGTCGGCGACGAGTCGGCCGAGTTCGTGAGCGACTACTTCGACTTCTCGATCTACGTCGACGCCGACGAGTGCCACATCGAGCAGTGGTACGTCGAGCGGTTCATGAAGCTGCGCGAGACGGTGTTCCAGGACCCGACGTCGTACTTTCGCCACTTCGCCGAACTCGGCAGCGACGCCGCCTCCGAGATGGCTCGCGGCATCTGGCATTCGATCAACGGCAAGAACCTCGTCGAGAACATCCTGCCGACGCGCGAGCGGGCGTCGCTGATCCTGCGCAAGGACGCCGATCACCGGGTCCGTGAGGTCTGTCTGCGCAAGCTGTGATCGGCGCGTAAGGTCGGCCGGATGGCCCACCCGTTCCGCTTCGGCTGCCAGAGCTTCAACGCCGCTTCCGCCCGCGAGTGGAAGGACAAGGCCCGTCGGGCCGAGGCGCTGGGGTACTCGAGTTTCCTGCTCGCCGACCACTACATCGGCCCGGGGCCGATGCTCGAAGCCACCCGGCATCCCGTGCAGTCGATCGCGGCCGTCCCCGCGATCACCCTCGCCGCCGAGGCCACCACCTCGATCAAGGTCGGGTGCCGGGTGATGTGCGTCGACTACCGCAACCCCGTGGTGCTGGCCAAGGAGATGGCCACCATCGACCTGTTCTCCGAAGGGCGCCTCGAGTGCGGCCTCGGGGCGGGATGGCTGGCCAACGAGTACGAGGCCATGGGGGTCCGGCTCGACCCGGCGCCGGTGCGCATCGCCCGCCTCGCCGAGGTGATCCGGGTGGTCAAGGCCCACTTCGGCGACGGGGAGTGCGCCGTCGAGGGGGCCGAGGGCACCGGGGTTCGTGCGGTCGGGTTCGAGGGCGTGCCCAAGCCGGTGCAGCGGCCCCGGCCGCCGATCATGATCGGCGGTGGCGCCCGCAAGGTGCTCACCCTCGCGGGCGCAGAGGCCGACATCGTGAGCTTCAACTTCAACAACCGGTCCGGGGTGATCGGCCCGGAAGGGGTCGGGTTGTCGACGGCGGCCGAGACGGCCCGCAAGGTGGGTTGGGTGCGCGACGGCGCCGGTGACCGGTTCGACCAGATCGAGCTCGAGATCGGCGCGTACTTCACGGTCGTCACCGATCAGGCCGCAGCCACGGCTAAGGCGATGGCCCCGATGTTCGCCCTGCCGCCCGAGGAGCTGATGCGTCACCCGCACGCGCTGATCGGCTCGGTGGACGCGATCTGCGAGGAGTTGCTGCGCCGCCGCGAGGAGTACGGGATCAGCTACGTGACGGTGGGCGACACGAACCTCGAGGCGTTCGCGCCGGTCGTGGCCAAGCTGTCGGGGTCCTGAGCCCCGTCACCCGGCGCTGAGCCAGGCGGGCAGCTCGGCGAGCGAGCCGAGCGTGGGCACCGGACGATCACACGTGGCGGCCTGGTGCGCCCACAGGAAGTGGTACGGCACATGGACGGCGTGGGCGCCGATCGCGAGAACGGGCAGGATGTCCGAGCGCATCGAGTTGCCCACCATCAAGAACCGGGCGGGCTCGATGCCGTGACGGGCCAGGATCCGGCCGTAGGTGGCCGGATCCTTCTCGGACACGATCTCGATGTGGTCGAAGTACGGTGCGAGTCCGCTGGCGGCGATCTTCTGCTCCTGGTGGAACAGGTCGCCGAGCGTGACGAGCACGAGCCGGTAGCGGCCCCGCAGCGAGCGAAGCGTCGTCTCCACACCGTCGAGCAGGGTCACCGGCCGGCGGATCATCGCCTTGCCCCGCTCGATCAGCGTGTGGATCTCCCCGGCGGTGATCCGACCCTGCGTCAGCTCGATCGCGGTCTCGATCATCGACAGCAAGAAGCCCTTCACCCCGTAGCCGAACACCTCGAGGTTGGCCTGCTCGACCGCGAGGAGATGGGCGTCGACGTCGGGACCGTGGCCGACGTAGGGCGCCAGCAGGTCGGCGAGCATCCGCTGGCTGGCGTGGAAGTCGTCCTCGTTGTGCCACAGGGTGTCGTCGGCGTCGAACCCGATCGTGTCGATCCCGCTCGGCGGCTCGCCCTCACCGAACATCGTGGCGATGCTCCGTTCGACCGCGCTCATGCCCGGTCCATCGGCAGCCGGGCGCGGCGGCTGAGCGATCTCGTCGCTCACGGGCGGTCGCGCAGGGCGTTGAGGTAGTTGTAGACGGTGATCCGGCTCACGCCGAGGGCGTCGGCCACGTCGTCGACGCTGCGGCGGAACAGGAACGCTCCGCGTTCGTCGAGGAGCCGCACGGCGAGCTGCTTGTCCTCCCGGCCGAGCTCGACGAGACGCCCGCCGAGCTCGCGCTCGACGCCTTCGATCAGCCGGCCGAGCGCCCCCTGCATGCGCGGGAGTCGCATTGCGCCGACGAGCGTGCCCTCCCAGCGCAGCGGGATGTCGGACGGCTCGAACTCGCCGGGTCCGACGAGTTCGGTGCCGAGGGCTTCGGCGACGGGAGCCAGCGCCACGAGCAGCGGATGCAGGGTGCTGCTCACCCGCTCACGACCTGCACGGAGATGCGGGTGGCCCCGGCTGCGACGGCGTCGCGCACGAGCGCAGCGCAGGCGTCGGCGATCTGCTCACCGGTGCCTTCGGCGACGTTGCCGAACGGACCGAACTCGACCGGAAGCCCGCAGCGCTCGACGGCCGCGATCGCCGCCCGGACGTGTGGGCCCGGCTGGCCGCTCACGAACGGCTCGACGAAGAACTCCAGCCGGCTGTGCGCCATGGCCGTCACGCTACCGGGGGTGCTCGGGCGCACCCGGTCGGCGCGGCCGGTCCGGCCGGGACGGTTCAGCCGGCGCCCATCACCTGGCGCAGCGCTGCGGCCCGCTGCGCGCAGTCGGCGCCGGCGGCCTCGAAGGCCTCGCCGAGCCGGCGAAGGGCCGGGACGAACTGGCTCTGCCAGGCCTCCACGAACCGGTCGCGCGCCGGGCCGGTCCAGGGGGTGGCGTCGAGCGCGGTGCCGGCCGCGCCGATCACGGCGTCGAGCTGGGGGATCTGGCGGCGCAACGTGGCGCCGAGCCGGTCGAGTTCGTCGGGGTTGGCGCCCATCATGGTCATCGGAGGTCCTCCTCGGTCGGGGTGGCACGGTGCCGACCGGAGGGGTGCGCGGACGCCGCGGGTGCGGAAGGCGTCAGGACCGAGGCAGCCAGGGGGCGCACACCACCGGGCTGTCGGCCACGAACGGGTCGCGCCCGAGCCGGGTCGTGAGCTCCTCGGCGGAGGCGAACGCCACCGCGACCACCTCGCCGTCGGCGAACCGGAACGGACCGTCGCTCACGACCCGGTAGACCCGGGCCTCCACCCGGCATTCGTCGCTGTCGAAGCGGGCGTCGCCGAGCAGGACCGGCTCGGCGTCGACGACGCCGAGCTCCTCGGCGAGCTCGCGTCGTGCGGCGTCGTCCCACGACTCCCCGGCGGCCACGACCCCGCCGGCGGCCAGATCCCACCGGCCGGGCCAGAGATCCTTGGTGTCGCTTCGCTGGTGGAGCAGGAGCCGGCCGTCCGTGCCGGTCACCAGGAGGTAGGCGGCCCGGTGGCGGAGGTTCTCGGCGCGCATGCGCCAACGGGGGACCACCTCGAGCACCGAACCGTCGTCGTCGAGCACCTCGACCAGCTCGTCGCGGGGATCCACGACGACGAGTCTGGTCGGTCGGTGCCCGCGAGCGTCAGCCGTGCAGGCGGTCCTCGTTTCGGGCCGCCCAGCGGCCTCGGCGGTCACCTCGTCGATCACGGAATGCGGAAACGTCACAGCAGCCATGGCTGCAGCGTGCGCTGCGTCCTCGTCGATCGCCGGAGGAACAGGTCCGCGAGCGTCGGGGACCTCCGTCCCGGCCGGGTCAGCGGCCCGTCGAGCGGGCGATGAGACGGGGCTGGGACGCGAGCCAGTCGGCGAGCGCCGGCAACGGCATCGGCCGGGCGAAGTGGTAACCCTGGCCGAGCGCAACGCCGAGCGAGCGGATCACATCGGCCTGCGTCTGGTCCTCGATCCCCTCGGCGACCACGACCCGCCCGAAGGCGTCGCCGAGGCCGACCACGGCCCGGATGATCGCCGCCGATCCCGGATCTCGCCCGGCGTGCTGGACGAAGCTGCGGTCGACCTTCACCACCGTCGCCGGCAGGGAGTGGAAGTAGGCGAGCGACGAAAAGCCCGTGCCGAAGTCGTCGATGGCGATGCCGATGCCCAATTCGACCAGCGCGGAAAGGGTTTCGCTCGCAGTCGAGGTGTCCTCGACGAACTCGGTCTCGGTGAGCTCGACGGTGAGATGGCCGGCGCAGCGCGGGTGCTCGGCGAGCAGGTCGCGCACGTCGTCGATCAAGGCGCCGCTCAGCAGGTGGCGCGCCCCGACGTTGACCGCCACCTTGAGATGCGCCTGGTCGGGTTGCGTCGCCCACTCGTCGAGGAGCCGGCCGGCCTGGCGCATCATGATCCGCGCGATGTCGACGACGAGCCCGTTGCGTTCGGCGTGGGGGATGAACACCCCCGGCGGGACCAGGCCGTGCCCGGGTCGCTCCCAGCGCACCAGCAGCTCGACGCCGCGGGGCGTGCCGTCCGCGAGCGCCACGATCGGTTGGGCCCAGGCGACGAGCTCGTCCTGGGCGATGGCCCGCCGAAGGGCCCGGTCGAGTTCGTCGGCGTCACCGGCCAGGGATCGGGCGTCGACGTCGGCGCCGACCACGCCGGCGCGCCGGCGGCGGGATTCGGTCAGGGCGAGACCCGCCTCGCGCACGAGGGTGTCGGCCTCGGCCCTGCTCGTCGCGGTCCAGGCGTAGCCGATCGTCGCTGTCACCGGCACCCGGTCGATGCCGTGCGACACGGGTCGGTTCAGGGCCGCGGCCAGTCGCTCGGCGAGGTCGTGGGCGGCGGTGCGGGGATCGTCGGTCGGATGGACGATCACGCCGAACTCGCCACCGCCGAGCCGGCCGGTGCCGTCGGTGGTGCGGGTGGCGCTCGTGATCCGGGCGGCGGTCTCCCGCAGGACGGCGTCACCGACGCGGTGACCGTGCGTGGCGTTCAGCTCGCGGACATGCTCGATCTCGACGACCACGACCGCCGTCCCCTTGCCCGCCTCCCGGGCGCAGGCGAGGCCTGCGTCGAGCCGGTCGAACCACGACAAGCGGTCGGCCACGGCGGTGAGACGATCGAGCACCAGGTCCGTCACGCCCTGGTCATCGGCAGGAAACCGCGCGAATCAAGCGATGGTCAGCTCCGGGACGTCGCGCGGGGTTCCGCGCGTCGGTCATCCGTAGGTCCGACCCCGCCAGGTGCGCTCGGGCCGCAGTGCCGACTGCGTCAACCGGGCGGCGACGGCGGCGTCGGCCAGCGGGGACAGCCAGTAGGCCGCGCCTGGACGCTCGTAGGCCCGCCGGGTGCCGGCCAGCGTCCCGGCCCGCAGCGCCAGCGCGACCACATCGATCGGGTCGGCCCGCCGGGCGAGCAGCCGCAGGAGCGGGAGGGCCTGGGCGAGCCAGACGACGCCGAGGTCGGCCGCCAGCCACCACCGGGAGGTGACCTCGCCGAGCGGGAGCGAGCGACCCCAACCCTTCCAGGCGTCGCGGGCGTCGGCGTGCATGCGCACGAGCAGCGAGCCGGTGGCGTCGACCAGGGCCACGGCCCGACCGGCGCCGGCCAGGTGCCGGGCCAGCGCGACGTCCTCGACGAGGCTGGCGGCCACCGGGGCGAACCCGCCCCACGCCTCGGCGTCGGCGCGCCGGAACGCCAGGCACTGCCCGTTGGCCAGGTGCCGGTGCGGGGGCGGGTCGTGGGCGGCGCCGGCCGGGCCGAATCGGTAGACGAGGGTGGTCAGCAACGCCGGGTGCACGACGGCGAGCGTCGCGGTGGGCACGGCGAAGCGCCCCGCGGCGCTGAGCAGCGCCCAGCCCTCCTCGACCAGACGGCGGGCGAGCGCCGCGGGCAACCCCGGTGCCGGTTCGGTATCGGCGTCGAGGGTGACCACGACCGTCCCGGTCGCCGCGTCGAGGCCCTGTTGGAGCGCCCAGCACTTGCCGGCCCACCCCGGCGGCAGCGGCCCCGCGGCGAGCACCCGGGCCCCGGCCGCGGCGGCGACGGCGGCGGTGGCGTCGGTGGAGCCGTCGTCGACCACGAGCACCTCGTGCAGCGTCGGGTCGGCGGCGAGGGCGGCCAGGAGCGGCCCGATGCGGTGCTCCTCGTCGCGGGCGGGCACGACGACCGTGACGGTGCACGGTGCGGGCTCGGCGGGGTCGGCCACGACCGGGGGGCGGGGCCGGGCGGCGCGGGCCAGCCGCCACGCCGCGGCGGCGACGGCGCCGAGCCGGAGGGCGGCCCCGCCGAGGCGCAGCACGCGCCGGGTGCGGGTCATGCGGCCCCGATCAAGGTCGCGACGATCCGGGCCGAGGACGCCACGAGCGGCAGGCCCCCGCCGGGGTGGCTGGTGCCGCCGACGAGGTAGAGCCCGTGGAGCGGACCGCGGTTGCCGGGCCGCACGAACGCGGCGCGCCGCCCGTTGGACGACGTGCCGTAGATCGCGCCACCCGGGTTGCGGTACCGGGCGGCGAGGTCGGCCGGGGTGATCGTCTCGGTCCAGCGGGCCCGGCCCGCGACGTCGACGCCGTGGCGGGCCAGCACCCCGAGCACGGTGTCGTGTTGTTGCTGACGCAACGAGTCCCAGTCGAGGCCGTCGGCCGACGGGGCGTTGATCAGCACGAACCAGTTCTCGGCCCCGTCGGGCGCCTGGGTCGGGTCGGTCACCGCCGACACGCAGGCGTACACCGTCGGCTCGGCGGCGGGGCGACCGGCGCCGACCATCGCGTCGAACTCGGCCCGGTAGTCGCCCGAGAACCACACGTCGTGATGGGCGATCCCGGGAGTGCGCCCGTCGAGCGCGGCGAGCACGACCACGCCCGAGGTGGACCGCTCCGTGCGCCAGACCCGCTGCAGCGACGACGGGTCGGGGAGCAGGTCGCGGTAGAGGTGCTCGGCGTCGACGTCGGACACCACCACGTCGGCGTCGAGCGTCGTGCCGTCGGCCAGGCGGACCCCGGCGACGGTGCGGCCGTCGTGGCGGATCCCGGTGACCTCGGCGGCCGCGAGCAGCCGGGCGCCGGTCCGCTCGGCCACCCGCACCAGCGCATCGCGTAGCGCGCCGAGGCCGCCGCGTACGTACCAGCACCCGTGCACCGCCTCGACGGCCGGGATACATGCGAGCGTCGCCGGGGCCCGCCACGGCGACGACCCGGAGTAGGTCGCGTACCGCCCGAGCCACTGCTGCAGCCGGGGGTCGGTGAAGCGGCGTCGGGCGACGGTGGCGAGCGTGCGGGCGCCGTCGATGCGCACGAGGTCCATCGGGGAGCGCAGGCGGCGCACCACCTCGAGCGGGTGGTCCATCGGACCGGCGAAGAACGTGCGCTCCGACAGCTCCCAGATCCGCCGGCCCCGCTCGATCAGGCTGCGGTAGGCGGCGCCCGCGCCGCAGGAGAACGCCTCGAACGCCTCGGCCGTGGCCTCGGGATCGTCGGCGGTCTCGAGCGTCGAGCCGTCGGGCCAGTGGTAGCGGAACGGCCGGGGGAGGCGCACCAGGTCGACCTCGTCGGCCAGGCGGCTGCCGGCGGTGGCGAGGGTGTCGTCGAGGACGTCGGGCAGGGTCACCAGCGACGGGCCGGTCTCGAACGTGAAGCCGTCGCGGGTGCGGGCGTCGAGCTTGCCGCCGAAGCGGTCCGCCCGCTCGCACACGGTGACCGCGTGCCCGAGGGCGCGCAGGCGTATGGCGGCGCACAGACCGCCGACGCCGCCGCCGACGATCACGACCTCAGCCACGGCCACCCCGGCCCTCGCGGGCGCCTCGGCCGCCCGGGCCGCCCGGGCCGCCCGGGCCGCCTCGGCGGAGGCGCCACAGGGCGAGCCCGGCGGCGGGCAGGCTGGCCGCACCCCCGACCGCGGCGACCACCCGGTCGCCGAAGAACGCAGCGAACCCGAGCGAGGACATGCCGGTGACGAACCCGTACTGCCCGACGAGGTCGGCGTCGGCACGGTCCCGTTCGGGGGGCAGCAGCCGCTCCAGCACGGCCATCACGGCCAGGCCGGTGCAGAACCAGCCGAGGTAGTTGCCGAGCGGGATGCCCCGGTACCGGCCCGGCCGGGCCCCGCGCCCGCACCCCTCACCAACCCCCTACGGGTCGAGGAATAGGTCCCACGCGCTGAGCAGCGCGGCGCCGAGCACGATGCGCCGCAACGGGCTCGAGCGGCCGCCGAGCGCGCCGTGGGCGGTCTCTCGGGCCGGGACGGCCATGGCGAACCAGGCGAGCGGCACGACGGCGGGCACGTCGCCCACCGTGGGCCGCAGGATCCCGGTGTAGGCGTACCGGCCGAAGGGGATCCCGGTCGTGGTACCGACCCGTTCGACGGCGAGCGTGCCGGCTGCCGTGACCGCCAGCGCGCCGACCGACCGGGCCGGGCCCCAGCGTCGGGTGGCGGCGCCCAGGCTCGACACCGCGAGGCCGCTGACCACCACCGACGCCAGGCCGGCTCGGCGGCCCCTGCGCCGCAACGGGGTAGCGATCATGGCGGCAGCGGCGACGGCCGCCGGTGCGACCCGGGCCGCCGAGATCATCGACGGGCCATGCTCCGGGCGACGAGGGCCGCCTTCTGCCAGCCGGGCACCCGGGCCCGCTGCGAGAACACGTCGTAGCCGTTGGCCTCGATCACCTCGAGGATGCGGCTGTAGAGGATCCGGGCAGCGGTGATGCAGCGGGCGGACCGGGCCGGCAGCATCCCGATGCCGAGGTCGGCCGACACGTACAGCCGCCGGACCCGCTCGATCTCGAAGCGCATCAACGCCTCCCACTGCGGGGTGACGCGCCGCAACCACGGATCGGCGCCGAAGCGGCGCAGGTCCTCCTGGGGCAGGTACACCCGGCCGCGGTCGAGGTCCTCGCCGACGTCGCGCAGGAAGTTGGTGACCTGGAACGCGTTGCCGAGATCGCGGGCGTGCGGCCGGGCGGCGTCGGGGTCGGCCGGTTCGAGGATCGGCAGCATCATCTCGCCGATCACCGCGGCCGAGCCGTCCATGTAGCCCTCGAGGTCGGCGAAGGTCTCGTAGGTGGTGACCGTGAGGTCCATCGTCATCGACCGCAGGAACCGGCGGAAGGCGTCGGGGTCGATGTCGAAGGCCCGCACGGTGTGCACGACGGCCTTGAGCACCGGGTCGTCGCTGCGGCCCCGCTCGAGGTCGGCGAAGAACCGGGCGCCGAACGCGGCCAGCGCCTCGGCCCGCTGCTCGACCGGTGCCGGGCCGAGGTCGTCGACGATGTCGTCGGCGTAGCGGCAGAACCCGTACAGCGCATGGACGTGGTGCTGCTTGACCTTGGGCAGCACGAGCGTCGAGGCGTAGTAGGTGGTGCCGTGGCGCTTGTTGAGCTGCCGGCACCGCTCGTAGCTCTCCTCCAGCGTCGTCATCGGCGCAGCTGCCCCACCCGCTCGGCCGCCAGCTTGCCCGACACGAGCACCATCGGGACCCCGACGCCGGGCACGGTGCTCGACCCGACGAACACCAGGCCGGGGACCCGCTTGTCGACGTTGCCGGGCCGGAACGGGCCGGTCTGGCGGAAGGTGTGCGCCAACGCGAACGGGGTGCCTCGCTCCATGCCCTGGGCCTCCCAGTCGAGCGGGTCGTAGTACACCTCGACCTCGGCGTCGGTGGGGTAGCCGAGCGCCGCGGTGCGCCGGATCAGGTCGGACCGCACCCGTTCGCGCTCGGCCACCCAGTCGACGGTGCCGTCGAGGTTCGGGGTCGGTTCGAGCACGTAGATCGTCGAGCACCCATCGGGCGCGAGCGTCGGGTCGTCCACGGCGTGCAGCGTCACCAGGATCGAGGGGTCGGGCATGCGGACCCCGTCGTGGATGATGGCCCGGAACGCCCCGTCCCAGTCCGAGCCGAAGTGGATGTTGTGGTGCGACGCCTCGGCCGGCGGCAGGCCCCGCACGCCGGCGACCCACAGCGCGCAGCTCGGGCTGTAGGCGCCGCGGCGGGCGACGCGGGGCGCGTCGAGGCCGCCGAGCAGGGTGCGGTACGCGACGGGTAGGTCCGGGTTGCAGACCACCGCGTCGGCGGCGAGGCGCTCACCGCCGGCGAGCTCGACACCGGTGACCCGGCCGGTGGTGCCCGAGGACCGCAGGATCCGCGTGACCGGGCTCGAGTAGCGGAACGTCACCCCGGCCTTCTCGCACGCCTCGGCCAGCCCGGTCGCCATGCGGCCCATGCCGCCCTCGGGGACGAACACGCCGCGGATGCAGTCCATGTAGGTGATGACGGCGTAGACGCCGAGCGCCTCGTACGGCGCGAGGCCGGCGTACATCGACTGGAACGAGAAGATGCGGCGCAGCCGCTCGTCGCGGAAGTACTCGGCGACGATGCGGCCGAGCTTGCGGAACCCGCCGTGGCGCAGCAGGCGCACCCCGGCCAGCGGCGGCCATGCGAGATCGAGGGGGGAGTCGAAGTTCGACGCGATGAACCGGTCCATCTCGAGCCGGTACAGCTCGGCCAGCCAGTCGGAGAACCGCTCGAACGCGCGGGCTTCGTCGCCGCCGCACACCGTGGCGATCTCGTGGGCCATGGCCTCGCGCCCGTGCCACACGCGCAGCTGCGAGCCGTCGGTGTACACCGCCCGGTACATCGGGTCGACCGGGTGGAGCCGGACGTGGTCGGCCATCGAGGCCCCGGCGGCGGCGAAGGCCTCCTCGAGCAGCTCGGGCATCGTGAGCACGGTCGGCCCGACGTCGAGGGTGTAGCCGGCGCCGCGCACCACCGCGGCTCGGCCACCCGGCTCGGCCTCCCGTTCGACGACGACCACCTCGTGTCCGGCGCCCACGAGGTGCGCAGCGGCCGAGAGCCCACCGAGGCCTGCACCGATGACGACGACCCGCATGGTGACCTACTTCTCGCGCCAGGCGACGTAGTGGGCGAGATCGGTGAGCGCAGTGCGGGCCTCGGCCGTGATCGGCGCGCCGGCGAGGGCGTGGACGGCCTCGTGGGTGAGCGCCTCGATGCGCGCCTCGAGCGCAGCGAGGGCGCCGGTCGACACCAGCACCTCCTGCAGCTTGAGGATCGCGTCCTCGTCGAGGTCGGGCCGTCCGATCCGGGCGAGCACGGCGTGCTGCGCCGGGGTGGCGGCGGCCGTCGCGAGCGCGAGCAGCGGGGTGGGCTTGCCTTCCCGCAGGTCGTCGCCCACCGGCTTGCCGGTGACCGCTTCGTCGCCGAAGGCGCCCAGCACGTCGTCGCGCAACTGGAACGCGTCGCCGAGCGGCAACCCGTACGCCGACAGCGGGCCGAGCAGCTCGCCGGTGCGTTCGGGGGCGGCGAGGGCGGCGCCGAGGTGGAGCGGTCGCTCGACGGTGTACTTGCCGGATTTGTACCGCACGATCCGGTCGGCGGCGTCGGCGCGGCGTTCGTTGCGGGCGGTGCCGACGACGTCGAGGTACTGGCCGACGTTCAGTTCGATCCGCAGCTCGTGCCAGATGGCTCGGGCGGCGACCGGCGCGCCGGACAGGAGGCGGTCGGCGTAGACGAAGGCGAGGTCGCCGATGAGGATGGCGACGCCTTCGCCGAACCGGCGGGATTCACCGGTCCAGGACTGCTCGGCGTGCCGGTCGGCGAACACCAGGTGGGCCGACCGGGCGCCCCGCCGGGTGGCCGAGCCGTCCATCACGTCGTCGTGGAACAGGGCGAAGGCATGGAGCAACTCGAACGCTGCGCCGGCGTCGATCCACCGGTCGTCTTCGTCGGCACCGCCGGCGCCGACGAAGCCCCAGTGGCAGAACGCCGGCCGGAGCCGCTTGCCGCCGCCGAGGGTGAGCGACCGCAGCGCCACGAACACGTCGCCGAGCGCCGGATCCACGGCCTGCCAGCGCGTCGCCTCGGCGTCGATGACGGCGGCCAGACGATCTTCGACCCGCCGGGCGAGGGCGACCAACGAGGCGGGGGCGTCGGACACGCCGTCACGGTAGGCGACCTCCGGGGTGGAACTGCCTACCGAGGGTTCAGGACCGTCGGGAGTGCTTCATCCGGTACATGGCGGCGTCGGCCTGGCGGAGTGGCTCCTCGGGGTCGCGGCTCGGGGTCGGCCCCAACGCGATCCCGAGGCTCACCCCGACCCGCACCGAGCCGACCGAGACCGCCATCGGCCGGTGGAAGGACTCCCAGATGCGCCGGGCGACGCCTTCGGCCGCCGGGCCGTCGGCACCCGGGCAGATGACCACGAACTCGTCGCCGCCGTAGCGCACGGCGACGTCGCCGGCTCGCACGGCCTGGCGCAGCCGGTCGGCACAGATCCGCAGGACCTCGTCGCCGACGTCGTGCCCGTGCTGGTCGTTGACCTGCTTGAACAGGTTGAGGTCGGCGAACACCACGGCGTAGCTCGTGCGGCGGGTCTCGGCGTCGGCGGCGGCACCGGCGAGGATGCCCGGCAACCGGCTCCGGTTGGCCAGGCCGGTGAGCGCGTCGTGGCCGGCCTGGAACTCGAGCTCCCGCTCGGCCTTGCGCTTGGCCGTCACGTCGGTGACGTGGACGACGTATCCGCCGATGCCGGCGTCGTGCAACTGGTTCGCGACGCGGACCTCGACTACCCGGCGCTGGTCGCGACCGACGACGATCTCCGATTCGGCGGTGGCGATCAGCCCGGGTCGGTCGCCGACCTGCGCGAAGGCCTGTTCGATCGTCGGGGCGTTCGGGCCGAACAAGGCCTGGAACGGCCGACCGGTGAGCGCCGCTGCGGGGGTCTCGAACACGCTGAACACCGAATCGCTGGCGTAGGTGACCACGCCGTCGTCCTCCACGAGCAGCACCACATCGGCGGCGTGGCGCAGCAGGGCGCGCAGGCGCCGGTCGCTCGCCTCGGCCTCCGCGTGGAGCGACCGGGTCTCGGCGAGGGCTGCGACCGGTTGCGGGCGCAAGGCGAGCGCGAACGCGGCGAGAGCGACGGCGATCCCGGCGGCCGCGAGCTGGGCGGAGCCGACGGACTCCACGATCGAGGGCACGAGCAGCGGGGCGGCGTGGATGACCGCCGACAGCAGGATCAGGGCGCGCACCGGCCTGGATCGCATGGCATCGCAGATGCGCCGGGGACGGGACGGGGGATCCAAGCTCGCTCCGACGGCCGCAGCCGTCCTGGTATGGATCGGATGGTGGGACGGGCACCCAAGCCTCGCCGCCCCCGTTGAGACAATCTTTCCGTTGGCCGGTGGTCAGGATTCGAGGCCTGCGACCACCCGTTCGACCTCGAGGCGGGCGGTGCCGATCCGTTCCCGGCACCACCGGATCAGTAGCGCGGCACGAGCGACGCGCTCGGCGAGCCGGTCCACGTCGACTGCGTCGCGCTCGAGCTCGGCCAGGATCGCTTCGAGTTCGGTCATCGCAGCGGCGTAACCGGCGGGCGGCTGGGCGTCGGGGTCGGTGGGGTCGGTGGGGTCGGTGGGGTCGCTCACGTCGTTCCTCCCGGGGTGACGACGACGCTGGTGAGTGTGCCCTCGGCGGTGCGGGTGTGCAGGGTCGTGCCGGCAGGGGCATCGCCGGGGCGCCGCACCAGGTCGCCAGCGCCGGTGCGGGTGATCGTCCAGCCCCGGGCGAGCAGCGTCGCCGGATCCGCTGAGCGCACCCGTGCGGCGAGCCCGTCGAGGGTGCGCGCCGTGGACCCGAGCCCTCGGTGCCCGGCGCGCGCCACCCGCGCCGAGGAGTCGTCGAGGCGGGCGGCGAGCCGGTCGAGCCGCGCCGCCGGCCGGTTCTGCAGGCGCCCGGCGGCGCCGTCGAGGCGGCGGTCCGCCTCGGTGACGGCCCGCGCCGTGCGTGCGTCGAGGCGCCGGGCGGCGTCGTGCGTCCGTCGCTCGGACCGCTCGACGACCCCGGCGGCGACCAGGTGCAGGGCGCTCGCCGCCGACTCGAGCCGATCGAGCGCCGCGCGGCGGCGGTTGACCAGCGCCGCTGCGCATGCCGTCGGGGTCTTGAGCGCCTGGTGGGCGACCTCGTCGGCGATCGACCGGTCGGTCTCGTGGCCGAGGCCCGTGAGCACCGGGATCGGGCAGCCGGCGACGGCGCGGGCGACGACCTCGGTGTCGAAGGTGGCGAGATCGGTGCGTGAGCCCCCACCGCGCACGAGCAGCACCACGTCGAGCGCGAGGCGCCCGAGGTGCGCGACGCCGGCCGCGATCTCGTGCTCGGCGCCGGTGCCCTGCACCCGCACGTCGACCACCGTCAGCCGGAACCGCAGCCCGCTCGCGGCCAGCTCGTGCTCGAGGTCGTGCCACGCCGCAGAGCCCACCCGGGTGACGACCCCGAGCTGCACCGGAGCGGCGGGCAGGGCGAGCGCGGCCTGACGGGTGAGGGTGCCGTCGGCGGCGAGGGCCCGCAGCAACCGGTCCCGGTCGGCGGCGAGCTGGCCGAGGGTGAACAGCGTGTCGATGCCGAGCATCCGCAGGCGCAGCCGGCCGTGCGGGGCGTAGAAGTCGAGTTCGCCGAAGATCCGCACCGCAATGCCGTCGCCCATCCGCAGGCGGCGGCGGGCGAGTTCGGGCCGCAACCGGTCCATCACCCCGGCGAACAGCACCACGCCGATCGTTGCGAGCCCCCCGTCGTCGGTGCGCTCGACGAGGTCGAACCAGACGTGCCCACCGCGTTTCGCGTACCCGTGGACCTCGCCGCGGACCCAGACGCCCTCCGGAGCGGCCCGACGCAGCGCGTACGAGACCAGCGCCGCGAGTTCCGACACCGTGTACGTCTCGTCGGCGTCGGTCCCGCCCGGCGACTCGTCGTCGGGCCCGAAGAGCCCAGGCTGGTCCACCGCCCCAGTCTGGCCGGTACGGTCCCGGTCCATGTCGAAACCCCTCGGTCCCTACACCCCGATCGTGCGCGCCGGCGACTGGATCATCGTGTCCGGGCAGCTCGGGCTGCGCGACGGCGTCCTCGCCGAGGGGGTGGCGGCTCAGACGAGCCAGGCGGTCGCGAACCTGACGGCGCTGCTCGCGTCGATGGGCGCCGAGCTGTCCGACGTTGCGAAGACGTTGTGCTTCCTCACCGACATCGGCACCTTCGCCACCTTCAACGAGGCCTACGTGGCCGGTTTCGGCGACCACCGTCCGGCGCGCTCGACGATCGGCGTGGCGGCCCTGCCCGGTGGTGCGGCCGTCGAGATCGAGGCCTGGGCCTACAAGCCGCTCTGAACCCGGGCCGGCGGGCTCGCCCTGCGGCGGGTGGCGCCGCCGGGGTCCCTGGTACGGTGCCAGTCGTGGGTGTCGTGTTGATCGTCCTGGCCCTGCTGCTGCTCCCCGTGGCCGTCCTCGTCTCGGGGGCGGTCGCCTCGGGGATCCTCGGGACGCTGCTCACCAAGGACGCCGAGGCTCGCCACGACGGCAGCGAACTCGTCGACCTCAACCGCTGACCGACGCCGGCGCGCCTACCGTCGGGCCCATGGCCCCGATCGCTGACCTGTTGATCCACGACGCCGCCCTCGTCGCCACCGTCG
The DNA here is from genome assembly GCA_046081125.1 of Acidimicrobiales bacterium. GTDB lineage: Bacteria > Actinomycetota > Acidimicrobiia > Acidimicrobiales > Ilumatobacteraceae > JBEIFW01. Next base: position 24,255 of record JBJTVH010000117.1, read on the forward strand.
ATGCGGAGCGGCGCGAGTTGCCCGGGGGTTGGGTGGCGATCACCGGTGGGCTCGTGAGCGGGGTCGGGTCGGCCGGGGATCCGGCACCGCCGGCCGATCGGCGGCTCGACGCCCGGGGGTGTCTCGTGACACCGGGGCTCGTCAACACCCACCACCACCTGTACCAGAACCTCACCCGGGCCTACCCGCCCATGACGGCGGCCCCGCTGTTCGGGTGGCTGCAGTCGCTCTACCCGTTGTGGCGCAACCTCGACACCGAGGGCGCCTACCTGTCCGCGTGGGTCGGGCTCGCCGAGCTCGCACTGTCGGGGTGCACCACGTCGACCGACCACCTCTACCTGCACCCGCGCGGCGCCGGCGACCTGCTCGGAGCCGAGATCGACGCGGCGCGTGACCTCGGCATGCGGTTCCACCCGACCCGGGGTTCGATGTCGTTGTCGGAGAAGGACGGCGGGCTGCCGCCCGACGACGTGGTGCAGGACGATGACACGATCCTGGCCGAGTGCGAGGCGGCCGTCGCCCGGCACCACGACCGGTCGCACGGGGCGATGGTGCGCATCGCGCTCGCGCCCTGCAGCCCGTTCTCGGTCACCGAGTCGTTGATGGCCCGCACGGCCGAGCTCGCCGAACGGCTCGACGTGCGGCTCCACACCCACACCGCCGAGAACGCCGAGGACGTGTCGTTCTCGCTCGAGCGGTTCGGCTGCCGGCCGGTGGAGTACCTGCGCCGGACCGGCTGGTGCACAGGTCGCACCTGGGTCGCGCACTTCGTGATGCCCGGCGCCGACGAGATCGCCGTGCTCGGGGCCGTCGGGGCCGGTGCGGCGCACTGCCCGAGCTCGAATCTCATCCTGTCGTCCGGGATCGCGCCGGTCACCGCGATGCGAGCCGCCGGGATGCACGTGGGGCTCGGGGTCGACGGCTCGTCGTCGGCCGATGCGGGGAGCCTGTGGCTGGAGGCCCGCCAGGCGATGCTGCTCGCCAAGTTGCGCGACGGTGCTGCGGCGGGCACGGCCCGGATGGCTCTCGAGCTGGCGACCCGGGGCGGTGCGGGCTGTCTCGGTCGCCTCGGCGAGCTCGGGGAGTTGTCGGTCGGTGCGTTGGGTGACGTCGCGGTGTGGTCGCTCGACGGGGTGCGCTTCGCCGGCGCGCTCGTCGATCCGATCGAGGCGTGGCTGCGGTGCGGGCCGGTGTCGGCCCGCGACGTGGTGGTGGCGGGCCGACCGGTGGTCGCCGGCGGCGAGTTGGTCAGCCCACGCGTGACCGAGATCCTTGCGGCCCATCGCGCTGCGGCGGCCGCGATGCAGCGCTTGTCGGCCTGAGCTCAGTCGAGCAGGTCGGGCTCGAGGCGCACGATCTCGTCCCACAGCGGCTGGAAGTTGAACCAGCCGGCGAACGGCCCGGACGTGCTGTCCCGGGTGGACGCCGCCCACTCCGCGGGGATCAGCAGCGGGGTGCCGGCGGCCTCGGCGAGCAACTGCGCCTGGCAGGTGCGCTCCATCGTGACGAACCACCACGCGGCCTCGTCGACGGTGCGCCCGACGGTGACGTTGCCGTGGTTGCGATGGATGACGGCCTTGTGGTCGCAGAGCGCGGTGGCGAGCGCCTTGCCGATCGCCTCGTCGAGCGCGACCAACCCGCCCGCCTCGGCGCACACGGCGTGGTCCTCGTAGAACGCGCAGGCGTCCTGGGTGATCGGATCGAGCGTGCGGCCCAACGCCGACCACGCCTTGCCGTAGATCGAGTGCGCGTGGCACGCGGCCACGACGTCGGGGCGGGCGGCGTGGATCGCCGAGTGGATCACGAACGCCGCCCGGTTGACCGGCTTGCGGCCGATCACGACCTCGCCCTGGTGGTTCACGAGGATGAGGTCCGACACCTTGATGTGGCGGAAGCTCATGCCGAACGGGTTCACCCAGAAGTGGTCGGGGAACTCCGGATCCCGGGCCGTGATGTGGCCGGCCACCCCCTCGCCGAAACCGAAGCGCCCGAACAGCCGGAACGCACCGGCGAGGCGCTCGAGCCGATGGCGGCGCTCGTCGGCGACCAATGCGAAGGTGGGCGGGGTGGGCATCTCCAGGGTGGCCTGGTCCTGGACCCGGCGCAGTGCCGCAGCGTCGATCGAGATCGTCATGACGGCAGCGTACGCCCGCTCACGACCTGGGGGTCGCCGACGGCCTCGAGGGCGGCGACCACGTCGGCAGGGAGCACGATCGGCACCGGGGCGCCCTCGACGTCGACGGCGTCGACGCGCACGAGGGTGCCGCCTTCGGCGCCGGCGGTGACGGTGAGCGTGACGGTCTCGGCCGCCTTGGTCACACCGGCGAGCGTCTCTTCGATGGTCCGCAGGAGGCGGACCGCGTCGCTCGGATCGGTGATCGGGGGCAGGTCCCAGCGAAGCTCGACGTGGATGCCGCTGGTTTCGTGGGCGGCGACCACCGCCACCCGGACGGCGGCTTCGAGCCCGTCGGGGGCTTCGTCGAGCGGGGAGGGTGCACCCGGGAACGGGGCGACGTCGTGGTTCCAGGTGCGCCGGGCGCGCGCCTGCTCGAGGGCCCACAGGAGCCGGTCGGCGCTCTCTCGGCGGGCCTGGGCGACGAGGGCCTCGTGGACCTCGCGCTGCAGCCCGGACGCTTCGGCAGCGCGAGCGGCCGCTTGGGCCGCGACGACTTCGCCGCGCGCCGCTTCCAAGGCCCGCCGGGTGTCGGCGAGTTCGTTGATCTCGTCGAGCCGAGCCGCCTCCGAGGTGCCGAGCGCACGCAGGAGGCGCCGCCGGTCGGTGCCGACCCGCAGCACCACGACGACGAGGACCGTCGTCACCACGACGAGCACGGCGACGGGGAGGCTCACCGGGCGAACGGTAGCGAGCCGGCCTCTCGCAGTGGGGATCGGGCTCAGCGCCGGCGCAGCGGCGCACCCTTGCCGGCCGGCACGGGGGCGCCGTTCGGGCCGGCCAGCGCGACCTGGTCGCGGCCAGCGGCCTTCGCGTTGTAGAGCGCCCGGTCGGCCATGGCGATCAGGGGCTGCACGCCATCGGCGTGATCGGGCCCGATCGCGATCCCGATCGAGCACGACTGGTACCAGCCCTCGGGCAGGAACTCGCCGCAGGCGATCGGGATGCCCTGGCGCAACCGGCGCGACAGCGCCTGGGCACCGGCGGCGTCGGTATCGGGGCACACGATGAGGAACTCCTCGCCACCCCACCGGGCTGCGGTGTCGTACCCGCGCACGGCCTCGGCGATCGTGCGGGCGACCGCCTTGAGCACCTCGTCGCCGACGCCGTGACCGAGGCTGTCGTTGACCTTCTTGAAGTGGTCGAGGTCGACGATCAGCACCGCCATCTGCCCACGCTTGCGCTCGGTCCAGTTCCACGCCTGGGCGAGGGCCCGAGAGGCCCGCCGCCGGTTGCCGATCCCGGTGAGGGGGTCGGTCTCGGCTTCCTCCTGGAGTTTGCGGCTGCGGTCGATCCGCGCCAGCGCCGACTGCAGCGCGGCGGCGACCTCTTCGGCTCGGGCCTCGTCGTCGGCGCTCGGGTTCGACGTGAGGCGGAGGGCGAACTCGACGCGGATCCGGCCGGCGTCGACCTCCTTGAGGAGCTGGCACGGGGTGTCCTCGACGCCGGACTGGACGTCCACCGGACCCGCGAGCCGGTTGTCCTCGAGGCGCAGTGCCGCGCCGACGGTCTTGGGGAGCGCGGCCATGGCAGCCACGAGATCGACGAGCTCGAGCTCGCCGTAGGTCTCGTCGAGCGACGCGGCGAGTTCCATCACCCGGGCGAGCGCCGCTTTGCGGCGCAACCGTTCGGCTTCGAACTGGGCGCCGAAGCTGGCGCCGAGCAGCTCGCACGACTGGGGCACGAGCCGGGCCTCGACGAGCGGGGTGGGGAGACCTTGGACGGCGAGGTACCCCACGGTGACCCCGTCGACCACGAGCGGGGCACCGGCCATCGCGCCGACAGCGACCGGGGCGCCGGCGAGGGCGGCGGCCATCAGCGCGTCGTCCTCCGCCGGGTCGAGCACGCCCGACGACGCCCGCAGCGCCGGGAGGTCGTCGGATTCCACGCGGATGGCGCAGCGCTCCATGGGTGCGAACTGGCTGAGCACCTGGACGAGGGCGTTGACGTAGGTCGGCAGGTCGAGGCGCGCCGTGCCGAGCTTGGACAGCTCGAGCATGCACGACGTCGTCAGCAGCGCCGTGAGCATCGGGACGTGCGCACCGGCCGGGTCGCGCAGCTCGGCGAGCAGCTTGCCCTGGTTGCGTTCGAGGCTGGCGATGCCGTTCATCGCAGGTCCCGCAGGAACGTGGCGGCGGCGTAGACCTCGCGCTCGATGTCGGTGAGCACCAGCGACGGTCGTTCGTGGAGATCGAGTAGCGCGAGCGCATCGACGGGGTCGAGTTCGCGCTCGCGGGGTGTGCCGTCGTCGAGCGTGGACGCCAGGGCATGGGCGGCGGCCAGCAAGCGGGAGGTCGTGTCGGGCAACACGTCGGGCGACGGGATGTGGTGGAGCCGCACGGCGTTCACGAACCGCTCCGGCAGGTTCCAGCGGTCGATGAGGTCGGCCCCGAGCCGGACGTGGTCCGTACCGAACGCCGCCTGTTCGAGTTCGCAGACCCCGCCCCGCTGCCGGCGGGTCGCGGCCTGCTCCGACACGGTCGCGAACCGCTCCGGATCACGCTGGTGCAGCAGCAACGACCCGAGATCGTGCAGGAGGCCGAGGCTGAACAGCTCGTCGGCCGGCCCGCCGATGCGCCGGGCCAGGTTCGCCCCGGCGATCGCCGTGGTGACGGCGTGGGCCCAGAACCCTTCGGGCGCGTCGGTGTCGGTCGTGCCGAACACGAGCGACGCCGTGCCGCTGGCGGCCAGCGACCCCACGCTCTTCGACCCGAGCAGCACGACCGCCTGGCGGGCGCTGGTCACCCGCCGGCCGAGGCCGAGGTGGGGTGCGTTGGCCAGCCGCAACACCGTCGCCGACATCGCCGGGTCGAACTCGACGAGCCGGGCGATGCGCGACGCCGAGGCGTCCGGCTGGTCGACGAGGCGCACGACCGCCATCGCCGTGGTCGGTTGTACCGGCAACCGGACGCCGACCACGTCCGGGTTGAGCGTCCGGTTCATCTCCGGCTCCTGATCACCGACGATCCATCCCACCGCTGTGCCACGAGTTCCTCATCGGTCGGACCGGGCGCAGGCTGAGCTTTGGAGGCGAAGTTGACACAAGTCCCCCTCGGCCGGCGCCGATAGGGACCTGACGCCCGCAGGCGCCGAGCCCCGGTGGCCGGGCGCCGCGGCCGGGATCCGGGGGCTCAGGCGCCGGGGGCCGACGGCTCCTTGGGGAGGCCGAGGATCCGCTCGCCGACGATGTTGCGCTGGATCTCCGCCGCGCCGCCCCAGATCGTCTCGGACCGGCTGAAGAAGAACGCCGAGATCATCGGGCTGACGGGGTAGCCCTCCCGGCCCTTCTGGCGCGTGACGCCCGGCCACGAGCCCGGCCCGGCCGTGACGAGCAGCACATCGGACCCGTGGATGTCGATGGCGAGCTCCATCGCGTCGCGATGCATCTCGGACCAGAACATCTTGTTGGACGCGCCCAGCGCCGCCATCGACGGATCCTTGCGCTTGAGCAGCGTGGTGCTCAGGTTGCGCAGACCGTTGATGCGCAGGATCTGCACCTTGGTGTGGAACCGCATCAGCCCCTGGCGCACGAGCGGATCGGCGATCCGGCCGTTGGCGCGGGCCGCTTCGGTCATCAGCCGGAGCTCCTCTTCGAAGCGCCGGTAGCTCGTGGTGGCCGACATGCCGCGCTCGTGGGCGAGGGTGGTGTTGGCGACCACCCAGCCGTTGTTGAGGCCACCGACGACGTTGTCCTTCGGGCACCGGGCGTTGTCGAAGAACACCTCGTTGAACTCCGCCGTGCCGTCCGGCTGGGTGATCGGGCGGACCTCCACGCCGGGCTGGCGCATCGGCACCAGCAGATAGGAGATGCCCTTGTGCTTCGGGGCATCGGGGTCGGTGCGGGCGAGGAGGAACACGTAGTCGGCGAACTGGGCCTGGGTGGTCCACACCTTCTGCCCGTTGATCACCCACTCGTCGCCGTCGAGCACCGCGGTGGTCTTCAAGCTGGCGAGGTCCGAGCCCGAGTTCGGCTCCGAGAAGCCCTGGCACCAGCGCGTCCGGCCCTTGAGGATCTCGGGCAGGAAGGTCTTCTTCTGCTCCTCGGTACCCCATTGCAGGATGGTCGGTCCGACGAGGGTGTCGCCGAAGAAGTCGGCCCGCAGCGGCGCCTTGGCCCGGGCGAACTCCTCGGCGAGCACGACGTTCTGCATGATCGAGAGGCCCTTGCCGCCGTACTCGACCGGCCAGGACGCGCAGATCCAGCCGCCCTCGTAGAGCTTGGCCGGCCACTGCTCGTTGAACCGCTTGCGGTCGTCGCCCTCCAGGCGGAACCCGGGCTCGAACCACCCGGCGGGCAGGTTCGCTTCGAGCCAGGCGCGGATCTCCACACGGAACGTTTCGGCCTCGGGCGGGTAGGTCAGCTCCATGGCGACATCCTGGCCGCAGCGGTCCGGCCAGGAGGAACCCGAGGCCGTGACCGCAGGCTCACGGGGACGGCGGGTCCGGGCGTGGGACCGCCGCCTCGGGCCGTCCCGTGAGATAGCCCTGGATCTGATCGGCACCCAAAGCGCGCAGGGCCTCGAGGTGCTCGACGGTCTCGACGCCCTCGGCGGTGACCTCGACGCCGAGCACGTGGCCGGTCTCGATCACGAGCCGCACGAGGGATTCGTCGTTGGAGCCCGTCAGGTTCGTGACGAAGCTCTTGTCGATCTTCAGCTTGTCGATCGGGAGCCATCGCAGGTGGGCGAGCGAGGTGAACCCGGTCCCGAAGTCGTCGATGGCAACCCGGACGCCGGCGTCGCGCAACATCTTCAGGTTGCTGGCGGCCAGCTCGACATCGGCCAGCAGTTCCCGCTCGGTGAGCTCGACGATCAGGTGACGGGGGGCGACACCGGCCTCGGCGAGCGTGCCGAGCACCTGGGGGACGATCTCGGGCCGGCAGACGTGGGCCCCGGACAGGTTCACGGCGACCCAGCGGTCGCCCAGCACGCCGGCGGCGGCCCAGACGGCGAGCTGGCGGATCGCGGTGCGCAGCACCCAGTTGTCCAGCTCGATGATCAGCTCGGAGCGTTCGGCGACGGGCACGAACAGGTCCGGGCTGACGGGCCCGATCCCCGGCCGGTTCCAGCGCACCAGCGCTTCGGCCCCGACCGGCGCGCAGGTGACGGCGTCGACGACCGGTTGGTAGACGAGGTGCAGCTCGCCGTTGTCGGTCTCGAGCACGTGGCGCAGCGCCTGCTCGAGCTCGAGGCGGTCGCGCAGCTCCTTGTGCAGCTGGGGGGTGAACAGCTCGATCGGCTCGCCCGCCGGGCTCTTGGCCCGCTCGAGGGCGGCCGCAGCGTCGCGGAGCAACTCGGCCACGGCGGCGGCGGTCGGCAACTGCCCCACCGGGTCGTCGGGCAGCAGGACGCGCACGCCGGCGCGGGCGGCGAGGCGGTGTTGCACCCGGCCGACCTCGACCGCGGTGCCCATCGTGACCACGAGCCGCTGGGCTAGCGCCGCGGCGTCCTCGACGGTGCCGACGTCCTCGGCGATCACGACGAACTCGTCGCCGCCGAGCCGGCCGACGAGATCGTCGGGGCGGACCGCCGCGATGAGCACCTCGGCGGCGTGGCGCAGCATCTCGTCGCCGGCCTCGTGCCCGTAGGTCTCGTTGAGGGCCTTGAACCCGGCGAAGTCGAGGAACACCAGCGCCAGGGGACGGCGCGTCCGGCGGGCCCGGCCGAGCGCGCCGCCGAGGTGGTCGCAGGCCGCGGCGCGGTTGACCAGCCCGGTGAGCGCATCGTGCGAGGCCTCGTGCGAGAGCCGCAGCCGGTAGTCCTCGCGCTCGCTGAGCGAGCGGGCGAGCCGGCCGACGGCCTCCTGCAACGACGCGCCGAGGCGGCCGGGCGCGACCGTCGACAGCGAGGGGTCGTCGAGGCGGCCCTCGGCGATCGCGATCGCCTGGGCCTCGGCGAGGCGCACGCTGAGCCCCGCTTCGTCGAGGGCCGTCCCGACGGCCCGGATCTCGGTGGGCCCGCGCGCGAGGTCGTCCTCGCCGAGCCGCTCGAACTGCCCGTCGCGCAGGGCCTCGGCCGCCACGGCGAGGCGCCGCAGCGGGCGGGTGATCATGACCGAGGCCACCCAGAGCAGTCCGAGCGTCAGCGCCATGATCACAGCCCGTCCGAGCGAGGCCCACCGGTTCGCGACGCTCAGGCTCTTGGCCAGGAGGTCGGCCTCACCTCGGAGCCGCTCGACGGCGTCGTCGAGCGCTCGGGGTTCCGGGGTGGTCAGCAGTTCCACGGTGAGTGGCTCGAGACGTTGGCGCGGTCCGTCGTCACCGGTGAGCACGGCGAGGCGGGCGACCCGGGTGGCAAACGAGGCGAGCCGTTCTGGGCTCGCCGCCGGGCCCAGGTCAACGGTCT
>JBJTVH010000118.1:0-17435 GCA_046081125.1 Acidimicrobiales bacterium
CGTGGGGCCGTCACGGCCCCACCGACCTCGAGGTCCTCGCCCCGGTCTGCTCCCATCACCACCACCAGATCCACGACCTCGGCTGGAACCTCACCCTCGACGACCATCGCAACGTCACCATCCACGCCCCCGACGGACGCACCGTGCAACACCAGCGGTTCGAACCGATCGTTGCGTGCTCAACCAGCCGGCAGGGGCATCATTCCGGCACGAGGAGGCCGATCCCGACGCCGAGCGTGGACAGGCCGAGGACGACAGCGCCGATCGGCACGAGCCGGATCAAGGCGCCTGCCGGTCCGCCGGCGGTGCGAGGGGCGCCGCCGAAGAAACCGCCGGAGATCAGCAACGGCGCCGCGAACAGGCCGATCCGCAATGCCCATACGAGACCGTCGGCAAAGCGAGAGGCATCGAGGACGAGGTGACCGATGATGCCGAGCAGCACAAGCACCCCGGCGTGGGCGTGGCCTGCCCGGAAGTACTGCTTCTGGTCGTCGGTGATGTTCTCCCGGCCGGCCTGGCGGCGCAGGATCGACAACAGGAAGGTGCCACCGAACGCAATGGTGGGAAGGGAGATGAACGCCAGTGCGATCATCCAGCGGGCGGGGTCGCTCATGGGTGTGGTCCGGGCCTCGGGTCGATGGTTGGGATGGTGGCCTTGTCCGTCAGCGCGGGTCGCCGACCCAGTTGCCGTGGAATCCGAAGGGCACTCGCTGGGGGAGCTTCACGCGGGCGACGTAACCGCGGGCGAGGTCCCGGGCGTCGAGGACGGCGAACTCGGCCGAATCGTCGTTGCCGTCGTGGACGAACATGACCAACCAGCCGTCGTCCTCGACGGCGCTGCCGGGCCGTCCGACGAACACCGGCTCGCCGGCGGCCCTGCCGGCCCCGTGGTCGAACACCTGCCGGGCGCCCGTGACGAGGTCGTGCTTCACGGTGGGCCAATGCATGGACAGCGGGTCGGGCTGGGCGCAGTACCCGAACCGGTACGGCCTGCCGGTGAGCGAGCCCCGATGGCGGGGGAACTCGTTGGGGGTCTCGTCGATCGTGGTGACGCTGGTGGTGCGCCGCAACGGGTCGAGCTCCCAGCGGACCAGGCTTGGGAGTGTGTCGCCGAAGGGTCCGAGCAGGTCGTCGCGCATCATGCGGTCGTAGAAGCAGACGTCGAGTACGACATGACCGTCGGTCGTGTCGTACGCGTTCATGGGGTGGAACACGTAGCCGACCGGCACGTCCACCCAGACGATGTCGGCCGCCGAGCCCTCACGGGGCAGGAGGCCGACTCGATTGCCGTAGTCGTCGTTCCAGCGGAACGGGAACCGCCCGGCGAACGCCAGCTCGAGATCGACCAGCACCGGCTGGTCGTAGACGACGGCGTAGCGCTCGGTGAGCGACATGTCGTGCACCATCGACATGCCGGGGAGCGGGATGTCGACCGTGCGATTCACCTTCCCGTCGGCGCCGACCCGCACGTACTGGATGTGGTCGAACCACTGGCCCCAGGCGTAGGTCATCGCGTGGAGCTCCCCGGTGGCCGGATCGAGCTTGGGATGGGCGGAGAAGGCGCCGGGCAGGGTGCCGGAGAAATCGTTGCGGCCGATCGTCTCGAGCTCGTAGGTCAGCTCGACCGGGCACCCGCCGGCCTCCACCATCGCCCAGGTCGTGCCGGCGAAGCCGCCGACGTTGGTGTTCGGGCCACCGTCGGAGTCGTTCCAGTTGCGACCGGGGATGTCGGGCAGGCCGCGGGATTGGCTGAGCCGGCTGGATCCCACGTACCGGTTCCGATACCACTCGGCCCGGCCGTCGCGCAGGCGGATCCCGTGCACCATGCCGTCGCCCATGAACCAGTGATGCGTCGCCGGGTCGGTGTCGCCCATGGGGTTCGGCCCGTTCCGCAGGTAGCGACCGTTCAGCTCGCGCGGCAGCTCGCCGATCACGGGCAGATCGAACGCCGTGACCTCCTCGCTCACCGGTGCGTAGTTCCCGGCGAGGTACCGGTTCGGGCTGGGCGAAGGTGCGGTGCCGCTCATGTGACACTGTCTAGCCACGAGGCTTGACGTTGTCAACGGCTGCGTCGGTATCCTGCCGCTGTGGCTGGATCCCCCCTGCGGGCCACGGTCTTGCGGGCCGCGGTCGACTACATCGCCGCGCACGGGCCCGACGGCTTGTCCTTCCGGCAGGTGGCCGCCGCGGCCGGCGTGAGCCATCAGGCGCCGTATCACCACTTCACCGACCGCAAGGGCATCTTCGAGGCCATTGCGCTGGAGGGGTTCTCGATGTTCACCGATGCCCTCCAGGGGGCGGCCGACTCGGACACCGACGATCCAGCGGTCGCGATGCTCGACGGCTACGTCACGTTCGCGCTCGAGCACCGGGGCTATTTCCGGGTGATGTTCCGGCCGGACCTCAACGGTCTGAGCGAATCGCCCGCGCTGCTCGAGACCGCCGACGGCGCCTTCGACGTCCTCGTCCGACTCGTCGAGCAGATCCTCGGGCCCGACGCGGCGGTCGCAGACGTGCGGGCCCGGGCAACGGCGATGTGGGCCCTGGCGCACGGCCTGGCCGTGCTGCTCATCGACGGACCGCTCGAGGTCAAGCTCGGTCCGGTGGCCGACCGCGCGGCGCTAGTGCGCGCCGTTGCCGATCAGTCCGGTCTCGCAGGCCCGGCGCGCCGGGCACGACCCCGGCGGTGACCCGGTGCCGACGCCGACCGGTGACCGAGCGGTCCACGTCCCGCGGATCGAGGCCAAGCACGGCAAGCCGATCGCGTTCTGGCTGCACGAGCTCGGCACGCTCGGCGAGGTCGGCTACGCCGAGCAGATGGCATTGCTGCAGGAGCGGCACGGCTTCAGTCGGACCCATGCCAACGCCCTCGTGATGTTCGCCCGGGGATCGACGAGCTCCCGGCGCGTCGAGGACCCGGAGTCCTTCTTCGCCGCCCTCCAGGAGCCTGCGCAACGCACGGCGCGGGCGATCTTCGCGGCGATCACCGAGGTGTTCCCCGACCTCGAGCTCGTGATCGCCTGGAACCAGCCGATGCTGCGCCGGGGCACGCAGTACGTGTTCGGACTGTCGGCCGCGAAACGGCATCTCACCTTGGCCGCCATGGGGGCGGGCGCGATCGCGGCGCTCGGGCCGCGGCTGGCCGGGCTCGGGACGAACAGCAAGACGATCACGGTCCCGCTCGACTGGGACGTCGACGCCGGACTGCTCGTCGAGTTGGTGCGGCGACGTCTGGCGGAGCTCCCTTCGGATTGAGTCCGGTGTGGTGCCGTCCCGGCCGGGGATCACCGGAGCTGCGCGGCGAAGAAGGCCCAGGCGATCTCGGCGAACTCGACGTCGCGGTTCTGGGTGCCGGTGAGCCGGTTGCTCGGGATCGGCACGGCGAGGCTGGCCACGGTGTGGCCGGCACCGTCGAGACGCCACCACTCGACGGGCGCCGTGCCGGTGTAGACGAACCGATGCGCCGAGCCGCCGTCGCCGGTGGTGCGTTCCACCACGGTCTCCGTCGGCGTCGTCGCGGCGAGGCCGTTGATCTGCAGCCAGCGGTCCCGGGTCGCCTCGGCCGACACGACCCGGCCGCGGTTGCAGCTGCCACCGACGTTGGCGACGCAGCCGCCGCCGTAGGGCATCTGGGTGTCGGCGGTGCCGTGCACCAACAGGACCGGCAGCGGCCGGCCCGGGCCCGTCGTGCAGGGACCGGGCCGGGGTTGCTGCGGGAGGCTGCCGGCGCCGGTCGCCACCGCGCCGAGGAGTTCGGGGTGGTGGAACGCGAAGGCGTGGGTCATCTGGGCGCCGTTGGAGCCGCCGGCCATGAAGACCCGGCCGGCGGGGAGGCCGTACTGGCCTCGCACGCGCTCGACCAGCGCAGTGAGGAACCCGACGTCGTCGGCGTTGCCGGCGACCCGGTTGTCGTTGCGGCAGTCGACCCATGCGGCGTTGCCGTCCGCGTCGTCGGCCGGAAGTCCCCCCGGGTACACCGCGACGAACCCCTCCCGATCGGCGACGGTGCGGAACACCGAGAGCGGGTGCGTGCCGAGTTCGCTCACATCGAGGCCCTGGCCGCCGCCGCCGTGGAGGACGACCACCACGGCCCGGGGCGTTTGGGTCGGCACGTGCACGCGGTACCGGCGGGTGACGCCGCCGACGTCGATCGTGTGCTCGCTCAACCCGGCGGGATAGGCCGGCGCCTCGGTTGTCGCGGCGCCGGTCGTGGCGGTCGGGCCGACGGGGCGCTGGTCGCGGCACCCTCCGGTCATCAGGGTCGCAAGGGTGATTCCCAGCGCGAGGGCGATTCGTCGGGCAGACACGGGGGCAGTCTTGCGACTCGGTGCGGCGCTCCGGGGTGCGCCCGGGGCTACGAACCGTCGGCGTTATCCAGCACGGCGCGCAGCGTGTTGCGGCCCAACCGGTGCAGCACCGGGTCGTCGTCGGCGCCTTGGAGGTAGGCGACGCCGAGCGCCAGCGCCCAGGCCCGGGCCCGGGTCCACGTGTCGTTGTCGAGCCCCGGGTATGCCCGTCGCATCGCGGCACGGGTGCTCTGCGGGACGACCATCCAGGCGACCGCGAGGTCGCAGGCCGGGTCGCCGGCGGTCAGGTCGCCGAAGTCGATCACGGCGGTGAGGCGGCCACCGGCGACGAGCACGTTCGCCGGGTGCAGGTCGCCATGGAGCCACTGCGGCGGACCGTCCCACGGCGGCGTTGCGGCCAGACGCTCCCAGCACCGGGCGACAGCGGCGGGTTCGACCCCGTCGGCGGGCCGCAGTGCCTCGATGCCGGCCATCGTCCGCTCGTGGCGGGCGGGCAGCGGGACGCCCCGGTACGGGTTCAGCGGGGCGTCGGGCGGCGCGGGCTGATGCAGTGCGACGAGGAAGGCGGCGAGGTCTTCGGCCAGCGCCGTGGGGTGGGTGATCGTGGCGCTGGCCAGCGGCTCACCGGGCAACCATCGGGCGACGGTCCAGTGCCACGGGAAGCCCTCCCCGGGCCGACCGACGCGGACCGGGACGGGGACCGGCACCGGGAGGCGAGGTGCGAGTTCGGGCAGCCAGCGTTGCTCGTGCTCGACGAGCGCAGCGGCGGCGTACCGCCGCGGGACCCGCACGAGGAGGTCGTCGCCCAGCCGGAACAAGACGTTGTCCCATCCGCTGCCGAGCAGCGACAACGGGAGCTCGGCGAGATCCGGGTGCTGGGCGGCGAGCAGGCGAGCGACGATCGTTGCATTGACAACGACCTCGGCGTGGGGTTTGCGACGCAACACAGGAAGGCCGGCAACGGCCGCTTCGCTTGTGGCAGCCGCTTCGCGCGCAGCGACCGCGGTGACGGCCCTGATCGGACCGGCGGGGTCGGCGGGGCGCTCGTCGCCGGATCCGGTCATGGTGCGGGAGGGTAGCGGCGGCCTCGGCGGTGCGATCCCGGACCCGCTGGCCCGGTTGCGGCGGGTCGTCTCCGGTCGGCCGCGACGGGTGGAGCCCGAGCCGTATAGACAGAGGTATTACCTCTGTCTACGCTTCCCCCATGTCCGACCGGATGACCCCAGAACAACGCTTGGCCTCGTCGTCGATCACGCTCCCGGCCGCGCTGCCGGCGTTCGGCCAGTACGTGCCCGCTGTCGTGCACGGCAACCAGCTCTGGGTCGGCGGGCACTTCGGCACACGGCCCGACGGTTCGGTGTACACCGGCCGATGCGGCCAGGACGTCGACACGCCACTCGCCCGGGAGGCGGCCCGCTCGGCGGCGATCAACCTGGTGGCCACGATCCGGGAGACGCTCGGATCGCTGGACCGGGTGGTGCGGATCGCCACCGTCCACGGTGTCGTCAACGCCACGCCCGAATTCGTCGAGCACACCGCGGTGATCGATGCCGCGTCCGACGTGCTCGTCGAGATCTTCGGAGGCGCCGGCCATCACACCCGGCTCGCCGTCGGCGTCTCGTCGCTGCCGGCCAACCTCGTGCTCGAGATCCAGGCCGTGGCCGTGGTCGCGGGTGAGGTCGCGGGTGAGGTCGCCGGGTGAGGGGCCTGCCGTCATGACGGGCCGGTCCGAGTTCGCCTTTGGCGGGCGGCTCTGTCTCGATCTCACCTGGACGGTCCGTTACCGGGCGATCGCGCCCACCGAGCTGCTCGTCGACGCCGGCGACGTGCGGCGCTGGCTGATGGCCGTCGGCCTCCCTGCGCCCGAACTGCTCGCCGGCGAGGACCTGGCCGCCGTGCGCGCGTTGCGGGAGGCGATCCACGCTGCGGCGGTGGCCCGGATCGACGGTCGGCGCCTCTCGGCCGCCAACCGTGACCTCGTGAATCGTCGCGCGGCAGCGCCGTCACCGTTCCCGGTGCTCGGGACCGGCCATCGCCGGCACCTGTCGGCCCCTGCCGGGCAGGAGGTCGCAGCGGCCCTCAGCGCAGTGGCGCGCGACGCGATCGATCTGCTCGCCACCGCGGGCGACGGGCGCCTGCGCCGGTGCAGCGGTCCGCTGTGCAGCCTGCTGTTCCACGACGGTTCCCGGCCGGGCACACGGCGTTGGTGTGACACAGCGCGGTGCGGGAACAAGGTCAACACCACGACGTACCGGCAGCGCCGACGGGAGCGGGACTGACGCCCCGGCCCCGGGCCGGCCCGGGCCCCGGCACCGGGCGGGCCACCGGGTCGGTCACCCGGCCGGTCACCCGGTCGGTAGGGTGCGGGAAGGGTCCCGGGACGGGCGTGGGGGAACGTCGCCCGCTCGGGCGTGGTTGTTCGAACCGGAGGGGACCATGTTCGATCTCGTCGTACGCAACGGCACCGTGGTCGACGGCACGGGCGCACCGGCACGCCGCGCCGACGTCGCCGTGCGTGACGGCCGCATCGTCGCCGTCGGGGAGGTGACGGGCGAGGCCCGTCAGGAGATCGACGCCGCCGGACGACTTGTCACGCCCGGGTTCGTCGACATCCACACGCACTACGACGGCCAGGTCACCTGGGATCCGTTGCTCACCCCGTCGAGCTGGCACGGGGTCACGACGGCGGTGATGGGCAACTGCGGCGTTGGCTTCGCCCCCGTTGCGCCCGATCGCCACGAATGGCTGGTCGGGCTGATGGAGGGCGTCGAGGACATCCCGGGCACGGCGCTCAACGCCGGCATGACCTGGGCGTGGGAGTCGTTCCCCGAGTACCTCGACCATCTCGACACGCTGCCGCTCGCGATCGACGTCGGCACCCACGTGCCGCACGGTGCGGTGCGGGCCTACGTGATGGGGGAGCGGGGCGCCCGCAACGAGCCGGCATCACCCGAGGATCTCACCGCCATGCGCCGCATCGTCGCCGAAGGCATCCGGGCCGGCGCGCTCGGCGTGTCGACGTCGCGCACCATCGCCCACCGGGCGATCGACGGAGTGAACGTGCCGGGCACCTTCGCCGCCGAGGACGAGATGATGGCCCTCGCCGGTGCGCTCGCCGATGCTGGCGCCGGAGTGTTCGAACTCGCACCGGCCGGGGTCACCGGCGACGACCTGTCGTTGCCCGAGCGGGAGGTCGCGTGGATGCGCCGGGTGTCGGCCGCGACGGGGCGGCCGTTCACGTTCGCGCTCGTGCAACTCGACGCCGATCCGGATCACTGGCGGCGGGTGTTCGAGCTGTCCGTCGAGGCCGTCGCCGAAGGCGCCGATCTGCATCCGCAGGTGGCGGCTCGCGCACCGGGGATCCTCGTGGGCCTGCAGACGATGCATCCGTGGGTGAAGACTCCGACGTTCCGGGCGATCGCCGGCGCCTATGCGCTCGGCGCCGGCGACCAGCATCACCTGCGCTCGGTGCCGATCGAGGAGATCGCGGCAACGATGCGCCAGCCGTCGGTGAAAGCCACGCTCATGGCCGAGCTGCAGGACTCCGGCGCCGCGCTGTCGTTCATCTCGCTGCGGCGGGTGTTCCCGCTCGGCGAGCAGCTCGACTACGAGCCGGTGGCCGACGACTCGGTCGCAGCCCGGGCCGAGACCGCCGGTCGGGAGCCGTTCGAGATGCTGTACGACCTGATGACCGAAGGCGACGGCCGGCGGTTCTTCTTCGCTCCCGTCTACAACTACAGCCACTATGACTACGAGGCCGTGCGCACGATGCTCACGCACCCGCGCGGTGTGTTCGGACTCGACGACGCCGGGGCGCACTGCGGCGCCATCTGCGATGCCAGCATGCCCACGTTCCGGTTGTCGCACTGGGCCCGCGACCGCCGCCGGGGCGAGCAGCTCCCGCTCGAGTTCGTGGTCAAGAAGATCACGGCGGACACCGCGTCGCTCTACGGCCTGCACGATCGCGGCCGCATCGAGGTGGGATACCGGGCCGACCTGAACGTCATCGATTTCGAGCGTCTGCGGGTCCTGCCGCCCGAGTTGGTCACCGACCTCCCGGCCGACGGTCGACGGCTCGTGCAGCGGGCCGAGGGCTACGACGCCACGATCGTCGCCGGCACCGTGGTGATGCGCGACGGGGTCGACACCGGGGAGCGGCCGGGCCGACTCGTGCGCGGACCGCAGCGCACGGCCGCCGTGTGACCACGGCACCGACCGGTCCGGCCATCCCTCGGCCGACCGCTCCGTTCGGGGGGATCGCCGGGCGCACCGTGGCCGAGTCCGAGCCGTGGCCGTTGCCGTTGCCGTTCCCCCCGCCGGGGGCGCCGAACATCGTGGTCGTGCTGCTCGACGACGTCGGCTTCGGCACCTGCAGCACCTTCGGAGGCCCGGTGCCCACCCCGGCCCTCGACCGGGTGGCGGCCCAGGGCCTGCGGTTCAACCAGTTCCACACCACAGCGTTGTGCTCGCCCACCCGGGCGGCGATGCTGACGGGCCGAAACCACCATGCGGTGCACATGGGGAACATCCCCGAGGCGGCCTCGGCGTTCCCCGGCTACGACTGCATCATCCCGGCCGAGGCGGCCACCGTGGCCGAAGTGCTGCGCCAGTACGGCTACTCGACCGGCGCGTTCGGCAAGTGGCACCTCACCCCGGTGCACGAGCAGACCCTCACGGGCCCCTTCGACCGCTGGCCGACCGGTCTGGGGTTCGAGCGGTTCTACGGGATCCTGAGCGCGGAGGCCTCCCAGTACGAGCCGCCGCTGTTCGACCAGACCACGCCCGTCATGCCCTACGAGGGTCGCGAGCGCTACCACCTGAGCGAGGACGTCGTCGACCGGGCGATCGACTGGATCCGGCTGCAGCGCGGCTCCAACCCGAACCGGCCGTTCTTCGCGTACGTCGCCACCGGAGCCATGCACTGCCCCCACCACGTGTGGCCCGACTACATCGAACGGTTCGCCGGGCAGTTCGACGACGGTTGGGACGCACTGCGCGAGCGCATCCACCGCCGCCAACTCGAACTGGGCGTGATCCCACCGGGCACGACGCTCACGCCGCGTCCGGCCGAGATCCCGTCGTGGGATGAGTACCCCGACCGGTACAAGCCGGTGGCGACCCGCCTCATGGAGGTGTTCGCCGGCTTCATGGCCCACACCGACGAGCAGATCGGCCGGTTGCTCGACACGCTCGACGAGTTGGGGGCGAGCGACAACACGCTGTTCGTGTACCTCACGGGCGACAACGGGGCCTCGGCCGAGGGCACCGTCCACGGGGCGTGGAGCGCGCCTCGGTTCCAGAACGGCCTGCCCGAAGATCCCGAATGGTTGCTCGCGCATCTGGACGACTTCGGCACGGCCCGCTGTGAGAACCACTACAACCTGGCGTGGGCGTGGGCGCTCGATTCGCCGTTCCAGTGGATGAAGCAGGTGGCGTCGCACTTCGGCGGCACGCGCAACGCGATGGCGTTGCAGTGGCCGGCCCGGGTGCGCGATCGAGGAGGGCTGCGTACGCAGTTCCATCACGTCGTCGACCTGTACCCGACCCTGCTGGAAGCGGCCGGGATCGAACCCCCGCAGCGGGTGAACGGGATCGAGCAGATGGACCTCGACGGGGTGTCGATGCTGTACGCGTTCGACGACGCCACCGCGCCCGAGCGCCACACCACGCAGTACTTCGAGATGTTCGGGAACCGGGCGATGTACCACGACGGGTGGATCGCGTCGTGCTTCCACGGTCGCGTGCCGTGGAAGCGGTTCGAGACGCTCCCGTTCGACGGCCCCCAGGAACGCTGGGAGCTCTACGACATCCGCGCCGACTTCTCCCAGGGTGTCGACGTGGCGGCGGTCCACCCGGAGAAGCTCGCCGAATTGCAGACCCTGTTCGACCGTGAGGCCCGCCGCAACCACGTGTTCCCGCTCAAGGAGCCCGGCCAGACGTTCGGGCCCCGGTTCGCCGTCCCCGATGCGCTCGGTGGCCGTAAGGCGATGACCTACACGGCCGCGCACTACCGGATGCCGGAACGGTCGGTTGTCAACGTGAAGAACTGCTCGTTCGTCATCGACGCTCGGATCGACGTGCCCGAGGGCGGGTGCGAGGGGGTTCTCGTGTGCCAGGGCGGCGCCATGGCCGGCTGGTCGCTGTACGTGGACGGGACGGGCCACGCCGTCTACCACTACAACTGGCTGGGGCACGAACACTTCGTGGCGCGGTCGTCCGCGCCGCTCGCCCCCGGGGCGCGGCGGGTCACCGTCGAGTTTGCCTATGACGGCGGATTCGGCGCCGGAGGCTGGGCCGTGCTGCGCGTGGACGGCGCTGCGGTGGGTCACGTGCGGGTCGGCCGGACCGTTCCGGTGGTGTTCTCGATCAGCGGGGAGACCTTCGATGTCGGGCTCGACACCGGCTCACCGGTGGGGCCGTACCCGCACGTGTACCGGTACACCGGGCGCATCGACGCCGTGACGATCGAGCGGTTGAGCGAACCGCCGCCCGAGGTGCAGGCCCTCATCGACGAGGGCTACTTCGTGGCGAGCCTGGCCACGCAGTAGGGGGGGCGCGACCCCTCCGGCACGTCGGGGGCTGGTCTACCCTGACCGGGGGCAGGCTGTTGCGCCGCTTGTTCGTTCAGGGGGGGTCGACCGGGTATGACGACGTATCCGAAGCACATCAATCACGAGCTGAGCCCGATGGCGTGCCCGGTGCACCTCGGCGACGTCGACCTGTTCGGAGCCGGCGCCCAGGAGCACTGGTACGAGGCCTACGAGATCCTCCACCGCGAGGCCCCGGTGCTGCGCCTCGACGGCGGCGGCCTCACGCCCGGCACCGATGCGTTCGTGCTCACCAAGCACGCCGACATCTCCCGAGTGGTGCGCGATCCCGAGCGTTACCCGGCGCTCGGCCAGGCCCGCCTCGGCCAGTTCTCACAGGAGGGCATGACCGCCGAGGAGGTCTACGGCAAGTTCCGCAACCTGATGCAGGCCTCGATGGTGACGTTGCGGCCCACGCAGGAGCTCTACATCAAGCACCGCAAGGAGCTCACCGACCCGTGGGTCGGCACCGGGGCGACGCGCCATCGCGAGATGATCACCAAGCACGCCAACGATCTGATCGACGAGTGGATCGACGACGGCGAGGTCGAGTTCATCTCCCGGTTCGCCCGGCCGCTGCCGCAGCGGGTGATGGCGACCATCCTCGGGTTCCCGCTCGCGGACATCCCACAGCTCGCCGAGTGGGGTGACGCCGTGGTGACGCCGTTCGTGCACGGCCACGGTCACAAGCACGAGATGACGTCCGAGCAGACCAAGGTGATGCTCGATCGCCTCGTCGGCTTCCAGGACTACATCTACGAGCACGTCCAGGCGAAGCGGGCGGACCCGCAGGACGACATGGTGAGCTTCCTGTGCGGGGCCCGTTACGAGGCGCTGGACCGCAAGCTGACCGATCTCGAGATTGCCGGGATCGTGCACGCCATGATCCTCGGTGGGCTCGAGACCACGCAGTACGCGCTCGAGGAGCAGGCCCAATTGGTGTGCGAGACGCCGGGGTTGTTCGAGCAACTCCGTGGCGACCGCACCAAGGTGCGGGCCTTCACCGAGGAGGGCCTGCGGATGCGCTCGCCCACGCACGGGCTCTCGACGCGGGTGACCTCGCGCGACGAGGTGTTCCAAGGGGTCGAGGTGCCGCCCGGGTCGCTGCTGCACCTGCGGTTCGCAGCGGCCAACGTCGACGCCGAGGAGTTCGACTGCCCGTTCGAGCTCGACCTCGATCGCGAAGGCCTCACCCGTCACGTTGCGTTCTCCGCCGGCCCGCGGGTGTGTCCGGGCGCGAACCTGTCCCGGGTGGAGCAGCAGATCGCCTGGAACGTCCTGCTCGACCGGGTGGCCGCGCTCGACTACGCCGAGGGCAACGACTGGCTGCACCAGCCCGGGATCATGCTCGGCACCCTCAAGCTGCGGCTGCGCTTCACCAGGGCCTAGCCCCGCACCGAGGCGAAGCCCCGTTCAGCGCCGGTGCGCCCCGAGCGCGTCGAGGGTGAGTCCGGCGAGCGCGCTGGGCCCGGGGGGGTCGGCGCGGCGGTGGGTGACCGCCACGGCGTAGGCCACGCCGAGGTCGGGCACGTGACCGGCCTCGAGACCCCAGAACCCCCCGTGCGACCACACGGTTCGCCCGGCGACGGTGCGCCCGAACAGCCCGAGCCCCACGCGGTCCCCGCCGGGGAACGTGGCCCCGTCGGGCATCGCGGTCGCTGCGGCGTCGGCCAGGTTGATCCCGACATGGCCGTGGACCCCGGTGCACCAGTTCGACCACCACCGGGCGAGATCGGTGAGGGTGGACACGAGGCCACCGCCACCGAACAGGTCGAGCGCCGGGTCCCAGGCGAAGGTGTCGTGGCCGTCGAACCACTGGTGGACCCGCACGACGCCGGCCGGGGTGGGTTCGGCCCGCTCCCAGTGCAGCGAGGGCAGGGTCGCCGAGTCGAGCCCGGCTCGGGTGCGCACCGCGGCGGCCAGCGAGGTGCCGGTGACGTGCTCGATCATCTGGCCGAGCAGCACGTACCCCGAGTCGCTGTAGGAGAACGCGTCTCCGGGTGCGAACCGGGCGGGCTCGGCGACGGCGATGGCGAGTTGCGACGCCGGGGTCCAGCCGCCGGTGAGCGCGTCGGTGAACGCCGGGAACATCGTGTGGTCGACCAGGCCGCTGCGGTGCTGCAGTATGTGCCGCACCGTGACGGCGCGGGCGTGCTCGTAGCGCTCGAACAGCTCGGCGATCGGATCGGCGAGCAGGCCGAGCACCGGGGCGTCGAGGATGATCGTGCCGGCGGCGGCGAGTTCGACGACGGTGGCGGCGACGAACGACTTGGTGCACGACGGTGACCGGGTCGGCGTCCGGCTCGTGGAGCGCGACCGCCACCGAGAGCAGGTCGGGGTGCTCGGTGAGGAGTCGGTCGAGCACCGGGGTGAGCGCACGGGCGGTGGCGGCGAGGGCAGGCACGGCACCCATCCAACCAGGGCGCCGGTAGTGTCCGGCGACGATCCGAGGGGGACGACGATGACCGAGATCCAGGGCAGCTGCGCGCCGCGCTTCGAGGCGGTTCGGGCGGCGTTCGCCGCGAACTTCGACCGTGGTCTCGAGGTCGGGGCGTCGGTCGCCGTCGTGCTCGACGGCGAGCTGGTGGTCGACCTGTGGGGTGGAACGGCTGACGCTGCGGGCACCCGGCCATGGGAGCGCGACACGATCACCAATGTCTGGTCGACGACGAAGACGATGACGTTCCTTGCGTGCTTGGTGCTGGCCGACCGGGGCGAGATCGATCTCCACGCGCCGGTGGCGCGCTACTGGCCCGAGTTCGCGGCCAACGGCAAGGCCGACGTGACCGTGGCCCACTGTCTGTCGCATGCGGCCGGGCTGTCGGGCTGGCAGGAGCCGATCACGGCCGCCGACTTCGAGGACTGGGACAAGGTGACCGCGCTGCTCGCCGCCCAGGCCCCGTGGTGGACCCCGGGGACGGCGAGCGGCTATCACGCCATCACCCAGGGCTACCTGCTGGGCGAGGTGGTCCGCCGGGTCACCGGGCGTTCGTTCGGTACGTTCCTGGCCGAGGAGCTCGCCGGCCCGCTCGGCGCGGATTTCCATTGCGGCACGGGGCCCGAGCACGACGACCGGGTGGCGCTCGTGATCCCCAACGCGCCGATGGATCTGGGGGTGGCGCCCACCGAGTCGGTGGCGTACCGCACGTTCGTGAACCCGCCGATGACGGCGACGTACGCCCACACCGTGGGCTGGCGCCGGGCCGAGGTGCCGGCGGCGAACGGCCACGGCAACGCCCGGTCGGTGGCGCTGCTCCAGGCGATCGTGTCCCACGGTGGTGAGCTGCAGGGCCGGCGGTTCCTCTCCGCGGCCGGGTGCCGGCGGGCGCTCGAGTGTCAGATCGAGGGGACCGATCTGGTGCTCGGGATGCCGGCGCGGTTCGGGATGGGCTACGGCCTGGCCGGGGAGACGTTGCCGTTGCCGCCCTCGGCCTGCTTCTGGGGCGGCTGGGGTGGATCGCTCGCCATCAACGACCTCGACGCCCGGATGACGTTCTCGTACGTGATGAACAAGATGGGTGACGGCACCGTGGGCGACGAGCGGGGCGCGTCGTTGCTGCTGGCGACCTACGGGGCGTTGGCCGGCTGAACCGGTCCGACGGTGGGGGAGTGGGAATGGCCGCGGCACCGCAGAACTGGTTCACCGACGCGAAGCTCGGGGTGCTCGTCACCTGGGGCCTCTACTCGGTTCCCGGCTGGGCGCCGGTCACCGGCGCCCTGTCGGAGGTGATCGCCACGCAGGGTTGGAAGGCGTGGTTCGCGGCCAACCCGTACGCCGAGTGGTACCTGAACTCGCTGCGAATCGACGGCAGCCCGACCCAGGTGCACCACCGGCACACCTACGGCCAGGGGTTCGACTACTACGACTTCGTCCCGCGGTTCGAGGAGGCGAACCGTTCGTGGGATCCCGATGCCTGGGCCGAGCTGTTTCGCGCCGCGGGGGTGCGCTATGCGCTGCTCACGACCAAACACAGCGACAGCTACGCACTGTGGCCGACGGCGTCTCCGTGCCCCCGCCGGCCCGAACTGCGATCGAACCGGGATCTCGTCGGCGCGTTCGCCGACTCGGTGCGGGCGCATGGCCTTCGGATGGGCGTGTACCACTGCGCCGGCATGGACTGGGTGTACCGGCCGCAACCGGTGCGCCGGTTCGCCGACCTCGCCGCCACCATCCCGCAGGAGCAGGAGTACGTCGAGTACTGCACCGCACAGTGGCGCGAACTGATCGAACGCTACGAGCCGTCGGTGCTCTGGAACGACATGGGGTTCCCGACCGCCGGCGACGTTGCGGGGTTGATCAGCGCCTACCGCCGCCGCGTGCCTGAGGGCATGGTCAACGACCGGTTCGGGCAACTGCCCGTTCCGGGCGCTGCGGTCGGGCCCACGGCCGACGGCACCGACGGGGGCGTGATCGTGATGGGGCTCTCGGGCTCGTTCGATTTCACGACCCCGGAGTACACCGCCTACGGCGACATCGTCGACGGCGCGTGGGAGAGCGTGCGCGGTCTCGGGTTCTCGTTCGGCTACAACGAGATGGAGGGCAGCGATCAGGTGGTGACGCGCGCCGAACTGATCCGGCAGTTCGTCGACATCGTGAGCAAGAACGGCAACCTGCTCCTCGGCGTCGGGCCTCGTGCGGACGGCAGCATCCCGGCTCTCCATGAACGACGCCTCCGGGAGCTCGGGGCGTGGCTCAGCGTCAACGGCGAGGCGATCTACGGGACTGCGCCGTGGTCGCGGGCCGGTGACGACCTCGCCGGGACGCCGGTGCGCCACACCGTGGGCGCGCAGGCCCACTACCTCCACGTCCTCGGACCGGTTCCGGGGATGCTGCGGCTGCCTGGGGTCGAGGTGGCGGCGGCGGGTGCCGCCACCGTGCTCGGCCACCCGGGCTGCGCCGTGACGGTGACGCCGGTCGGCGACGACGTCGAGGTGCGGCTCGCCGTGCCGGTGCCCGAGGACGCCGTCACCGTGATCCGGATCGACGGCGCGATCCGGGATCGACGGGGCGCCCGGGGGCGTGCCTAGCCTTGGCCAGTGAGCCAGCCGCCGGTGCGCGCAATCGCCGTGCTCGACGCCGGGGTCACGGTGGGCGACGACGGGGTGGCGTATCCGACCGTGGTGCTCGACGTCGCCGGCCGGCCCGACGTGGCCGATCTGGCCCGGGTGCATGCGATCGAGGGCATCGGGGATGTGGCGACGAGCGCCGCATTCACCGATACCGGGGTGGTGCTCACGGTGCGGCTCACCCGGCCGGTGCGGGCGGCGTTCTCGATCGCGTTCGTGCTGCCGGACCATTTCGAGGTGCTGGTGCACGCGGCGTTGGCCGGGAGCTTGCTGTTGGCCACCACGGCCCCGTCCCCCGAGGGTGACAACCCGTTGTGGTTAGCGATCGATCTCGACGGTGTCCGACTGGCCGAGCTGCTGACCGGCGGGTGAATCGACTGCGGGACGGCTTCGCCGCCCGGGCGGGCGCAGTTCGCATGGGACGTGCAGTTCGGCTCCTTGCAGCCGGTCAAAGTGGTGGGCGTCCCGAACGGCATTTTCACCCCGCGGCTGAGTCCCGTCACGTGTGCGACTCCCATCGGGATGCCCACCACGCGAAGGCAGCCAGGATCACGGTCACCAGCTACAGCACGAACCACCCCAATCGCAGCGAGGGGCGCAGGTCCTTGCGGTGGAACGGCCATGAGTAGACGGAAGAGCCGAAGAGCGCGCCGCCCACAAGCCAAACAAGTTCGGTCGTCTGCAGTTGCCCCCGCAACGGTCCCAGCACCGCCGCCACCACCGGTACCTCCCGAAAGACGCCTGCAGCAGAAAGGTCCCCAACCTTCAAGGCCCGACTTGCGGACCGTGGAGTTCGACAGGAGACGAGCGTCGCCGTCGATGATCCACCAGCGCATAGAGAATCCCGAATGGCACGCCCGAATACGCGAACCCGGATAGGAACTGCCAGCGCGGGCCCGAACCATAATCGCGATATGGCAGAACGACGTAAAGTAGGGAGAAAACCCCTATTGCCACCAGCTTCACCGCAACCCGAGCGCGCAGAGACCTTCTTTCGGCTGCTGCCAACGCAGTAAAGAAGAACGCGTTAAGGACAACGCCAAGTAGGAACCACATCGCTACCTCCAGAAGCCGCCGTAGTAGTGAGACAGGTAGCTTGCAAGTATGGAAAATACCGAACAGTGACCCGAAGGCACGCATTGCGGCCATGTGCCCACTGCGCATAAGCGGACAACGCCGTGAAAGGCACGGCTCCTTTGGGGATGAATAAAGCCGCAATCACGCTACCGAGAGCGATATTGTTTGTTTCACTCTTGTTGAAGAAGATGGTCATCAACCATCCCCAGGAAATCTTCGGGTCGGCGATGACGGGGTGGGCGGCGTTGCGGTGGTGGACGGTTTGGATGATGGTGGTGCCGTCGATGGGGAATCGGTAGTCGACGGGTGCGTTCGGGGTTTCGATCACGACCAGGGCACGGAGACCGCCGTCGTCGGTGGCTTGTACGGCGTTTGCGTAGTTGCCGGGTGACGGGTA
>JBJTVH010000119.1:0-3903 GCA_046081125.1 Acidimicrobiales bacterium
GCTGGGCTGCGCATGGAGCCGTTGGCCGCTGCTTCGACGTGCCGGCGCTGTGGCGCGAGGCCGTGGCCGACGCCGCGCGGCTGCACACCCTCGCCATGCCTTGCGGCCACTACATCGCCGAGGAGCAGCCCCAGGCGCTGCTCGCCGACGCACTCTCGGCGTTCGTGCCGCCCGAAGTCGGCCGACGCCGCAAGTCCGGGTTTGGGATGCCGTTGCGCTCGCAACTACGCAACGAACTCAGGGCCCCCCATGGACGAGTTGCTCGGCGAGCGATCGCTGCGTGACCGCGGGGTGTTCCGGCCCGATGCCGTGGCCGAGCTGCGACGGCTCGACGAACAGGGTCGCGTCGACGCCGCCTACCCGCTGTTCGCGATCGCCCTCGTCGAGCTGTGGTGTCGCACCTTCCTCGACCGTGCCGACACCAGCCGGCCGCTCAGCTGGTAGCGCCCCTCAGCAGAACGGCAGCAACCCTTCCGTGACGGAAAGCTGCACGCGGGCCCGGTCGAGGTTGTGGTCGGGGCGGGCGGCGCCGTAGTAGCGGTCGCCGTCGAGGTGGTCGGCGAGGAACCGCACCGCGTTCTCCACCGCCAGCAGCGGGCCACCCACCGCCAGCGCCGCCCGTTCGGCCGGCTCGAGCAGCGGCCCGGCCCCGGCCAGGAACCCGGCGAGCACCGCCTCCACCCGCTCCGCGTCCACCGCCACGCTCGCCGCCGCGTCGTCCTCGGCCACCCGGGTGGCGCCCGTGCGCAGCAGTTCCCCCACGTCGGCGAGCACGGTGCCCGGCATCGTCGTGTCGAGGTCCACCACCACCGTCGCCTCGCCGGTCACCTCGTCGAACCGCACGTTGGCCACCTTCGCGTCGTTGTGCACGGCCCGCACCGGCAGCACCCCCACCGCCACCACCCGGGCCGCCACCGCCGCGGCCAGCTCCTCGGCCCGGGCCAGTTCGGGCTCGCACCCCGCCCGCCGGCCGCACCGGTCGGCCGCCGCCGCAACCGCGAGCTGCGCCCGTCGATGGCCCAGATCGTGGAACCGGGGGATCGTGTCGGCCAGCGGCCCACCTGGCAGATCCGCCAGCGCCGCCGCGAACATCCCGAACCGGCGGGCCGCCCCGAACGCCTGCCGGGCGTCGGCCGCCACCGTGCGCCCCACCGTCCCCCGGGCGAACCGGCTCACCCGCCACGGCACCCCGTCGCCGTCCCACCAGTGCACCGTGCCCGCCGCCGTCCGGCACCAGGCCGCCACCAGCCCCCGACCCGCCAGGTGCCGATCGATCCGATCGAGGTTCGCCTCGCACGCCGCCACGTCCGCGAACACCGCCGTGTTGATCCGCTGCATCACCACGTCGCCCGCGGCGCCCGGCACCCGCCACGTGCGATGGATGTGCCCGTCCCCCAACGCCACCGCCGGCCCGGTCGCCGTGAACCCGAACGCGCCGGCCAACCCGGCCGGGATCATCGCCCGCCCTCGACCCGCAACGCCGCCCGCACCACCTCCACGTCCCCCGGCCACGTCACCCCGTGCCACGGCGAATCGGTCGGCACCACATCCACCGACACCGCCCCCGCCGCCACCAGCGCCCCCACCGCATCCGGCAGGCCCAGCTCGGCGCCCGGATCGTCGCCGGCCGCCGCCACGAACGCATCCACGGCCGCCACGAACCGGGCCCGCATCCCCGCCCGCAACCCGAACAGGTTCATCGACACCACCGTGTCCGGCGCCAGCTCCGCCGCCCGGTCCGAGCAGATCCGGTCCGAGTCGTCCCGGCGCACGTCTCGATGCTCCACCAGCGACACCAACCGGCCCCCGTCGCCCACCATCGCCACCCCGCGCGACACCCCGCCCTCGGTGGCCAGCGTGCGCCCCACCGGGTAGCCCACGATCACCGCATCGGCCGCCGACGGGCCCACCGACCACTCGAACGCCGCCCGCAAGCCGGCCACGCCGTAGAGGTCGTCGCCGTTCACCACCACCAGGTCGCCCTCCACGCCGGCCGCCAACGTGGCCGCCACCGTCCCCCACGGCTTGGCCCGGGGCGGCCCCACCGATTCCTGGCGGGCCGTGCGCACCCGCACCGGCGCCGCCGCCAACACCGCCGTGATCGGCTCGGCCGTTGCGCCCGCAACCACCACGACCGCATCGGTGAACCCGGCCTCGGCCGCCTGGGCCAACGACACGAGCACCAACGGCTCGCCCTCGGGCCCCACCGGTGCCAACGGTTTCGGGCCCCCGAACCGGGTGCCGAGCCCGGCCGCGAGCAGGACGAGGGTGGGCGGGGTGCGGGAGGATGCGCCCATGGCCCCCGATTCTGCCCGGCCCGACGCCGATGATGTGCGCATCGCCGTCATCGGGCTCGGCCTGCGGGGCTCGATCGTCGACGCCGCCCACCGGCCGGGCGCCGGCTCGCGCGTCGTCGCCCTGTGCGATCTCGACCCCACCCGCCTCGCCCGCTGGGCCGCCCGCATCACCCCCGGCCCGTGGACCACCACCGACTACCGCCGCCTCCTCGACGCCCCCAACGTCGACGCCGTCGTCGTCGCCACCCCCGATCACACCCACGAGGCCCTCGTCGTCGACTGCCTCACCGCCGGCAAGGTCACCTTCGCCGAGAAGCCCCTCGCCGTCACCACCGCCGGCTGCGACCGCATCCTCGCCACCGCCCGGCGCACTGGCACCCGGCTCTACGTCGGCCACAACATGCGGCACTTCCCGATGGTCCGCCTGCTCAAACGCCTCGTCGACGACGGCGCCATCGGCGAACCCAAGACGATCTGGTGCCGGCACTTCGTCGGCCACGGCGGCGACTTCTACTTCAAGGACTGGCACGCCGAACGGGCCAACACCACCGGCCTGTTGCTGCAGAAGGGCGCCCACGACCTCGACGTGATCCACTGGCTCGCCGGTGGCGTGAGCCGCCTCGTGCAGGGCATGGGCACGCTCGCCTTCTACGGCGACAACCCCCACCGCCACAACGGCACCACCCCCGCCGACTGGTTCGACCCGGCCCGCTGGTGGCCCCCGTCGGCGCAGCGGGGCCTCAACCCGGTGATCGACGTCGAAGACCTGTCGCTCGTCAACGCCCGGCTCGACAACGGTGTGCTCGCCGCCTACCAGCAGTGCCACTTCAGCCCCGACTACTGGCGCAACTACACCGTGATCGGCACCGAGGGCCGCCTCGAGAACCACGGCGACGTCGAGGGCGTCGTGCGCCTGTGGAACCGCCGGCAGGGCTTCACCGAGCACGGCGACCACGAGTTCGCGTTCTCCCCCGGCGACGGCGGCCACGGCGGCGCCGACGAGGCACTGCTCGCCGAGTTCGCCCGCTTCGCCCGCTACGGTGGCCGCACCGACACGAGCCCGGTCGGGGCACGCGAAGCCGTTGCGGCGGGCTGCGCGGCCACCGAGAGCCTCCGCAACGGCGGGATCCCCGTCGCCGTGGCGCCGCCCGATCCGGCCGACGTCGCCTGGTTCGCCGGAGGCCAGGCGTGACGGGGCCGGTGCTCGTCACCGCAGCCGAAGCCGTTGCGGCCCAACGGCGCGCTGCCGCCGGGCTCGCCGCGCTCGGCCTGCGCGAGGCTGACCGGGCCGCCGTGGTCGCCACCCCGTCCAGCGCCGCCTACCTCGCCGTCGCGGTCGGTGCCCTGCGCTCGGGCGTGGTGCCGGTGCTCGTCAACGCCGCGCTCACCGACGCCGAGCGCGCCGTGATCCTGGCCGACGCCGATCCCGCCGTGGTCCTCGGCGACGCCGAGCTCGCCCGCCTCGCCGCGTTCGAGGGCCCCGGCACCCGCACCATGGAGCTCGCCCCGGCGCCACGGGCCCGGGCGATGATGTACACGTCGGGCACGACGGGGCGCCCCAAGGGGGTGTGGACCGGCCTGCTCGACGAGGCCGACGCCGCCGCGC
>JBJTVH010000120.1:0-13265 GCA_046081125.1 Acidimicrobiales bacterium
CGCAGGCCGCCATGGCCACGTTCGAGGCCAGCCGTCCGCTCGTCGGTGCGCAGGCGCTCGGCATCGCCCGGGCCGCGTACGAGTACGCCCTCGACTACGCGAAGGAGCGCAAGGCCTTCGGCCGGGCGATCATCGAGAACCAGTCGATCGCCTTCAAGCTCGCCGACATGAAGATGCAGATCGACGCCGCTCGACTGCTCGTGTGGCGGGCGTGCTGGATGGGCCGGGCCGGCAAGTCCTTCGCCGCAGGTGAGGGCTCGATGTCCAAGCTGTACGCCGGCGAGGTGGCGGTGCGGGCGACCGAGGAAGCCATCCAGATCCTCGGTGGGGCCGGGTACGTGAAGGACCACCCGGTGGAGCAGTGGCACCGTGACTCGAAGATCTACACCATCTTCGAGGGCACCTCGGAGATCCAGCGGCTCGTGATCGCCCGGGCGATCTCGGGCCTGCGGGTGGAGTGACCTAACGGGGCGGTGACGCGCCACGCGGCACGGCGCCGACTTCTTCGACCTCGAGATCGAGTGCGTCGTCCTCGGCCGATGCGCCGTTGGCAGAGACGTTGGCGGTGAGGTCGCGCAGCATGCCTCGCGGGTCGCCGGAGCCACCGGGGTGCGGGGGATAGACGCTCAACAGGTGGGCATGGACCGGGGCGGCATAGTGGCCCCGTGTGCCGGCCGGAACGCGCACGAGCCCGCCGGGGCCGGCCACGACGGTGGTCCTGCCGACGCGCACGTGCAGCTCCCCGGCGAGCACGTAGACGAACTCGTCGTGCGGATGCTCGTCGGACCACTCCTGGGCGCGCAGCTCCCATTCGAACAGCGCCGGCGACCGGCCGTCGGGGGCTCGCACGACGCGCCCGACCGGTCGCTCGGGTCGGGGCCGCATCGGGGTGGCCTCGATCAGTTCGGGGCCGGCGGGCGAGTCGTCGGCATCACCCGCCACGGGCACCGCCCTGGTCCTTCCAGGCGATGAAGAGCCCGTCGGCGTCGGCGAAGCGGCCGTCGATCCCGTGACCCTCGGCGCAGATCGTGATCTTTCGCCCCTCGACGGCCTGCTGCCACGCCCGGATCGTGATCTCCGAGCCGACCGGGGCGGGGGCGCGCAGGTTCAACGTGAGCCGGGCGGTGAAGGCCCGGGTGCCCATCGCCCGGTTGACGGCGCTCATCACCTCGTCGAACAGCAACGCCACGATCCCACCGTGCACCCGGTCGGGCGGGCCCTGGAACATGCCGTCGACGACGGTGGTGCAGCGCACCGAGGTCTCGGTGTCGCGCACGAGCAAGAACCCCACGCTCGCGGGATGGAGGCGCCCGCCGCCGGCCCCCAGGGGATCGAACTCGAGCTCGTCACCCACCGGGGTGGCCGGCGGGGCGACCGAACCGGGGGCGATGCCGAGCGCAGTCCCCATCGTCAGTTCCTTCGAGCGGGGCGCACCCGATTCCAGCCGTGCGGCGAGCGCATCGGCGGCGGCGGCGAGCGAGCGCAGTTCGTCGTCGGAGGCCAGCCGGCCCGCGAAGGCCCGGTTCACACGACGCAGCGCCGCCGCCGCCTCGGCCATCGCCGCCCACTCGTCGGTCGGTTCGTCGCGGTCGTGATCGGTCGGCACGGCTCCCCCTCGCTGCGCATCATGGCAGCCACCGAGGGGTCGCTCTCGGGCCGGTGTAGCGTCCCGGCGCACGGCGGTGGCCGTCGCTGCGTCGGGACGGGCGAGGGGGACATGGACTGCGCCTCGTGTGGGCACCGCAATTCGGCCGGAACGGTGTTCTGCTCGCGTTGCGACAGCTATCTCGGCTCGAGCTCGGCAAGTCCGGCTCCGGCGGGTCCTGCGCTCGGGGCGTCCTCCTCGCTGGACTCGCAGCAGCCGATCGTCGGGATCCCCGACACGCCGGCCGACGCCCCGACCTGGTTTGCCGGCCGCGCCCGGAAGCGGGCTGGCGCACCGCAGCGTGTGCCATCGACCAGCGCCGGGGCGGTGACGCCGCCCGCCGAGGATCGGCAAGCCGCGGCGTCGCCGCCGGCAGCGGCTCCCGCCCCGGTTGCGTCGCCGCCGGCAGCGGTCCTGTCGCCCACGGCGGTAACGGTGATCCCGGGATCGAGCGCAGAGTTCGCACTGCGGGTCGAGCCGACGGGCGACGCCATTGAGGCCCGCGCCGTCGTCGTGCGCGGCGTGCCCGGTTCCTGGGTGAGTTGCACCCCAACCTCCGGCTCGGTCGCGCCGGGGATTCCGGTCACGTTCCGCATCGCCATCACGCCGAGGGTCGCGTCCACGACCGTCGCCGGACGGATGGCCCTGGCGTTCGAGGTGGTGTCGCCTCTCGACGGCCGGACGATCGGTCGGCACGACGCCACGCTCGAGGTCGTTGGAACGCAAGCTCCCCGGTCGAGCGCGTCCCCGGCCCGCCCGCCGCGCCGTGCGGCTGCCGTGGCGGTTGCGGTCGCCGTTGTTGCGGTCCTCGCTGTCGTCGGTGTTCTTGTCGTGGCCCGGGTGCTCGACGACGCCGAGGAACTCCGCACGGTACCGGACCTCACCGTTCTCGACTTCGAGGCGGCGAGCACTGCGCTGCTGGCCGAGAAGCTCGAGGGTCTGATCATCGACGCTCGCAGCGATCCTCAGCCGTTCGGTCGGATCCTGTTGCAGGCGCCAGCGCCCGGCTCCCGGGTGCCGGCGAAATCCACGGTGAACCTGATCGTGTCGACGGGCCCGGAGCAGTGGGTGCTCTCCGACCTCCGCCGCCGCGACTACCTGAGCGCGAGTGCCGAACTGTCCCAACGAGGGATGCGGATCCAACCGGTGAGCAAGCCGGACAACGCCGTCGAACCCGGCACGATCGTGGCCCAGGATCCGCCCGCCGGCACGAAGCTCAACGTCGGTGACCTCGTCACCCTGACCGTTGCCAAGGCCGACACCTCCGCGGTCGTGCCCAAGATCCCGCCCGGCACCTCCCGTGACGACGCCGTGCGTCTCATCCAACAGGCGGGGTTGCAAGCCAACGTGAAGCCGCCGGTCCCGAACCCCGAAGTACCGGCCGGTCAGGTCATCGAGATCAACCCGCCGGGAGGCCAGCCCACGACGCGGGGTTCCATCGTCTCGGTGACGGTCTCGAAGGGGCTCGTGGTGCCCTCGGTCGTCGGGCAACGCCGCGACGCCGCACTCCAGGTGCTCGCCCAGGCCGGACTGACGGCGCAGGCGAACGAGCGCTGCAGTTCCGAACCGGCGGGCGCAGTCGTGGAACAAACTCCGGCGGCGAACGTCTCGGTCGACAAGGGCGCAAGGGTGACGCTGAGCGTTGCGAAGGCGTGCTGATCACCCGCCGGAGAAGAACCCGACCTCGGTGACGCCGACGTCGTTGTAGCCCTTGCCGGCGGACGGGTAGGTCGAGACCACGGTGATGCGTACGAACGCGATGGGAGAACCGTTCAGGCGGATGACGTTGGGGGTCAACGTCTCGTCGTCGACGAGGGTGCCTTCGAGCGTCTGGCTGCCGGTGGTGAGCCGGAACGCCTTGATCCGGTGGTTGTCCGTGTAGGCCGATCGGCCGTTGCGAGGGTTGTACCCGTTGACGATCCGCACCTGGGTGATCGGGAGTTCGGCAGCGAACCGGTACTCCAACCACTGCCCTTCGGGCGGCACCAGGTCGCCTTCGGAGCCGGCCGAGTTCCAGGCCGTCTTCAGGTCGCCGTCGAGGGTGTTCTCGATGCCGTACGTGATCCGGTTCTGGGTGTCCTCGGGAAGCGTCGACGAGGCCGTCGCCTGCACGATCCGGTTGCGGGCGAGGGCGGCGAGCGGACCCCGAGCGGTGGTCGGCGCTGCGGTCGTGACCACGGCCGTGCCGAGCGTGGTCGCCGGCCGCGTGAGCATGACGGTCGTTGCAGGAGCCGTCGTCGCGGTCGTGGTGTCGCCTCCACGGGACAGCACCAGAACGACCACCGCGGCAAGGGCGATCACGGCGACGGCGGCGGCGGCCACGACCAGAGCTCGCTTCGATCGCTTCGGCTCCGACGGCTGGCCCAGGGGGCTCGCGACCTCCAGGGCTTGCCCGCACCCGGTGTTGAAGCAGAACCGCGCATCGTCGGGGCTCTCGTGCCCACAGCTCGTGCAGCGCCGTGCCATACCGGCTCCTCCCGTGTCAGCGGTGCAGCGACCGCAGGCGGCCCAGCGTACGGACCACGACACGCGCGACGCGCTGCTCGTCGGGGAGGCTCAGCGCCGAGGTGGCGATCGATCGCCACTGCGTGAGCTCCTCGGCGATGACGGTGGTGACGTCGGCCTCGCGCGGCACGCCGAGTCGTTGCGCTGGTGATGTGCCGCGCTCACCGAGAAGGCGCCGGGCGGCGAGATGGAGATCCTTCGGCAACTGGTACTGGCCCGACACGATGTCCTCGATCGCTCGCAGCTCGGCGAGTTCGTGGGCGTTGACCTCCACCCGTTCGAGTTCGGCGTCGAGGTCGTCGTCGTCGGTCACCAGTCGTGTCCGACGGAGCGTGTCGAGCACGTCGAGTGCCTGCATCGATCGCAGGACGTCGACCCGTTCGGCGAAGCGGTCGAACAGCACGCTGCGCAGCGATTCCAGGCCGCTCTCGCGGATCAGCTCGGCGGCGAGGTCGCGTGCGGTGACGAACGGGTTCCGTCCGATCCACTCGACGGCGTGCCGCAAACCGTGGAAACCGAACTTCTCGACGAGGGCGCGACGGGTCGGTGCGGGCAGCGCCATGAGGCGATCGGGTGCGCAGGTGCGAGCGACCGAAACGAAGGCGGCGTCCCGCTCGACGGGCGAGCAGGCGGCGAGGGTCATCAACGCCTGGTACTCCGACTGGCTCAACCCCAGCGCCGATTGGGCCAGCAGACCTGCGACCGGGAGCACGTCGGACACGACCGAGGCAAGGACGTCCGATGCGGCCCAGCGCGCGGCCAGCGTCCGGGCCTGGGCCAGCGCTTCGGGACCGCCCCCCGCGATTTCGTCGGCGCGCGACAACACGGCCACGGCATTGAACGCCGGGACGTCGACGCCGAGGCTGTCGTTGAAGCAGGCGAGGAACTCGCGATCCATCGCATGCCAGTTCCGCAACAGATAGACGACGGCGTCGGCCGGCGCGGCGTCGGCGCCGGCGATCAGATCGGCCGTGCGCTGGGAGACCTGCCGGTTCGCCGACCCGAGTCCGGGCGTGTCGATGATCGTGAGGTCGCGCAGTTGCGGGCTCGGGAACTCCACCAGCAGGCGTTCTATCGCCTCGACGGGAGTGTCCCCGATGTCGATACGGGCACCGCGCTCGTCACGCCGGAACACGGCATGGTCGACGCGGCCGTCCCGGTACACCTTCCACGCCCGGTAGGTGACGCCGTCGTGGTACTCGGTCGGGATGAGCGTGCACTCAGCGGCGTCGGTGGCCGCAACGAGGTCGCCCACGAGCGCGTTGAGCAACGTGGACTTGCCGGCCTTCACTCGGCCGACGAGCGCTACGCGCAACGGGTCCGTCAACCGGGACCGGGCGTCGGCGAGCTGCTCGGCTGCGTCGGGGGTCGTCGCAAGTGGCTCGGCCAGCGCGAGCAGGCCGTCGACGTCGGATCGCAACGTCACGGCCGAACGCCTTGGGCCAGTTCGGCCAAGAGGCGCTCGGCGTGTGCGGTGACCAGTTCGAGCTGCTGGCGGTGCTCGTCGAGTTCGGCCCAGCGGGTTCGGCGGCCGGCCTCGTCGAGCTGGGCGTGTTCCGCGGCAAGTCGCAGCTCGCCTTCGACCCGTTGTTGGAGCCCGAGGACGTTGTCCTCGAAGTGATGGCGGAGCCCGTTGCGCGTGGCGATGAGGTCGTCTCGGATGATCTTCGAGGCCTCGGGTCCGTAACCGTCGAGGAAGCGGCGGATGGCCTGGTGAGCGGCCCGGCGGCGCGCCTCGGCCCGGCTGCGTTGGGCCATCCGGTAGGACACCGCACCGAACACGAGCCCGACCGGGAGGGCCACGGCGCCGGCGGCGACGACGCCCAGCGCACCGCCGACGCCGCCGAGGTGAGCGGCGAGGATCGTGAACAGCGAGGAGCCCGGCAGCGCGCCGCGCACGGCGGCCACCGTCACCGCACCCCGGTCGGCGGTCATGGTCACCGAGCGCTCGATGCCACTGCCCGCCGGGCCGGCGAGCGGACCCGCTGCGGCCGGGGCTGCCAACTCCTCGCCGAACATGGCGGCGATCTCCTGTCCGAGCGTGGTGGCGTCGGTGGCGATGCGGGTACGGACCCGAAGCAGCAGTTCGTCAGCGTCGCGCTGGATCCGCTCCGAGAGTGCCTCCCAGACCTTGGCCGGGTCCGACCGATCGAGTTCGTCCGTCGCCGCGGTGTTGATCTCGGTCAGTCCGGTGCGGAACTCGTGCTCGACGTCGAGCTGCAGCCGCTCGATGCCTTCGTGGAGCCGCTCCCGCCACCGGACTTGTCCGGTGCGGAGCCGTTCGACGGCGACCGAAGCGGCGGTCAGCCGCTCGTGGGTGCGCCGTTCGGCCTCGCGGTCGGCGAGGCCCGCCTGGGCATCACGAACCTGTCCGAGCAAGAACGTTGCGCACTCGCGGGCCAACACCGTCGCTCGGCGAGCCCGCGGCGCACCCGAGCCGTGGGCTGCGAGTTGCTCGAGGGCGGCGGCCAGCGGAAGGGTGCCGGACTCGCTCACGAGCGTGCCGTCGGCGTTGCCGTGCCCCAGCAGTGCCAGCCGGGCCGACACCGGGAACACGGGAACGGCGATACCCGCTCGATCGAGGTGACCACGGTTGGCGGCCAGGATCCGCTCGACGTGCGCGTGGAGATCGACCTTGGTTTGCACGATGCCGAGCAGGGCGCTCTCACGGTGCAGCGCTGCGGCGAGCTCCAACTCGGCCTCGCCGAGCTCCTGGGCTGCGTCGGTCACCAGCAGGACACCCCCGAACTCGCGGTCGATGCCGACCGCAGTGCGCGGATCGAGACCGTCGCTCGGCGTGTCGACCACCGTGATGCCGGCCGGCAACGGCCACGGGGAGACGGCGACCTCGACGACCGCCGACGGGTCCGGTGCTGTGTCGTCATCGGCGACGAGGCGTCCGAGTTCGAACGGTGCCGCCGTGCCGTCCGGCCGCCGGAGGGTGACGGTGGGGTTTCCACCGCCGAGTTGGATCCGGCACGGGGTAGGGACGTCGATGCGTTCGGGGATGACCGGGACGCCGGCGAGCGCATTGGCGAGGACCGTCTTGCCGGCGTCGCACAACCCGCGCAGGATCACTGCGAACGACGACGACGGATCGTCGAGCAGTCGGCACGCCGGGTCGAGTTGCGCGACGATCTCGGCGTGGCCGAGCAGTTCGGCTCGATACCGGGCGTGGCCGAGGATCGTGCGGGCGTAGACGAGGGGATCCTCCGTCGTCGACATCGCTCAGTGGTGGTGGAAGTGGTCGTCGACGTGCACGTCGTGGAGTCCGCCACCTCCAGGGAGGTCGTGTGGGCCGTGCAGCCCCCCGACGGCGTCGTGCAGGTCATGCAACCCGCCGCCGTGGTGCTCTGCACCGAGGTCCGTGGTGAAGACCTCGTGCACACCCGTGCCTCCCGGCCGAGGCCAGTCGGGCTCGGTGGGCGACTCCGATGGTTGAGGAAACGACGGCGTCGCCGCCTGCGTGACCACCTCGTGCGCCGCAGTGCTCCCGGAGCGGCCTGCGGGCTCGGGAACCTCGGGGAGGGGAGGCAGGGACCGGGAGGCGCCGAGCAGGCGAGGATCGAGCCGGATCGCACCGGTCTGGAGCGAGGCGAGCGAGGGCGTTCCCGGACGCGGGATGGCCGAGGTGCCGATGGCCTCGGGGTGGCCGGCGCCGGAATCGGAGCCGACCAGGCGGGTTCCTGCCGGATCGGTGCGACCGGAGCGATCGGTGCGATCGGTGAGGTCGGGGCCAGCGGGAGAGCCGGCGCGGACCTCGTCGCGGCTCAGCGGGGTGAGCTCCGGCGGGGCGGACCGCGTGAGCGCAGCGTCGACGGCTGCTGGTTTCGTGAGCGGCTGGAGCGGCTCGAGCGCAGCGGGTGCCACGGGTGCCACGGGTGCGGCGGGTGCGGCGGTTCGTGCTGCGGGCGGCGCTGCGTCCGGGGTGATGCCCGCCGGGCTCGGGGCCGCCGGCTCCAGGGCAGCCGGGCCGCTCGCCGCCGCCGAGGGGGCGCTGGCTGCGGGCGGGTGTGGCTCGGGGGTTTCGAACAGGGAGCGGTTCTGGCCCAGGGCCTGGTCCGGAAGGTCCCGGAACGCCGGGAGGATGGCGCCGTACTGGAAGCGGCCCGTTGCGCTGGCGACCTTCACCCCGTAGCTGGTCCCCATCGCTTCCATGGTTCGACCGTCACCGAGGCTGATGGCGACGTGCGCGTGCCGGAGCACGGTGCCCTTGGCGGTCGGTTCCTCGCTGAAGCTGAACAACAGTGCGCCTTTGGTGCGCAGCGCCTCCTCGACGGACACGGTGGCGTTCTGCCCCTTCAGTTGGACGTACTGGTCCTGCGCCGTGCGGTCGAGCGTGATGCCGGCCTCCCGCGCCGCCCACTGCACCAGCGAGGAACAGTCGAACTGCTTGGGGTCGCCTCCGTGTGACGACGCGCCGAGGATGTACTGATCCCCCTGCTGGTCGAGCGCACGCTGGACGAACAAGTCGCGCTCGATCTTGCCCGGCGAGTCCATCCCGAGGGGGTCGGTCTCCTTGGAAGTCATGGACCGCGCTCCGATCGATCCCCGGACGGCGAGAAACCTGCGCCGGGAGCATATTGGACCGGCGCCGTGCCGGAGTCGGCCGGGATCAGGTCCCGCAGACCGGGTTCAGGAACGCAGCGATGTAGACGGTCACGGTCGGGGCGGTGCTCAGAATCGAGTACGACGTACCGGCGGCGGGCGATTGGCTGACGACCTTGCCGAGCTTCGCATTGGTCTTCGTGCAGGTGGAGGCGAACGAAAGCTTGGAGTAGGCGGCGGTGGCCTGCGCCTCGGTCATTCCGATGAGGTTCGGCACTAGTGCGAACAGCGGGATGGTGATGGCCGGCGGGATGGTGCCGATCAGGGAGGGCACCACCGACGGTGCCGACGAGGACGACGAGGACGACGAGGACGACGAGGGTGCGGATGTGGTCGTCGGCACCGTCGCTTTGGCGGTGGCGCTCGGGCGAGCCGCAGCTTGTGAACCCTGCGGCACTGCGGAGGGGTCGGCCTCGTCGGTGGCGGGCGGTTCGGTCGTGGTGGTCGTGCTGGTCGTGCTCGCGGCCGTCGTCGTCGGATTCGTCGTCGTCGGATTCGTGGTCGCCGGGACGGCCGTCGCCGAATTTGTCGTAGCGGCTGCCGTAGCGGCGGTGGTGCTCGTGGCGTCGACGATGCTCGACGAGGCCCCTGCGGCGCTGCCGTCCGAACCACCGGATTGGGTACGGATGACCAGCAGACCGAGCAGCACGACGATGACGGCGGCCGCAGCGACGAGCACCTTCGCCCGGTTCGAGGGTCGGTCGCCGTCGTCGGCGAGGAGTGTCGGGATGCTCGCTGCGGCGGCCGCCTCGGCCGTCTCGGCCGGGCCGGCGGGTTCGACGGCGGGTTCGACGGCCGCAGCGACGATCGGTTCGGTCGGTGCCGCTGCCGCGACGGGGGGAGCGAATGCCGGGCCGGGAACGTCCGGCGCCGGCACGGGATCGGTGGGCTCGGGGGTGTTGCTGGGGGTTGGGGGTGCGAAGGGGGCGGCGGCAGCGGGTTCGGCTGCGATCACGGCAGCAGCGATCGGCCCAGCGGCCGCGCCTGCGCCTGCGGCGCCGGGTGTGGTGGCGCGGTCGGCGGCGAGGATGGCGGCGCCGAGGCAGATGGCGAATTTGGGGTGGGTGTCGACGGCGATCGGGACGTTGTAGGTGGTGGAGATGAGTTGCCCGACGAGGGGCATGCGGCTGCCGCCGCCGACGAGGACGATGGCGTGGAGGTCGGCGGGGGTGACTTTGGCGTTGCGGAGGGCTTCGTTGAAGGTGTCGAGGGTGCTGTCGAGCAACGGTTCGGCGAGGCGTTCGAGGTCGCGTCGGGTGATGCGGATCTCGGCGGGTTGTCCGAGGCGGACGCCGACGGCGACGTCGAGTTCGATGGAGAGGAGTTCTTTGCTGCGGGTGATGGATTCGCGTAGGCGGCCGAGTTCGGTGGCGACGGTGGGGTCGGACCGGTCGAGGGTGCGCAGCGGGTGGCCGGCTTGTTCGAGGACGTAGGTGAGGAGTTCTTGGTCGAGGTCGGAGCCGCCGACGGTGGCGTCGCCGGCGGGTTTGCCGATGGGTTCGAACGTGGTGGTGGTCTTGCGGAGGACGGCGGCGTCGAAGGTGCCGCCGCCGAGGTCGTAGACGGCGATGATGGCGCCGTCGGGGATGCGGTCGCGGGTGGCGTAGTAGACGGCGGCGGCTTCGGGTTCGGTGGCGAGGGTGAGGTTGTCGACGGTGGCGGTGATGCCGGTGAGCGCGGCGGCGAGGCGTTCGCGGCGGAAGGATCGCCAGCTGGCGGGGTGGGTGATGACGACGTCGGTGGGGGGTGCGCCCTGGAGCTGCGTGCAGCGGGTGATCACCCATTGGGCGAGGTTGCCGGTGAGTTGTTCGGCGGTGAGGGCGTGGCCGTCGACGAGGATGGGGTGGTCTTGGCCGAGGTCGCGTTTGAACTCTCGGACGAGCCGGTCGGGGCGGGCGGCGCCTCGGGCGAGGGCTTCGTCGCCGAACGACATCGGGGTGTCGACGAAGGCAACCGACGGCACGGCGACGGCGTGTGCGCCCAGCGGGATCGTTTCCAGTCGCCCCGCCGCCGATATCCCTGCGGCAGTGAACGTCGTCCCGAGATCGATTCCGACCGCGTATCCCATCGGCCCGACTCCCTCACCAGCGCTTGAACGGCATCGACCGCAGCGGGCGGATGCTATCGGCCCGATCGGCGGTGCAGCCCGCAGCCGGTCGCGCGCGGCGGTAGTACGTTGCACACGAATTCGACGAGGACGGGGGTCGACCGTGCACGCCTTCGATGACGACGTCGTCCATGCCGCTCGGCCGGCCGCCCGGTCGGGTGCCGATGCGAGCTCGGCCGAACCGGCGCTCGCGCCGGCGCGGGGCCCGGCCACGCCGGGCTCGCTCGTCCACCTGCAACGCACCGCCGGCAACGCCGGCGTCGCGCAACTTCTCCAGGACGAGCGGGAGGGCATCGCACGCGCCACGTCGCACGGCCAGCCCCTCGACGCCGGGTTCCGGGTGCAGATGGAGCAGTCGATCGGTGCCGATTTCTCCTCGGTGCGGGTGCACACCGGCGGCGAGGCGGACGCCTCCGCCAAGCAGCTCGGTGCCCATGCGTACACCGTCGGCGACGACATCGTGTTCGCGTCCGGCCGCTACGACCCGGGGTCCGAGACGGGCCAGCGCACCTTGGCCCACGAGCTCACCCATGTCGTCCAGCAGCGCAGCGGTCCGGTCGAGGGCACGCCGACGGCAGGTGGCGTGCAGGTCAGCGATCCGGGCGACCGCTTCGAGCGCGCCGCCGAGGCGAACGCCGATCGGGTGATGTCGCAACGATCGGCGGACACCGCCGCACCGGCCGTGCAGACCGAACTCGCGCCGGGATCTGCCGTGGTGCAGCGCGAAGGGGAGATGGGCGAGGAGGACGACGAGATGGTGCAGGGCCTGTTCGTGCAACGCGACGAGGCCATGCCCGAAGATGAAGAGATCACCGCCGAGGGGTAGTCCAGTGAGCCGTCAAGAACTCATCCGCATCGCGAAGCGCAACCTGGAGCACCTCCGGGCCGGCACGCAGGACCAGGCCGAGCAGATCCACGCCGTGCCGGCCCGGAACTATTTCGACCGGGAACGGTGGGCCCAGGAGATGGAGCTCGTGTTCCGCCGGTTGCCGTTGGTGGTCGGCGCGTCGAGTGAGCTGCGCACCCCGGGTGCCTACCTGGCCACCGAGATCCTCGACACCCCGCTGCTGATCAGCCGGGGCCACGACGGTGTGCTGCGTGCGTTCTTCAACTCCTGCAGCCATCGCGGTGCGATCCTCGCGCCCGAAGGGTCCGGGGTCGCCCGCCGGCACACCTGCCCCTACCACGCATGGACGTACGACTCGACCGGCGCGCTCGTCGGCGTGCTCGACGCCGACGACGTCGGTCCGCTGGACCGGTCCTGCTTCGGTCTCACCGAGCTCCCGGTGGCCGAGCGCGCCGGGCTGGTGTGGGTGTATCTGCGCCGCGAGCCGCTCGTCGACATCGACACGTTCCTGTGCGGCTACGGCGACATGCTCGAGCACCTCGGCCTGGCGGACTGCCACGTCGCGGGTCGCCAGACCCTCAACGGCCCCAACTGGAAGGTGGCCTACGACGGCTACCTCGACTTCTACCACCTGCCGATCCTGCACAAGGACAGCTTCGGTCCGCAGATGTCGACCAAGGCGCTGTACGACCGTTGGGGCCCGCACCAGCGCGTGACGGCGCCGACCCGGGGCTTCGAGGAGCTCGCCGAGCTCCCCGAGGACGAGTGGCCGATCAGCAAGCTCAACAGCGGCGTGTGGACGATCTTCCCGCACGTGTCGATCGCGGCGTTCGACGCGAACGGGCGGGTGTACATGGTGTCGCAGCTCTACCCGGGGGCCGAGCCGGGCACGTCGACCACGGTGCAGACCTTCCTCCACACCGTCGCGCCGTCGCCGGAGCAGGCCGAGGTGATGGTGCAGCGCATGGAGTTCAACTTCCACGTGGTCAACGACGAGGACTACTACACCGGCCTGCGGCTCCAGCGGTCGCTGCGCGCCGGCGCGAAGGACGTGGTGCTGTTCGGCCGCAACGAAGGCGGCGGACAGCACTTCCACCGGTTCCTCGACCAGCTGCTCCAGACCGACGACGCCGATCTCCCGGCGCTGTTCAAGGCCGCCGCGGGCGTCTGACCGCGGCGGGGTCGCCCTCAGGCGACCCGGAGCTCGATCCGGCCGTCGGTGACGCGCAACGGGTGACACCCGAGGTCGACGAGCGCCGGCGTGCCCTTGGCCTTCCCGGTGGTGAGATCGAAGCGGCCGTTGTGCTTCGGGCACTCGATCGTGGTGCCGTCCACGAAGCCGTCGGCGAGGTGCACCCGGCCGTGGGTGCACAGCCCGTCGGTGGCGAAGTAGCGGTCGTCGGCCGTGCGGTACACGGCGAAGGTGCGCCCGCCGTGGTCGACGCGCACGACGTCGCTGCGGTCGATCGCCCCGACAGCGCCGACCGTCACCCAGGTCTCGCTCACGGCGTCACCGTGCCCGGTGCCGCCGCGCCCGAGGGCACGGGCCGGTC
>JBJTVH010000121.1:0-2636 GCA_046081125.1 Acidimicrobiales bacterium
GTTTCCCAGTCGTCGTTGTAGCCGAACCGTCTCACCGACCAGCCGAGGGATTTCAGCGTTGCGTCCTGTTGACGGTCACGAATCTGACGGTTCGGGTCGTCGTGGGGCGGGCCGTCGACATAGACCGCCAGGAATTCGTCATCGTACACGAAATCGGGGCGGGTTCCGGCGTCGGCCACAAGCACCTGGGCCCGTGACGGCAGACGGTAGCCGCCGTCGTCGAGGAACCGCAGGAATGAGCGTTCCAGGTCGCTGCCGGTCTGGTTGGTGAGTGCAACGACCTGTTCGCTCCGGCTGACGGTCCCGACCGGGTCCGACACCGTGGCCGCCGC
Source organism: Acidimicrobiales bacterium (assembly GCA_046081125.1). Classification (GTDB taxonomy): domain Bacteria; phylum Actinomycetota; class Acidimicrobiia; order Acidimicrobiales; family Ilumatobacteraceae; genus JBEIFW01. The sequence continues at coordinate 333 of JBJTVH010000121.1, forward strand.
CCACGTCTGCAACGTCGGTTTGATGAGCTGCCGGTCGAGGTGTTGGTGGTCGGGCTGATTGCCGTAGGAGAGCAGACAGTCGTAGCAGGCCGCTTCGCAGTCCTCGGTGGCACCGGGGGCACGCCCCTTGTCTTCACCGGTGTCGGGATCGAAGTGGGCGAGGTCGAGCGCGGTGCGTGCCACCTGGGCCAACGCCATCGGATCCTCCACCAGGCGGCGCAGCACCCCGGCGCCCCCTTCGGCCGACTCGTAGATCATGATCACCCGCCGGTCCCGGTTCGAGGGCAGCGATTCGACGGCGAGTTCGGCGTCTTCGAGCTGGAACGTCACCTGGATCGCGGTTTTCAACGCGGCTTGCAGCGACGCCATCAACTTCATCCGGTCGAGCTCGTCATCGGGTAGCCCGGCCGGGTCGACGATAAGCGCGTTGCGGGTGTCGTCGACGTACGGGATGACGGTGCGTACCTTGCCGCTCATCGGGTCCTGCTCGGATTCCTCGTCGGAGTCATCCTGGCGTTTCGCCCAGTAGCCACGTTCGAGGTCGAGAGCGAACCCGGGCCGGTCGGACGGTTTGCGGCGCCGCCAACCCATGTTGATCCGCCAGATAGTCGCCGAATGCCCGTACCGCAACGAAGCGACCACCTCGTCAGCGAACATCGCCGTCGCGCGCAGCGGACCGTTGTCGGCGAACCGGATGCCGGTGCGCAGCTCGTAGCCTTGACGCCGGCGTTCCTCCTCGTCGCTGTTGATGCGCTCACGACGTTTCGTGACCACGTTCTGGAGGCGGAACAGCTCGGTGAGTGCCGCCCCGAGGTGCACACCGCACGACTGGCACTGGTCGACCGGCGCGTTCGGTTTCACCTCGTGGAGGTAGCCGCACGCCTCGCAGATCTTCGCCGACCGGGTCAGCATCGCTTCGTCCTGGTCGGCACCGACCTCGGGCACCGGCAGGATCACCCGGTTGATCTCGTAACGGGATCCTTCGTGGTAGATGAAGTTGCGGGGACCGAACTCGCTGATCGCGAGGAACCGGGGGCGGGACAAGAACTCGTCGCTGCCCTGGGAGTTGCGCCGGCCGGGGATGAACGCCGACAGCGGCAGCCGGGGGAACGAATAGCCGGGCAGGAACCCTTCGGACGCAAAGTAGCGGTAGCTGTAGAAGTCGGACTGTGACTGCCGACCGGTTTCGCTGCGCAGCAACTCGAGTTGCGTGTCGGCTTCGCGGCGTAACCGTTTCGCTTCCTTGCGGTCGGCCGGTGAACGGCCGGCGTTGTTGATGATCGACGTTTGCAGGTTCGCCTGTTCCAGCGCCGAGCGGTACAGACCACACCACCGTTTCGTGGTGTCCCGGAACCGGTTCGCGACGGTACGCATCGACTCCTCGAGCCATTCGTCGCTCCACCAGCCGGTGCGTTCGAGCTCCGGGAGGATGTCGGCCAGGACCCGTGCCGCGATTTCACGGGCCCGTACCTGGGGCGGGGTCCGTTCGATGTCGTCGTGCACGCCGGGCAGCAGCTCGAGGCTCGGGTTGTCACCCATCACGTCGACGACATCGGTGAGCGACGACCCCAAACTCATCCCCACTTCCGACAGCCAGATCGCGTGGACGTGCGCGCGCACCAGGTCCTCGTTGGCGAGATCGAGCCGAGGGGGTGACACGCTTCCTGCGACCATCCGTTCCTGACGGCGGAAGAAAAACTGGTCGTGCGGCGAACCGGTGGTGCAGTAGGTGAACACCAGCGCCGGCTGACCCGAACGGCCGGCACGCCCGGAACGTTGCGCGTAGTTCGCCGGTGTCGGCGGCACGTTGCGCATCCCCACCACGAGCAGGCCGGAGATGTCGACACCGAGCTCCATCGTCGGTGAGCAGTACAACACCGGCAGTTCAGCCTCCCGGAACTTGGCTTCCCGGTCCAGACGCTGCTGCATCGGCACCTGGGCGGTGTGTTCCTTGGCTTCCAACCCCTGACCGTCAGCGGCGACCGTCTTGTAGAAGTCGACGAAGAACCGGTTGGCACGCAACCCGCCTGCCGGCGGCCGCGGCACCTTGATCGGATCCGCCTCGATCTTGCCTGACCCTTTGTTCCAGATCATCGCCGCGGCCTGCACCTGATAGCCGGGCGGGTCCGAACCCTTGGCCGGGTCGACCTCCACGAGGAGGCCGTAGCTGGCGAGGGCCCGCATCAGAACTTGGATGATCTCGTCGGTTTCGTCGAGCTTGATCTTGGAACCCCACGACGGGAACGTGCTCGGCCGGCGCAGGTACTGCCCGAACCCCCCGCGGGCCGAGACGAACAACACGTC
>JBJTVH010000122.1:0-24025 GCA_046081125.1 Acidimicrobiales bacterium
TCGACTTCGATCCCGAGCTCCATAAGCACGGCGGACATCTCCGAGCGCAGGTCCTGGTAGTGGTCCGCCGGCGGGACGGGGAAGTACCCCTCCTTCGTGCGGGGCTTGTACCCGAGGTTGCCACCCTCCTCGGCGCGCCCGGTGTTCCAGGTGCCCTCGATGGAGTCGACCATGTGCATGGCCCGGTTGCCCTGGTACTCGAAGCGGACGTCGTCGAAGATGAAGAACTCCGGCTCGGGTCCGAAGTACGCCGTGTCGGCGATGCCGGTCGTCTTCAGGTACGCCTCGGCCTTCTTGGCCACGTAGCGCGGGTCACGGGTGTAGGACTCCATCGTGATCGGATCGGCCACGAAGCAGTGCAGCACCAGCGTCTTGCGCTTGAAGAACGGGTCGACGTAGGCCGTGTCGGGATCGGGGAGCAGGATCATGTCCGACTCCTGGATCTGCTGGAAGCCACGGATCGACGAGCCGTCGAAGCCGTGCCCGTCGGTGAACGTGGATTCCAACAAGGCGCCGACCGGGATGGTGACGTGCTGCATGATGCCGGGCAGGTCGCAGAAGCGGTAGTCGACGAACTCGACACCCGATGCCTTGGCCATTTCGAGCACTTCAGCGGGGGTTCGCGGCACGGATCCTCCTGGGGTCGTCTGTGAGGGGCGACGTTGAGCGGCCCCGACGATCGCCGGTGGCCGTTTCTCGATCGTTGCCCGACTGTAAACGGCCCGTGAACTGGGCGCCCAACGAGACACGGCATCGCCGGGTCGCAGGACACGGCACGGACGGCAGGGGCATGATGGCGGGATGGAGCGCCAACTTGACTACGTGCTTCGGTCCGTCGAAGAGCGCAAGGTGCGGCTGATCCGCCTGTGGTTCACCGACGTGCTCGGGCAGTTGAAGAGCTTTGCCATCAGTCCGGCCGAGCTCGAGAACGCCCTCGAGGAGGGGATGACCTTCGACGGGTCGTCGGTCGACGGGTACTCCCGGATCCAGGAGAGCGACGTCCTCGCCCTGCCGGATGCCAACACCTTCGAACTGTTGCCATGGGCCGATCCGGCGGCGCCCGAGGCACGGATCTTCTGCGACATCGCCAACCTCGACGGTTCCCCGTTCGAGGGCGACCCCCGGCAGGTGCTGCGGCGCAATCTGGACCGGGCCCGCGAGCGCGGCTTCACGTTCTACGTCGCCCCCGAGATCGAGTTCTTCTACTTCTCCGAAGGCCCGGACGGCACGCCGATCCCGATCGACCGGGCCAGCTACTTCGACCTCACTACCGGCGACATCACGGGCAACCTGCGCAAGCGAACGATCCACACCCTTGAGACGATGGGCATACCCGTGGAGTACTCGTTCCACGAGGACTCCCCGGGCCAGCAGGAGATCGACCTGCGGCACACCGATGCCCTCACGATGGCCGACTCGGTGATGACCTTCCGGCTCGCCGTGCGCGAAGCGGCGGCACAGCAGGGTCTGTTTGCGTCGTTCATGCCCAAGCCGCTCGTCGGGGTGCAGGGTTCGGGCATGCACACCCACCTGAGCCTGTTCGAGGGCGAGGTCAACGCGTTTCACGATCCTGGCGACCCGTACAAGCTGTCGAAGACGGCGAAGGGGTTCATCGCCGGCCTCCTGCGCCATGCCCCCGAGCTCACCGCCATTACCTGCCCGACGGTCAACTCCTACAAGCGCCTCATCCCGGGCTTCGAGGCTCCGTGTTACGTGTCGTGGGCTCGGAACAACCGGTCGGCGTTGATCCGGGTGCCGATCGCAAAGAACAAGTCGGCGTCCACGCGGATCGAGTACCGGGCACCCGACCCGGCGTGCAACCCCTACCTGGCCTTCGCCGTGTTGCTTGCGGCCGGCATCAAGGGGGTCGAGGAGGGATACGACCTTCCGCCGGAAGCCTCGACCAACATCTTTGCCCTCACCGACGAGGAGCGGGCGGCGGAGGGGATGGAGCCGCTGCCGCAGTCCCTGTCCGATGCACTCAGCGCGATGGAGCGCTCGGAGTTGGTCGCCGAGGCGCTCGGCGAGCACATCTTCGAGTGGTACCTGCGCAACAAGCGCACCGAGTGGCGGGCGTACAAGACCCACGTGAGTCCGTTCGAGCTCGACCGCTACCTGCGCATGGTCTGACCCCTGTGGAACCGTTCGTGCTCTACCCCGAGAACCCGGCACCGGAGTTGGTGCGGACGCTCGACCTCGCCGGGTACCCCTGGCAGGCGATCGGATCGGGCGAGGACGCGATCAAGGTCGAGCCGTCGGTCGGCTGGACCGGAGCGGTGGTCGGTGTCGACCGAGATCCTGAGGGGGCATGGGCGTTCTGTCGCACCCTCCGCAAGCGCGACACGCCGACGGCGCCGTTGCTCGTCCTCGTGTCGGGCGCGCAAATCGGCGACCTCGACCTGCGCAACGACCTGTTCGACGACTTTTGCCTCAGCCCATTCCACCCGCACGAGCTCGAAGCGCGCCTGCGTCACCTGCTGTGGCGTAGCGGCCTCGGCACCCGCCCGGAGCTCGTGGAGTACGGACCGTTGGTGCTCAACCTCGAGACGTACCAGGCCTCGATCGGCGGGCAGTCGCTCGACCTCACGTACATGGAGTACGAGCTGTTGAAGTTCCTCGCTCAGCACCCCGGCAAGGTGTTCACCCGCGAGATCCTGCTGTCTCGGGTGTGGGGCTACGAGTACTACGGCGGTGCCCGCACCGTCGACGTCCACATCCGCCGGCTGCGAGCCAAACTCGGCGACGAGCAGGCCAACCTGATCCAGACGGTGCGGTCGGTCGGGTACCGCTTCGGCCAGAGCCGCTGGACGGCGTGACCGGGTCGGGACCCGTGCGGCATCGGCCAGAATGACGCGGTGACGACCGTCGGCGGGGCAGGAGCGCGACGGCTCGACCGGCCCTCCGCCGCCGCGCTGGTTGCTGCGGCGGCGTTCGTACCGATCTGGTTGTTCGCCCTTGCCCTGTTCTGGTGGGTGGCCCAGTTCGTCGTCGAGGTCCCGTTCTGGACGTTCCCGGCTGCGTACGGTGCCGTCGGGTCGTTGCTGTTCGTCCGGCCGCTGCAGCAGCTCGTCGTGCGCCGATTGCTCGGGGCCCGGGCGCCGACGCCGCAGGAGGCTGCGCTGCTGGAGTCGTGCTGGATCGACGTCTGCCTCCACAGCCGCCTGCGTCCCGATCGGTTCGTGCTCGCCGTGGCCGACTCCGAGGAGATGAATGCGTTCGCGTCGTCCGGCCACCTCGTCGTGGTGACGACGGGAGCGCTGCGCAGCCTTCCCGACGACGAACTTCGTGGCGTGCTCGCCCACGAGGTCGGTCATCACCTCGGCTTCTACGGCGTCGCGCTCCTGACCGGGTACTGGCTGGCGCTTCCCGTGCATGCCATCGCCTCGATCGGGTTCCTCGTCGGGCGGCTTGCGGCGGCCGCGACCCAGCGCGCCGGCGCCGGCCCGCTCGCCGTCCTCGGTGACGCCGTCGGACTCCTGCTGCGAGCGGTCTCCTGGGCGTTCCTCGCCCCGGTGCTGGCGTTCCAGGCGGTCGGCGGGATCGTCGGGCGGTCGGCGGAGCTGCGCGCCGACGAGCGGGCGGTGCAGCTCGGGTTCGGGCCGGAGCTCGCCGCAGCGATGCGACGCAGCCTTCCGAGCCAACCGACGCACGCCGAACGCGGGCTTGCGGAGCGCCTGTTCGGCGCCCACCCGCCGATGCGGACGCGGATCGCGCGGGTTGAGGCGCTCGCCCGGCGGACCGCTCCACGATGAACCTTGGGCCGTAGGCTTTTGGATCGTGCCGCCGGTCGATGACGTCCATGCCGATCGGCTCGCAGCGCTGAGCGCCCTCGACCCGGCCGGCCGCAGTGCGATCGGGGCCCGGGTGCCGTTGGTGGCGGCGGCTCTCGCCGGGCAGGGGCCGTTGGCCCATGCCCGAGCCGGTCGCGTGGAGCCTCTGGAGAGCTTGGCGCACATCGTCTCGTCACCGGTGGGGATCGCCGTGTCCCTGGCGAGCTGCTCTCCGGTCGCCGAGGCGCTCGCCCAGGTGCTGGTCTGGCATCGCGGGGCCGTCGATCCACCGTGCCTGGCCCGGGAGACCGAACCGCTCGCCCCCGAGGTGCTGGCCGCGGCGACCGACGAACTCGTCGAATCCCTGCTCGCGGTCGCCGGTCCGGCCGGTCTTGCGCTCCGTCCCGGGGTCGAGGCGTTCGTCCGTCCCGTCGGGATGGCGTTGCGTCACCTCGTGGCGGCTGGGGCGCTGACCAGCTCCGCCATGGACCTCGTGCTGGAGTCGCTGCGCGTGCCGGCGGACCGCACGAGTCGCCGGTCGCGCCTCGAGAGTCTGGAGCGGGCGCTCGGGGATCCGGCGGTCGTGGCCGAGGCGCTCGGACGCTGCTCGGCCGATGCGCAGGCGGCGTACCCGCGCCTCGCGGCCGAGCTGCGGGGTGTGCCGGTCGCCGAGCTCGGCTGTCCCTGGTACTTCGGGGGTGCGGCCGGGCGTCTCGCCCGCACGGCGTGGAATCGCCCGACGACCCCGGTGCACGAACTCGTCGAGGCCGGACTGGCGTGGGTCGACACCGAGACCCAGGTCTGCGTGCCGCTTCTGGACGCCGTCGTCGCTCGCCGCGGGCGCCTTCACGGCGAGTGGCCGGCGGCTCCGGTGCACCTCGCGGCCCCGATCGCAGCTGCGGGGGGACCGCCGTCCGCGCCCGGTCGGGTCCAGGCGCTCCTCGGGCTGTGGCGCCGGCGGCCGGCCGAGGGGCTCAAGTCCGGTGGCCTCGGGGTGCGAGCGATGACGAGCGCCGCCAAGCAACTCGGCATCCCGGAAACCGACGGCAAGGTGCTCGGCGCGGTGGTCCGGCGCCTCGGCCTCGTCGAACGGGTCGAACGGGTCGAAGGCTCCGGCCGGCGCGCCACGGTGCGCGTCGAGTTCGTCCCCTCGGCCCGCGCCGATACCTTCGACGCCCTTGCGTTCGAGGCCCGGTGGGCCGCCCTCGTCGGAGTGTGGCTCGACGAGGACGAGCCCGGCCCCGACGTGTCGTTCCTGCGCCGTACCGTCGTTGCGGACCTCGCCGAACTCGCTCCCGAGACCGGGGTGCCCGAATCGTCCTTTGCGGCGTGGGCGGTCCGGGCCCGCATGGTCTGCGCTGCCCGGTCGGGCGAGTTGCCCGAGCTGCTGCAGGGCCTTCGCGCGCTCGGGCTGGTGCCGCTCTCGGGGCCGGTCGGGCTCACCGACCTGGCCCGTACGGTGCTACGTGATCCGGCGGCGGTGCGGCTCGGCGGCAGCGGTCGGATCGTGGTCCAGGCCGATCACACGGTCGTCGTGCCTCCCGACGTCGAGCCCGACCTCGTGGCGCGCATCGAGCGTCTGGCGACCCTGGTGTCCGAGGGGGCGGCGCGGGTCTACCGCCTCGACGTCACTCGGATCGCGGCAGCCGCAGCCGACGGCGAGACCGCCGAGTCGATCCTTGAAGCCCTGGCGGTGTCGGGCCCGGTGCCGGCCGCCGTCGCCCGGCTCGTGACCGACGCCGTGCGCTCGACGGGCGGCCTGCGCACCCTCGACGCGGCCTGCGTGGTCGTCGCCGCCGACCCGGCGGCCCTGGCCCGAGCCGTTGCGGTGAAGGCTGCTCGGCTGGTGCCCGTGGCGGCCACGGTGGCGGTGTCCTCGCTGCCGTCGGCGAAGGTGCAGTCGGCGTTGCGAGCCAAAGGGGTGCACCTCGATGCCGAACCGGCGAGCCCGCCGCCCGGTCGCCCCGCTCGGGCGGCGTCGCCGGTGTTCGGGCCGAGCCGGACGTTGCAGCCCGACCGGGCTGCCTTCGAGTCCATCCTGGGGGCAGGGCGATGAGCGATCCGACCAACCCGTTGATCGTGCAGAGCGATCACACCGTGCTGCTCGAACTAGCGAGCCCGCGCGCTGAGGAGGCTCGGGCGGCGCTCGTGCGCTTCGCCGAACTGGAGAAGGCGCCGGAGCACGTACACACCTATCGGATCAGCCCGCTGTCGCTGTGGAACGCCGCTGTCGCCGGGCTCGAGCCCGGCGAGGTCGCCTTCTCGCTCACCGGTCTCGCGAAGTACCCGGTGCCTCCCTCGGTCCTCGCCGAGATCCGTGACCAGATGGGTCGCTACGGCCGGCTTCGGCTGGTGCGCGACTTCGACTCGGGCGGTCTCGCGCTCACCACCGCCGAGCCGGCGCTCCTCGTCGAGGTGGCCCGCGACAAGGGGGTCGCTGCGCTGCTCGGCGAACGTCTGGACGGCAACCGGTACGCCGTACGCCTGGGGGACCGGGGTCCGTTGAAGCAGTCCCTGCTCCGCCTCGGCTGGCCGGTGGCCGACGAGGCCGGATACAGCGAGGGTTCGCTCCTCGACGGCGCTGCGCTGCGGTGCGAGCTGCGGGGGTATCAGGCCGACGCGGCCTCGGCGTGGTGGGCGGACGGCTCCGAGGCCGGGGGCAACGGGGTGCTGGTGTTGCCGTGCGGGTCGGGCAAGACGGTGATCGGCCTGGCTGCGCTTGCGGCAGCGGGCACGCACACGCTGGTGATCGCGACGTCGATCACGTCGGCCCGGCAGTGGATACGCGAGATCCTCGACAAGACGAACCTCAGCCCCGACCTCGTCGGGGAGTATTCCGGTGATCGCAAGGACATCCGGCCCGTCACCGTCGCCACCTACCAGGTGCTCACCTGGAGCCCCGCGGGTGTCGCCGACGCCGCACCGCTCGAGCAACGCCATCCCCACCTTGCGCTGTTCGATCGGCAGGAATGGGGACTGATCGTCTACGACGAGGTGCATCTGCTGCCGGCGCCGGTGTTCCGGGCGACGGCGCGCATCCAGTCGGTGCGCCGGCTGGGGCTCACCGCCACCCTCGTGCGGGAGGACGGTCGGGAGGCCGATGTGTTCTCCCTGATCGGCCCGAAGCGCTTCGACGTGCCCTGGAAGGAGCTCGAGGCGCAGGGTTGGGTGGCGCCGGCCGTGTGCACGGAGGTGCGGGTCTCGCTCGGCGAGGACCAGCGCATGGCCTATGCGATGGCCGAGCAGTCCCAGCGGTACCGCATCGCAGCGACGGCGACCGCGAAGCTGCCGGTGGTTGCGGAACTCGTGCGCAACCACAGCGAGGACCGGATCCTGGTGATCGGGCAGTACGTCGAGCAGTTGCGCGTGCTCGCTCGCACGCTCGATGCGCCGCTCGTCACCGGGCAGACCGCCCAGGCCACCCGCGAGCAGCGGTTCGACGCGTTCCGTCGGGGAGAGCTGCGCGTACTCGTCGTGTCCAAGGTGGCGAACTTCTCGATCGACCTGCCGGAGGCGAACGTGGCGATCCAGGTGTCGGGCACCTTCGGGAGCCGGCAGGAAGAAGCGCAGCGGCTCGGGCGGATCATGCGGCCGAAGGCCGACGGCGGGCAGGCCCGGTTCTACACGGTCGTCGCCCGCGACACCGTCGACCAGACCTTTGCGCTGCACCGGCAGCGGTTCCTGGCCGAACAGGGCTACGCCTACGACGTGGTCGACGCCTGACTCACCCCGCCGGCCTCAGTACGGTTCGCCGCCCTCGAGGAATCGGCGGGGGGTGTCGATCAGCATCGTGTCGATCTGCGCGTCGGTGACGCCCGCTTCCCGCAGCATCGGCAGCACGTCGTGGCTGATGTGCAGGTAGTGCCAGTGGGGCATGGTCGACGGCGGGATCTCCCCGGGGATCCAGTCGAGGTAGCAGGAGGCGTCGTGGCTGAGGACCATGCGGTCGGCGTACCCACGCCGGCACAACTCGGCGATCACCTCGACCCGCTTGGCCGTCGGCAGGAAACCGTCGATACCGAAGCGGTCCATGCCGAGGATCGAGCCATTGGCGATCAGCTCCTCGAGGTAGCCGAGGTCGTCGGTGTCGCCGCTGTGACCGATCACGACGCGCGAGAGATCGACGCCCTCCGATCGGAAGATCTCCTGCTGTTCCAAACCGCGCCGGCTTGCGGCGTGGGTGTGGGTGGTGATGGGCGTTCCGGTGGCGCGGTGGGTCTTGGCGCAGGCCCGCAGCACCCGCTCGACGCCCGGGGTGACACCGGCGCGATCGGTCGCGCACTTGATGACCCCCGCCTTGATCCCCGTGTTGGCGATGCCCTCGGTGATGTCCCGTACGAACAGGTTCACCATCGGGTCGCTGCCGCCCGGGCCACTCCCGGGAGTGCGCCGGCCCCAGTAGTGGGGGAGCTCGTCGAAGGTGTAGAGGCCCGTGGCGCACACGATGTTCAGCTCGATGCGATCGGCCAAGGTCTTGATTCGCGGGATGTACCGCCCGAGGCCGAGCGCGGTCGGATCGAGGATCGTGTCGATGCCCGACGCCTTCAGCTCGCTGAGGCGCCGGGCGGCATCGGCGAGTCGCCCCTCCTCGTCACCCCAGTCCTCCGGAACGTTGTTCTGCATCTCGGGCGAGATGATGAACACGTGCTCGTGCATCAGCACCCGACCGAGCGCACCGGCATCGATCGGGCCACGAACGGTTTGAACGGTCCCCATTCGTCGAGACCGTAGCGGGCGGTCCGCTCAGTGCTGGCCGGGCGGTCGCGGCCTCACGGCGTTCCGGCCGGCGGTCTTTGCGTCGTAGAGCGCGAAGTCGGCTCGGGCGAAGGCGTCATCGATGCTGGCGTCGTCGCCGGCGAGGGCGCTGAGGCCGATGCTGACCGTCACCGGTATCGGTCCTCCCGGTGCTGCGAACGGCTCGGCGGCGACGGTTGCACGGATCCGCTCGGCCAGGTGCAACGCCTGGTTGAGGTCGGTGTCGGGGAGGAGCAGTGCGAACTCCTCACCACCCGTGCGGCCCAACAGATCGGTCGGGCGCACCGCAGCAGCGACGACACGGACGAGGTGCTTGAGGACCTCGTCGCCGCCGGCATGCCCGTAGGTGTCGTTGACGGCCTTGAAATGATCGATGTCGATCACGGCAAGTGCGGCGTGGCCTTCCGGGTGACGGCGGAGTCGCTCGAACTCGGCGCCCGTGCGCTGCATGAAGCTCCGGCGGTTGGCCGTGCCGGTGAGGAAGTCCGTGGTGGCTTCGCGGGCAAGTTCCCGCGTGAGGCGGACCCGCTCGGTGATGTCCTCGAACGAGGCATAGACCTGCTCGAGTTCGCCATCGCGGATCACCGGGACGGAGTTGCCGAGGATCCACACGTAGTCGCCCGCAGGCGTGTGAACGCCCATGACCACGTCGCGCACCGGATCTCCGGTCCGCAGCGTGATCATCGCCGGGTGCTCCTCGCCGGGGAGATCCGTGCCGTCCTCGCGCAAGGTTCGCCACGCCGGGTGCATGGACGTCCGCCCCTGCATCTGGTCGAGGGTGAGCCCGAGGATCCGCTCCGCCGACGGGTTGGCCGCGGTGATCGCACCGGTACGGTCCCGGTAGACGATGCCCTGGGGGACCGTCTCGAACAGGGTCCGGAACCGCTCCTCGCTCTCTCGCAGCGACGCCTCCACCTCTTTGCGCTTGGAGACGTCGGTCATGATGCCGGTCCAGATGAATTCCCCCCGGCCTCCTGCCGGCCGACTGCCCGTACGTGGAGCCAGCGACGCTCTCCGGAGCGGCTCACGATCCGGTACTCGTGCTCGAGCGGCTCGAGCGTGCGCACCGGGTGCATGACGGCCGCCCGGTACGCGGCGCGGTCCTCGGGCACGATGCATCCGGTAAGTACCTCGCGTTCCCGAAGGGCCTCGGCCACGGTGATCCCGAACAGTGACTCGATCCCCGGGCTCAGGTACGTGTAGCGCCAACCGGGCCCGGTTCCGTACCGCGTCTGGTAAGCGGCGCCCGGGATGGACGCGACGAGATCGGCGAGGAAGGAGGCGCTGGGGTCAGCGTCGTCCATGGCTCCGGTCGCCGACGAACTGCCGTAGCGCGGCAGGGTTCGAAACACAGAAGTAACATGGATGAAGCATTTCGAGGGGTCCCCATCCCTGCACCCGTCGCCGCACGACGTAAGGATAGGCGGCGGCCCGGAAAGAGAGGGTGAGATGGAAACCACCATGGAGAGCGGGAACCTGGCGTGGATCCTGGTGTCGGCTGCGCTGGTGCTGTTCATGACACCGGGTCTTGCCTTCTTCTACGGAGGCATGGACCGGTCACGCAACGTCCTCAACATGCTGATGATGAACTTCTACTGCGTGCTCGTGGTGCCGATCGTGTGGTGGGCGGTCGGCTACTCACTGGCGCAGTCGCCGTTCGAGAACGACTTCATCGGAGGCTTCGACAGCGCCTTCCTGAAGGATCTGACGACGGTCGGTGACGGCAGCAAGCTCGGGACGGTCGCGTTCCTCGGGATGTTCGCCGCGATCACCCCGGCGCTGATCTCGGGTGCCGTGGCGGACCGCATGCGCTTCCGGGCCTGGGCCCTGTTCGTGCCGCTGTGGTCGCTGCTCGTGTACGTCCCGGTGTTCAAGTGGGTCTATGGGGGATGGCTCGGACAGCGCGGCTCGATCGACTTTGCGGGAGGCACGGCGATCCACGTGAACGCGGGCATCGCCGCGCTCGCCGCCGTGCTCGTGTTGGGCAAGCGTCGGGGCGACATCCATCCACCGCACTCGATGCCGCTCGTGATGATCGGCACCGGCATCTTGTGGTTCGGGTGGTTCGGCTTCAACGCCGGGTCGGCGCTCGCTGCGAACGGCACGGCGGCGCAGGCCTTCATGAACACGTTCCTGGCCGCTGCGGCCGCGGGCCTCGCCTGGATCGTCGTCGAGTGGTTCCGCGACGGGCACCCGACCAACCTCGGGGCGGCATCAGGCATCGTTGCCGGCCTGGTGGCGATCACTCCGGCGGCGGGATACGTGTCGGGTCCGGCGCCGCTGGCCATTGGCGCGATCGCCGGGGTGGTGTGCTGCTACGCGGTGCGCCTCAAGAGCCGTTTCGGATACGACGATGCGCTCGACGTTGTCGGTGTCCACTTCGTCGGGGGACTCGTCGGCTCGGTGCTGATCGGGTTCTTCTCCGACCCGGACTTCTTCGAGGGTGCCTTCGATGCCGGACTGTTCTACGGCGGAGGGGTTGGCCTGCTCGTCGAGCAGTTGCTGGCGAACCTTGCGGCCATCGTGTGGTCGTTTGTGCTGACCCTCGGCATCATGCTGCTGCTCAAGGTCACGGTCGGCGTGCGGGTGAGCGAGGAGACCGAGTCGGTGGGCCTCGATCAGGCCGAGCACCGCGAGTCGGCGTACCACCAGTTGGGCTGATGGCAGCGTTCTTGCCGCAGGGTGGGGCCCGGCGGCAAGAATGCAAGCGGCATGCGCTGCTGCTCCGGGGGACGGGGTGGAGCGTCGCCGTCGGGGAGGAACGATGGACACGTCGGTAAGCGAGGAGCAGCGCGCGCTGCTCGACGCCTCCAAGCAGTTCATGGAGCGCTCGTACCCCGTGGCAACGGTGCGCACAGCCGACCAGCGCAACGCCGCCTTCACTGCGGCGTATCGAACCCAGGCGGCCGAACTCGGCTGGTTCTCGATGCTGGTGCCCGAGGCACTCGGCGGCGGAAGCGTGTCGGACAACGGGGTGATGGACGCAGCCTTGATCGCCTTCGAGCGAGGGGCGCGCTTGCAACCCGGTGCCTTCGTCGGCACGAACGTCGCTGCGTACGCCATCGCCACCGCCGGGTCCGACGAGGTGCGCAGCACCGTCCTCGGGGATCTCGTGGCCGGGGTGGCCTCGGCATCGTGGGCCGTTGCGAGCGTGGGGGACCGTGCGCTCGACGGTGGGGTCGAGGCCCACTCCGATGGCTCGGGTGGCCTGGTGCTGTCGGGAGCGAAGACCGCGGTGCAAGACGTCGAGGCGTCGTCGTGGCTGCTCGTGACCTGTCGCGCCGCGGCGGGCGCAGCGCAGGTGCTGGTACGGGCCGATGCCCCCGGGGTCACCGTCACCGCGCTCGAGTCACTCGACCTGAGCCGCCGCTTCTCCGAGGTGCGCTTCGACGGCGTCACCGTCCCGGCCTCTGCGGTCGTGGGCACGCCCGGCGAGATCGGCGATCTTCTGGCCCACCAGTTCGCCCTCGCAGCCACGCTGACGGTGGCCGAGTCGGTCGGCGCAATGGATCACGAGTTCGAGATGACCGTGCAGTACGCAAAGGACCGGATCGCATTCGGGCGCCCGATCGGTTCGTTCCAGGCGGTCAAGCACCTGCTCGCCGACACGAGCCTCGCGCTCGAGATGAGCAAGGCGGTCGTGCTCGCGGCGTCGCGCTCGCTCGGCGCTGGAGACGGGTACGGGGTGGAGGCCGCATCCATCGCCAAGGCGTTGGTGAGCGACGCCGCGATCGATCTGGCGCAGAACTGCTTCCAGGTGTTCGGCGGTATCGGGTACACGTGGGAGCACGACCAGCACCTGTTCCTGCGCCGTCTGACGACGGACGCAGGTCTGTACGGCGACGCGGCCTGGCACCGCGAGCGCCTTTGTCAGTTGGCGGGAATCTGAGAACCGGGGAGCACCGATGAGCCGAGACACCACCATCGACGTCGAGACGTTCCGCCTCGAGGCGTGCGCCTGGATCGAAGCCAACCTGGAGCGCCGCCCGCGCAGCGCCGACGGCGGGCGCATGGAGCGCGAGGATGCCACCCCGGACACCGTGGCCAAGGCCAGGGTCCTGCAGCGCAAGCTGTTCGACGCCGGGTACGCCGGGATCTCCTACCCGGTCGAGTACGGCGGCCGCGGCTTGAGCGCGCTCCACGAGCGGGTGTTCCGGGAGGAGGCGCTCGGCTACGTCCTGCCCGACTTCGGTGCTGCTGGCGGCGTGACGATGGGGCCCATCGGCAAGTCGTTGCTGGCGCACGGCGCGCCGGAGTTCCTCCGCCGGCACATCCCGCGGATCCTTTCGGGTGAGGAACTCTGGTGCCAGTTCTATTCCGAGCCCGAGGCCGGTTCGGACCTCGCCGGCATCCGGACCCGGGCGGTCCGCGACGGCGACCACTGGATCATCAGCGGTTCGAAGATCTGGTCGAGCGGTGCGCACCTCGCCGACTGGGCGATGTGCCTCGCCCGCACCGACTGGAACGCGCCCAAGCATCGCGGTCTCACGTGGTTTGCCGTGCCCACCGACGCCAAGGGCGTGACGATCCGCCCGATCGTGCAGATCAACGGCAGCACCGGGTTCTGCGAAGAGTTCCTCGACGAGGTGGAGGTGACCGGCGAGGACGTCATCGGCGAGGTGAACCTCGGCTGGACGGTCACGCAGACGATGCTCGTCTACGAGCGGGGCGCCGGTGAGACCGCCGGGATCCCGCGCGAGCCGCGGCGTTTGGCCCCCGATCTGGTGGCGCTCGCCAAGCGGGTCGGGCGCTCCGACGATCCCGCTGCACGCCAAGCCATCGCTCGGGCGCACATCAACGACTTCGCGCAGTACCACCTCGGCCGACGGATCGCCGAGCGGCTGCGAACCTCCACCACGCCGGATCCGGCGACGGCGGCGTACAGCAAGCTGGCGGCCGGCATCTACACGCCGATGCGCGCCCGCTTGGCCCTCGAGGTGGGTGGGCCTGCCGCGCTGACCTGGTCGAGCGGCGACGAGGGCGGCCGGCAGCCTTCGCTCGACTACCTGAACGGGCGGATCGTCGCCATCGCAGCGGGAACGAACGAGATGCAGCGCAACGGGATCGGCGAGCGGGTGCTCGGGCTGCCTCGCGAGCCCAGCTTCGACACGAACAAGCCGTTCAACGAGGTGATCAAGGCCGCGCGGAACTGGGACAGCAAGGTCGGCTGAGCGCGCCCGTGGCCGTCGAGGACAATGGCGTTGTGAGAGTCCACCTCGTCGACGGCACCTACGAGTTGTTCCGCCAGCATTTCGGACAGGCGGCCCGCCACGCAGACGCCGGTCCCTACGACGGCGCGGCCGGGGTGGTCCGGTTCGTCCTTTCGCTGATCGAACAGGGGGCGACGTATGTGGGCGTCGCCTCGGACCACGTCATCGAGTCGTTTCGCAACGATCTGTGGCCCGGGTACAAGACCTCGGCGGGCATGCTTCCCGAACTGCTCGAACAGATCCCGGTCCTCGAGGAATCCCTCGCCGCCCTCGGAATCACCGTCTGGCCGATGGTCGAGTACGAGGCCGACGACGCGCTCGCGTCCGCAGCAGCGGTGGCCGAGAACGATCCACGTGTCGAGGAGGTGCAGATCTTCACCCCGGACAAGGACCTGGGTCAGTGTGTGCGGGGCACGCGGGTCGTGCAGTTCGACGTCCGCAAGCAGGCCGTGATCGACCACGATGCCGTCGTCGCGAAGTTCGGGGTTCCGCCTGTGTCGATCCCCGATTGGCTCGCGCTGGTCGGGGACTCCGCCGACGGGTTCCCGGGCATCGCCGGCTGGGGGGCCAAATCCGCCTCGGCCGTGCTCGCCCGCTACGGCCACCTCGAAGGGATCCCGGCGGCGGTCGGTCAGTGGGATGTGCCGGGGTTGCGCGGGGCGGCCAAGCTCTCCTCGGCGCTCGAAGCCGCGCGAGACCTCGCGGTCCTGTTCCGTCGAGTGGCCACGTGCGTCACGACCGTGCCGGTGGGCTCGGTCGACGACTGGCGGTTCACGGGTCCTACCGATGCCGCGGCCGATGCCGCCCGCCGCCTCGGTCAGCCCGCACTTGCCGCACGGGCCCGCCGGCTCGGCAGCGTGGCGACTGACACAGCGACCTGAGCGCTTCGGCGGGAACAGTCGAGATCCGCTCAACGTTGTGCTCTTGCAGCCGACAAGAACGTTGGACGAGTTGGGGGAGGCCCACCATGCAGGCAGGTGACGTGATCGAGTTGACCGTCGGCGAGGAGGACGTGACCGCAGTGGTGCTGCTGGTCAACGACACCCACGTGATCCTCGACGTCTGCGACGGCAGCGTGCCGGCGGTGTTCGAACTCAGCGAGTTGGGAACGTTCCGGGTGTTCCGGCCCGAGGCGTTCGCCGCCGCCGCCTGAGACCGAGTCCCCCGTTCGAACGAGGCGCATCCGGTTGGCACGGGCCGCCGGAGGCGCCTCGTTGCGCGTCCGGCGGCCCGAGACCGCACGGCTCGGCTTGACCGTCAGTCCAGGTAGCCAGCCGCTTTCGAGACCCGCTCGATCACCGGGAGCCAGTCCGTCACCGCCCGGACCCGCCCGCTGCCGCCGAGGGACAAGTCGTCGGCCCGGCGCAGGACCACCGCATCACGCCACCAGCGGTTCGCCCGGAAGCGGTCGACCTCGTCGGGATCCATGCCGAGGCTGAGCACGGTGCGGCGGCGGGAGGAGACCGCGGTGCGGGCGGCGTCGACGGTCGCAAGGTACCGGCCGGCGTTGTCGTGCTCGGCGACGATCTCGGACACCCGGGCCCCGAGGATGATGCCGACGAAGTATGCGCCGTTGCGGGCGTGGTCCTCGGCGGCGTCGGGTCGCAGCACGAGGCCGAGGTCATGGACCAAGCCGGCGAGCTGCAGGGCTTCGTCCTCGGGGAATGCATGGGCGAGGGTCTCGGCGCACGCGAGTAGGTGGTGCAGCAGCGTCGGACCCTCCGTGGTGCGCACCCGGTCAGCGGCGCGAAGCGCCCGCAGCAGGTCGTCGACACTCGCCGCCACCCCGGGCAGGTCGACCCCGAAACGCAGTCCCATGCGGTCCCATCGGCTGCGACGCAGCGAACTTGATGGGCCGTACGGATCATCTGGTTTCGAGCACACTCCGCAGCTCGACCGGGGTCGCCACGTCGAGTTGGTCGTACCGGCAGCTTTGCGCCGTCCGGTCCGGGCGCCAGCGCAGGAACTGCGCCGCATGCCGGAATCGGCGGCCCTGGAGCTGGCTGAATCCGACCTCGGCGACCCGCTCGGCTCGAACCGGGACCCAGGACAGGTCCTTCCCGGCGTTCCAGCGACTCGTCCCACCGGGCAGTCGGGTCGTGTCGTGCGCCACGGCCTCGGCCCAATCGCGCCAGGGATGGTCGGCGAGCGCATCGGTCTCGAGCGGCAGCATTTCGGCACGCAGCTCGGTTCGCCGTGCGGCGGTGAACCCGCTCGCGACCCCGACGTGATGGAGGCGGCCGGTGTGGTCGGCGAGGCCGAGCAGCAGCGACCCGACGCCTCGTCCGTCGGCGTGCACCCGGTAGCCGGCGACCACGCAGTCGGCGGTGCGCCGGTGCTTGACCTTCACGAGCGTGCGCTTGTCCGGGGTGTACGGGCTGTCGAGCGGCTTGGCGATGACACCGTCGAGGCCGGCGCCCTCGAACCGAGTGAACCAGTCCAGCGCCAGGCGATGGTCGGTGGTGACCGGCGAGCGGTGGATCGGCTCGACGGAGGCGCCGAGCACGGCGTCGAGCCGCCGGCGCCGCTCGGCTAGCGGGATGGCCAACAGTGACTCCTCGCCGAGGGCGATGAGGTCGAAGGCCACGAACACCGCCGGTGTCTCCCGGGCCAGACGATCCACCCGGCTGGCCGCCGGGTGGATCCGCTGCTGCAGCGCGTCGAAGTCGAGCCCTCCGCCCGGCACCGGGACCACGAGTTCGCCGTCGACGACGATCCGCTCGGGGAACTGGGTGCGGATCGGTTCGAGTAACTCGGGGAAATACCGGGTGAGTGGACGCTCGTTGCGGCTGCCGAGTACGACGTCGTCGCCGTCACGGAACACGATGCAGCGGAACCCGTCCCACTTGGGCTCGAAGGCCCAGCCAGGCCCGTCGGGCAGCGCTTCGGCGCTGCGGCACAGCATCGGTGCGAGCGGCGGCCGGACCGGAAGGGGCACGCCTGCCAGCCTGCCAGGCCTGTCGACGGTCAGCGGGCTCGGCGAACGCGCACGAGCACCACGCCGATCGGTGCTCCCACCATGGCGAGCAGCACGGCGACGGGCAGCGCGGTGCCGAGCGCCCGAGTGGACGCGCCCGAATCCGTCACCCGCTCGGGCGTGACGGGTTCCGCCCCCGGGACCGCTCGGCGCAGCTGCTCGGCCTGGTCACGGGCGACGGCCGACAGCGTGGACTCGTCGAACAAGCCGGCCGGGGTGAACGAGAGCGACACCGCGACGGGACCGCGCTGCACGACGACGGCATCGAAGCGGCGCTCGCCGGCGCCCGCCCACGACACCCGGGACACCCCGGGGAGGCCCGGTACGGCGAGCAGCGTTCCACCGCTGGCCCGGGTCGCGTCGACGAAGGCACGCGCGTACTCCCTTGCCGTGGCCTCGTCACGCAGCCGTGTCGCAACGGCGAGCACCGTCTGTCCGACGGGCCCGGCGGTGCGGTCCCACGTCCGCACGTGCCCCGCCACGACGCTCGGGGCGGCGGCGCCGTAGACCCCGGGCAGATCGGTGACCGTCCGGTCCCGCGGCCGCTCGAACCCGGGGAGCGAGTCGAGCAAGGTGGATGGCAGGGCGGGGGTCGCAGCACCCGGCTCCGCCGCAGCCGTAGACGGCATGCCGAACAACGCGAGCGCGCCGGCCACGAGCGCAAGAGCCCACCTGGTCACGCCCGGGCTCTATGCGCGCCGGGTCTCCCGGCGCGCTCAACGCTGCGGCGCGTGGTTCAGACCGCGCGCCGCACGTGCAGCGACGGGAGGGAGCGGAACCCGCCCATCCACAGCAGGGCCGGCTCCTCGCCGGCGAAGCTCGGCCGGCCGACGGCTTCGAGGAGCCGGCGCGTCCCGAGCACCGCCTCGGCCCGGGCGAGTTCGTAGCCGAGGCAGAAGTGCTTGGCGACGCCGAACCCGAGGTGGGAGTTGCGCCCCTCGACGAGGCCGCCCACCCGGACCTCCTTGCCGAGGTGCAACTCGGACCGGTCCATCCGGAAGGCCCGGGGATCCGGGCCGAAGACGGTCTCGTCGTTGTTGGCCGACGCCACCCCGAGCCGCACCCAGGAGCCTTCGGGGATGTCGACGCCATGCCAGGTGAACGACTCGGTAGCGATGCGGTCCTCCCACTGGACCGGTCCGTCCTTGCGCATCGACTCGCTGAAGGCGGCGTCGAGCTGGTCGGGGTCGGCGAGGACGGCATCGAGTGCGTCGGGTGTGCGCAGCAGGTTCCACCAGAGGTTGGCGATCGCCTTGTCGGTCGTCTCACCGCCTGCGACCAGCATGAGCGACACGAAGCTCTTCACCTCGTCGTCGCTCAGCCGGTTCCCGTCGGCCTCGGCGAAGGCGATCCGGGTGAGCAGGTCGGTGCCGGGGCAACCCCGCCGCTCGGTGAGCAACGGCTCGACGAACGCGCACACCTCGGCGTGGGCCGCCTGACCTTCGGCGCGCAGATGGTTGGTCCGACCGAGGCCGGACATCATGGTCGAGTACCAGCGGTGGAACTGCTCGTGGTCGCGCTTGTCGAACGCGAGCATGTCCAGGATCACGTTGATCGGCAGCCGGGTGGTGAAGGCATCGACGAGATCGAACTCGTCCCGCCCGGCGATGCCATCGATCAGTTCGGCGATGTTCCGCTCGAGTACGGGCAGGAAGGCTGCGAGCCGCTTCCCCACGAACTCCGGAGCGACCACCGAGCGGCGCGCCACGTGATCGGGCCCGTCGAGGTCGAGCATCGTCGAGCCGAACACCCGCCCGGTCGTGAACAGGTAACTGCGGTTCGACAGACGCTCGTGGTCGCGGAAGCCGGCATCGACGTCGGCATGCCGGGACACGACGAACGCGCCGCTGACCGTGTCGTGGAAGACGGGATGCTCATGGCGCAGTTCCCGCCAGATGGGGTGCGGATCGGCGCGGAAGGCGTCCGAGTAGAGATCGTCGGGAACCACCGTCATGTCTCGACGCTAACGGCCGGCGCCCCTAGCCTCGGCGTCGGCCACGGGGAGGTCGAGATGACCGAGGTTCGCAATGCCTGGGCGGAGCGGGAGCTGCGCCACGCGTTCTGCCGTTTTTGTCACGCCTTCTGTTCCGTGAAGGTGGAGGTCGTAGACGGTCGGCCCGTCCGGGTGATCGGCGACGTCGACAGCCCGATGTACGAGGGGTTCACGTGCGCAAAGGGTCGGGCGCTGCCGGACCAGCACCGTGGCCCGGGGCGGCTGGTGCACAGCCTGCGGCGCGACCCCGACGGCGAGCAGCGGCCGATCCCGTCCGGGCAGGCGATGGACGAGATCGCCGCGCGGTTGCGCGATCTGATCGCCGAGCACGGGCCCCGCTCGGTCGCGGCGTACACGGGTACGTTCTCGTTCCACTACCCGGCGGGCAACGAGATGTGCAAGGCGTTCATGCAGGCCATCGGTTCGCCGATGCGGTTCTCGTCGGGTTCGATCGACCAGCCGGGCAAGGGCGTGGCCCGCGCCCTGCACGGTTCCTGGTCGGCCGGTCCTCAGCCGTTCGACTCGGCCGACACCTGGATGCTGGTCGGGGCGAACCCGACGGTGTCGATGTGGGGAGGTATCCCGCAGTACAACCCGGCCAAGCGCCTTCGTGAGGCCAAGGCCCGGGGGATGCAGTTGGTGGTGATCGATCCCCGCCGGACGGAGGCCGCTGCGAACGCCGACGTGTTCCTGCAGCCCGTTCCCGGCCACGACCCCGAGGTGCTCGCCGGGATCCTTCGGGTGATCCTCGCCGAGCGTCTCTACGACGCCGACTTCGTCGCCGCCGAGACGGTCGGTCTGGAGGAACTGCGCGCCGCGGTCGAGTCCTTCACACCGGACGAGGTGGCGCGCCGGGCCGGGGTGCCGGCGCCGGACATCGTGCGGGCGGCCCGGGTGTTCGCTTCGGGACGGCGCGGGTCGGTGACCGCCGGGACGGGGCCGAACATGGCGCCTCACGGCACGCTGACGGAATACCTGATCGCGTGCATCCAGACGGTCTGCGGCCGATGGCTGCGAGCCGGCGAGGAGGTCGCGAACCCGTTCGTCCTCGCGCCGACCCGCCCGGCGAAGGCCCAGGCCGACGCGCCGGTCGCCGCCTGGGGGTACGGCGAGCAACTCCGGGTGCGAAGCCTCGGTGACAACGCCGGTGGGCTGCCGACGGCGGCGCTCCCCGACGAGATCCTGCTCGATGGTCCCGGTCGGGTCCGAGCTCTGATCTCGCTGGGTGGCAACCCGGTCGCCGCGTGGCCGGACCAACTCAAGGCGATCGCCGCCATGGACGCGCTCGACCTGAACGTCACACTCGACATGAAGCGGTCGGCCACGGCCAAGCTCGCCGATTACGTCGTGGCGCCCAAGCTCGGCCTCGAATGCGACGGCATCACCTTACCGAACGAGACGATCTGGGGGTACGGGGCGGCCACGACGGGGTACCCCGCCCCCTACGCCCAGTGGCACCCGGCGGTCTGCGAACCCCCCGAGGGCTCCGACGTCATCGAGGAATGGGAGTTCTTCTGGGGTCTCGCCGTGCGCCTGGGGTTGCAGCTGCGCTTCGCCGGGGTCGAGCTCGACATGGACCGCGCCCCGACCACCGACGAGCTCCACGAGCTGTTGTGTCGCAAGGGGCGTATCCCGCTCGAGGAGGTGAAGCGCCACCCGAGTGGGGCGATGTACCGGGACCCCTCGATCCGGGTGCAGCCCAAGGACGACGGCTGGGCGCACCGGCTTCGACTCGGGGACGCCACGATGCTCGCCGAGTTGGCCGAGGTCGCGGCGGCGCCGGTGCTCGAGCACGCCGGATTCCGGCCCGACGAGCGCTTCACCCACCGGCTGGTCAGCCGTCGGCTTCGCGACGTCTACAACTCCAACGGGTTGGAGATCCCCTCGCTCCGCCAGCGCCATCCGACCAACCCGGCGTACCTGAACCCCGACGACTGCGCCGATCTCGGTTTCCGGGACGGCGACGTGATCGAGATCGACTCGGGCCACGCCCAGATCTACGCAGTGGTCGAGGCGGCCGCCGACGTGCGTCGGGGTGTCGTGTCGATGGCCCACGCATGGGGTGACGTGCCGAAGTGGGACACCGAGGTGCGCACGATGGGTGCCAACACCGGCCGGTTGAGCCCCAACGACCGTGACCACGATCCGATCACCGGGATCCCGGTGATGTCGGCGATCCCGGTCAACCTGCGGCTCAGCGACCTCACGGTTGGAGCGTGACCGTGGCGCCGTGCGCAGTGGCCGACCGGTAGCACGCGTCGAGGCAACCGACCCGTACCGGTGTCGACGCAGCGCTACCGGGGCACCAGACGGCCGTCGCGCAGGACGAGGACCCGGTGGCACAGGTGCTCGGCTTCGGCCGGGTCGTGGGTCACGTGGATCGCCGCGATGCCGAGCCGGCCGAGGAGGTCGCCGACCTCGCCGACGAGGCGGTCGTGGAGGTCTCGGTCGAGCGCGCTGAAGGGCTCGTCGAGCAGCAGCAAACGAGGCGCTGGGGCGAGCGCACGAGCGAGCGCAACCCGTTGCGCCTCGCCGCCCGAGAGCGTGGCGACGGCCCGTCGCTGCGTTCCGGGGAGGCCGACGAGTTCGAGCAGGTCCGCCACCCGCCGGGTGATCTCTGCGGCCGGTCGACGCTGCATGCGTAACCCGAAGCCGACGTTGGCGCCCACGTCGCGGTGCGGGAACAGCTGGAGGTCCTGGAACAGCAGTCCGACGCCGCGCCGGTGGGGCGGGAGCGCTGCGAGGTCCGTCGAGTCCCACTGGATCGTGCCGGCGTCGATCGGTTGCAGACCGGCGATGGTCCGAAGCAGCGTCGACTTCCCCGACCCCGACGGCCCGAGCACCCCGACGCGCTCGCCCGGAGCGACGTCGAGATCGGCACCCGCGAGGATGGCCCGGTCGCCGAAGCGGACCTTGAGGCCCCGGGCGCGCAGGCCGCTCACCAGGTGCCGTCGTTCGATCGGAACCGGTCCACGACGACCATGATCGCGGCGACGGCGAGCGCCAGCACGAGCGCGAGGACGTAGGCCGCCGTCGCATTGGCGGACCCGGGCCGACCGAGTAGCTGCCCGATGGCGACCGGTACCGTGGTCGAGTCCCGCCGGCTCAGGAACGACGTGGCGCCGAACTCGCCCAGCGAGATCGCTGCGGCGAACCCTGCGCCGGCGGCCAGGGCCCGTGCCGTCACCGGCGCATCGATGGCTCGCCACACCTGCCACGGCGGTGCACCGAGCATGGCCGCAGCCTCGCGCTGGCGGGGGTCGATGGCGCGCAGCACCGGGAGCACGATGCGAACGACGAAGGGCACCGCCACCAGCGCGTGCGCGAGCGGCACGAGCACCGGAGAGCTGCGCAGGTCGAGCGGTGGCGTGTCGAACGCCAGGAGCAGCCCGAGTCCGACGGTGACCGCCGACGTGCCGAGGGGGAGCAGGAGCGCGACGTCGAGCACCCGTCGAGCCCTGCCGCCGTAAGCGATCGCTGCGGCGGCCAGTCCGCCGACGACGACGGCGATCAGCGTCGCTGCGCCGGCGTAGACGAGCGACGTCCGCACTGCGGCCGGGACGTCGACGAAGCGGGCGGCCGCCGTGTCACCGCGCAGCACCTCGAGCCACGTCGCCGGGGTCCCGCCCGAGCCCATCGAGCGGCGTACCAGCGCCACGGTCGGGACGAGCACCAGGCCCAGGGGGACGGCGAGGGCGAGGGCGGTGCCGAGCCGGCGTCGCCCGGTGCGCAGCGGGCGCGGCGGCACGACGGCGCCCATCGCCCGGGTACGGGCGCTGCGACGCTCCTCGCCGCTCGTCCACCACAACAGGAGCACGCCGAGCACGGCGAGTTGCGCAGTGGCGATCGTGGCTGCGCCGCCGAGGTCGAGTACCTGCGTGGTCCTCCGGTACACCTCGACCTCGAGGGTCGGGTACCGCGGGCCGCCCAGCAGCAGCGCGACCCCGAAGCTGGTGGCACAGAACAGCAACACGATCCCAGTTGCGGCGACGATCGCCGGGCGCAGCAGCGGGAGCGTCACCTCGACGAGCACCCGCCACCGCGGGGCGCCGAGCACGGCCGCCGCCTCCTCGAGCCGTGGGTCGAGGCGTTCGGCGAGCGCGCCGACCGTCCGCACGACCACGGCCAGATTGAACAACACGTGGGCGACGACGACCGCCTGGGGGGTGCCGGACCAGGACTCCGGCAGCACGGCGAGGAACGCAGCGCCGACCACGACCGTCGGCAGCGCGAACGGCACGGTCAGGAGGGTCCGCACGATCGTGCGACCGGGGAACCGGGTCCGCGCCAGCACCAGCGCGGCGGGCAGGCCGACGGCGAGGGTCGCTGCGGCCGACACGACCGCCTGCCACAGCGTGAACCAGGCGGTGCGCCGCACGTCGGCATCGCCGACCACGTCCACGAGCGCCGACCACGACAGCCCCCGGACCAACACCTCGCCGAGCGGCCAGGCGAAGAGCAGCGCGAGAAAGCCGACCGGCAGGACGGCGAGGGCCGGGGCGACCCGCCGGCCCCACGGCGTCATCGCAGGACGATCGATGTCCACTCCTCGATCCAGCGCTCACGGTTGGCGTCGATCTGGCCCGGCGGCACCGTCAGGGGCGATGGCACCGTCGCCGCCCACTTCGTGAACTCGTCGGGCACGGCGGCATCAGCCCGGGCGGGGAACACGAACATGTTGAGCGGCATGTCCTCCTGGAACTTCTTCGACACCAGGAAATCGACCACCGCACGGGCTGCGGCCTCGTGGCGCGTGCCCTTCAGGATCCCGACGAACTCGACCTGGCGGAAGCAGCCGTCGGTCATCGCGGCGGTCGGGGCTTCGGTCGGCTTGGGGTCCTCGGCGAACACGACCTCGGCCGGTGGGCTCGAGGCGTAGCTGACCACCAGTGGCCGGGGACCTTTGCCGGCCGAGCCGGAGAATTCGGTCTGGTAGGCCTGGGTCCAGCCGTCGACGACCTTGACGTCGTTGGCGCGCAGAGCCTTCCAGTAGTCCTTCCAGCCGTCACCCTTCGCGGCCACGGTCGCCAACAAGAACGCCAGTCCCGTCGAGGACGTCGCCGGGTTCTGCACGACGAGCTTGCCTCTGGCCGCCGGAGCGACGAGATCGTCGAGGGTCTTGGGTGCGCCGCCGGGGAACTTGGCCTTGTCGATATTCACGCACACGTCCCCGTAATCCACGGGCGTGGCGATCCCATTGGGGGCGATGCCGGTGAGATCGGGCTTGAGGTTCTTGAGCTCCGCCGACACGTACGGACTGAACAGCCCCGCCTTCACGGCCCGCGACAGCAGGGTGTTTTCGACCCCCCAGAGGAGGTCG
>JBJTVH010000123.1:0-14905 GCA_046081125.1 Acidimicrobiales bacterium
ACCCGTAGCCCCAGACGCGGTCGAGCAGGGACTCGCGGCTGAATACCTTGCCCGGGCTCGACGCGAGCTCGCACAGGAGCCGGAACTCGGTCTTAGTGAGGTGCAGGTCGCGCTTGGCGAGGAGCACCTTGCCCTCGTCGGGCACGATCTCGAGATCGCCGAACACCAGCTTGTGATGGCCCGGCCCGGCCGGCTTGGCCCGCCGCAGCAGGGCCCGGATCCGAGCGGAGAGCTCTTTCGGGGCGAACGGCTTGGTCAGGTAGTCGTCGGCGCCCGCTTCGAGCCCTGCGACCACGTCGTGGGTGTCGGCCCGGGCGGTGACCATCACGATCGGCACGTCGCTGTTGCGGCGCAACGACCGGCACAGCTCGAAGCCGTCCATACCCGGCAGCATGATGTCGATCAGCACCACGTCGGGGGCGTGCTGGGCGAAGGCGTCGACGGCGGCCTCGCCGCTGGCGGCCTCGTCCACCGTCCAGCCTTCGTCCTCGAGGGCCATGCGGACCGAGGTGCGGATGCGCTCGTCGTCCTCGACGGTCAGGATGCGGGTGCCCACGGGCGCAATGGTGGCACGCACGGTGGTGCCAGGCGACGCCACCCGGCCGGGTCAGGGCAGGTGGGGATCGTGGCGCACCGGTGCGCCGGCCTCGGCGAGCAGGCCGCGCAGCGCCGCCGCAAGGGCTGGCGAGGTGGCGAGCACCTCCTCGGGGCGGGCGGGCGCTCCGGCGAAGTCGGTGGTGACCGCACCGGCCTCTCGGGCGACGAGAGCCCCCGCGGCGAGGTCCCACGGACCGAGGCCCTCCTCGAAGTAGGCATCGACCCGACCGCACGCCACGTGGCAGAGATCGACCGAGGCGGCGCCGAGCCGTCGGACGTCGCGCACGGCCGGCAGGACGGTGGTCAGCAGCGCCGCCTGGCGGCGGCGACGTTCGGGGGCGTACCCGAACCCGGTGGCCACGAGCGCCTCGCCGAGGTGGGTGACCGACCCCACGCTGATCGGCTCGCCGTTGCGCCAGGCCCCCCGGCTGCGCACCGCCGTGTACGTCTCGCCGAGCGAGGGGACGGCGACGACGCCGATCACCATGCCATCGGGATCGGCGGCTGCGATCGACACCGCCCAGCCCGGCAGGTCGTACAGGAAGTTGGTGGTGCCGTCGATCGGATCGACGAACCAGGTGATGCCGCTCGACCCCCGGTCGGCGGTGCCTTCTTCACCGACGATCGCGTCGTCGGGCCGAGCGGTGCGCAGCCCGCTGACGATCAGGGATTCGCACGCCCGGTCGAACTCGGTGACCATGTCCGTGCCGGTCGACTTGGTCCCTGCGGCCGGCACGCCCCGTCGCCGGCCCTCGAAGGCCAGGGCGGCCGCCCGACCGGCGAGGTCCACCGCGAGGTCGAGCAGCGCGTCGTCGAGAGCGCCGGCGCTCACGGTCGGCCGGGGTCGTCGGCGTCGAGGCGGCGCCATTCCCCCATCGCTCGGAGCACGAGCACGGCGACCAAGGCGGTGCCCGCCGCGGCGAGCACCGCGCCGATCGCCGCGCCGATCGCCGTTGCGGTGCCGCAGTCGCCGGTGCACTGCAGATCGACGAAGCCGTAACCGATCAGGCCGCCGGCCACCCCGGCGATCAGGATCGCCAGGAATGCCGCAATACGGGCGGCCGGCGAGGGCAGGGCCGACAGCGGGCGCTCGGGCTCGGGAACGGGCACGGTTGGCGATCCTACGGCGGGGTCCGCACCTACACTGCGACCGGTGGCCCTGCGACCGGTGGCGGACGACCTGCGCACACTGGTGGTACTGCCCACCTACGACGAGGCGGACAACGTCGTGGAGGTGCTCGAGGCGATCCGGCGTCACCTACCCGACGCCGACGTGCTCGTCGTCGACGACGGGAGCCCCGACGGCACGGCCGACCTCGCCGACAAGGTGGGCGAACGGCTCGGGAGGATCTCGGTGATCCGCCGGACGGCCAAGCGGGGTCTCGGTGCTGCGTACCTGGACGGCTTCGGGAGCGGCCTGGCTGCGGGGTACGACGTACTCGTCGAGATGGACGCCGACCTGTCGCACGACCCGGCCGACCTACCGGCGCTCGTCGGCGCCGTGCGGGTCGTGGGTGCCGACCTGGCCATCGGTTCGCGCTACGTGCCCGGCGGGTCGATCCCGGACTGGCCCTGGACCCGGCGGATGCTGTCGCGATGGGGGAACCGATACGCGGCCGCCGTGCTCGGGCTCGCCGTCAACGACGCAACGAGTGGCTTTCGCGCCTTTCGCGCCGACACGCTCCGCCGGATCGACCTCAGCACCGTCGGAGCCGAGGGGTACGCGTTCCAGGTCGAGTTGGCGTACCGGGTGGTGCGGGCCAGGGGCCGCATCGTCGAGGTGCCGATCGTGTTTCGCGACCGAGTGCGCGGGACGTCGAAGATGTCGTGGCGGATCATCGGCGAAGCGATGCTCCTCGTGGCCCGCTGGGGTTGGCGCGACCGGCTGCGGGGCCGTCAGGGGCGAGCACTGCGGCGGCCATGACGGCCGGTGCCCGCACGATCCTGCACGTCGACATGGACGCGTTCTACGTGTCCGTCGAGCTGTTGCGGCGGCCGGAGCTGCGCGGTCGCCCGGTCGTGGTGGGCGGCACCGGCGAGCGCGGGGTGGTCGCCGCCGCCTCCTACGAGGCGCGCCGCTACGGGATCTCGTCGGCCATGGCCTCGGCGCAAGCTCGGCGGCTCTGCCCCGATGCAGTGTTCCTGGCCGGCGATCACGCGCACTATGCGCAGGTCAGCCGGCAGGTGCACGAGGTGTTCGCCGCAGTGACCCCGACCGTCGAGCCGATTGCGCTCGACGAGGCGTTCCTCGACGTGACCGGCGCTCGCCGCCGGCTCGGGGACGGCGTCACGATCGGCACGCAGCTTCGCCGATCGGTCCGGGACGCGACGGGTCTGGTCTGCTCGGTGGGGGTTGCGGCGTCGAAGTTCCTCGCCAAGCTGGCGTCCGAAGCGGCCAAACCCCGGGCGACCCCGGGCGGGATCCGACCCGGTGCCGGGGTGGTCGAAGTGCCTCGGGGCGGCGAGCTGGCGTTCCTGCACCCCAAGCCGGTCGAGGTGCTGTGGGGCGTCGGTCCGAAGACCCTCGAACGCCTGCAGCGGTTGGGGATCACGACGGTCGGCGACGTCGCGGCGACGTCGGAATCGGCGCTCGTCGCATCGCTGGGGGCCACGGCGGGCCGCCACCTCTACGCCCTCGCCCAGGGGATCGACGACCGCCCGGTCGTGCCCGACCGGGCGGCGAAGTCGATCGGGCACGAGCAGACCTTCGCGGTGGACCTGAGCGCACCCGAGGCGCTCGACACCGAGCTCGTTCGTATGGTCGACGCAGTCGCCGCCCGGCTGCGCGCCCACGAGCGCGCCGGCCGGACCGTGACGGTCAAGGTGCGTTTCGCATCGTTCGAGACGGTCACGCGCTCGATGACGGCAGCCCAGGCCGAGAGCGCCGCCCCGGCCCTGCTCGCACTCGCTCGGCCGCTGCTCGCGAAGATCGACATCGGGCGCGGCGTTCGGTTGCTCGGCGTCGCCGTCAGCCAGCTGGGGGAGCGGCCGGCCCGCCAGCTCCGCTTCGATGAACTGTTCGCCACGGCGCCTGCGGCCCCCGATGCCGGTGCCGTCCCGATGCCGTCGTCGGTTGGATCGTCGGTTGCGTGGGAGGACGCGTCGAGCGCGATCGATGCCGTGCGCCGACGCTTCGGGTCGGCTGCGATCGGCCCGGCCCGCCTGCTCGCGGACGCACGCATGCGCGCCGCGCGCCCGGGCGACGCGCCGTGGGGTCCCGATGACGAGGGCACCGACCGGACCCCCGGCCGCGACGGCCGGTCGCAGTGACCCGCACCGCACCGAACGGTCTGATTGCCCTCGATCGCCCGTGGCGCGTTGTCGATCGGTGCCGGGTGTGGGATGATCCGGAGAGCCGAGACGGAGGACGAGGGGACAGACTGATGCCGCTCTCCGAAGAAGAACAGCGGATCCTTTCGCAGATCGAGCAGCAGTTCTACGAGAGCGACCCTGCGTTCTCCCAGCGCGTGTCCCAGACCACCCTGTACCGGCACGCCGTGCGCCGGGTGGTGCTCTCGGTGGGTCTGCTGATCGCCGGGCTCGCGTTCCTGGTCGCAACGCTGCAGGTGCATTTCGCCGTGGCGTTCGTCGGATTCCTGATCATGCTGGTGGCGGCGTTCGTGATCGAGAAGAACCTTCGGGCCATGGGCAAGGCGGGGCTCGAGCAGGTGTCGGCGAACCTTCGCACCGGGCGGCGTGGGCCGTCGGGTCCGACGTCGGACTGACGTTCAGCTGACGAAGGGCCGGCAACGACGGGCCGGCAACGAAGAGCCCGGAGAAGAACGGGCGACGACGAACGACGACCCGCCGGGTCGGCCTACCGGGCGACGGGATCGCCCGGGAGCGGGCGAAGGAGGCTGCGGACGTTCGCTCGGCGGCGGGCCCGGGTGAACCACGGGGTCCCCTGCGCCAACCCGGCGGCGATCCGGCGCCCGGCCTCGGCGGCCGATCGCTCGTCGTCGGCCCCGACGGCGCCTGGTCCGTAGGCGGCTGCGGTCACCGTCGCGGTGAGCGTGCGCAGGGCGTCGGCGTCGACCCGGGGGGTGCGGCGCAGCCGGGCGGCCACTTCTTGCGGGGTGTCGCTCGCCGGTACCCGAACGCCGGCGGCGGCGAGGGTCACGCGAGCCTGGTCCCAGCTGAGCAGGATCCGCTCGTTGGCTGTCGCCGCGGCGTTGCGGCGTTTCGACCAGCGCCGCCGGTGCAGCGCCGGCACGCCGAGCAGCCAGCCGGCGCCGAACGCGACCAGTGCCGTCACCGCCCCGACCGCAGGCCACGGCACGTCCCACCCGCCGTCGTCGCCAGCGCCGGTCGCCGTGGTGGCCGAGCCGCCGGCCGGCAGGAAGTCCTCGAGGTTGAACGACAACGGCGGCAGCGTGTCGGGCGTGGGGGTCTCGGCATCGGCCGGCAACGTCGTGTCGGTCGTGGCCGCCGGTGCCTCGTCGACCTGCTGGCCCTGGACGAAGGTGTAGGTCTCGGCGTCGGGGTTGCCGCGGCTCGGGGTCGGCTCGAAAGCGAGCCAGCCCACCCCGTCGAAGTAGACCTCGGGCCACGCGTGGGCGTGCCGGCCCTGGACGCTGAAGGCACCGTCACCGGTGGTGACACCGGAGGTGTAGCCGACGGCCACCCGCGCCGGTATGCCGAGCGCGCGGGCGAACGCTGCGAACGCGCTGGCGAACTGTTCGCAGTAGCCCCGCCGGTTCTCGAGGAAGGTCACGAGCGCGTTCGTGCTCGACCCGGCGCCGACGCGCAGGTCGTAGGTGAAGTTGTTGCGGAAGAACTGTTGCAGTGCAACGGCTTGGTCGTACGGGGTGGCCTGGCCGAGCGCGATCTGGCGAGCGAGGTCGCCCAGTCGGCTCGGGAAGGCGGTCGGCAGCGCCGTCCATCGGCGGTCGATCCGGGCCGGGACCGCAGCCGAGCGCAACGCGTCGGGGGTGACGGCGGACGGCACCCGGGACACCACGGTGTAGGTCGTGCCTTGGCTGAGCCGGCCACGGGCCACCTGTGCGGCACCGGTGGTGGCGTTGTAGGACACCCCGGTCAGGCCCGACAGTTCGATGGGCCGGTACGCCATGGGCACCCAGGCCGAGTCGAACTCGCCGACGGTGATCACCTGGGAGACGGCCTCGCTCAGTGCCGCCGGGGGCTCGGCGCCCTCGCTGATGCGGTCGTCGCCGTCGCGCAGCGCATCGGACAGCGTCCATGCCGTGCCGTCGAAGGTGTCGAGCGAGTTGAGGCGCCAGTACGACTTGTGGTCGCTGCGGACCCGGAACAGCTCCGCAGTGGTCGGGCTCGACAGTCGGCTGCGGAGCGTCACGAACGGGTTGTCGGCGACGCGACGCCCACCGCTCGACTGCTTGGTCTCGATGACCGGACGGTCGCCGGCGCCGGGCAGGGCCGGTCCGACGAGCAGGCCGACGGCGAGCGCCCCCGCGCCGAGCACGGCTCCGGTGCGGACCGAGGACGCGACCGCTCGGCGGCGACCGCCGGCGAGCCAACCGCTGCGGGCCCCGTCGCGCCAGGTGCGCAGCGCCACGACCGAGACCACGGCCGCCATCACCCAGCAGGCGGTCACCACCAGGCGGTTGCGGTCGGCGCCGATGGCCGAGCAGAACACGAACAGCACCCCGGCCGGCAGGATCGCCTCGAACGCCAGCCGCAGCCGGAACGCGATCGCGTCCGAGAGCGACGCCGTGACCCAGATCGCCACCATGGCCGCAGCGAGGAAGCCGCCCTCGGTGGGCACCGGGGCGACAGCGGTGGGGAAGGCCGACCAGGCCCTCGACAGCTCGTCGTACGCGAGGTCCCACGTCGCCGACGAGGGCAGCAGGAACGTGGTCGTGTCCCGGTAGCGCACGACGGCGACGGTGACCGCCATCCCCACGAGCGACGCGACGGCGGCCAGCACCGGGTGCCAGCGGCGCCGGCGGGCCACGGCGGCGAGCAGGTGGGCGATGCCGGCGGTGAGGACCATGGGCGCCAGGTGGGTCCAGCCCAGGAACACCCGGCAGAAACCGGCAGCGGTCGCGATGCTCAGGGCGAACAGCGCCCCCTCGGCCAGCAGCGGGCTCACGGACGGACCGGTCCTCCCGCCGGCTCCCGACCCGCCCCGGGCCGGGGAGGCCGCCCCGGCGGGCGGCGCGGCCGGGGTCGGCGGGGAGAGCGTCGCCGTCATGCCGGCACCCCCGGGCGCCGGCGGGCGGCGCCGGCCCAGGCCTCGGCGAGACCGGCCGCGCCGGTCCGGTCGAGCAGGCGCAGCCGCGAGGAGTTCACCGCCGGAGGCATCGGGCCCTCGTGGACGATGACGACGACGGCGTTGTAGCGGCGGCGCATCCCGTTCACCACGGCGAGCTCGACCGGGGTGAGGCGGCCGGTCACCACGATGAGGGTGCCCCCCTGGCCACCCCGGCCCAGCGGTGACAGCAGGGCCCGCAGCGAACCGCCCCCGGGCGCCACCATCGCCAGGTACTCCATCACGGCTTCGGTGTGACCCAGCCCGCTGCCACCGCCGGTGTCGCGGCCGTCGGTGGAGCAGAACTGCACGGTGTGGCGGGCCCGGTGGGCGGCCTCGACGACGCTCGCTGCGCTCGACACCGCCCGCTCGAAGCCCTCGGGGGTGTACGCCGAGGCCCGGGCGTCGAGCACGATCGTGGTGCGGTCGGCCCAGGGCCTCTCGTCCTGCCGCACGAGCAGCTCCCCGCCCCGGCGGGCGCTCGAGCGCCAGTGGATGCGGCGCAACTCGTCGCCCACCGCGTACTCCCGCAGGCCAAAGAACTCCTCGCCCTTGCTGCCGATCGCGTTGTGCCGCACGGCGTTCCCCGACGGATCCTGATCGCCGCCGGTGCCCAGCGCCGGCACCAGCTCCACCGCGGGGTAGACGGTGACGTCGGTCGCGCCGGCCACCCGAACCCGCCGCCGGGCGAGGCCGAACGGGTCGATCACCTCTGCCTGCATCGGCCCGACGGGCACCCGGCCCCGGCGGGTCGTCGGCAGGTGGTACGCCACCCGGGCCCGCTGCCCGCCGGCGAGCGGTGCGAGCTGCAGGCGGGGCCCCGCCGTGCGGCCGATCGGGTCGATGATGCGCAGCGGCGGCGTACGCCGCCGGCCCGGGTTGCCGACGGCCAGCTCGATGCGGGTGCTCTCCCCGGCGTGCACCCGGAGGGGGTGCACGCCGCGCTCGACGTCGATGGCGACCCGGGCGAGGCGCACGTGGAGGACCGCCAGCACCACGAGCACGGCAACTGCGCTCGAGAGCAGGTAGAGCTCGAACACGCCGAACAATCGGGCGGCGACGAGCGCCGGTGCCGCAGCGATCAGCAGCGACCATCCCTGGCGGGTGGGCATCGGGCTACCTCGTCGGGACCGGGA
Organism: Acidimicrobiales bacterium; assembly: GCA_046081125.1. Taxonomy (GTDB): domain Bacteria; phylum Actinomycetota; class Acidimicrobiia; order Acidimicrobiales; family Ilumatobacteraceae; genus JBEIFW01. The sequence goes on from JBJTVH010000123.1 coordinate 7,963, forward strand.
CCGCAGCGAGCACTTCGGCCACCACCCGCGCCACCGGGAGCCCCTGGAGCTGGGCATCGGCCGACAGCAGCAGGCGGTGTCCGATGACGGGCTCGGCGAGGGCCTTGACGTCGTCGGGGAGCGCGTGGTCGCGCCCGGCGGCTGCCGCCCGGGCCCGGCTCGCCCGCAGCAGCGCGAGCGAGGCCCGGGGGGACATGCCGAGCTGAACCGCCGGATGGCGGCGGGTCGCGTCGGCGACGTCGACGAGGTAGTGCTTGACCGCCGGGGCGACGTGGACCGACCGCACGGCGTGGATCATCCCGATCACCTGGGCGGCGGTGCACACCGGCCGCAGGCCGGCGAGGGCCCCGGGGGAGCCGTGGGTGTCGAGGATCTGCAGTTCGGCGTCGCGGGTGGGGTACCCCATCGAGAGCCGCATGAGGAACCGGTCGAGCTGGCTCTCGGGCAGCGGGAAGGTGCCCTCGTGCTCGATCGGGTTCTGGGTGGCGAGCACCATGAACGGCTGAACGAGGCGGTAGCTCGTGCCGTCGACGGTGACCTGGCCCTCCTCCATGGCCTCGAGCAGCGCGGCCTGCGTCTTGGGTGACGCCCGGTTGATCTCGTCGGCGAGGACGAGGTTGGCGAAGATGGGGCCGGGACGGAACTCGAAGGTGTCCGAGGACCGTTGCCAGACCGAGACGCCCACCACGTCGGACGGGAGCAGGTCCGGCGTGAACTGGACACGTTTCCAGGAGCACTGGAGCGAGGCGGCGAGGGCCTTTGCGAGGCTGGTCTTGCCGACGCCGGGCACGTCCTCGACGAGCAGGTGGCCCTCGGCCAGCAGGCACAGCAGCGCCAGCTCCACCACCTCGGGCTTGCCTTGGATCACCTGCTCGACGTTGTCGACGATGGCGCGGAACAGCTCCGAAAGGCTCGCGGCCTCGGTGGTCGCGGCGGACATGGCCGCAACCTATCGGGCCGTTTCCCGCCGTGCGGATCGGGGCGGGCCGGAACCGTTCCGTACAGTCCCGGGACGTGACGCTCGCCCTCGCCGTCGACATCGGCGGCACGAAGCTCGACGTGGGCCTCGTCGACGGCGACGGCACGGTGGTGATGGCCCGTCGAGCGCCGACGGTCACCGCCGATCCGTGGCCCGGGCTCGCGGCGCTCGTCACCGAGGTCCTTGCGCTGGCCCCCGAGGCGCCGGTCGGGCTCGGGTGCGGCTGTGCCGGGCCGATGACCCCGGGGGGCGCCACGGTGAGCCCGCTGAACATCGGCGGCTGGCGGGGGTTCCCGTTGCGGGACCGGCTCGCCGCGCTCACCGGTCTGCCAGTGGTGATCGACAACGACGCAAAGGCGCTCGCGGTCGGAGAAGGCTGGCGGGGCGCCGCCCGGGGCGAGGCGACGTACCTGGCGATGGTGGTGTCGACCGGCGTCGGCGGCGGCCTCGTCGTCGACGGCCGGGTGCTCCACGGCGCAGCGGGGAACGCCGGCCACATCGGGCACCTCGTCGTGGTGCCGGGCGGGCGGCCGTGCGTGTGCGGCTCGCAGGGCTGCCTCGAAGCCGAGGCGTCCGGGACGGCGATCGCAGCGATCACTGGCCGCCCGGCGACGCAGGCCGGCCCGCAAGTGATCGCCCGGACCGGCACGCTCGTGGGCCGGGCCGTGGCCGAGGTGGCCGTCCTGCTGGACCTACCGCTCGCCGTGATCGCGGGGTCGGTCGCGCTCGGGTTCGGTGAGCCGTTCTTCGCCGCTGCGCGCGCGGAAGCCGAACGGCTCGCCCGGATCTCCTACGCCCGGGTTCTGCGTATCGAGCAGGCCGGCCTCGGCGACCACGGGCCGCTCGTGGGCGCAGCCGGACTCGTGCTGGCCTAGGAGCCGAAGCCCTGCACGAGGGCGGCGAAGCCGTTGGCGGTGGCGGCGAGCCGGTGGCCGACGACGGCCTGGTAGACGTCGGAGTTGTACCAGTCCATGGCGGCGGCCTTGTCGGGGAACTCGAGCACGACGGTGCGGTGCGGGGCCTTGCCCTCGACGGACTCGGTCTGCTCGTCGAACACGAGGACCTTGATCTCGCGTCCGGCCATGGAGGCGGGGGCGCCGGCGAGGTAGCGGTTGAGTTCGTCGCGGTCGATGACGTCGGAGCAGGCGATGAAGTAGGCGGGCATGACCCTCTGCCTAGCACCTTGCGCCGGCATGCCGAGCCGTCTCGCCGAGCCGTCGCGCCGAGCCGTTACGCCGAGCCGTCGCGCCGCAGGCGGCGCTGCGTAGCATCCGGCCCCATGCTGCCTGCGTATACCGCCGAAGCCGAGCGTTACCGCGAGAAGGTCCAGGCCTTCCTGGCCGAGAAGCTGCCCAGGAACTGGGGAGGGATCGGAGCGCTCGAAGGCGAGGCGCTCGACCGGTTCGTCGAGGAGTGGCGCCACACCCTGTACGAGGCGGGCTACCTGGCGCCGGGATGGCCGAGCGCGTTCGGCGGGGCGGGGCTCACGCCGCTCGAGCAGGTGATCCTGGCCGAGGAGTTCGCCAAGGCGGGGGTGCCCACCGGGGGCCCGAACGACGCGTTCAGCATCACGATGCTCGGCAACACGCTGCTGCAGTGGGGTACCGACGAGCAGAAGGCGCATTACCTGCCCAAGCTGCTGTCGGGCGAGCACACGTGGTGCCAGGGTTACAGCGAGCCGAACGCCGGCAGCGACCTCGCCAACCTCGGGGTGCGCGCCGTGCTCGACGGTGACCAGTGGGTGATCAACGGTCAGAAGATCTGGACCTCCGCCGGGCACCTGGCCGACCACATCTTCGTACTCGCCCGCACCGACCCCGAGTCCCCCAAGCACAAGGGGATCACGTTCCTGCTCGTCGACATGCGCCAGCCCGGTGTCGAGGTGCGGCCGATCAAGATGATGTCGGGCGACTCGGAGTTCAACGAGACGTTCTTCACCGACGCGGTGACGCCGAAGGAGAACGTCGTGGGCGGCGTGAACAACGGCTGGGCGGTGGCGATGACGCTGCTGGGCTACGAGCGAGGGGAGGCGGCGGCCACGATGCCGGTGCGGTTCCAGGCCGAACTCGACCGCCTCGTCGCGCTCGCGCGGGCCAACGGCAAGGCCGACGACCCGCTGATCCGCCAGCGCCTGGCCTGGTGCCATTCGAAGGTGCAGATCATGCGCTACCTGGGGATGCGCACCTTGACCCGCTTCCTCGCCGGCCACCACCCGGGCCCGGACGGAGGGATCTTCAAGCTGTACTGGAGCGAATACCACCGGATCGTCACCGAGCTGTCGGTGGACATCCTCGGAGCCGAGGCGCTCGCGCCCACCGGCCGGCGGCCGTCGAGCTCGTTCCAGACCGACGACGCCGGTGCGCCGAACTCGTCGATGTCGTGGGCGAACACGTTCCTCAACGCACGGGCCGGGACGATCTACGCCGGCACGTCGCAGGTGCAGCGCAACATCATCGGCGAGATGGTGCTCGGGTTGCCCAAGGAGCCCAAGGCCGATACCGGCGCGTGGGCCGAACAGCAGCGCCGCTGAGCCGCGCCGCCGTCCTGGCCGTGGTGCGCCGCCCCCGCCTGTGGGCGGTCGCACTCGGCCAGGCGGCGCGCCTGGCGCCCGGCGGCTGGTGGCGGCGTTGGCCGCCGGTGCCGGCCCCGCCGGCCGGCTACCTGCGGTTCCGCCTGCAGACCCAGTACGGTGACGGCGTGCCCCATCCCGACGGTGCCGATCTGGTGCAGTACCTCGACTGGTGCCGTGCCGAGCGCCGCCGCCAGCGGGGAAACCCGTCGAGACGCCGACGAGGGCGTCGGTAGGTTCCGGCCGTGCAGAGCGCGCTCGTCCTCAATGCGACCTACGAGCCGCTCTCCGTCGTGTCGGTGCGTCGGGCCGCCTGCCTGATCCTCGAGGACAAAGCCGATCTGCTCGCCGACGATGGCTCCCACCTGCGATCGGCGAGAGCCAGCCTGCCCACCCCGCTCGTGATCCGGTTGCGCTACGTCGTGAAGGTGCCCTACAGCCGCCGGGTGGCGCTGTCGCGCCGGGCGGTGTTCGCCCGGGACGACCATCGCTGTCAGTACTGCGGTGGTGCCGCGGATTCGATCGACCACGTGATGCCGCGCAGCCGCGGTGGCCAGCACATCTGGGAGAACGTCACCGCGGCGTGCCGGCCGTGCAACCTGCACAAGCGCGACCGCACGCCCGAGGAGGCCAACATGCGGCTGCGCCGCGTGCCCCGGCCCCCGCGGGAGGCCACCTGGGTGGTCGTGGCCGTCAGCCGGGTACCCGAGGCCTGGAAGCCGTACCTGGCGAAGGCCTCGTGACGGACCGGTGGCGCGTCGAGCGCCATCGGGGGCCCGCCTCAGCGTTCCATGCCCGGGACTGGCCCGATCCGCTGGTGCCGACGGTGTGGGTCCACGAGGTCGATCGTCCGGCGTTGGTGCTCGGGTCGGCGCAGGCGCTCGACGTCGTGGACGGCGAGGCGTGCGAGCGGTCCGGTGTCGAGGTGGTGCGGCGCCGCAGCGGCGGGGGAGCGGTGCTGCTGGTGCCCGGGGAGGTGCTGTGGGTCGACGTGCTGGTACCGCCCGGCCATGAGCGGTGGTCCGACGACGTCGGGCGGGCTGCGTGGTGGCTCGGCGAGGCGTGGGCGGCCGCGCTCGGGCCCGACGCCGTGGTGCACCGGTCGGGCATGGTGCGCTCGGCGTGGTCGTCGCTGGTGTGCTTCGTCGGCCTCGGGCCTGGTGAGGTGGTGGTCGCCGGCCGCAAGGCCGTCGGGGTGAGCCAGCGCCGGACGAGAGCCGGGGTCCGTCTCCAGAGCGCGCTGTACCGCCGATGGGATCCGGGCGCGCTCGCCGGTCTGCTGGCGCTCGGCGGCGAGGCGAAGGCGGCGCTCACCGCAGCCTTGGCGGGTGCGGTCCACGAAGCCGACGATGCCGCGCTCGAGCGCCTGCTCACCGGTACGTTCGGGGCGTGACACACCGTCGACGGGGGATCGAAGGCTTCGGGCCGGAGGCCGGAAGCCGAACCCTCGTGGGGGCCGTCGTTGCGCTGATCGTCGCAGGCGTGGGGGTGGGCGGATGTGGGCGTGAGGACGCGTCGCCGGTGGTGACGCTGCCGGCCGCGCCCGGCGTGGTGCTCGAGGTGGCGCCCGCCGCGGCGGCCCCCGGCGAGCGGGTGACCGTCACGACGGCGGGCGGTGCCGAGACCGATGTGAAGGGCACGTTGGCGTCGTTGCGGCGCAATGACATCACGGTGGCCTGGTTGATCGACGAGCGCTTCGGCGGGCCGTCGTTGGCGTCGCCGGGCCGTACGGTCGCCGCGCCGGCGATCTCGTCTCGGCTCTCCCAGCCGCAGGTGTTCGTGTTGCCGGGGCGACTCGAACCCGGGGTGTACCGGCTGTGCACGGGGGTCGGTCCCCCCGGGCCCGTGCGCCGCGAAGCTTGCGGCGATGTGACCATCCGGGCCTGACCGCTCCGGTTTCACGTGGAGCGCGCGTGAAACCACTCTGAGCGCATAGGGTCCAGGGGCACTGGTTGCATCGGGCGGGCGGAGACCGCCCTGGTTCGTCGCGCCGGCCGCCCTGCCGTCATCGCGAGGATCCGCTCCGCCTTCGGCCTTTGGGTCCACCTCGGCCGGCTCGCATCGTGGCGGTGTCAAGTGCAGCGGGCCCGGCCGCACGTATCCCGGTCGATCGTGCCGCGCGCATCGCGTCGTGCCTGCTCGGGGGCCCTGTCGCGCGCCCGCTGGCGACAGCGACCGCTCTCGACGACACGACAAGCGACCGCTCTTGTCCCGTCTCGGGTGGGGCGCCGGGGGCGTGAAGGGGAAGAAAGTGGCGCGAAGTGGGTTGACAGGGGGGCATGAGGGGTTCAAAGTGGGGCGAAGTGGGGCTGCGTGTGCAGTCCTCACGGCGGAAACCAACCCCTCGAGGGGGATCAGGCATGAGGAGCGAGCGGAACCGTGTTCGTCGGACGCCACGAGCGACAGCTCGACCCGAAGGGTCGTCTGGCGTTGCCGTCCGGGTTCCGGCCCCGTTTCGAACCCTCGTGCTTCCTCACCCTCGGGGCCGACGGGTGCATCGACGTGTTCACCCGTGACGACTTCGACCAGCAAGCCAAGGAGACGACGGAGCGCATGAAGCGGGGTGAGATCTCTCGTGACGAATGGCGGGCGTTCGCCCACAACGCCTTCGAGGTCGCCGTCGACGCCCAGGGCCGGGTGCTCGTCGAACGCGACCTGCGCGAGTTCGCCGGCCTCGAGCCGGGGAGCAAGGTCGTCGTCGCCGGCTCGATCGACCGGGTCGAGATCTGGAACCCCGCTTCCTACGACGACCGCCGGGCGCGCGGCACCGCTGCGATCCGCGGTGCATGAGCGACCCGCCCCGGCGATCACCCGCCCCGACCCGAGGAACACCACGACCGAAAGGAGCGCCGAGGACACGACCCGACGACAGCCGGTGAGGACCCGCCCGCACGGGCCCACCACGCTCATCCGCAGTCTCCCGGACGGCAAGATGGACAGCCCCAACTCCGCCCGCTTCCGTCTCGCTAGCCGGGGAGACATCCCGACAGCAACCGCTGCCCGGGGGACTGCCGATGAGCGTTGGTGAACCCCACGAGGACGGGTTCGTCCACGATCCGGTCCTGGCGGAGGAGGTCGTCGCGACCTTCGCTGCGGTTCCGGCGGGAACACTGGTCGACGGAACGCTCGGCGCCGGAGGGCATGCAGCCCTCCTGCTCGAGTCCCGACCCGACTGCGTGCTCGTCGGTCTCGACCGTGATCCCGACGCCCTCGCCGCCGCCGGCGCCCGCCTCGCCCGTTTCGGCGATCGGGTGATCCTGCGCCGTCGCCGGTTCGCCGACCTCGCCAGCGTCATGCACGAGCTCTCGTCGAACCATCCCGGTGTCCCGCCCGTCAGCGGCGTCCTGCTCGACCTCGGCGTCTCCTCGCCGCAGTTCGACCGGCCCGAGCGCGGG
>JBJTVH010000124.1:0-20993 GCA_046081125.1 Acidimicrobiales bacterium
TACGCGAGACCCGAGACCTCCTCGGTGGGGAAGGCGAACGCCGAGTAGTCCCGCCACGGGCCGGTGGCCCCGAACCCCGACAGCGCCACCAGCACGATGCGCTCGTTCGCGGCCCGCAGGACCTCGAAGCCGAGGCCGAACCCCTCCATGACCCGCGGGGTGTAGTTCTCCACCACCACGTCGGCCTCGGCGACGAGCCGCAGGAACAGCTCGCGGCCTTCCGCCGAGCGCAGATCGAGTGAGATCCCCCGCTTGTTGCGGTTCATCGTGAGCCACAACGGGCCCTTCTCGTACGCGAGGTCAACCATCATCCCGGCCGCGCCGCGCCAACCGTCGAGTCGCGACGGTGCTTCGATTTTGATCACGTCGGCGCCGAAGTCGGCCAGCGCCATGGTGAGGAACGGTCCGGCCTGCCAGGCGGTCAGGTCGAGCACCCGGACCCCGTCGAGCGCGCCGGCCATCACGCCTCCTCGTCGGGTGTGAGCGCGCTGAACACCGCATCGTGCTCCCCGCGGTGCGGGGCGGGGCCGGGATCGACGGTGCCACCGTCGCGGAACCGGAACGGGTGCCCGGGCAATCGCAGCGGACCGAGATCCGGATCCACGACGTCGTGCCAGTACCCCCGGGCGGCGTACTGCGGCGAGGTGAGCACCTCGGCCGGCGCCGGGACGACGGCGACCGGCACCCGCATCGCCTGCCCCCGCTCGAACACGTCCTGGGCCCGCTGCTCGGCCGCCCAGGCGGCGATGCGCGCGTCGAGTTCGGCGGCGACGGCCGGATCGGCCCGCTGCACCCCCGAGGCGAAGCGGGGATCGTCGGCGAGCTCGGGGGTGCCCATCAGCTCGCACAGCCCGGTCCAATGGGTCTGGGTGAGGATGCTCACGCCGAGGTGGCCGTCGGCGCACCGGTGGATCGCATACGGGTACCCGTCCCCGGTGCGGTAGCCGTCGAGACCGGCCATCACGTACAGCGACGTCGGCGCGGTCAACATCGACAGGAAGGCCTCGTTCATGCGGGTCTCGACGAGCTGGCCCCGACCGGTGTGGCGCCGGGCGCGCAGTGCGAGCAACGCCCCGACCGCAGCGAACACCCCGGCCGCGTGGTGGGCGCACGGTGTGCCGGGCATGAGCGGCGGCCGTCCCGGCGCCGAGGCCTGCAGCCACCCGCCGGCGGCCAGATCGGTGAGCTCGCTCGAGGCCCATGCGGCCTTGGGGCCGGCGAGGCCGTAGGGGGACAACGCCACCACGACGAGGCGCGGATGGTCCGCGAGCAGCGCGTCGTACCGGTCGCGCACCGCAGGCGGCGTGCCGAACGAGCCGTCGTCGATCAACACGTCGGCTCGGCCCACCAGCCGCTCGAACACCTCGGTGTCGACGCCGAACGAGACCGACCGCTTCCCGGCGTGGAGGTAGCGGTGCCACGCGGAACGCTCCGGGTCTGCCACGTCTTCGGGAAACGGTCCGGCGCGGCGGGCCACGTCGAGCCGATCCGGCGGCTCGACCTTGATCACGTCAGCCCCGAGGCCGGCGAGCAGCCGCCCGCAGTAGCCGCCGGCGACGCCGGTCGTGGCCTCGACGACGGTGACGTCGCCGAGCGCAGTGACGGGACGTGGCTGTTCCAACGGAGCCCCCTCGGTCGCTCGCCTCCCCGCCGGGAATGTAGTGACGTCGCGGGCCCGACTCCTACAGTCCGGGGCCAACGGGGGACGCAGCGAGGCAACCGTGGACGACGCAACGATCGAAGCACTGCGCGACGAGCGGGCTCGGGCCTTCGACGAGGCCCGGCCCGAGGCCGTCGCCAAGGTGCACGCCCGGGGCCGGCTCACGGCGCGCGAGCGCATCGGGGCCGTGCTCGACGAGGGGACGTTCGTCGAGACCGGGGTGCTGGCCGGTGGGGCCGACGAACCGGCGGCCGGGCTCGTCGCCGGGTTCGGCACGGTCTACGGCGGTCCGGTCGCGATCTGCTCCTACGACTACACGGTGTGGGGCGGCACGCAGACCGGGATCAACCACGCCAAGGTCGACCGGGTGATCGATCTCGCCTACCGGCACCGCTGGCCGTTCGTGTGCTTCGCCGACGGGGGCGGGGCGCGAGCGCAGAACCTGCAGGGGGAGGGGTTCCGCAACGCCGGGATGCCCCTTGACTTCGGCACGTTCGACGGCATGGCGATGCTGTCGGGCTGGGTGCCGACGGTCGCGGTGGTCTCGGGCCGGTCGTTCGCCGGCAACGCGTCGATCGCCGGGTTCTCCGATGTCGTGTTCGCCACCCGGGGGTCCGCGATCGGCATGGCCGGCCCCCCGCTCGTGGAAGCCGCCCTCGGGGCGTCGATGACCCCCGAGGAACTGGCCCCGTCGGAGATGCACGAGCGCACCGGCGGCATCGATCTGTTGATCGACGACGACGCCGAAGGCGCCGACCTGGCCCGCTGGTACCTGTCGTACTTCCTCCTGGAGCGCACCGACGGCGCGGTGTCGGCGCGCCACGCCTCGATCCGCGACATCGTCCCGGAGAACCGCCGGGCGGTGTACGACATGCGCCACGTGATCGAGGCGCTCGCCGATGCCGATTCCGTGCTTGAGCTGCGGCCCCGGTTCGCGTCGACGATCGTCACGGCGCTCGCCCGGCTCGGCGGCCACGCCGTGGCGGTGATCGCCAACCAGCCGGCCTCGCCGGTGGCGGGCGCCCTCGACGCCGACGCCTGCGACAAGTTGGCCCGGTTCATCCGGCTGGCCGACGCGTTCGACCTGCCGATCGTGTCGTTGATGGACAACCCGGGTTTCATGCTCGGACCCGACGCCGAGCGCTCGGGCATCGCTCGCCACCACGTGCGCCCCCTGCTGGCCCAGGTGCATCGCACCGTGCCGCTGTTCCTGGTCCACGTGCGCAAGGCCTACGGCCTCGGGCCGATGGCGATGGGCGGGCTGTCGCAGCCGACGGACCTGCGCCTCGCCTGGCCGACGGTCGAAGCGGGAGGCATGTCGCTCGAGGGGGCGGCGGCGCTGATCCAGCCCCCCCAGGACCTGCCCCCGGTGGAGGACGGCCGGGCCCGCCGGGACGAGCTCGCGGACCGGCTGCGGGCCGGCAGCCTGGCGCTCAACGCGGCGCGCAGCTACACCTACGACGAGGTGATCGATCCGGCCGAGACCCGGGAGCGCATGATCCGGATGCTCGACCTGATCCCGGCACCGAGGCCGCGCGATCGCAAGAAGCACTACGTCGACGGCTGGTAGCCCCAGGTCGTACCGTGCACGCCCGTGCGTAGCCCCAGGGACTTCTTCCGGCCGCTCGCCGTCGGCGCCCCCGCCCCCGTGCGGGACATCCCGTTCCGACCGAGCCGCATGATCCACTTCTTCCCGCCGTCCAACCAGAAGATGGTGGCCAAGCTCCCGCAGATCGTGCCCACGGTCGACGTGCTGCTCGGCAACCTCGAGGACGGGGTGCCGGCCGCCGACAAAGAAGCAGCCCGGGCCGGTCTGGTGCAGGTGGGCAAGACGGTCGACATGGGGGACACCCAGCTGTGGACCCGGGTCAACAGCCTCGACTCGCCGTGGTGCCTCGACGATCTCACGACGCTCGTCGGCGAGATCGGCGAAAAGCTCGACGTGGTGATGATCCCCAAGGTCGAAGGGCCCGAGGACATCCACTACGTCGACCGTCTGCTCGCACAGCTCGAGGCCAAGGCCGGGCTCTCGAAGCCCCTGCTCGTGCACGCGATCCTGGAGACGGCACGGGGGGTGGCCAACGTCGAGGAGATCTGCCTCGCGTCGCCCCGGATGCAGGGTCTCTCGCTCGGCCCGGCCGACCTCGCGGCCAACCGGCGCATGAAGACCACCCGGGTCGGCGGCGGGCACCCCGACTACGTCGTGCGCCAGGACCCGTCGGCCGACGATCCCGGGGCGCCGCGGCCCGTCTTCCAGCAGGACCTGTGGCACTACACGTTGGCCCGCATGGTCGACGCCTGCGGCACCGCCGGGATCCTCCCGTACTACGGGCCGTTCGGCGACATCGCCGACACCGTCGCCTGCGAGGACCAGTTCCGCAACGCCTACCTGCTCGGCTGCGTGGGCGCCTGGAGCCTGCACCCGGCCCAGATCGACATCGCCCGCCGGGTGTTCTCCCCCCGGCCGTCCGACGTGGCCCACGCGCTGCGGGTCATCGACGCGATGGGTGACGGCACCGGGGCGATCATGCTCGACGGGAAGATGGAGGACGACGCCTCGGTGAAGCAGTGCCGGGTGGTCGTCGAACTCGCACGGCAGCTCGCCTCGCGCGACCCCGACCTGGCTGCGGCGTACGGCTTCTAGAGAACGGACCTGTGTGATGAGCGATGCCCTGCGGCCCCGCCGCTCCGTGCTGTACATGCCCGCTGCGAACGAGCGGGCGCTCGAGAAGGCCAAGACCATCCCCGCCGACGCGCTGATCTTCGACCTCGAGGACGCCGTCGCCCCCGACGCGAAGGAGCAGGCGCGGGTCAACGCTTGCGCGGCGGCGGCCTCGGGCGCCTACGGCCGCAAGGAGATCACGATCCGCTGCAACGGTCTCGACACCCCCTGGGGCGCTGGCGATCTCGCCGCGGCCGCCACGTCCGGTGCGGCGGCCGTCGTGATCCCGAAGGTCTCCTCGGTCGGTCAACTCGACGCCGTGTCCGGTGCGCTCGACGCCGCCGGGGCGCCGGCGGCGATGGCGATCTGGGCGATGGTCGAGACGCCGACCGCAATCCTCGACGTGCGGGCGATCGCCGCCCATCCGCGCGTCGCAGTGCTGGTGATGGGCACCAACGACCTCGCCAAGGAGCTGCGCGCCGCCCAGGTGCCGGGCCGGGCACCGCTGGTCGCCCATCTGGCGACGGCGCTGCTCGCGGCGCGCGAGGCGGGCAAGGTGATCCTCGACGGGGTGTTCAACGACGTGAAGGACCTCGACGCGTTCCGGGCCGAGTGCGTGCAGGGCGCCGAGCTGGGTTTCGACGGCAAGACGCTGATCCACCCCGGGCAGGTCGAGCCGTGCAACGAGGTGTGGGCGCCGTCGGCCGACGAGGTCGCCTACGCCGAGCGGGTGATCGCGGCGTTCGACTCGGCGGTCGCCGAGGGGCGGGGCGTGGTCACCGTCGACGGCCGGATGATCGAGAACCTCCACGTCGCCAACGCACAGCGCACCCTCGCGGTGGCCCGGGCGATCGCCGAACTGGCCTGAAGGAGCACGACGATGGCGCTGCAGCAACGCATCTATCAACTCCCTGCCGAACGTGACGGCCAGGACGCCTGGGTGGCGTGGTGGCGGGGCCTCGCCGGCCCGCGGGAGGCCTACGGGTTCACGATCGTGTCGGCCGTGCTCGACCGCGAGACGGGCGTGTTCACCTGGTACGTGCGCCACGACGGCGACTTCGCCGCCGCAGAGCAGGCGTACCTCGCCTCGTCCGAGCGCGCCGAGGTGTTCGCGCAGCCCAAGCCGGCCATCTCGATCGTCCGGGTCGCGCTCGTCGACGAGATCCTCTGAGGTGCGCCTCGGGGTGGCACTCCCGCTGGGCCCGGGCCCGGTGGCGCCGGCCGCCGCGGCGATCGAGGCCGCCGGGTTCGACTCGGCCTGGGTGCTCGACGCCCACAACCGGGGGTTCCTGCTGCAGGACCCGATCGCCGCGCTCGCCGCTGCGGCGGCGGTCACCACCCGGATCGAGCTGGGCTCGTGCGTGATCCAGGTGCCGCTGCGCCCGGCGTTCGAGTTGGCCCAGCGGCTGCTCACCGTGCAGCTCATGAGCGGCGGCCGGTTCTGCTTCGGCGCCGGGTCGGGTTCGACGGAGGCCGATTTCGTCGCGATGGGGCTCGAGTTCGGGGACCGGTTCCGTCTCCTCGACGCCAACCTCGCCCGCATCCGGCGGTGGTGGGCGGGCGAGACGATCGACAGGGTTCGCCTCGCTCCCTGGGCGTCGGTTGCCGGTGGGCCCCCGGTGCTCATCGGGGCGTTCGCGAACGGCCGGTGGATCACGCGGGCCGCCACCGAGTTCGACGGGTGGATCGGGTCGGTTCGATCCACCGACCTCGCGACGTTGCGGGCCGGTCTCGCGCGGTTCCGTGACGCCGGCGGCCGCCGAGCCGTCGCTGCGAACTTGGCCGCCTCCCATCCGGACGCCGCCGGGGTGCTGGCGGAGCTGGCCGAGGCGGGCTTCGACGATGCCGTCGTACTCGTCGAACGGCACGATCCCGAGGAGTTGGCCCGGGTTCGAGCCATGATGGCGCCGTGACCGGCACGAACCTCTACCACGTCGGGGTGCTCGTCACCGACCTCGAGGAGGCCAAGGCCCACTTCGCCAAGGTGCTCGGCCTCACCTTCGGCGAGTCCCGGACCATCCCGCTACAGGGGGTGGAGGACGAAGGTCGGGTGGTCGACATCGACCTGCGCGTCGTGTACTCGGTCGAGGGTCCGCCGTTCCTCGAGTTGATCGAGGCGCGCGACGACGGCACGTGGGGTCGCCACCTCGGGGAGGGCCTGCACCACATCGGGGTGTGGCAGGACGATCTCGAAGGTCGCGTGGCCGAGTTGCTGGCCGCCGGCCACACGGCGCAGTGCGTCGTGCGCCGGGCCGACGGCTCGATGCTCGCGACCTACCTCGGCATCGAGCACGAGCACGTCCACGGCACGCGGATCGAACTGGTGGGGCGGCCGGCGAACCCGACCTGACCGGGGCGAGCTGGCGCGATGGTTGCCTACTACAACTAACCTGCGGTCGTGGCGATCGAGCGGAACCAACGGCTCCTGCTCGGGGTGGCGCTGTTCGGGCTGTTCAGCACCAACTTCAACGTCAGCGTGCTCGCGATCGTCGTGCCCCGGCTCGTCGTCGACTTCGATTCCCAGCCCTCGACGGTGTCGTGGCTCGTCGTGGGCCCCACCCTCGCCTACGCCGTGCTCGGCCCGACGGCGGGCAAGCTCGGCGACCTGTTCGGCCGGCGCCGGGTGTACCTGATCGGCCTCGCCGGGTGCGGGGTGTTCGCCGGGCTCACCGCGATCGCCCCCACGGCGCTGAGTGCGATCCTCTTCCGCACCATCAGCGCGGTGTTCGGGCAGTCCACGTCGCCCACGGGCATGGCGATCATCAGCGAGGTGTTCCCCCGCGAGGCCCGGGTGAAAGCGCTCGGGTACTGGGGGCTGGTGATGGCCGGCGGCCCGGTGCTGGGCATGGTGGTGGGCGGTCCGGTGATCGACCAGTTCGGCTGGCGCTGGCTGTTCGTCGCCCAGGTCCCGTTGACCGCGCTCGCGATGATCCTCGCGGCGCGCACCCTGCCGGTGACCCGGCGGCGCACCGGTGTCCGTTTCGACGTGCCGGGCACGGCGCTGCTCGCCGGTTCGGCGTTCTCGTTGCTGTTCGCCATCAACCGCGGCCCGCTGTGGGGCTGGTCCCACCCGATCGTCGCGACGCTGCTGGCCGCAGGCCCGCTCGCCGCCGTCGGGTTCGTGCTCGTCGAGCGCCGGGCGACGAACCCGCTGTTGCCGTTGCGGTACTTCCGTATGCGGGAGTTCACGATCCCGATCGCCACGCAGGGGTTGTGCCAGATCGCGTACCAGGGGGGTTACGTACTCATCCCGCTGCTGCTGTCGCAGCTCTACGGCTACAGCGCCACCCACATCAGCCTGCTCACGATCGGACGGCCCGTCATGTGGGGGCTCGCCGGGCCGCTCGCGGCATGGCTCGTGGTCCGGGCGGGGAGCCGCCGGGTGGTGGTCGCGGGGGTGGTGCTCAACGTGATCGCCTGCCTGGCGTTGACGCTCATCGGCGCCACCACGGCGGAGGTGGCGATCGTGCTCCTGCTCGGGTTCGCCGGCCTCGGGGTGGGGATCATCGTCCCGCCGCTCATGGCCATGCTCACCACGGCTGTCGGCCCCGAGGATCTCGGGGTGGCCACCGCGACCAGCCAGATGATGGTGATGATCGGCTCGGCCGCCGGGGTGCAGCTCATGCAGACCGTGCAGGTGTCCCGGCTCGAGGCCGACGGCCTCGCCGGCTCGTACCACACGGCGTTCGTCGTCGGCGCCGTCGTGTCGGCGCTCGCGGTGGTCTGGGCGGCTCGGATCGTCGTTCCGGCCCGGGGTCGGGTCGTTCAGGCGGTGTAGACGGTCGGTTCGGTCGCCTTCACCGACGCCCAGGCCGCGTCGCCGGGCTGCACCCCGAGTTCGGCCAGGGCCGCTGTGGTGATCTCGGCGACCACGGGGACCGGGCCGTCGAGGCGGAGCCGGATCCGGTCGGCGTGGCGGTCGACGTCGGTCACGACCACGGCCCAGACGTTGCGAGGGCTGCCCGAGGGCCGCTCCCGATGCACGGCGACGGCCGAGGGTCGCAGCGCGACGAGCACCGGCCCGTCCGGGGCATCGTCGGTGACGGTGAGGATCCCGCCGCCGTCGAGGGTGACCGTGCCCGCCGCCGCCCGGCCCGCCAGCAGGTTCACCCCCACGAGCTCGGCGACGTAGCGCGAGCGGGGATGAGCGGTCACCTCGGTGAGCGTCCCGGCCTGTACCACCCGGCCCTGCTCGACGACGACCACCCGGTCGGCGAGGGCATGGGCGTCGATGGGGTCGTGGGTGACGAGCACCGTCACCCCGGCGAACCCGTCGAGGTGACGCCGCAGGTCGCGCCGGACCGCACCACGGGTGCCGGCGTCGAGCGCCGCGAGCGGTTCGTCGAGCAGCAGCAGGTGCGGTTCGGTGACGAGGGCGCGGGCCAGGGCGACGCGCTGGGCCTGCCCGCCGGACAGCGCGCGGGGCCGGTGCCCGGCGTGGTCGGCGAGGCCGACCCGGTCGAGCCACGCCTCGGCCCGGCGCGCGGCCTCGTGGCGGCCGAGCCCTCGGGCCCGCAGGCCGAACGCGACGTTGTCCCGAGCGCTCAGGTGCGTGAACAGCAGGTAGTCCTGGAACACGACGCCGACCCGGCGCCGTTCCGGGGGCACGAACACCCCGGCGGCCGGGTCGTCGAGCACGACGCCGTCGAGGCGGAGATGGCCGGTCTCGAGCGCGTCGAGCCCGGCGAGGGCGCGTAGCAGCGAGGTCTTGCCGGCACCGTTGGGGCCGAGGACGGCCACGACCTCGCCGGGCTCGGCGTTGAGTGCGACCTCGAGCGACAGCGTGCCGCGCCGCAGCGCGACGGCGGCGTCGAGGCTCACGGCAGCCCGGCCGGAGCGTGCCGGGCGCCGCCGAGCCACCGGTCGCGCAGGCCCACCAGGACCGCGAACGACACCGCGATCAGCACGAGCGACAGCACGATCGCTTCGGGGGGATCGGTCTCGAGCGACAGGTACACCGCGAGCGGCAAGGTCTGGGTCGTGCCCGGGAAGTTGCCGGCGAAGGTGATCGTGGCCCCGAACTCGCCCAACGCCCGAGCCCAGGCGAGCACGGCCCCGGCGCCGAGCGCCGGCCGGATCGCGGGCAGCGTCACCCGCCGGAACACGTAGCCGCGCGACGCGCCGAGCGTGCGGGCGGCGTCCTCGACCCGGCCGTCGAGACCCCGCAACGCGGCTTCGACGGTGAGGACGAGGAACGGCATCGCCACGAAGGTCTCGGCGATGACGACGGCGGGCGTCGAGAAGGGGATCGTCACGTCGAACCACTCGTACAGCCACCGGCCGACGAGGCCCCGCCGGCCGAGCGCAGCGAACAGCGCGACCCCGCCGACGACCGGCGGCAGGACCATCGACAGCGTGCACAGCGCCCGGATCAGCCCACGGCCCGGGAACCTGCCCCGAGCGAGGAGCCAGGCGAGCGGGACCCCGAACCCGAGCGACAGCGCCGTGGCGCTGAGCGAGCACACGAGCGACAACCGCAGCGCATCGCGCACGGCGACCGAGGTGAGGATCGACCACGCCTCCGACCATGGGGCGCGCCACAGCAGGCCGGCGAAGGGCACGGCGAAGAAGGCGACGGCGACGAGCGCGAGCACCAGCGCCGGCGCCGGCAGGCGCTCGTTTCCGGTGCGGCGCCGGGCCTCGGCGCGCCGCCGGCTCACGGGGCGCCGAAGCCGAAGCGGGCGAGGACGGCCTGCCCCGCGGAACTGGTTGTGAACGCAACGAACGCGCGCGCTGCGTCCGGCGCTCGTGCACCGGCCGTGACGACGATCGGGTAGCGGGCCACGACGTTGCGGTCGGCGGGGATCGCCACCCCGGTCACCTTCCCGTCGGTCGCGCGCACGTCGGTCTCGTAGACGATGCCGGCGTCGGCCTCGCCGAGCTGCACCTTCGTGAGCACGGCACGCACGTTCTCCTCGAGGCTCTTCGGGGTGACGGCGACGCCGGCCGTGGAGAGCGCCTCGGCGGCGTAACGACCGCAGGGGACCTGCGGGGCGCACAACACCACCGCAAGGCCGGGCCGGGCGAGATCGGCGAGCGCCGTGACGCCCGTGGGGTTGCCGGGACCGACCGCGATCTGGAGCCGGTTGGTGGCGAACACGACCGGCGTACCGGCGGCCCCCTTGGCGTCGACGAGCTTGGCCATGGTGGCCTCGTCGGCGGAGGCGAACACGTCGCCGGGGGCACCCTCGCCGAGTTGGGCGACGAGCGCCGAGGATGCCGCGAAGCTGAACGTGACCGTGGCGCCGGGGTTCGCCGTGCGGAAGGCCTCACCGAGGGCGGTGAACGCCCCCGTGAGCGAGGACGCAGCGAACACCCGGATCGTCCCGCTCACCGCCGTCGTGACCGGTGCCGTGGTGGCCCCTGCCGTGATGGCCGGTGCCGTGATGGCCGGTGCCGCGGCGTCACCGCAGGCGGCGAGTAGGGCGAGGCCCACGAGCACCGTTCGACGCATCGCCAGCACCATAGTCACAGAGTTTTCCGATATAGAAACTTCCTGACTATGGCTACCCTCGCGGCGTGGCCGACACCCGTCCGCTGTCGCTGGCCGAGCAGGTCTGCCTCGCGCTCGTCGCCGACGGGGTGGAGCACGGCTGGGCGCTCGGCACGCTCCTCGCCCCCGACGGCGAGCTCGGTCGGATCTGGACCCTCACGCGCCCGCTCACCTACCGCGCGCTCGACCACCTGGTGGCACGGGGGCTCGTCGTGCGATCCGGTACGGGCACGGGTCGCAGCCGGGAGCGACATCTGCTCGCCGTGTCCGCCGCCGGGCGCGCCGCTGCCGACGCCTGGCTCGACGAACCCGTCGCGCACCTGCGCGACGTCCGCACCGAACTGCTGCTGAAGCTCGCGCTGCGGTCGCGGACCGGCCGTGCAATCGAGCCGTTGCTCGTCGCACAGCGGGCTCGCCTCGACCCGGTGATCGACCGGCTCGTCGCCGTCGCGGCCGGCGACCCGGTGGCGCAGTGGCGGGCCGAGAGCGCCCGGGCCGTGCGCCGGTTCCTCGACCGGGCGCTGGGGTCGAGAGCCGTGACAGCCGGGGGCGAGCTGCAGGTGAGCGCCCGTAACCAACTGCAGGCGACCGTCGTGTCGATCGGGCCCGGCGACGTGCTCGTGTCGGTGAAGGTCCGGCTCCCCGACGGTCAGACCCTCACGTCGGTGGTGACGCGCGAAGCGGTCGAGGCGCTCGACCTGGCCGTCGGCGACCAGGTGGTCGCGCTCGTGAAGTCGACCGAGGTGATGTTGGGGCGGCTGCGCAGCTGAGGGGGTGTCAGGAGGACACGAGCGACCGAAGCGCGACCCGGAGGTACTCGATCCCGCGCTCGTCGAGGTCCCAGTGCGTGTCCCCGGCGGACGGGTGATGGGCCCGCACGGTGCCGGGCTTGCCGCGTTCGAACAACGCCGTGATCACGACGCCGCGGGTGGGTTCCCACGTGAGGCGGGTGCCGCCCTCGGCGGTGTGCTCGATCCGCCCGCCGTCGGACACCGAGCCGAGCTGGTCGAGCACGGCAGCCGCCCGACGAGACGGCGACGGTTCGGTCGGTTCGATCGGCTCGGGTCGGGCGGCGGAGAGCCGGCGCGGTGCCCGGCGACGGCTGCGGGCGCCGCGCTCGGCCTCGTGGCCGGCCACGCAGAGCAGAAGCATCGCCTGTGCCACCGATATCCCCTCGCGGTCGGCGAGGTCTTGGGCGACCTGGCGACGCGGACGGCGGTCGTCGATCCAGGGGGAGATGTCGATCACGTCACCGGGCATGGCGCCTCGAGTCGTCGCTAAGTATTAGTAGTAAATGTTATACCCGTCGATGCATTCCGGCACCAACGGGCCGGAGGTGATCAACCAGACGTTTCTTCGAGGAGGCGGCGACGTTCGTCGGCGGCGAGCGCGTCGACGACGTCGTCGAGGTCGCCGGCGAGCACCTGGGCCATCCGGTGGATCGTGAAGCTGATCCGGTGGTCGGTGACCCGGTTCTCCTTGAAGTTGTACGTGCGGATCTTCTCGCTGCGGCCACCCCCGCCGACCTGGCTGCGCCGCTCGGCCGACAGCGCGCTCGCGGCGCGGTCCTGCTCGAGCTGCAGCAGCCGGGCGCGCAGCACCTGCAGGGCGCGGGCGCGGTTCTGCAGCTGGCTGCGCTCGTCCTGCATCGTCACCACCAGCCCGGTCGGTCGGTGGGTGATGCGCACGGCGGAGTCGGTGGTGTTGACGTGCTGGCCTCCGGCCCCCGACGACCGGTAGGTGTCGACGACCAGGTCGCCGGGGTCGAGGTCGACCTCCACCTCGTCGGCTTCGGCCAGCACGGCCACGGTCGCCGAGGAGGTGTGCACCCGGCCCTGGCTCTCGGTGGCCGGCACCCGCTGGACCCGGTGCGGACCGCCCTCGAAGCGCAGGTGACGCCAGGCGCCCTCGCCTCGCACGACGAAGGTGACCTGGTTGATCCCGCCGAGTTCGGACGGGTCCTCGGAGAGCACCTCGATCTTCCAACCGTGGCGGCCGGCGTAGGCGCGGTACATCTCGTAGAGGTCCCGGGCGAACAGGTTGGCCTCCTCGCCCCCCTCGGCGCCCCGAACCTCCATGATCACGGCCTTGCCGTCGTTGGGGTCCTTCGGGAGCAGCAGCACCCGCAGCTCGTCGTCGAGCCGTTCGATCGTGGCCCGGGTGGTGACGGCCTCGGCGTCGAGCGCAGCGCGTTCGGCTCCGGTGGCCTCGCCGAGCAGCTCCTCGATCGCGCCGAGGTCGTCCACGCAGCTGCGGTAGCGCCGGGCGACATCGACGAGCGCCCCGAGCTGCTTGTGCCGGGTGGTCACGGCCCGCAGACGCTTGGCGTCGCCGATGACGGCGGGGTCGGCCAGCGCGGCTTCGAGCTCCGCGAACTCGGCTTCGATCCCGGCGAGGCGTTCCAGCACGACGGGTCACGCTACCGGTCGGTGCCCCGGGGTCCGGAGGGCTCGGCCGGTAGCGTCGGGCGCCTCATGGGACCCTTCGCTGCTGCCACCGCCCGGATCGCCCCACTCGATCCGTCGGCCATGGCGGCGGCCGAGGCCCGCCACGCCCGCCTGCTCAAGCCCGCCGGCGCGCTCGGGCGGCTCGAGGCCCTCGGGGTGCAGCTCGCCGGGATCGCCGGCGTGTGCCCGCCGCCGGTGCCCGATCAGGTGGCCGTCGCCGTGTTCGCCGGCGACCACGGCGTCGTCGCAGCCGGGGTGACCCCGTGGCCCCAGTCCGTCACGGCGGCCATGGTGGCGGCGGTCGCCACCGGCCGAGCGGCGATCTCGGTGTTGGCCGGCCGCATCGGCGCCCGGCTCGTCGTGGTCGACGTCGGGGTCGCCACCGAGTTGCCGCCCGAGATCGCCGCACTTCCGGCGGTCTGGGCCCGCACGGTGCGGCGCGGCACCGGTGACCTCTCGGCCGGCTCGGCGATGACGCTCGCCGAGGCTCACGCGGCGCTCGACGTCGGGGCGGCCGTGGCCGAGCGACTCGTCGCCGACGGCGCCGGGCTGCTGGTCACGGGCGACCTCGGCATCGGCAACACCACCGCCTCGGCGGCCCTGGTCTCGGCGTGCACGGGCCGCAACGCTCGGGACTGCACCGGGCGGGGCGCCGGGATCGACGACGAGATGCTGGCCCGCAAGCGAGTCGTGGTCGGTGCGGCCGTGGGCTGCCTGCCGCCGGGTCTTGCGCCGGTGGAGGTGCTCGCCTCGGTCGGCGGGCTCGAGCACGCAGCGCTCGCCGGGTTCATCGTGGGCGGTGCGGCGGCGCGCGTGCCCGTCGTGCTCGACGGGGTGATCGCGTTGGCGGCTGCTTGCATCGCCGAGGCCCTGGTGCCCGGGACGATGGCGCATTGCATCGCCGGGCACCGCTCGGCCGAACCCGGCGCGACGGTGGCGCTCGAACACCTCGGCCTCGTGCCCCTCGTCGACCTCGGTCTGCGCCTCGGCGAGGGCACCGGCGCGGCGCTCGCCGTGCCCGTGATCCAAGCCGCGGCGGCCACCCTGGCCGGAATGGGCACCCTCGACGAGCTGGGCTGACCGGTCAGTACTCGAGGCCCTTGCGGGCCAGGATGCCCTGGTCGTACGCGTGCTTCACCTTGCGCATCTCGGTCACCGTGTCGGCGACGGCGATCAGCTCCGCCGGCGCGTCCCGGCCGGTCACCACGACGTTGGTCCGTGCGTGGCGACCGGCCACGGCATCGGCGATCTCGGTGGCCGGGACCCACCCCCACACTGCGAGGTAGGTGAGCTCGTCGAGGATCAGCAGGTCGTAGTCGCCGGACGCGAGCTTCACCTTCGCGATCTCCCAGGCGTGCAGCGCCCGGGCCTTGGTCGCGTCCATGTCGTCGGAGTCCCAGGTGAACCCGTCGCCGAGGGCGTTCCACTCGATCCCGAGCTGGCGGGCCAGCTTCTCCTCGCCCACCTTCCAGTCGCCCGACTTGATGAACTGCACCACCCCGACGGTCCAGTTCCGGGCCCAGCCCCGGATCATCACGCCCCACGCCGACGACGACTTCCCCTTGCCGTCGCCGGTGTGGACCAGGACCAGTGAGCGGCGTTCGGGCGTGTCGGGCACGGCGTGGGAACCTACGCCCCGATGGGCGCCACGCTGCGAGCCGAGCTCCACGACCGCAACGGGTGGCCGGTGCTGTGGTGGGCGCCGGCCGCGCCCGTGCTGGCGGTGTCGTCGTCCATCGTGGGCGGTGGTCTCGGGGTGCGTCACTGGGTGTGCAACGCGTCGGTCGCCGACGACTGGGACGGTGTCGACGAGCTCGGGGTCGTCACCGCATCGGCCGCCGGTCGCGATGCCGGCCGCGACGGCTGCGGGTTGTTGACCGCGGCCGACGTTCGCCACGCCGCCTGGGCCGAGGCCGACGGCGCCGAATGCCTCGGGACGGTCGGCCTCGGGTGGCCGACGTGGGCGGCGATGCCCTACGGCCACGACGACGCCCCGCCGCCCCGGTGCGCCGACACCGTCAATCTCCTCGTGTGGGTCCCGGTCCCGTTGTCGCACGCAGCGTTGGTGAACGCGGCCTGCACCGTCACCGAGGCCAAGACCCAGGCGCTGGTGGAGCTCGGGGTGCCGGGCACCGGCACCGCCACCGATGCCGTCGTGGTGTGCTGCCCGGTCCCCGGCGCCGGCCGACCCGACCCGGAGCCCTACGGGGGCCCCCGGTCACGATGGGGGGCTCGCCTGGCCCGGGCGGTGCACGCCGCCGTACGCGAGGGCGCGCTCGACGACCACCGGCGGGCCACTGCGGCCGGGTATCACCGGGCGTGGACGCCGTGACCGGGCCCCGGGTGCTCGTGCTCGGCGGCAGCCGCAGCGGGAAATCCGCCGTCGCCGAACGGCTCGTTGCCCGGTCGGCGGCCGGGGCCGCGGTCCACTACCTGGCCACCGGGCCCGACCCGGATGGCGATGCGGATTGGGCCGATCGGGTCGCCCGCCACCGCGACCGCCGGCCGGCCGAGTGGGTGACCGTCGAGTGCGGCCCGGCGTTGGCCGAGGCACTCGCCGCCGCCCCGCCGGACGCCGCGGTGCTCATCGACGCGGTCGGTACCTGGGTCGCCGCTCACCACGACTTCGTCTGCGACATCGGTCCGGTCCTCGATGCGCTCGCGGCACGGGTTGCGCCGACGGTGTTGGTGAGCGACGAGGTCGGTCTCGGCGTGCACCCAGAGACGGCGCTCGGCCGACGGTTCCGCGACGTGCTCGGTGCGGTGAACGTGGCGCTCGCGGCGGCGTGCGACGACGTGTGGCTGGTCGTCGCCGGCCGGGTGCTGGTGCTGCCCCCCGACCCGACCCTCCCCCCGGCGGCCGGCCGGTCGTGATCGCAGCGTTTGCGTTCTTGACCGTGGTCGGCCGGCGCGGGGCCCGACCCGATGCGGGCACGATGCGGTGGTTCCCGGTCGTCGGTGTCGTCGTCGGGGCGTTCGTGGGGGCGCTGCGGTGGGGGGCCGAGGCGTGGTGGACCCCGCTGGTCGCCGCGGCCGTGGCCGTGGTGGCCGACCTGGCCGTCACCGGGATGCTGCACCTCGACGGCCTGGCCGACTCGGCCGACGGCCTGCTGCCCCATCTCGACCGTGCGCGCCGGCTGGCGGTGATGCGGGCCCCCGACACCGGTGCGTTCGGGGTGGGCGCGGTGGTGGCCGTGCTCGGCCTGCGCGCCGCCGGGTTCGCCGCCGTGCCGGCCGGACCCGAAGCGATCGTTGCCTGCGCCACGATCTGGGCCGTTTCGCGTGCCGTGATGGCGGTCGCGGCGCTCGGCCGTCCCTATGCCGGTGGGGGTCTGGCGAGCGCGTTCCTCGGTGGGCCGTGGTGGCCGCCGGCGCTGGGCGGGCTCGCCGTCGCGGCCGCGGGTGTGGCGCTCGCCCCGGCCGCCGGGTGGGCGGCGGCGGCGCTGCCGGTGGCGCTCGCGGCCGGGGTCCTGGCTGCGGTCGGGGTGGTGGCCCTCGCCGGCCGGCGACTGGGCGGGGTGACCGGCGACGTGCTCGGTGCCGCCGGGCTCCTGACCGAGACGGTGGCCCTCGTCGTGATCGGGGCTCGGTGGTGAGCGCTGCGGCGAACGGGATCGGCGCCGCGCTCGGGGTCGCGGCCGACCGGGCGCTGGGCGAGCCGCCGCTGGCGGTCCACCCGGTGGCCCGTTTCGGCACGGTGATGGGGGCGTTCGAGGCCCGCTGGTACCGCGACGACCGGGCCCGCGGGGTCGTCCACGCCGCGCTCGGCGCCGGCCTCGGCTTGGCGGCGGGCGTTGCGCTGCAACGGCTCGTGCGCCCCCGCTGGGCGGCGACGGCGATCGCGGTCGCGATCGCGACCGGGGGCCGGATGCTGGGCGACGTCGCCCGCGGGATCGGGGCCGACCTGGCCCGGGGTGATCTCGACGCGGCCCGGGCCGGCCTGCCGTCGCTCGTCGGTCGCGACCCGAGCGGGCTCGACGTGGCCGAGATCACCCGGGCGGTGGTGGAGAGCGTGGCCGAGAACTTCGCCGACGCGGTCGCTGCCCCGGTGGTGTGGGGGTCGCTGGCCGGTGCCCCCGGCGCGCTGGCCCACCGGGCCGTGAACACGATGGACGCGATGGTCGGCCACCGCTCGGCCCGCTACGAGCGCTACGGCTGGGCTGCGGCCCGGCTCGACGACGTGGCCAACTGGCTGCCGGCCCGCGTCGGCGCGTTGGCCGTTGCGGTGGCCCGCCCGGGCCGGGCCGGGGCGGTGGCCCGCATCGTGCGGCGCGACGCCGGCGGTCACCCGTCGCCCAACGCGGGGGTGGTGGAATCGGCGTTCGCCGCTGCGCTCGGCGTGCGCCTCGGGGGCGCCAACCGCTACGGCGACCGGGTCGAGCACCGCGCGCTGCTCGGCGACGGCGACCCACCCGGCCCCGGTGACATCGAGCGGGCCGTCGCGCTGCTGCGCGACGCGTCTGCGGTGCTCGCCGCCGGCGCGGTCGCCGCCGGCGCGCTCACCGGCCCGACGGGCCGTTGGCTCGCGCGCCGGCTCAGTCGACGAGCGCCTGGTGGACGAGGAGCTTGAGCAGGCTGCGGATCGGGTGCGTCGACGACGGCAGCAGTTGGGTGAGGAACAGCACGGTCAGATCCTCGACGGGGTCGACCATGAACCACGTAGACGCTGCGCCGCCCCAGCCGAAGTCGCCGGGCGAGCCGGGGACCTTGGCCGTCGCCGGGTCGAGGGTGACCGAGACCCCGAGCCCGAAGCCGACGCCGTCGAAGGCCGTCTCGGCAAATAGCGGGCGGCCGAAGGCAGTGAGGTCGGCGTCGCCGGGCAGGTGGTTGGACGCCATCATCTCGACCGTGCGGGGGCCGAGGAGGCGCACACCGTCGAGCGCGCCGCCCCGGGCCAGGCACTGCACGAACCGTTGGTAGTCGTGGGCGGTGGACACCAGGCCGCCGCCGCCGAGCAGTGCGCTGGGGGCCCGCAGCGCGGCGCCACCCATCGCCTCGTTACGCACCAACGACCTCGTCCCGGGTGCCGGCGTGTAGAGGGCAGCGGTGCGCGCCTGGTCGGCCTCGGGGACGAAGAACCCGGTGTCGGCCATGCCGAGCGGTTCGAAGATCCGAGCGCGGAGGAACTCGTCGAGCGGTTGCCCCGACAGCACCTCGACCACCCGGCCGAGCACGTCGATCGACATCGAGTAGTTCCATTCGCTGCCCGGCTGGAACAGCAGCGGCAGCGCGGCGAGCCGGTCGCACACCTCGGCGAGGTCGGCGCCGGCCGGCACACCCCACTCGAAGCCCGCGGCCCGGTAGAGCGCGTCGACCGGATGGGCGTAGGCGAAGCCGTAGGCGAGCCCGGCGGTGTGGGTGAACAGGTGCCACATCCGCATCGGCTCGGTGAGGCCCTCGAGCGTGGGGTTGGTGACCGAGCCCGACCGGAACACCTTCAGCTCGGCATAGGCGGGGAGCACGCTCGACACCGGGTCCTTCAGCTCGAACATGCCCTCCTCCCACAGCAGGAGCGCAGCGACGGCGGTGATCGGCTTGGTCATCGAATAGACGCGGTAGATCGTGTCGGCCTCGATCGGCAGGTCGGCCTCGACGTCGCGCCGGCCGTAGGTCTCGTTCAGGCACACCCGGCCCTCACGGGACACCACGACGTGGAAGCCGGGGAGGAGCCCGGCGTCGACGAAGCGGCGCATGCGGGCCGAGAGCCGGCCCAGCCGGTCGGGGTCGAAGCCGATCTCGACCGGATCGGCGTCCTGCGTGACCACGTTGCCCATGGGTCCTCTCCGGTTCGGTCGGTGGTTCAGGTCGGCGGTTCGAGGATTTTCCAGCGGGCGGTGGCCGCGGTGAGCACCGTGCCGGCCTCGTCGAGCAATTCGGCGCCACCCCACACCCAGGGCCCCTCGCGCCGGTCGATCCAGGCCACCGCCACCAGCGGTTGCCCGACCGGAGCGGGCCGGCGGTAGCGCAGGGAGAAATCGGCGGTGACGATCTCGTTCGAGGTGCGTTCGAAGTGGGTGATCGCCTTCCCGATCACCTCGTCGAGGACCGTGGCCTGGATGCCGCCGTGGATGACACCTTCGGCGCCGCGGAAGTGATCCGCGAGCACGACCGGGAGGTGGTATCGGCCATCGGGGCCCTCGTGGCCGGCACCGAGGCGCAAGCCCTGCTCGTTGTCGGCGCCGCAGCCGAAGCAGCGGTGGTAGCGCGGTTCGTCGGCGGTCCCCATCGGCGCCCGACCCTACCCGCCCGTCGGGACCGTCTCCGGGAACGGGTTGTCCCCGGTGGGGCCACTCCGGTAGGTTGCCCCCTCGTCCCACCGACCGGTGGGTAACGGTCTGGTCCCGTGGTGCAGCTTGGAGTGCACGCCGGCCTGTCAAGCCGGAGGCCGCGGGTTCGAATCCCGTCGGGACCGCCACCGTGCCTTTCGGGGCACGGACGCGGTCGAGTAGCTCAGTAGGCAGAGCGTCCGCCTGAAAAGCGGAAGGTCACCGGATCGACGCCGGTCTCGACCACCGAAGGATCCAGGCGGCAGCAGGTCAAGGACCTGTCTACGGCCATGGCCCTCCCGTGACGGAGGCTCTCCGCACGGTCAGCCCGCCGTCTCGTAGCGGTCGAACCAGGCGTCGTCCACGACGGGCAGCATCGACACGCCGATGCTGCGAGCCAGAGCGAGTTCGCAGATTCGGCGTCCATCGATCAGGTCGACCCTGGGAGTAACAGTGGTGGCTGCCTTGCGAGCAGCCGAGGTGAACGTCGCCAGCGTGACGAGGACGGCGCGCTCGGCACCTACAGCGGCTGCGTCCCGCTGGAACAGCGCCACGGTGTCACGGCCGATGGACTTGCCGTCCGGCGCGTACCGCTTCGCCTGAACGGCGACGGTGGCTGACAGCACCTCGGACAGTGGGACAGTGCCGATGCCGTCGATTCCCTCGTCGCCCGTCCCGCCGACGTGGGTGAGTTCCAGCCCGTACGCCCGCAGGAGCAGGAGCGCGAAGTTCTCGAATCGAGTGGGGGACAGCGCATGGAGGCGGGCCAGGAACCGGTCCTGCCAACCCGTGTCCTCTTGGTCCGGCACCGCCGCCGCCTCGGCCTCGGGTGGGAGGTCCCCGGCATCGTCTTCGGCAACGGCGGCCTTACCCTTCCGTGGGCGGGCGGCGCGGACCTGCCGGTCGAGTTCGGCAAGGCGTGCCCGGGCCTCAGCGTCAGGGAGCGATAAGACCTCGCTGCCGAGCGGACTGACGACGAAGAGCCCCCGCTTCGGGCTCTCGAGCACTCCACTCAACCTGCAGTACGAACGCGCCCATTCCAAGCGGTCCCACAGGATCGACCGGTCCCTGGTCGGATACTTGATTGCCATCTGCTCGTCGTCGAACTGCTCAGCATCGACCACAGCTTCGGTGATCTCCCGGTTGGTGGCCGAGCCGCCGAGCGAGGCAACGGCTCGGAGCACGGGCAGCATCAGGTCCGAGTACCGGGGGAGTGTGCCTCCATCGTCCGCCATATGCCGACAGTAGGGCCCGGCCCGACCCGGGCCCGCGGGGCGTCCGGCGGGCCCTGGCCCGGCCCGCACGCCAGCACCGTCAGTCGCCTCCTTGTACGGCGGCCCGACGCTGGCCAGCCCAGTACCTCGAGGACGAAGCCGGACGCCGAGGCTGCGGCCATGGCGCCACTCTTGGCTCGTGCTCTCCGCCGGACTAAGCCAGCCGACCGCACCGGTCAGTAGCTGCCCCG
>JBJTVH010000125.1:0-136032 GCA_046081125.1 Acidimicrobiales bacterium
CCTGGGTCGCGCCGGGCGGCGAGATCGTGGCCCGCCAGGCGTTCGACCCGATCGGGCCGTGCGCCGAGCGCCGCAGCCGCCACCCCCGGGTTGATCCGATCGTCGAACACACCCGCCAACGCCTCACCCAACTCACCCGACACGAAGAGCCCGAACACGCCGGCCGCGGCGGCCCCGGTCGCGGGTCGGACGTTCCGCCCGAGGCGGGCCGGGCGCTCAGCCCGAGGCGGGCAAGCGGGGACCGGCGATGCGGAGATCCCCCCGGCGGCGGGTGACGCCCCGGGCGTCGAGTTCGGCGGCGAGCGGGAGGGCGAACTTCCGGGTCGCGCCGACGGCGTCGCGGAACTCGGCCATGGTGTAGCCGTCGGGCTGGCTCGCCAGCAGGCGAGCGGCCACCCGGGCGGCGTCGTCGATCGCCGAGGGATGGAACCAGATCCCGTCGCGCTCCACCACGAGGCCCCGTTGGATCAGCGCTCGCAGCTCGGCCCGGTCCACCCCGTCGGCGGCCGGGGGCGCGAAGCCGGCGGCCGCCAGGGCCGCCACGAAGGGATGGTCGGCCAGCGGGTCACGCACCTCGGCCACCCGCGCCCGCCCGGCGATCACCTCGATGCCGTGGAGGTCGGCCAGCACCGCCCGCCGGCGTTCGTCGAGCGTCGCCACGTCCAGCCCGAGCGGGCCGGCGGCAGTGACGGCGGCAGTCACCTCGGCGGCGAGCGCCTCCACCACGCCCGGGGCCGTCACCCACGTCCCGACCGTCGGCGTCCGGTGCTCCCCGGTCATCGCCTCGAGCTCCTCGGCCCGCACCCACCCCCGCTCGGCGATCACCCGCTCGACGGACCGGTCCGGCCTCGCCTTCGACGCCGGCAGCACCGGCGCCACGTCGAGCACCTCGACGCCCCCGACCGTCTCGTTGCGGCCCGACTCCCGCAGCACCAGCCGGTCGCCGGGGAGCAGCGGCAACGGCGTGGCCACGTGGATCCGAACCACGCCCTCGTCCCCGGGAAGGATCGTGCCGGTCCCGCCCCGGCCGAGCACCCGCACCTTCACCGGGAACTCGCCCGATCCGGCGTAGGCCACGTATGCCCCCCGGCGGGACACCTCGTGGTCGAGCGCCTCGAGCACCCGCAGCCGGGCGTCGAACCGCGTCGTGGGCCGCCAACGCCCGGCCTCCACGACGGCGTCGCCGCGCACCACCTCGGTGTGCTCCACCCCGGCCAGGTTCAACGCCACGCGGTTTCCCGGCCCGATCGTGTCGTGGGCGCGCCCGAGGCTCTGGATCCCGCGCACCCGCACCGGCAGCCGCCGGGGCCCGACGACGAGTTGGTCGCCGACACTGATGCGCCCGCCGGCCAGCGTCCCCGTCACCACGGTGCCCGAGCCCTTGGCCGCGAACACCCGGTCCACCCACAGCCGGGGTCGGCTCCGGTCGAGCGCGGTCGGTGTCGATGCAACCAACGCGTCGAGCGCGTCGCGCAGGGCCTCGAGGCCGATCCCGGCCGTCGCCGCCACCGGCACGATCGGCTGCCCCTCGAGGAACGTGCCCACCACATGGTCGGCCACCTCCATCGCTGCGAGTTCGGCCCATTCGGTGTCGACCGCGTCGACCTTGGTCAACGCCACGAGCCCGTGGCGCACCCCGAGCAGCTCGAGGATCCGCAGGTGCTCCTCGGACTGCGGTTTCCACCCTTCGGTGGCGGCCACCACGAACAGGCAGGCGTCGACGGCCCCCACCCCGGCGAGCATGTTCTTCAGGAACCGCACGTGCCCCGGCACGTCGACGAACGAGACCCCCGCTCCCGAACCCAGCGTGGTGTGCGCGAACCCGAGGTCGATGGTGAGACCGCGCCGCTTCTCCTCGGCGAACCGGTCCGGATCGGTGCCCGTGAGCGCGAGCACGAGCGAGCTCTTGCCGTGGTCGACGTGGCCGGCGGTGGCGACGACGTGCACCGTTCAGCCCGCCATCGCGACCGGGATCCGTCCGCCGTCGGCCGCCGCCCGCAATGCGGCGTGGTCGCGCTCGGTCTGGTCGGCATAGGCCGTTGCGAAGGCAACCATCGCGTCGTCGAACGCCGACGACCGGCCGAGATAGCCCGCGACCGCAGCGGCGTCACCGCAGCGCGCATGTGCCCGGGCGAGCGCCCAGCCGCAGCCCGCTGCGTAGGTGGCCAGCGCACCGGGGCGCAACGTGGCGACGTCGGCCGAGCCCTTGGCGTCCCAGAGTTGCCGCACGTAGTACTCGACGCCGTCGAGCGGGTTCGTGGTCCACCCGAGCAACACGTCGCTCGCCGCCTGCAACCGGCGTTGCCCCTCGACCACCCGCTGGCCCTGGTGGATGGCCGGCCCGGGCACCCCGGCCGCCGCGGGCGCCGCAAGCCCCGCTTCCTTCACCTGCAGGAACAACGGGCCGCCGTTCGGGCCCTGGAACAGTGCGATCAGGCACCGGGTGCCGACGCTGCCGACCCCGACGACCTTGCGGGCCAGATCGACGAGCCGGTACCGGTCGAACAGCTCCTGGCGATCCGAGGTGAGCGTCGCCCGGTAGTGCTCGACCATCGTTGCGAGCGCATCGACCGGGAAGTCCGCCACCGGGGTGACGAGCGGGGGATCGGCCACGATGCGGCGCCGGTCGTCGACGAGGTCGGTCAGCTTCGCGAGCGCCCGATGATGGGTGCGGTCCCCGGCCTTGTCGAGCACCCGCTGGGCCGTGCGCCGGTCGCTGGGGGCCATCATGTCGGCCAACTTGGTGGCGTCGAGGCGGGCGTACCAGACCTCGAGCTGGGTCATCCCGGCATAGCGGTCCGTCCAGGTTCGGTAGGCCGCCGCCGCCGACCGCGCCGCAGCGGTCGCCTCGGCGTCGGACATGCCGTTGTCCCGAGCGGCGAGGACCACGCTCGTGGTCAGCCGGCGCACGTCCCAGTCGAACGGACCCGGCCAGGTCTCGTCGAAATCGTTCAAGTCGAACAGCAGGCTGCGTTCGGGGCTCGCGAACACACCGAAGTTGGCGAGGTGGGCGTCTCCGCACAACTGCATGGGCAGTCCGACGCTCGGGCACGTGGCGAGATCGAGCGCCATCACCAGCGCCGAGCCCCGGAAGAACGTGAACGGCGACGCGAGCATGCGGCCGAAGCGGATCGGCACGAGTTCGGGCACCCGGGTGCGGCACGACTCGACGAGGACCTCGACCGGATCGAAGCGGCCGGCCGGCGGGTCCCAGTCGCCGTGGGCTCGGCGGGGTACCTCGGCCCGCCGGGCTCGCCCGGCGCGCCGGCGCTCGTCGGGCGGCGGCAGCGGTGCGCCGAGCACCGCCGGTGCGGGCCCGACCCACGACGACCCGGTCATGCCGTCACGGTCACGGTCACGGTCACCCGGGTCCGGTCGCCGTGCGGAGCACCGCCGCGAGGTGGCCGTCGTCGGCCGGGTCGACGGTACGGAGGTCGCAGATGGTCCGGCCCTCGGCGACCCGGGCGATCACCGGCGGATCGGCCGAGCGCAGGGCGCCGAGGTGATCACCGTCGATCACCACGCCCACCGACGGCATCGACACCCCGGGCAGGCTCCCGGCGCCGGGCAGGGCCTCGGTGTCGATCACCGTGCCCACCCCGAGCGCGCCGGCCCGGGCCCGCAGCGCCGCCGGCGGCACGGTGGCCATGCGCCAGAACGGGATCGTGCGGTGCGCGTTGCGCCGGAGGTAGGCGAGCATCACGTCCTGCAGCGCCGCCAGCACGAGCCCGCCCGGTCGCAGCGCCCGGGCCAGCGGGTGCCGTCCGCAGGCTGCGACGAGGTCGGCGCGCCCGGCGATGATCCCGGCCTGCGGGCCGCCTAGCAGCTTGTCGCCGGAGAAGGTGACGATCGCCGCCCCGGCCGCGAGGGTCTGGCGGGCAGCGGGCTCGGCGGCGAGCCAGGCGGGCGGACCGTCGGGCAGCCACGGGCACGCCGAATCCAGCAAGCCCGAGCCGATGTCGGCGACGACGGGCACCCCGAGCGGCGCGAGGTCGCCGACGGTCGCTTCCTCGGTGAAGCCCTCGATCCGGAAGTTCGACGGGTGGACCTTGAGCAACAGCGCCACGTCGGCCCCGGGCGCCTCGACGGCCCGGCGGTAGTCGGCCGCCCGGGTGCGGTTCGTGGTGCCGACATCGACCAGCCGGGCGCCGGAGGCGGTCATCACCTCGGGCACCCGGAACCCGCCGCCGATCTCGACCGCCTCCCCCCGGCTCACCGCCACCTGGCGTCCGGCGGCGAGTGCCGCGAGCACCAGCAGCACGGCGGCGGCGTTGTTGTTGACGACGATCGCCGCCTCGGCCCCGCAGGCCCGGGCCAGCAGGCGACCCACCGGGGACTGGCGGGACCCGCGTCGGCCGCTCGCCAGTTCGAACTCGAGGTTCGTCGCCGCGGCGGGGACCGACACCGCCAGCGGCGAGCGTCCCAAGTTGGTGTGGGCGATCACCCCGGTCGCGTTCACCACCCGCTGCAACAGCGACCGCTGCAGGTCGGCGACCAGCGTCGCGGCCCGGGCGGCAACATCGCCAGCAGCGCCGCCGGCGGTGTCGGCGATCGCGGCGCGGGCCACGTCGACCAGGAGCGGATGCGGCAGCCCGCTGCCCGACAGCGAACGGGCGAGCGCGTCCACGGACGGGGGACGAGCGGGCCGATCGGTCACATCTCCGATGCTCGCGCGTCAGGTCGGCCTCGGCCGGTCGTAGCCTCGCCCCATGGGAGTCCTGCTCGCCGTGTTCGTGCTCGGTCCCCTGCTCGAGCTCTACGTCCTCGTCCAGGTGGCCCAGGCGGTCGGCGTCCTGCCGGCGCTGGTGATCCTCGCGCTCGTGAGCGTGATCGGCGCAGCGCTCGTGAAGCGCCAGGGGCTGGCGGCGCTGGCCCGCGTCCGCACGGCGCTCGCCGCCGGCACGGTTCCCGACGACGAACTCGCCGACGGGTTCCTGTTGCTCGTGGCCGGTGCGCTGCTGATCGTGCCCGGCTTCGTCACCGACGCCGTCGGACTCGCGCTGCTGCTGGCGCCCGTCCGCCGTCTCGCTCGCCGGCTCGCCGCCCGCAGGTGGAGTCGGCGACGCACGGTCCGGGTGATCCGGGTCGACGCTGCGACCCGGATCCGCACGGTCATCGACGTCGACGGGCAGACCACGCCCGTGCGCCGGCCCGAGTTGGAGCGGTGACGGACCCGGCCCCTGGCGGGCTCCCGGGCGAGGAGCCGACGCTCGCGGCCGTGGTCGCAGACCTCGTGCTGGTCGTCGACCGAACCGGTGTCGTGGTCTCGATCGATGGCCGCCGTCCCTCGGTGGGTGGGCCGCTCGCGGGCGCCCGACCCGGTGCACCGGTGCTCGAGTCGATGTCGTCGACGGAACCGACGGAACACGCGGTTCCGGCGGCAGCGATCACCGTGATCGCGCGGGCGCTCGCGCGAGTCCTCGCCGAGTCGGCGTCATCGACGCCGGCGCCGTCATCGACGCCGGCGCCGTCATCGACGGTGGTGGCCGATCTCGGTGATGTCGGCACGTGGACCGACGTCGCCGTGCGGGCCTTCGGGGACGGGGCCGTGATCGTCGCCAACGACGCCACCGCCGTGCAGGCCGAACTGGTCCGGCTCGGGCGCCTCGCCGACCTACTCACGGGGCCGGTCACCGGCCTCGGCGGTCGGGTGGCTTTCGCCGAGCAGGTCGGCACGTTGCTGGGCCGGTCGACGAGCGGTGCGGCGCCAGCGGGCGTCGGCGTGCTCGTCGCCCACCTCGACCGGTTCCGACCGATCGGCCTGGCACACGGGTGGCGAGGGCGGGCCGAGGTGCTCGCCGTGCTGGCCGACCGGCTCGGCGCGTTGCTCGCACCGGGCTCGTCGCTCACCCAACCCAGCGACGACACGTTCGTGCTCGCGGTGATCGCCGAGGCCACGAACGTTGCCGAGTTGGCCGAAACCGTCCGGGCCGTCGTGAGTCGACCGGTGTCCCTGCCCGCCGCCGCGGTCGTGGTCACCGCAAGCGTCGGGTATGCGCTCGGCTCGGCCGGCGACGACCCCGAGCGCCTGGTCCACGACGCCGAGCTGGCCGCAGTCGCGGCGGCGCTCGAGGGTGGCGACCGGGTGTTCGGGGCGAGTGAGGATCGCCGGCAGCTGTCGCTGTGGCGGCACCAGCTCGAGCAGGCGTTGCGCCGGGCGCTCACCGAGGACGGGTTCCGCATCCAGTACCAGCCGGAGATCGAGTTGGCCACCGGCCGGGTGATCGGCGCGGAGGCGCTGCTGCGCTGGGAGCACGAACCCTGGCGCGATCGGTCGCCGGCCGAAGTGGTCGCCCTCGCCGAAGAGGTCGGCCTGATCGGCGTGCTCGGGGAGTGGGTGCTGCGGGCGGCCTGCGCCGACGCAGCGTCCTGGACGGTGCCCCCGGGCGATTCGCCGTACGTCGCCGTCAACGTGTCCGCCCTCCAGATGGCCGACCCTCGCTTCAACGGCGTCGTCGCTGCCGCCCTTGCGGCGTCCGGCCTCGATCCCGGCCGGCTGTGCCTCGAACTCACCGAGACCGCGTCGTTCGAGGATCTCGACGCGCTGCGCGATCGGCTCGTCGAGATCAAGCGCCTCGGGGTGTCGATCGCGCTCGACGATTTCGGCGCCGGCTACGCCGGACTCGACCGCGTCTCGGTCCTCCCGGTCGACATGTTGAAGCTCGACGCCCGCTTCGTCGCCGGCATGCACCAGGACCAGGCGCGCTTCGCAGTGGTCGAAGCCGCCGTCGCCCTCGCCCAACGGCTCGGCATGCGCGTCATCGCCGAGGGGGTCGAAGGTCTCGTCGAGGAAGACACGCTCGCCCGACTCGGCTACGACGCGGTGCAGGGATACGCGGTGGGTGCACCGATGAGCTCCGACGAGCTCGTCCGGGAACTCGCCCGGCCGGCTCGCCAGCGCGCCGAGCGCTGATACCGGCGCTCCGGAGGCGCTACTCGAACGAGGTGACGCAGACCTGGTCGCCCTGCGGGAGCGACGAAGCCAGTTCGGGCTCTGTGTCGCCGTAGAGGCTCGTGAGCATCCCTTTCACCATGCCCCGGTCGACCGCGCAGATCACCGGGTGCTCGATCGCGGTGTCGCCGAAGGGGCAGTGGTTGTTCACGATCCGCAGCTGGTCACCCCGCCGCTCGGTGTGCGCGGCGAACCCGTGCGCCGTCATGGCATCGGCGACGGCGTGCAGCGCGGCCCGGAAGCTGCGTTGACCGTTTAGGTGCTCGGCGGGCGCGAGCGACGCGGCGAGTGCGAGCCCGTATTCGATGCCGACCTCCTCGGCCATGCGCTCGGCGGCCTCGCGCGGTAGGAGCGCGAGCGCCCGGTTCAGCAGGCGCAGCACGAGATCGTCGGTCTTGACGGGCGCTTCGAGGGTGAGCCGCTCGCCGACGGTGTAGTGCTTGGACGGCCGACCCGCACCGCCACCCTCGGCCCGGCTGACGGTGATCTCGAGGTAGCCCCCCGCGGCGAGCTTGTCGAGGTGATGGCGGGCCACGTTGGGGTGCAGACCGAACCGCTCCGCGACCTGCGCGGCGGTGACCCCGCCCTCGTGCTCGTGGGCGAACAGGTAGATGGCCCGCCGGGTCGGGTCACCGAAGGCGTTGGTGATCGCCGACACCG
The DNA here is from genome assembly GCA_046081125.1 of Acidimicrobiales bacterium. Taxonomy (GTDB): domain Bacteria; phylum Actinomycetota; class Acidimicrobiia; order Acidimicrobiales; family Ilumatobacteraceae; genus JBEIFW01. The sequence goes on from JBJTVH010000125.1 coordinate 7,613, forward strand.
TCGCCGTGAAATCCCGGGCGGGACGCTCACCCCGGGCCGGGTTGGACGCCGGCTTCTGGGTGGGTGCCGTCGGAGCCACGCCGGTATTCTACCTATCCGCGTAGTGGTAATCCGCTGCCCGTCCGGACGCCCGGACCGACCTTCGAGGAGCCCCCCATGGCCGTGACGCGCGAAGTGGTGATCGACGCGCTACGACCCGTCCAGGACCCGGAGCTTCGACGCTCGATCGTCGACTTGGGCATGTTGCGCAACGTCGGTGTGAACGCCGGGACGGTCGACGTGCTCGTGGCGCTCACCGTCGCCGGGTGCCCGTTGCGGGCCGAGATCACCAACCGGGTCACCACCGCCGTCCGGGCGCTGCCCGGGGTGAGCGACGTCCGGCTCGAGTTCACGGTGATGACCGACACCGAACGTGAAGCGGTACGCCAGCTGCTCCACGGCGATCCCAGCGCGACCGCCGGTTCGGTCCACGCCCACGGGCATGCGCAGGGCCGTGCGATCTCGTTCGCCGATCCGGGGTCCAAGACCCGCCCGCTGCTGATCGCCTCGGGCAAGGGTGGCGTCGGCAAGTCGTCGGTGACCACGAACCTCGCGGTCGCCCTGGCCCAGCGGGGCCATTCGGTCGGGATCATCGACGCCGACGTCTACGGCTTTTCGATCCCGCGCATGCTCGGCGCCGACCGGGACCCGGTCGTCATCGACAACATGCTCGTCCCGCCCGAGGCCTGGGGGGTGCGCTGCATCTCCATGGGGTACTTCGTGCCCGACGGCCAGGCGGTGATCTGGCGGGGGCCGATGCTGCACAAGGCGCTCGAGCAGTTCCTGTCCGACGTGTTCTGGGACGAGCCCGACTTCCTGCTCGTCGACATGCCGCCCGGGACGGGCGACATCGCGATCTCGCTCGCGCAGTACCTGCCCCGGGGCGAGGTGTACGTGGTGACCACCCCGCAGCCGGCCGCCCAGAAGGTGGCCCGGTTGTCGGCGGCGATGGCCGCCAAGGTCCACCTCGGAGTCAAGGGGATCATCGAGAACATGTCGTGGTTCACCGGCGACGACGGCAAGCGCTACGAGATCTTCGGCTCGGGTGGCGGCAAGGAACTCGCCGACGAACTCGGCGTGCCCCTGCTCGGCCAGATCCCGCTGCTCCCGCCGCTGCGCGAGGGCGGCGACACCGGCCGGCCGATCACGGCGGTCGCGCCCGACTCGGAGGTGGCCGGCGCGTTCCGCTCGATCGCCGAGGCGATCGCCGTCGACCTCGCGCCGAAGCGGCGGTACTCGCCGGCGCTCAAGATCGTCTGACCGAGCCCACCGGAACCGGCCATCGGGACGGGACCGACAGCGGAACCCGGGGTGGAGGCCTCTACCATGATCGAGCCCTCGCCCCACCCCAAGGAGCCCACGACGTGGACGTTCGCATCGGTGTCACCCAGGCCCCCCGCGAGCTCGTGCTCGAGCTCGCGGACGACGCCGACCGCGAGGCGGTCAAGGCGCAGATCGACGCGGTGCTCGCCGACGACGACCGGGTGCTCTGGCTGACGGACCGCAAGGGCCGCAGCGTCGGGGTGCCGGCGAAGAAGATCGCATACGTCGAGCTCGGCGCGCCGGACACCGAGCGCCGAATCGGTTTCGGCGGCTAGGGCGCACGCCGTGGTGGGGCCCGGGCTGCTCGACCGGCGCCTCGTGTTCGTCACCGGTAAGGGTGGCGTCGGCAAGACCACGATCGCAGCCGGGCTGGGCCTGCTCGCCGCCCGGTCCGGTCGGCGCGTGCTCGTGTGCGAAGTCGATGCCACCGGCGCGCTCGCTGCGGCCTACGAGTGCGGTCCCTTGCGCTACGTCGCCCGCCCGGTCACCGACGGACTGTGGGCGATGGCGATGGACACCGAGGACTCGCTGCGCGAGTACCTGAAGCTGCAGCTCCGGGTGCCCTTCGTCGCCCGGCTCGGGCCGCTGGCGCGGGCGTTCGACTTCGTCGCGTCGGCGGCACCCGGCGTGCGCGAGATCCTGACCATCGGGAAGCTGTGCTGGGAGGTTCGGGAGCGCCGCTACGACCTCGTCGTGGTCGACGCCGCCGCCTCGGGCCACGTCGTCGGGCAGCTGTCGGCGCCGCGTGCGATCGCCGGGTTGGTGGCGGTCGGGCCGGTGCGGGACCAGACCCGCTGGATGCTCGACCTTCTCGAGGACCCGGCCACGACCGGGCTCGCCATCGTCACCACGTGCGCCGAGATGCCCGTCGCCGAAACCCTCGAACTCGCCGACCGGGTCCGGACGGAGACCGCCGTCGACCTTGCGGCGGTCGTCGTCAACCGGGTGCTGCCGGAACTGTTCGGTCGCGACGAGGAGCGGGTCTTCGATGCGTTGCGGGCCCCGTCCGCCCGATCGGTCCTGCGCGACGCGCTCGGTGCCGGCAGCGACGACCTGCTCGATGCCGCCGGCTTCGCGGTGGGCACGCGCCGGGCTCGGGCCGTGCACGCCTCGACCCTGCTCACCGGTCTGCCCGCCGGCGTGCCGACCCTGTTCGTCCCCGAGCTGTTCGCCCGACTCGACGGCCTGCGCCGCAGCGCGCTGGTCGCCGACCGGCTGGCCGAGGAGCTCTGACCATGGGGCTCGGGCCGCTGCTCGCGTCACGGGAGATCGTGGTCACCTGCGGCGCCGGTGGCGTCGGGAAGACGACGACGGCCGCTGCGCTCGGCGCCATTGCCGCCACCCGCCTCGGCGGGCGGGTGCTGGTCCTCACCGTCGATCCGGCCCGCCGGCTCGCCGACGCACTCGGGCTCACCGGTCCGGGCGGAACCGGGCTGGGCAACACCGAGCGCCGCATCGACCCCTCGCTGTTCCAGGCCGCCGGCACCGAGCCTCGCGGCGAGCTGTGGGCGGCGATGCTCGACACGAAACAGAGCTGGGACGAGCTGATCACCCGGCACGCGCCGGACCCATCGGTGCGGGCTGCGATCCTCGCGAACCCCTTGTACGACAACATCACCGGCAAGTTCGTGCAGAGCCACGACTACATCGCCATGGAACGGCTCCACGAGCTGCACGCATCGGGCGACTGGGACCTGATCGTCGTCGACACCCCGCCGTCGCGCCATGCGCTGGACTTTCTCGACGCGCCCGCCCGGATGACGGAGTTCTTCGGCAGCCGGCTGCTGCGGTGGCTGACCGTGCCGTATCGCTCGAAGCTGTTCGCCGCAGCCTCGCGCCCCTTCTACGACGTCGCCGACCGGATCCTCGGGTCGAGCTTCCTGCACGACATCGCCGAGTTCTTCTTGCTGTTCCAGACCATGGAGCGCGGGTTCGTCGCCCGGGCCGCCGAGGTGACCCGGGTGCTGTCGGACCGGCGAACGAGCTTCGTGGTGGTGTCGACGCTCGAGACCGGGCCGCTCGGTGAAGCCCGGTACTTCCTCGACGCGCTCGACCGGCGCAGGCTTGCGCTCGGCGGCGTCGTGCTCAACCAAGCCCTTCCCGCCGTGTTGCGCGACCCGTCAGCGCGCGCGGCGGCCGACCGCCTGCGGGCCGATCCCGATGCGGTCGCCCGGCGCCTCGCAGGGATCGGCGACCTTTCCCCGCCGTCCGAGTCGGTCGCGCTCGCCCGAGTGCTGTCGGAGATCGCCGAGAGCTTCGTGAACCTCGCACTCGTCGCCACCCGGGAGGCCGAACTCGCCACCGAACTGCGCATCGACGCGCCGACGGTGCTGGTGCCGTCGATGCCGAGCGACGTAGCCGACCTCACCGGGTTGCTCGCCGTCGGCGACCGCCTCTGGTGACGCGGTCGATCCCTCACGCGTCGGCAAGACTCCGCCCCGCATGGCCACGCTCACGGAGCTCGCCCGCCAGCACACGACGCTGCGTCGCGAGGACATCGACCACCTCCAGCGCCTCCTGGCCGAGTGGGGGATCCTCGCCGACCTGTGCTTCGCGGACCTGTTGCTGTACGCCCCGGTGGACCACGACCGCTTCGTGGTCCTCGGCCACGTGCGCCCGGTGACCGCCCAGACCCTCTACCAGGACGATTTCGTCGGCGAGTGGGGTGCCGAGACCGCCCAGCCGCTGCTGGCCGAGTCGCTGCGCGCCGGCCGGCCCGTCGAAGGCGAGATCCGGGTGACCGCGATCGCCGAACCGGTGCGGATCCTCGCCATTCCGATCACGTTCGAAGGTCGCCGCATCGCGGTGCTCACCCGCGAGTGGAACCCCCGCATCGGGCGCCAGCCCGGGCACCTCGAGCGGACCTACCTGCAGATCTTCGACCGGTTCGTCACGATGATGGTCGAAGGCCGGTTCCCCTTCCACGTCCCGCCCGCAGGCCGTGGCCCCCGCGTCGGAGACGGGGTCATCGTGCTCGACCCCGACGGCCGGGTGCAGTACGCGTCGCCCAACGCCGTGTCGGCGTTGCACCGCATCGGGATCCGCACCAACGCCGTCGGGCAGTCCCTGGCCGAGCTCGGGGTGAACGACGAGCCGGTCCGGCTCGCCCTCGACAGCGGGGCGCCCGTGCTCGCCGAGTTCGAGCAGAGCCCCGAGATCGTCCTGTCCACCCGGTGCATCCCGCTCGTTGCCGACGGCGTGGTCACCGGCGGGTTGTTCCTCGTCCGGGACGTGTCGGAGCTGCGCCGACGGGATCGCATGATCCTGTCCCGGGACGCGACGATCCGCGAGATCCACCACCGGGTGAAGAACAACTTGCAGACGATCTCGTCACTGCTGCGCCTGCAGGCGCGGCGCCTGAACTCGCCCGAGGCCAAGGCGGCGATAGCGGAGTCGGTGCGCCGGATCCGCACGATAGCCCTCGTCCACGAGTCGCTGTCGCAGGGGACGGGGGAGGAGGTCTCGTTCAACGAGATCGTGCGGCCGCTCGCCCGCCTGGCCGAAGAGGGCCTGCAGTCGCCGGACCGGCCGGTTCGTTTCCGCGTGTCGGGTGATGGCGGCCGGCTCCCGGCCACGACGGCGACGCCGCTGTCGGTGGTGTTGACCGAACTGCTGCAGAACGCGGTCGACCATGCCTTCGTGGGGGGCGAGCGGGCCGTGTCGGGAACGGTGCTCGTCGACCTGGTCAACGACGGACGCCGGCTCACGGTGCGGGTGATCGACGACGGTGTCGGTATCCCGGCGGCGTTCGACCTCGACGCCGCCACCGGCCTCGGCCTGTCGATCGTGCGCACCCTCGTGCTCACCGAACTGGGCGGCACCATCGAACTGCGTCGGGCCACCCCCGACGAGCTGTCGTTCTACGGCCTCACTGACGGCGCCGGACGGCCCGGCACGTTGGTCGAGGTGGTGGTCCCGGTCACCACCGATCGGTGAGGACCGGGCCCGCAGGACCTGACGGACCTGACGGCGCGCCGGGTCAGACGGCGCGGGACTTGGCCCGGGCGACCTGCTCGCGGCGGATCTTGCGCCGCTCCTCTTCGGAGGTGCCGCCCCAGATGCCCGAGTCCTGGTTGGTGGCCAGGGCGAACTCGAGGCACTCCACACGGGCGTGACACTGGTTGCACACGGCTTTGGCCGCCTCGATCTGCACCAGCGCCTGGCCGGTGGTGCCGACCGGGAAGAACAGCTCGGGGTCGGTGTCGCGGCACAGCGCCGTGGATCGCCAGCTGTAGTCGGCATGGGCGAGCGCCAGGGTTGTCGCGAGTGCGGACACCGGCCGCCTCCTTCAGATCGAAACCACCTGCGGGACGCCGCGGGAAGGCCGTTTGGCTCTTCCCCGGGCGGTCGCAAAAGCTAAACCAGGACCACTGTCCTGACAAGGGGCCCTTGCCGTCGGCAAGTATTCGTTCGGTCAGATTCGGTCCGGGGCGACGGGACCCCGGGTCGACGAAGCAGCCGGGGGCGGGAACGTGATCGTGTTGGCGCATCGAGGGGCGTCCGCCCGGGAGCGGGAGAACACCGTGGCGGCGTTCGCCCTCGCCCGCAGCCTCGGCGCCGACGGGGTGGAACTCGACGTCCGCCGCTCGGCCGACGGGCGCCTCGTCGTGCACCACGACCCGCTTCCGGCCGGGCCGGTCCCCGATCACGTGCCCACCCTGGTGGAGGCGCTCGACACGTGTGGCGGCCTGCTGGTCAACGTCGAGATCAAGAATGCCGAGGGCGAACCCGACTTCGATCCCGACCGGCGCCTCGCGCTCGACGTGGTCGCCCTCCTGGCGCAGCGGCCGGGTCGTGACCGCGTGCTCGTGTCGTCGTTCGACCTGGCGACGATCGATGCGGTGCGCGCCGCCGACCCGTCCGTGCCGACCGCCTGGCTCGTGGTGGGGATCGCCGAGGACACCTTGGCGGTGCTGGTCGACCACGGCCACCGCGTCCTGCACCCGTGGTTCGGATCGGTGACCGAAGCCGTGCTCGCCGAGGCGCACCGGCGAGGCATCGAGCTCAACGTCTGGACCTGCGACGACCCGGCCCGCATCGCCGAGCTGGCCCGGTGGGGGATCGACGGCGTCTGCACCAACGTGCCCGACGTCGCGCTCAGGATTCGGGACGAGGTCGCACGAGGCTGACCGCCTCGGGCAGGTGCCGCACCTCGAGCAGGCCGGTCTCGCCGAGCGGTTCGCCGTCGACCTGGTAGGGCGTGCGTGCGCCGTCGAGCATCTCGATCGTCAGCCCGGTCAGGTCCGTGCGGACCCCGACGTCGGGCCCCTCGGGGATCCCCCCGCCGCGCAGCGCCCGGGCCAGGTTGCCGACGAGCGCTCGCGCGTCGAGCGAGCGGAACGTCACCGCCACGAGGCCCCGGTCGAGCGTGGCCGCCGGCGAGAGCTCCAGCGGCCGGTTGCCGAGGAACGTATAGGGGTTCGTGTTCAGCACGATCGTGAACGCCCCCTCGTCGGTGGTGCCATCGGCGAACCGGAGCCGGTGCTGCGGGCGCCGGCGGTCCGCCACGGAGGCCCACGTGCGCAGCCCCGCCCAGATGAACAGCGGGTGCCCCAGCCAGCGCTTCAGCGCTCCGTGGCGCTCCACCAACGACACCACCGCAGCGTCGAAGCCGATGCCGACGTGGAAGCAGAACACCCGGCCCGACACCGCACCGAGCCCCACCCGGTCGATCCGACCCGCCGCGATCGCGTCCGCGACGACCCCGGCGGCTCGCACCGGGTCGTTCGGGAGGCCCAGCGATCGTGCGAAGACATTGGTCGAACCACCCGGCAGGCACCCGAGGGCGGTCTGGCTGCCCACGATGCCGTTGGCGACCTCGTTGACGGTGCCGTCGCCCCCGAACGCGACCACGACGTCGACGCCGCGGTTGGCCGCGTCCTGGGCGAACCGGGTCGCGTGGCCCCGCCGGTTGGTCACCCGGACCGTGACGTCGTTGGTCTCGGCGAGCACCTGCTCGATGAGGACCCGGTTGCGCGCGGTCACCGACGATGCGAACGCGTTGACGATCAGCAGCACGCGCAAGGCAATGACGGTAGTCACCACGGGCGCCTTCGTTGGCCCCGGCCCCGGCCCGTCGGTCAGAATCCCCGCTCATGAACATCGTCGTCTGCGTGAAGCAGATCCCGGACCCGGCCAGCCCGGGCGCCCTGGACGCTTCGACCAACACGCTCAAGCGGGACGGCAAGCTCATCCTCGACGAGTCCGACAGCTACGGAGTCGAGATGGCGCTGCAACTCGCCGAAAAGGCCGGTGGTGGCACGGTGAGCCTGGTGTCGATGGCGCCCAACGGTGAGGTGTCCGGCCTGCGCACGGCGCTGGCGATGGGTGCGGCCAAGGCCGTGCTCGTGTCGGACCCGGCACTGCGGGGCTCCGACGCCCTCACCACCGCCAAGGTCCTGGCCAAGGCCGTCGAGCGGGCCGGTGGTGCCGATCTCGTGATCGCCGCCACCGAGTCCTCGGACGGGTACACCGGCACCGTGCCCGAGCAAATGGCCGAGTTGCTCGGCCTGCCCTCGGTCACCTTCGCGAAGAAGGTCGACATCGCCGGGGGCGCGCTCAGCGTGCACCGCCAGACCGAGTCGGGGTTCGACGAGGTGACGTGCCCGCTGCCGGCCCTGATCTCGGTGACGGCCGGTGTGGTCGAGCCTCGCTACCCGAGCTTCAAGGGCATCATGGCGGCCAAGTCCAAGCCGGTCGACACCGTCACGGCGGGCGACCTCGGGGTCACCCCGGTGGGCTGGGCGGGCGCGAACCAGCAGATCGTCGGGGTTGCCGCCGCCGAGGCGCGCAAGGCCGGCGAGGTCGTGGAGGACGACGGCGAGGGCTTCACCAAGGTCGTCGCATTCCTCGAGAACCTGAAAGTCATCTGAGGCCGGGAGGACGACGACATGGCCATTTCCACCATCTGGGTCCTCGCCGAGGCGTCGGGCAGCACGCCCACGTCGGGCACCCTCGAACTGCTCACGAAGGCCCGCTCGCTCGGGGCTTCGTCCGTGGCCGCATGGATCGGCGGTGACGGCGAGGCCGTCGCCGGCGCGCTCGGCGAGTACGGCGCGACCACCGTGTACGCGACCGGCGATCTCGGGGGCAAGCTCCCCGGCGTCGCCGTCTCGGCCGCGATGGCTGCGGCGATCGCCGGCGGCACGACGCCGGACCTGATCCTGTTCCCGCAGAGCTACACCGGCCGCGACGTGGCCGCCCGGCTCTCGGTGAAGCTCGACCGGACCGTGCTGACCAACAACTTCGACCTCGCCGTCGACGGTGACTCGGTCACGGTCACCACCGCCATCTTCGGCGGCAACACGCTGGTCACCTCCAGTTTCTCGGGCGCGGCGCCCCACCTGGCGCTGTTCCGGCCCAAGTCGTTCGCCGCAGAGTCGGCCGGCGGTGGCGCTGCCACCGTCGTGGCCGCCGCGGTGCCCGATCTGGGCGCCACCGGCGGGGCCTCGGTCACGGCGGTCCACGTCGAGGAGTCGACCGGTCCCAAGCTCGACGAGGCCGACATCGTCGTGTCGGGCGGCCGGGGCCTCGGCGAGTCCGGTAAGTACGAGATGATCGAGGCCTTGGCCAAGCTGCTCAAGGCGGCTCCGGGCGCCTCTCGGGCCATCGTCGACGCCGGCTGGGTCCCCTACAGCTACCAGGTCGGCCAGACCGGCAAGGTCGTCAAGCCGAACGTCTACATCGCGGCCGGCATCTCGGGCGCCACCCAACACATGGTGGGGATGAAGGGCTCCAAGCACATCATCGCCATCAACAAGGACAAAGAAGCGCCGATCTTCGGCATCGCCGACCTCGGGATCGTCGGCGACGTCCACAAGGTGCTTCCCAAGCTCATCGAGGCCCTCCAGGGCCGCTGAGCTACCGTTCGGTTCCTAGCAACTGGTCGATCACCCCGGGCAACCGCCCGGGGTGATCGACCAGTGCCGCGCAGCCGGCCTGGTGCAGTTCGTCGGCCGTGCCGTAACCCAAGGTGACGCCGACGCAGGCGATCCCGACCCGGGCTGCGCCCTCGCCGTCGTGGCGGCGGTCGCCGACGAGCAGTGCGGGACCGCCCGGGGTGCGTGCTAGCCGTTCGAGCGCCAGGTGCACCACCTGGTGCTTGTGGCGGATCGTGTCGTCGTCGGAGGCGCCTGCGACCGCCGCGAAGCGTTCCGACAGCCCGTGGTGCTCGAGCACCAGCCGGGCAGCGCCTTCGTTCTTCGAGGTCGCGACGCCGAGGGCGATGCCACGGTCGGCCAAGGCGTCGAGTGCGGCGGCGACCCCCGGATAGAGGGTGTTCTCGGCGAACCCCGTCGCTTTGTAGTGGCGCCGGTAGGCCGCGACGGCCTCGGCGACCCGGTGGCTGGGAACGCCCAGCGTGGGCAGCACGTCGGCGAGTGGCGGCCCGACCAGTTCGGCGGGTGGCACCACCGGGGGCTCACCCAGGCCGAGTTCGGCGAACGCCGCGGCGTAGGACGACAGGATCCCCGGCAACGGGTCCGACAGCGTGCCGTCGAGGTCGAACAGGACGATGCGGCGCACCCGTCCACCCTACGATTCGCGCGTGGACGCGCCGGCCGTGTGGAGGAACTGGGCCCGCAACCAGCGTGCCGTCCCGGCGTCGACCAGCCGGCCGGCCTCGGAGGAGGAGCTCGCCGCCGCGGTCCGGCGGGCGGCGGATCACGGCCGGGTCGTTCGGGTCGCGGGCAGCGGGCACAGCTTCACCGACACCGTGGTCACCGACGGCGAGCTGATCCTGCTCGACCGTTACGGCGAGGTCCTCGCCGTCGACCCCTCGGCGATGACGGTCACCGTGCAGGCCGGGATCCCGCTGCACCGGCTCAACGCCGCCCTGCTCGCCCGAGGCCTCGCGCTGCCCAACCTCGGCGACATCGACCGCCAGACGATCGCCGGGGCGATCGCGACGGCGACCCACGGCACCGGGGTGCGCCATCACGGCATCGCCAGCCAGGTCGTCGGGCTGCGCCTCGTCGCCGGGGACGGCCGCATCGTCGCGTGCACCGCCGAGCAGGAGCCCGAGGTGTTCCACTGCGCTCGGGTCGGCCTCGGCGCGCTGGGGGTCGTATCGACGGTGACCCTCGCCGTGGTGCCTGCGTTCCACCTCCACGCCGTCGAGCGGGCTGCCGGCCTCGACGAGACGCTCGACGGCCTCGACGAGCTCCTCGCCCGTAACGAACACCTCGAGCTCTACTGGTTCCCGCACACCGACCGAACGCTGGTGAAGGCGAACAACCGGGTCGTCGACCGCCCGCCGGACCGGCCTCGCTGGCGGGAGGTGCTCGACGACGAGGTGCTCGCCAACGGTGTGTTCGGCCTCGGCTGCCGGCTCGGTGCCCTGTTCCCCGCCGTCGTCCCCAGCCTGGCTCGACTGGCCACGGCCGCCGTCGGGGCGGACTATGTCGACGACTCGGCCAAGGTGTTCACCTCGCCGCGGCGAGTCCGCTTCCAGGAGCTCGAGTACTCGGTGCCGCTGGCGGCCGGGCCGGCGTGCCTGCGGGCCGTGTGCCGGCTCGTCGAGGCCCACGACCGTCCGATCAGCTTCCCGGTCGAGATGCGGTTCCTCGCCGGTGACGACATCCCCCTGTCGACCGCCTACGGCGAGGCGCGCGCCTACCTGGCGTTGCACACGTTCCGGGGTGCTCCCGACCCGGTGTACTTCCGGGAGGCCGAGGCGATCTTGCGGGACCACGCGGGGCGACCCCACTGGGGCAAGCTCCACAGCTGCCGGGCCGATGACCTGCGCCCCCGCTATCCCGAGTGGGAGCGGTTTCAGGCGGTGCGCGATCGGCTCGATCCCGACGGCCGCTTCCTCAACGACTACACGCGGCGGGTCCTCGTCAGCTCGTAGCAGGCGATGGCCGCAGCCGCTGCGACGTTGAGCGAGTCGACCACGCCGCTCATCGGGATCCGGGCGACGACGTCGACCGCGGCCAGGGTCTCGGGGGTCAGCCCGGGACCTTCGGACCCGAGCACGAGCGCCACGGGCTCGTCGCCGTCCAGCGCGAGGCGGTCGATCGGCGGCGCGTCCGGGGACGGGGTGAGCGCAACGATCGTGAAGCCGTGTGCGGCGAGCACCTGCAGGCCGGCGGGGAATCGTCCGGTGACGGCGTACGGCAATGTGTACACCTCGCCCATCGCCACCCGGGCGGCGCGCCGGTAGAGCGGGTCGCAGCAGGTGGGATCGAGCAGCAGCGCCTCCCAGCCCAGGGCGACCGCGCTGCGGGCGATGACCCCCAGGTTGGTGGGGTTGACCAGGTTCTCGAGCGCCACGACCCGCCGGCGGCCGGCGATCACCTCGGCGGGGGTCGGCACCGGCCGCCGGTCGAACGTGCCCAGGAGCCCCCGATGGAGGCGATAGCCGGTGATCCGCAGGACCACCTCGGGCCCGGCGGCGAACACCGGGCAGGTGAGCGGCAGCTCGGAAGGCAGCGGTTGGGTGCGGCGGGCGTCGATCAGCACCGCCCGCACGGAGTAGCCGGCCCGGAGGGCCCGGCTGAGCACGAGGTCGCCCTCGGCGACGAACACGCCCGCCCGGTCGCCACCCTCGGCCTCCCGGCGCCGGCGCAGGTCATGGTCCCGCAGGCCGATGAAGTCGGCCACCCGCTCGTCGGCCGGGTCGGTGATCTCGACGACCGGGCGCGGGCCGGTCGTCGACGGATTCACGACGTCACGCGCCCGTAGAACAAGCGCTCCATGACGGTGCGGCACCGCCGTGTCACCCGCCGGTAGCGGTCGCGCAGCTCCACCGGGGTCGTCTCGAGGCTCCGGGCGAGGTGCGTCAGGGTCTGCGCGTCGGTCGGCAGTGCGTCACCCGGACCGCCGCGCACCAGCCAGAGCCGGTTGCGGGTCTGCTCGCAGAAGCGGTAGGCGGCCGCGAGGGTCTCGGCGTCGCTCGCCGACAGCACCTCGGCCGCTTCGAGCGCAGCGATCGCCTCCATCGTGCCCGTGGCCGCCACGCGGTGCTCGAGTTGCAGCAACTGCACCGTCCACTCGACGTCGCTCAACGAACCTCGACCGAGCTTGAGATGGAACTGGGGGTCTTCGCCCGCCGGGATCCGCTCGCGCTCGACCCGTGCCTTGATGCGTCGGATCTCGCGTCGGTCGTCCTCGCTGAGCCCCGGCGCCCAGACGAAGTCGCCGAGCAGGTCCATGAACAGCTGGCCGACCTCGGCGGTCCCGGCGACGGGGCGGGCGCGCAGCATGGCCTGGCGTTCCCAGACGAGGGCCCAGTCGCGGAAGTAGGTCTGGTACCCGCCGACGGTCCGAGCGAGCAGGCCCTGCTTGCCCTCGGGCCGCAGGTTGACGTCGACCTCCCACAGGCGGCTCGCCGGCTCGGCGCCCTGGATGACCTTTCGCAGGCCGGTGGCGATCCGCAGCGCCTCCTCGGCGTGGTCCGGCGAGCCCCCCTCGTAGACGAACAGGACGTCGAGGTCGCTCGCGTAGGACAGCTCGGCGCCGCCGAAGCGGCCGAGCGCAACGATCGAGAACGGGATCGCAGGGTCGAGCCCGTCGAGCGCCACCTCGAGGACGGCTTCCGCGATCGCCGTGACGTCGGCGCCGACCTGGTCTACGTCGGCCTCGCCGAGCAGGTCCCGGGTGATCACCCCCAGCAGGTTTCGCTCCTTCCAGCGGCGCAGCGCCGCCTGGCGCCGCTCGGGTTCGGGGCGCAGCTCGAGCGACTTGCCGGCCGACGCCTCGAGCTGCTCGCGGTCCTTGGTGCGGAGCCGCTCGACGTCGGGGAGGCGGGCCACCACGTCCAGGTTGCGCTGCAGCATGTCCGACACCGTCCGGCTCGTGCCGACCAGCCGGCAGAGCCGCCGCGCCGCCTCGGGCGACTCCCGGAACATCCGGGTCAGCTCCTCGGCCCGGTACCGGTCGTCGACCAGCGTGCGCAGGCACAGCAGCCCGAGATCGGGATCGGGCGTGTCGGACAGCCACCCGAGCACGAGGGGGAGCATCTGCGCCATCAGGCGCGACGAGCGGGTGAGGCCATGGGTGAGCTCGCCGACCGCCTGGCGGGTGCGGGTGGAGTCCGAGAAGCCGAACGCGGCCAGGCGGGCCTCGGCGACGCCGGGGCGCACGAGGAACGTGTTCGAGGCGAACGCCTCGAGCAGCGGTCGGAAGTACAGCCGCTCGTGGATCGAGCGCACCGTCGCCTGGTGTTCGCCGAGCGCGGTCTCGAACGCCGACACCGCGCTCGCCTCGCCGGTGTCCCGCATGCCGAGCGTGCGCGCGATGCGGTCACGCTCGGCGAGCTCCAGCGGCACCGCGTACACCTGGGCACCGTCGTGTAGCTGGAGGCGATGTTCGAGCCGGCGCAGGAACCCGTAGGCGTCGTAGAGCGCATCCGCGTCGTCGGGCTCCACGTATCCGGCGATGGCCAGTTCATCGAGCGCGTCGATCGTGGACGGCGACCGCAGGTCCGCATCGAGCCGACCATGGACGAGCTGCAGGAGTTGCACGGCGAACTCGATGTCGCGGATCCCGCCCCGCCCCCGCTTGACCTCCCGGTCGGTCAGCCCCTTGCGCGCGAGTTCTGCTTCCATGCGGGCCTTCAGGTGCCGGATCGATCGCAGGTCGTCGGCGGTGAAGGTCCGCTGCCAGAGCACTCGGGCCGCGGCCTCGTCGAACGTCGCCCCCAGGTCCGGGTCCCCGGCGGCGGCGCGGGCCTTGAGCAGCGCCTGGAACTCCCACGGCTCGGCCCACCGGTCCCAGTAGGCCCGGTACGACGCAAGGCTGTGCACGAGCGCCCCGTCCCGACCCTGGGGCCGCAGGTTGGCGTCGACTCGGAAGCAGTCCCGGGCGATCGCCATCACCCGGCGGGCGTCGCGCTCGAGCGCGCTCACGTCGCCCTCTCCGACGAACAGCACGTCGACGTCGCTCGCGTAGTTCAGCTCGTCGCCGCCGAGCTTGCCCATGCCGATCACTGCCATCCGGCCGCCCGGCTCGGCGAGGCGGACCGCGGCCTCGAGCACATCCCGGGCGAGCACGGAGACCCCCCGGATCGTCGGCACCAGGGTGTCGCGATCGGTCAGGTCGCGTGCGGCGAGCCGCAGGTACTCCCGGTCCTTCCAGGCGCGCAGCTCCTCGGGTGACTCCGCCGCGCACGGCTCCCGGTCGTCGAGGCGGGCGAGCACCTCGACGAGGTGGGGATCGGCCTCGAGCTTGGTCGCCAGGTCGCGGGACGCGCCGACGACGGCGCACACGGTGGCGGCGAGATCGAGGTCGGTCAATCGGTCGCCGACTCGCTCGACGAGCCGCTCGAGGGTCACCCGCACGCGCGCCGGCGACGCCGAGAGGTCGGCCAGTTCGGACAGCGGCGCCGGGATCACAGGTGTACAGCTTGGCGCCGGGACCGGTCACGGTGCACGCAAGGTGCTGCGATGGCCTCGACCGGCGCGAGTCGCCTTGTAGCGTCACCGGCGGCCCTGCGCCCGGACCGTTCTCCCGAACGCCGTATCGGGGCCGTTCGACCGAGGAGCAAACGGTGCCCAGCCTGCGGATCGCCCTGTGCCAGCTCAACCTCCACGTCGGCGATCTCGCCGGGAACGTCCGGCGGATCCTGGGTGCCTATGAGCAGGCCGAGGCCGCGGGCTGCGACCTCGCCGTGTTCCCCGAACTTGCCGTGACCGGTTACCCGCCCGAGGACCTCGTCCTCAAGCCGGGGTTCGTCGCCGACAACGTCGCCGCACTCCACGAGGTTGCCGCCGCCACGGGGCGGTGCGCAGCGGTGGTCGGCTTTGTCGAGCCGGGACGGGACCTCCACAACGCCGCTGCGGTGTGCGCCGGCGGTGTCGTGCTCGGCACCTACCGCAAACAGGTGTTGCCGAACTACGCCGTGTTCGATGAGCAGCGAACCTTCGTGCCGGGAACCCAGCCGCCGCAGTTGTTCGTGGTGGGAGGGGTGAAGGTGGGGGTGTCGATCTGCGAGGACGCCTGGAGCCCGACCGGTCCGATCCTGGCCCAGTCGGCCGGGGGCGCCGAGGTGATCGTGAACCTCAACGCCTCCCCGTACTACCGGGGCCGGGTGCTCGCCCGGGAACGCATGCTCGCCACCCGGGCCGCCGACGCGAGCTGTGCGGTCGTCTACGTGAACCTCGTCGGGGGTCAAGACGAGCTGGTCTTCGACGGCGGCTCCATGGTCCTCGACGCCGACGGCGAGCTGGTCGCCCGGGCCGGGCAGTTCGTCGAGGAGGTCGTCGTCGTCGACCTCGACGTTCGCCCCACGTTCCGCAAGCGGCTGATCGACCCGCGCGGGCGGACCACGGCGGCGCCGCTGGCCGAGACCGTCGTGTCCGACCCGGCGACGGGGCGCGACGGCCGGTACCCGCCCACCATGGCGTTGCTGGCCGAACCGGTGGCCGAGGTGTACGAGGCCCTCGTCGTCGGGCTGCGCGACTACGTGCGCAAGAACGGCTTCAGCGACATGGTGGTCGGGTTGTCGGGCGGGATCGACTCGTCGCTGGTCGCGGCCATCGGCGCCGACGCGCTCGGCGCCGAGCGGGTGCACGGGGTGCTCATGCCGTCCCGGTATTCCTCGGACCATTCGGTGCTCGACGCCGAGGAACTGGCGCGCAACCTCGGTCTGGACGTGCGAACGATCCCGATCGAGGGCGTGTTCACGCCCTACCTCGAGCTGCTCGCCCCCTCGTTCCTGGGTCGGGCCCCGGATCTCACCGAGGAGAACCTGCAGAGCCGCATCCGAGGGATGCTGCTCATGGCGCTGTCCAACAAGTTCGGATGGTTGGTTGTCACCACGGGGAACAAGAGCGAGCTCGCCGTCGGGTACTCGACGTTGTACGGCGACTCGGCCGGCGGGTTCGCCGTGATCAAGGACGTGCCGAAGCTGCTCGTCTACGAGTTGTGTCGCCACGTGAACGACAAGGCTCGCCGCCCCGTGATCCCCGAGAGCGTGTTCACCAAGCCTCCGTCGGCCGAGTTGCGCCCCGACCAACGCGACGATCAGAGCCTGCCGCCCTACGAGGTGCTCGACGCGATCCTCGAGGCCTACGTCGAGGAGGACCGCACGGCGAGCGAGATCATCGCCGCCGGTCTGGCCGACGAGCCGACCGTGCGCCGCATCACCCGGCTCGTCGACCTCGCCGAATACAAGCGCCGCCAGAACCCGCCCGGGGTCCGTGTGACGCCGAAGGCGTTCGGCAAGGACCGCCGCCTGCCGATCACCAACGGCTACCGGGGCTGACCCCGAGCGGGCGGGAGCGCCGGCCGCTCGAGGTCGGTCGATGCCGTGGTCAGTCGAAGCCGTGGTCAGTCGATGCCGCCGTCGTCCTCGCCCGACTTGGCGATGAGGTAGCCCTTGGCCCGCTCGGCGCGCGGGTGCCGGTTCACCACCGCCCAGAACGCCGGCGAGTGATCGGGGTGTACGAGGTGGGCGAGCTCGTGCACGATCACGACCTCGAGCACCCAGTCCGGGAACGCGGCCAGGGCGCGCGACAGGCGCACGGCGCCGGTGGCCGGGGTGCACGAGCCCCAGCGGTGCTCCATGTCGGCCCAGGCGATCGAGCATGCCCGGGGCAGCTCGTAGCGATCGGCCAACGTCGCCGCCCGGGCGGCGAGATCGATCCGATCCGACGATCGGCGCCGGTTCGTGCGCCGGGTGGCCTCGGCGACCCAGCGGGAGACCTCGGCGTCGGTGAGGCGGGCGGGCACCATCAGCACGATGGTGTCGCCGGTGACCCGCCAAGCGACCGTCTTGCGGCGGCGGGGGCTGCGTCGGACCTCGACGCGTAGGGGTGTCAGTTCGTTCACAACGCCTCCGGCGTGCTGATCCGGTCGTGATCGACGAGGACGAGCCGTTCCCCCGGGGTGATCCGGCCGGCCTCGACCGAGAACCACCGGCCCCCGAGGTTCGGGACCGGCTCGGGGACGAGGCCGACGTGGCGCTCCAGGTTGCGGATCAGCCCGCCGTGCGTGACGACCAGGACGGCGCCGTGGCCGCCCGTGTGCTCGTGCACGTCGGCGATCGCTGCGACCGCCCGGGCGACCACCGACTCGGCGGCCTCGAACCCGGGAGGCATCCGCTGCTCGGCGAGCCAGCCGGGCCAGCGGGCCTCGATCTCCGGGCGGGTGAGGCCGGTCCACTCACCGGCGTCGGTCTCGACGAGGCGGTGGTCGGTGGCGACGGGACCGACGCCGAGCGAGTCGGCGAGGATCGTCGCCGTCTGGAGCGCCCGCACCAGCGGGCTGGTCCACACGTCGTCCACCAGGCCGAGCGCATCGACCGCAGCTCGGGCCTGTGCCTGGCCAAGCGACGACAGCGGGGGATCGGCGCGGCCCTGCCAGCGGCCTTCGGCGTTCCAGGTGGATTGACCGTGGCGGACGAGCAGGATGCGCAGGCTCATGACGCAGCGGAGGGTACCGGCGGGGTGTGGCACTACGCTGGCGAGGTGGCCGTGCTCCGCCTGTTCGCCGGCGCCCGCGAGGCGGCCGGCGCTGCTCGTGTCGAGGTGGACGGCGACGACGTCGCCGCTGTTCTCGACGCTGCGGTCGGCCGCTTCGGCGAGCGGTTCGCTGCCGTGCTCGCCACGAGCAAGGTGTGGGTGAACGGGGAGCCGGCCGACCGCACACACCCCGTCTCGCCACGCGACGAGGTCGCCGTGCTACCACCCGTGTCGGGCGGAGCGGTGGCGACCTAGGCTTCGCCCATGGATCTGGCCGACGTGGACCTCGTTGCCGAGCCCGGCTACCTGGACGGACTGACCTCGTGGCCGATCGAGGAGGTGCGCCGCCGGCGCACCGAGTGCCAGCGGCTCGAGGACGCCACCTCCTACCTGCGTCGGCTGGTCCAGGGTCGGCTCGACATCGTCCGGGCCGCCCTGGCCCGCCGGGCCGGCGATCGGCGGGTGTTCACCCTCGCCGATCTGATCACCGAGCTCCCCGACACCCTCGGTGACCGTCTCGTCGCCCCCGGACGGGGGAACCAGCCGCCCCACGTGCTCGTCCCGCCCGACCTGCCCGATCTCACCGCCGAACTCGACGCCGTGTGCGATCCCACGGTCCTGGCCGATCTGGCGCAGGTGCCCATCGAGGTCGTCACGGCGCTCGAAGCGGCGCTCGCCGGGCTCGAACGCGTCGTGTCCGCTCGCCGACGTCTGCTGTTCGACCGGATCGACGCCATGGCGGCCGAACTGACCCGGCGTTACCGCAGCGGCGAGGCCTCGATCGACTCGTTGCTGGGCTGAGCCCTCGGGGGTTGCCGGACCCCGGGTTGCTGGCCCGGGTGATCGGGCCCGGGTGATCGGGCCCGGGTGATCCGGCGGTACCCTGCCCGCCGGTGCGCGACGAGCTGGAGGCCCGCTGGGCGGATCTGGGTGACTTCATCCGGGCCCAGCGCGAGCTCACCCGAATGTCGGTGCGACGCCTCGCCGAGCTGACCGGCGTGTCGAACCCCTACCTGAGCCAGATCGAGCGTGGGCTGCGCAAGCCGTCGGCCGACGTCCTCCAGCAGATCGCCAAGGGCCTCAACATCACCGCCGAGGCGCTCTACGTGCGGGCAGGCATCCTCGGCGAGGAACTCCCGGCGCTCGACACCCGCCAAGTGATCGGCGCCGATCCGCACCTGACGCAGGAGCAGCGCGCCAGCCTGCTCGCCGTGTACGACTCGTTCGTGCTGGCGAACGGGGCCCGGTCCGCAGCCCCGGCGGGTGGCGTGGAATCGAACGGCACCGGCGGGGGTTGGTAGCGCCGTGCGGGTCGCGATGCTCTCGCTCCACACCTCCCCGCTGGTGCAACCGGGCCAGGGCGACGGCGGAGGCATGAACGTCTACGTGCGCGAACTCGTCGCTGCGCTCGCCCAACTCGGCGTCGAGGTCTGCGTCTACACCCGGACCTGGCGGAGCGGTCTGGCCCGGGAGGTGGTCGTCGAGCCCGGCTTCCGGGTGGTCCACGTCGACGCCGGGTCGCCGGATCTGCCGAAAGAGGCGCTCGGCGGCACTGTCGAGGCCTTCACCGATGCCGTGGTCGACCACCTCCGGGACCACTTCCGGGCTGACGTGCTCCACGCCAACTATTGGCTGTCGGGCCTGGCCGGGCATCGCATCAAGCACCTCCTGGACCTCCCGCTGGTGACGACCTTCCACACCCTGGCGCGGGTGAAGGCCGAAGGTGGCGACCCCGAGCCCGAGCATCGGATGACCGGCGAGGCCGAGGTGATCGGCTGCACGGATGCGATCTGCGTGTCCTGCGACGAAGAGGAGCGCCAGTTCCGCCGGCTCTACGGCGATCCGCCCGGACGCGTCGAGATCGTCGCCCCCGGGGTCGAGCACGCACTGTTCGGGCCCGGGAGCCGGGCCGGTGCTCGTCGGGCGATCGGCGTCGCACCCGATCGGCCCCTGGTGGTGTTTGCCGGGCGGATCCAGCCGCTCAAGGGGGCCGACGTCGCCGTTCGGATGCTTGCGTCGCTCGAGCGGCGCGACGCCCAACTGCTCATCGTGGGCGGTGCGAGCGGCAACGACGGCGATGCCGAGGTGGCCCGGGTGCACCGGCTGGTATCGGCCCTCGGCCTCGACGATCGGGTCCGCTTCGACCCGCCCCAACCGCACCACCTGCTCGCGGGCTACTACCGGGCCGCCGACGTCGTGGTCGTCCCGAGCCGGTCCGAGAGCTTCGGGCTCGTCGCGATCGAAGCGGCCGCCTGCGGCACGCCCGTCGTCGCTGCCGACGTCGGCGGGCTGCGGACCCTGGTCGACGACGGCCGCACCGGGTTCCTTATCCCGACCCGGGATCCCGATGCCTACGCCTGGGCGGTCGACCGGCTGCTCGCCCAGCCGCAGCTCGCCGACGAGCTCGGCGGCCGGGGCGCGCTGCGGGCACGCCGGTACACGTGGACCGCTGCGGCCCGCCGGCTGGCCGAGGTGATGGTGGAATTGACCGAGCACGCCGGTGTGCTGTGCGGGTGATTCCGTCGTGAGCGAACTCCACGACGAGTACTCCCTCGGGGTGTTCGCGGTCCAGATCGACGACTGGCTCGAGCACGCTCGCACCACCAACCCGACCGTCGCTGCCGTCGACCGTGACGATACGGGCGTGACCCGCTGGTTCGTGCGGATGCGGGGCGAGGCGAAGGAGTTCACGACCGTGTGGCTGACGCTCGGCCAACGGACCCTGCGGTACGAGACGTACGTGATGCCCGCGCCCGAGGAGCGGGCCGAGGAGTTGTACGAGCAGGTTCTGCGGCGCAACGACCGGCTCGTCGGCGTCCATTTCTCGATCGGGGCCGAGGACGCGCTGTTCCTCCGGGGGGAGCTCCCGCTCGTTGCGCTGTCGGAGCCGGAGCTCGATCGGATCCTGGGCACGATGTTCGCGACGGTCGAGCAGCTGTTCCCGATCCTGATCCGGATCGGCTTCGCGAGCCGGTTCGCCTGAGCAGCCCTCGGGCGACACCCCGCGGCGCTTCCGGATCCCGCGACCCGGCGCACCCCTGGTGGCACAACCAGTCCGGACGGGCGGTGTGCGTCGGGGACGCCGGCACCACCCGTCCGGACGCCCTACGGTCGGGGTCGTGCACGAGGTGGACCTGGTCGTGGTCGGTGGCGGGAACATGGGCGCAGCGCTGGTCGACGGCCTGCTCGCGCAGCGGTGGTGCCCTCCCGAGCGGCTCGCCGTCGTCGAGATCGACGAGGCGCGCCGAGGGTGGTTGGCCGCGGGGCGCCCCGGGGTGGTCGTCGTGGCGTCGGTCGAGTCGGTGACGCCGAAGGCCGGGATCGTTGCCGTCAAGCCCGGGGACGTGCCTGCCGCGGGAGAGGCGCTCGGACGCGCCGGCGCCCGGCGTGTGCTGTCGGTGGCGGCCGGCGTGACGCTCGCCCGGCTCGAGGCTGCGGTCGGGCCGGGGGTCGCGGTCGTGCGGGCGATGCCCAACACCCCGGCACTCGTCGGCCAGGGCGTGGCGGCGATCGCCGGCGGGTCCGAGGCCGACGCTGCCGACCTCGACTGGGCCGAATCGGTCCTGCGGGCGGTCGGGACCGTGGTGCGGGTGCCCGAGTACCAGCTCGATGCCGTGACCGGCGTGAGCGGTTCCGGCCCGGCCTATCTGTTCCTGGTCGCCGAAGCACTGATCGATGCCGGGGTGCTGAACGGGCTGTCGAGGCCGGTCGCCCGGTCGCTCGTGACCCAGCTCTTCGTCGGTTCGGCGGCGCTGCTCGCCGCCGGTCCCGGGGGGCCCGAAGGCCTTCGGCACGACGTCACGTCGCCCGGAGGCACGACGGCGGCCGGGTTGCACGCGCTCGAACGGGCGGCGGTGCGGGCCGCGATCGCGGAGGCGGTGAGCGCCGCGACCGCCCGGAGCAGGGAGCTCGGTCGCCCCGCCCCCGGCTGACGAGATCGTGAACAGATTCTCATACGTGACCCTTGTCATAGAAAGAAGAAGTGACCTAATCTGCGTCCAACAGCGCCCGCCTCCTCCGGTCGTCGGGGGGTGGTCGGAGTAGGTGTGGCTGCTTCTCAGAGCCGGTGCCATCGGGGGGATGGCACCGGCTCTGCGGTTTTTCCGGGCGGGGCCTAGCGTGCGCTTTCCATGGCACGGCGCTACGGCAACATCTCGTTCCTGACCGACTACGGCACGGTCGACGAATTCGTCGGGGTGGTGCACGCCGTGATCGCCGACCTCGCCCCGCATGCCCGGGTGATCGACCTCACGCACCAGATCCCAGCCCACGACGTGCGGGCCGGTGCGTTGGCCCTGGTACGGGCGGTGCAATACCTCCCGAGCGGTGTCGTGCTCGCTGTCGTCGATCCCGGCGTCGGCACGGCACGCAAGGCGATCGCGGTCGAGGTGGCGGGCGGCGAGGCGGTGTTCGTCGGCCCCGACAACGGCTTGCTCGCGCCGGCGATCGCGATGTGCGGGGGCGGGGAGCGCGCGGTGCTGCTCACCAACCCCGGCTTCCAGCTCCCGGCGCCGGGGGTGACTTTCGCCGGCCGCGACGTGTTCGCGCCCGCCGACGCGCACCTGTGCAACGGGGTCGACCTTGCCGAGCTCGGCGAGCCGGTGGACCCGGGCGTCCTGCTCCCGGGCATCGTCCCGTTGCCCCGCCCCGAGGCCGGCTCGATCGTGTGCGAGATCCTCTGGGTGGACCGGTTCGGGAACTGCCAGCTCAACGTCGGCCCCGAGGACGTCGACGGCTGGGGCGACCGGGTGCGCCTGCGCTACGCCGACACGACGAGAGCGGCGACCGTGTCGGCCACCTACGGCACGATCGGCGGCGGCATCGGTCTGGTCGTCGATTCCTACGGGATGCTCTCGGTGTGTCTGGACCGCCGGTCCGCCGCCGACGAGTTGGGGCTCGCCGTCGGTGACGCCGTCACCCTCGCCCGACTCGACGGTGACCACGGTGACGAAGGCACCGCCGGTGACGGCGGCATCTCGGTCCGGCTCGGCCCGCCCACTCGCCGATAGCCTTTCCCGGTGCGTCCGGCCACGACACTCGCCCTTGCGCTGCTGCTCGTCGCGATCATGGTCGCCGCGGTGTTCTCCCTGTTCGTGCTGCGGGACGACGGCGGTCCTGCGTGCCCCGGCGGCGCCCTCCAGCGGGCCGACGGCACCTGTCCGCCCGCTGCGTCGACGGTCGTGAACCCCACGACGACCAGGGCGTGAGCACCCTCCTAGGCTTGAGCGGTCCGCAGGAGGCCGCGTGAACCTGGCGAACATCATCGATCCGCATCCCGACGACTCCGTCGCCCTCGTCTGGCAGGGGCGACCGACCACCTACGGCGAGCTTCGCCGGCGGGCCGCCGGGTTGCGCGGCGGTCTGTCGGCGCTCGGTGTCGGCAGCGGCGATCGTGTCGTGCTGCTGCTGTCGAACAAGCCGGCGTTCGTCGAGACCTACCTGGCCGTCCTCGGTCTTGGCGCGGTCGCCGTGCCGCTCAACGCCACCGACCCGGCTGCGGTCTTCGCCGACGAGGTGGCCACCGTCGGCGCCTCGGTGGTCGTGGTCGGACGGGTCGCGCAGGCCGCATGGACGGCCGTCGACCCGGCCGCAGTGCCGAGCGTCCGCCACGTCGTGTCGGTGAACGGCCTGGCGGGTGCGGAATCCCTCGACGACCTCGCCGGTCACGAGCCGGTGCCGGTGGCCGACCTCGAGCCCGAGCATCTCGCTGTCCTGCTGTTCACCAGCGGCACGGCTGGAGCCCCGAAGGCGGCGATGCTTTCGCACCGCAACCTGCTGTCGAACCTGTCGCAGGGCGAGCTGAGTCCGGACCGGTTCCGGCGGGACGACGTCGTGTACGGGATCCTGCCGCTCAACCACATTTTCGGGCTCAACGTGGTGCTCGCCCAGACCCTCGCCAAGGGCGGCTCGATCGTGCTGGTGCAGCGCTTCGACCCGGCCACGGCCCTCGACACGATCCGCGACCGGAAGGTGACGATCATCCCGGGTGCGCCGCCGATGTGGACGGCGTGGGCGGCCATGCCCGCCGATCCGACGGCGTTCGCCTCGGTGCGCCTCGCCCTGACCGGTGCCGCCAAGATGCCCGAGGACGCGATGGCCGACCTTCGGCGGAAGTTCGGCGTCGCGTTGCGCGAGGGCTACGGGCTCACGGAGGCGGCGCCCGTGGTAACCACCTCGACGGGGATCGAGCCCCGGCCCGGCTCGGTGGGCAAGGCGCTCGACGGCGTGGAGTTGCGGCTCGTCGGCCCGGACGGCGACGACGTGCTCGACGGTGATTCGGGCGAGATCTGGGTGCGCGGGCCGAACGTGTTCCTCGGCTACTGGAACGATCCGGCGGCGACCGCCCGGGTCCTCACGCCGGACGGCTGGCTCAAGACCGGCGACGTCGCCACGGTGGACGCCGAGGGCTATCTCTACCTGGTCGACCGGGCCAAGGACCTGATCATCGTGTCCGGGTTCAACGTGTATCCGGCCGAGGTGGAGTCCGCGCTGGGCGACCACCCGGCCGTGGCCGAGGCGGCGGTGATCGGGGTGCCGCACCCGCACACCGGTGAGGCGGTCAAGGCGTACGTCGTGTTGCGCCCCGGCGCCAGCGCCAACGAGGAGCAGCTGATCGACCACTGCCACGAGCTCCTCGCCCGCTACAAGTGCCCCTCGAAGGTCCTCGTCGTCGACGAACTGCCCCACGGGCTCGGCGGCAAGCTGCTGCGTCGAGCGCTGCGCTGAGCGGGCTCGATCGCGCCGGTCGCTGACCCTTTCGGCTTGAAGCTACCGGTGGGTAACCTCCGGGGATGGACCAGATCCGAGATGCCATCCTCGCCGGGGCCTCCGGTCAGGAGCTCGCTGCCCTCCCCCTCCCCGAGTCCTACCGTGCCGCCACGGTCTGGCGTGAGGACGTCGGCATGTTCGACGGTGTCGCCTCGCCCGACAAAGACCCTCGGCGCAGCATCCGCATCACGGAAGTGGCCACCCCCGAGCTGGCGCCCGACGAGGTCTACCTCGCCGTGATGGCCAGCTCGATCAACTTCAACACCGTGTGGTCGTCGGTGTTCGAGCCGGTGCCCACCTTCGGCTTCCAGGACCGCATGGCCCGCGAGAGCGAGTGGGCGGCCCGTCACAGGCTCCCCTACCAGGTGATCGGCTCCGACGCCTCGGCCGTGGTGCTTCGGGTCGGGTCCGCCGTGCGCAACTGGAAGCCGGGTGATCGCGTCGTGGTGCACTGCAACCACGTCGACGACCAGGACCCCTCCGCCCACGATGATTCGATGCTCGCCGCCAACCAGCGGATCTGGGGCTACGAGACCAACTTCGGCGGCCTGGCCGACCTGTCGATCGTGAAGGCCAACCAGCTGATGCCCAAGCCGGCCCACCTCACCTGGGAGGAGGCCGCGGTCAACGCCCTGTGCAATTCGACCAGCTACCGGATGCTGGTGGGCAACAACGGCGCCCGCATGAAGCAGGGCGACGTGGTGTTCGTCTGGGGTGCGACCGGCGGCATCGGCGGCTATGCGGTGCAGTACGTGCTCAACGGGGGCGGCATCCCCGTCGGCGTCGTCTCGTCGCCGGAGAAGGCCAAGCTCCTCGACGACCTCGGCGTCGAGGCGGTGATCGATCGCAAGGCGGCCGGCTACCGGTTCTGGTCCGACGAGCACACCCAGGACGAAGGCGAGTGGCGCCGGCTGGGCAAGGACGTCCGGGCCCTCGTCGGCGACGACCCCGACATCGTGTTCGAGCACCCGGGCCGCTCCACCATGGGGGCGTCGGTGTTCATCTGCAAGCGGGGTGGCACCGTGGTCACGTGCGCGGCGACCGCGGGATACATGGTCGAGTTCGACAACCGGCACTTCTGGATGAAGCTGAAACGGCTCGTGGCCAGCCACTTCGCCAACTACGCCGAGGCGTGGCAGGCCAACCGGCTGATCAAGCTCGGCAAGATCCAGCCGCTGCTGTCGGCGGTCTACCCGCTCGTCGACACCGGCGAGGCGGCCCGGCGAATCCACCGCAACGAACACGAGGGCAAGATCGGCGTCCTGTGCCTCGCTCCTCGCGAAGGCCTCGGGATCGACGATCCGGAGCTCCGGGCCAAGATCGGCGAGGACCGCATCACGCTGTTCCGCCGTCACGGCGGCTGACCGGCGGGGGCGCCGTCGAAATGACGTGATACCCCTTTGCCAGCATGGGGAGATGACCTCGAGCGGCGGGCTCGTTCCCACGACCTGGACGGCACCGGGCGCAGCGTGGTTTCGCGCCGTGCGGGCGGCCGTGGCCGACCTGCAGGGCAACGATCCCTTGCGCGAGGTGGCCGTCGTGGTGCCACCGGGCCCCACGGCGATCGCCCTTCGCCGGGCCCTGCCTCGGCACCACGACGCCGGGGTGGGGGTCGCCGCCGTGGTCGTCACCACGGCGATCGACCTGGCGCACCGCCTCGCGGGGCCGGCCCTCGCCGCGCGTCGTCCGGTCACCCGGGCCGTGCAACTCGCGATGGCCCGGCGGGCGCTCGCCGACGGCCGCCAATCGAACGCCCTGGCGTCGGTGCGCGACCATCCG
The DNA here is from genome assembly GCA_046081125.1 of Acidimicrobiales bacterium. Taxonomy (GTDB): domain Bacteria; phylum Actinomycetota; class Acidimicrobiia; order Acidimicrobiales; family Ilumatobacteraceae; genus JBEIFW01. The sequence goes on from JBJTVH010000125.1 coordinate 33,925, forward strand.
GCCACGCTCGACGCAGTCGCCGACCTGATCGGCGTGCTCGGCCCGCTGTCGTGGTGCACGCCGGCCGAGGCGGCGAGCGCCCGCAACGCGCTCGGCGGTCCGCGCACCGTCGCACGCGAGCTGGTCGAGGTGGCCGAGCGGGCCCGGGCGTCGCTGGTGGAGGCCAGCTACCGGGACGAGGCGTTGCTGCTGTCGGCCGCTGCGGCGAACGTCGAAGCCCACGCCACCCCGGTGGTGGTGGCCCTGGCCGACGAGCTCGCGCCGATGCAGGCGCGGTTCCTCGAGGCGCTGGTCGGCCGGCTCGGGCCGGAGCAGGTGCGGATCGTGGCGCCGGCGGTCCCCGGCGGCGACGAGGCGCTGGCGCTGCTCGTCACCCAACTCGGCGGCGCGCCGGCACCGCCGCCGGTCGAGCTGGCGGTGCCGGCCGTCGTGTCGCTGCCCGACGCCGATGAGGAGTGCCGCCATGCCGTGCGCCATGTGGCGTCGCTCGCCGCCAACGGCGTCCCGCTCGACCGCATTGCGGTCGTCCATCCGGCAGGAACCCCGCCCCATGCCCGCACCCTGCGCGACGAGCTGTCCCGAGCCGGGGTGGCCTGGCACGGCCGGGCCTCCGGCGACGTGGCGGGCACGCTCGCCGGGCAGGTCCTCGGCACGTTGCTCGGGCTGCTCGATCCCGACGGCGACGGCACGGCCCGGGTGCAGGTGTTCGCTCTCCTCGCCTTGGCGCCGGTCACCCCGGCATTCCGGGACGGGGTGCCGGTGCCGATCGTGCGCACGGTGGCCCGATGGGAGGCGCTGGCCCGCCGCCTCGGGGTCGTCACCGCGGCCGATTGGGCGCTCGCCGCCGAGCGCCTCCGCGCCCGGCACGACAGCGAGCAGGCGGCGCCGGGTGCCGACGAGCGACGCGAGCAGCTCGCGCACCGCCAGGCCCAGGAAACGGTCACGCTCCACCGGCTCGTGCGGTTCGTGCGTGCGGTCGAGGCCGACCTCGGGGCCGTGGCCGGGGCCTCCGACTGGGCCGGGGCCGCCGGCGCACTGCGGGCGGCCTGGCACCGCCAGGTCGGCACCGAAGCCTGGCGGCAGGTCTGCTGGGCGCAGGCCCCCACCGTGCAGCGGCGCGCGGCGTCCCGGGTGCGTCGCCTGTTCGAGGCCCTGGCCGAGCTCGACCGGATCGGGGAGCCGTTCGACGCGCGGGTGCTCGTGCGCACGGCCCGGGCGCTCCTGGGCGCCACCGCGGGGCCGGCCAGCGAAACGGCGGCCGGGGTGCTCGTCGTCGCACTGCCGGAAGCGGGTCTGCTCGATGTCGACCACGTGGTCGTCGTGGGGATGAACGACGGTCTCGTGCCGCCCCGGCCGCAGCAGGGCCTGCTGGTGCCCGACGGGCCGTTGTTCGCCGGGCCCGAGCTTCCCGTACGCCGGGCCCGTCGGGCCTACCGGTTGCTCACCGCCGGCGTCGGCGATGTCGTCGTCACCTGGGCCCGCAGCGATCTGCGTCAGGGCGGGTTGCGGTTCCCGAGCCCCTGGCTTGCGCCCGGGGGCTCCGCCGTCGCCTCGCACGCGGCCGGGGTGCTCGGCGCCGGCCCGTGGCTCACCCCGGCCGAGCGGCTCGCCCGCAGCGCCGCCGCAAGCGACGACCCGGCGCACGCGACGTCGGTGGTGGCGGCCGTCGCCGAGGGGCACCGGCGGGCCGGCGCTCTCGTCGCCCGCCTCGGCCCGCCCGAGGGTCCTCACGACGGCGACGTCACGCCAGGCGCCGTCTCGGTCCCCGACGGCGGGGTGTCGGCCACGTGGCTGGAGGCCTACGCCGCCTGCCCGTTCCACCACTTCGTGCGCTACGGCCTCGGGGTGCGCGCACCCGACGACCCGGTCGAGATCGATGATCCCACCGCCCGCGATCGCGGGTCGCTGGTCCACGCCGTGCTGGCCGACCTGGTCCAGGACTGGCTCGGCCGTCCCGAGCCTCGCCCGCCGTGGCCGCCGCCGGATGCGTCGGCCACCGCCGAACGATCGCTCGACCGGCATGCGGCCGAGCTCGGCGAACGCGGGCTGCGCGGGCACCCGGCCATGTGGGCCATCCGGCGCGCCCAGTTGCTCGACGCCGTGGCCCGGTCCTTGGCGGAGGACCAGCAGGCCGGACGCACGCCCTGGGCGGCCGAGTTGGCCTTCGGCACCGCCGGCGCCACAGCCGCTGCGCTCGCCCTGGCCGCCGACCTCGGGACCGTGATCCCGGTGCGCGGCGCCATCGACCGGATCGAGGTCGGTTCCGACGGTCGGGTGGTGGTCACCGACTTCAAGAGCGGCCGTCCCGATCGGTATCCGATCCGCAACGGCGACCCGACTGCCGCAGGCCGCTTGTTGCAGCTTCCGCTCTACGGCTTGGTGGCGGCTCGGGAGCACGAGGTCCCGGTGGAGCAGGTCACGGTGCAGTACCGATTCGTCGGCCGGACGGAGGCGTTCGCACCGGTGGCGCTCCTGCTCGACGCCGGGATCATCGAGGTCGTGCACGACGACGTGCGCCGGGTCGTGGCCGGCGTGGCGGCCGGCCGGTTCCGTCCGTCCGAGCCGGCCGAGAGCCCGTTCGGGTGGGACTGCCCGTCGTGCGTCCCCGACGGTCTCGGGGGCGAGGAGCTCGCCGAACGGGTTCGGCGCAGCGCAGAGGCGCCGACATGACCGGCGTGGTGCTGCCCGACGACGCCGCCCGGGAGCGGATCCGCTCGGGCCGTGAGGCGAGCCTGGTCGTCCACGCCGGTGCGGGTGCCGGCAAGACGACCACGATGGTCGACCGGCTCGTCGGCGCAGTGCTCGTCGACGAGGTGGGCCTGGATCGGATCGTCGCGATCTCCTTCACCGAACGCTCGGCGCGCGATCTTGGGCGCAAGGTCCGCCTTGCGCTCGATCGGCATCGTCCCGGCACCAACGTCGACCGAGCGTTCCTCGGCACGATCCACGCGTTCTGCCGGTCGATCCTGGCCACCTACCCGATCGACGCCGGTCTCCCACCGGCGTTCACCACCACCGACGACATCACCTCCGATCTCGAGGCCGACCGCCGTACCCGGCGCGTCGTGCGCCGGCTCTACGACACCGCGCAGGTCGACCCCGCCGTCGCCGAGGCGCTCGGCATCCTCGTGCGCTCGGCCGGCGACCCGCAGGGGGCGCTCGTCGCCGTCGTCCGGCGGCTCGACCTGCAGTGGCACCGGCTGGAGGGCTGGACGCCGCGTCCGTCCCGCCTCGACGGCGGCCGGGCCGCGCTCGACGCCCTGCAGGTCCGGTTGCGTGAGCTGGTCGATGTCGGCCCTTCTGGCGATCAACTCTGCGCTGCCCTTGCCTCGTGGGCCGATGCGATCGCGCACCTCCCCGACGGGCTGCAGGCCCGCCGCGCTGCGCTCGCCGAACTCGACGGGTTCGGCAACAAGGGGGCGGGCAAGGCCTGGCAGGCCGCCACCGGGTGCTCGCCCAAGGAGATCCGCGACGAGTGCAAGGCGGCCCGCGAGGCGGCGGTGGCCGCGGTGGACGCCACCGTCGTCGAACGGCTCCTCGCCGTTGTCGTGCCTGCCGTCGTCGCCGAGGCCCGTCTGCGCCTCGCCGACGGGCACGTCAGCTTCGACGACCTACTCGTGCTCGCCGCCCGCCTCGTGCGCGACGTCCCGACCGTCCGCACCGCGCTGCGCGAGCGCTACGAGCGGCTGTTCGTCGACGAATACCAGGACACCGACGGGGTCCAGCACGAGCTCATCACCGAGCTGGCCTCCACCGACGGCACGATCGATCCGGGCCGGTTGTTCGTGGTCGGCGACCCGAAGCAGTCGATCTACGCCTTCCGTGCCGCCGAGGTGCGTCTGCTCACCGAGCTCACCGACCGGCACGACACCGAGCACGTCGAGCTGGTCACCAACTTCCGCAGCCGGCCCGGGATCATCGAGTGGGTGAACGCGACGGCCGGCCCCTGGTTCGCTTCCCGGGCCGACCAGGTGCCGTTCACGCCGTTGCGGGCCGCCCGTGTCGGGCCGCCCGTCGGCACCGATCCCGGGCCCGACGTCGTCGTGCTCGGCCTCGAGACCGCCCCGGGCACGCGCCCGACCGACGCCCGCCGTGCCGAGGCCGAGGATCTCGCCGCTGTCGTGGTCGCGGCCCGGGCCGAGGGTTGGGCGGTGCGCAACGCCGACGGCGAGGGCGAGGGTGAGGAGTCGTACCGCCCGATCCGGTTCGGGGACATAGCCGTGCTACTGCGGTCACGGGCGGGTCTCGCCGGGCTCGAGGCGGCGTTCCGGCGGGCCGGGATCCCCTATCGGCTCGACGGCGGCTCGCTGGTGTACGACACGCGCGAGGTGCGCGAGCTGTTGCGGGTGCTGCGCGCCCTCGACGATCCGACCGACGAGCTGGCGTTGGTGACGGCGTTGCGCACGACGGTGATCGGCCTGCGCGACGACGACCTGCTGGCCCACCGGCGCGCCGGTGGTCGGTGGGATCTGTTCGCGGCCGCGCCGCCGCCGGGGCCGGTCGCCGATGCATTCGGCCGCTTGCGCGCGCTGGTGGCCGACAAATCGTTCCGGACCCCGGCCGAGTTGCTCACCCAGCTCGCTGAACAGCATCTGTCGTGGGCGTCGGCGCTGGTCGAGGGGCCGCAGGCGGCGCGGGAGACCTGGCGCCGCGTCCGGTACGTGATCGACGAGGCTCGGGCCTTCGCCGACTCGACCGGCGGCACCCTGCGCGAGTACCTCGCCTGGGTCGATCGGCAGGTGGCCGACGAGACCCGGCGGGAGGTGAGCCCCGACGAGACCGACGAGGACGCGGTGCGGGTCCTCACGATCCACGCCGCCAAGGGCCTCGAGTACCCCATGGTCCTCGTCGCCGGTCTCGGCACGGACCCGCCGCCGGGCGCTGCGGTCGAGCTGCGCTGGCTCGACGACGCGCTCGTCGCCCGCTTCGGGGGGCTTCGCCCGTCCGGCGTGACGCAGGCCCAAGATCTCGAGCGGGAAGCCCGGAAGGCCGAGGAGGCCCGGCTCGTGTACGTGGCGTGCACCCGGGCGATGGACCACCTGGTGGTGTCCTGCCACGGTGGGCGCAGCACCGAGGGGATTCCTCGCAGCTCCATGCTCAAGGGGTTGGTGCCCCATGCCCGGGTGGCGCTGGGCGCGGAGCACCGGGCGCCGTCGGCGGCGCCCGAGGTTCCCCGCCCGGTGCCCGAGGTCCCCGCAGCTCCGGATCCGTCGGCGAGGCTCGCCGGTGGCGATGTGATCGCCGCCCGCCTCGCTGCGGCAGAGCGGCGCTCGGTGTGGTCGGCCACCGCCGTCGCCGGAGCCCTCGGCGGGCACCGGTCGGCGGCGAACATCGGATCCCGTGCCGCGGTCGCCGTCGACGAGGACGTCGACGACGAACGCGGCCTCGGGCGCGTCGGCGGTGCCGACCTCCTGGCCGATCCCCTGGCCGAGCCCGATCCGCTCGTCGACGCCGGTGGCGCGCCATACGGCCAGGACGGCACCACCCGTGACGACGACGACCTCCCCACGTTGTCGTCGGTCGACACCCGCGACGACGAACCCGCCGACCCCGGCCTGGCCAAAGACCCTCGGCCACTCGACGGCCCGCCCGAGGCCCGGGGGCGGTACGGCACGGCCGTCGGCCGGGCCGTGCACCAGGTCATGCAACTCGTCGAACTCGCGGGCGACGGCAACGATCTCGACCGGTTGGCCGAGGCCGCGGCCGTGGCCGAGGACGTCGCACCGGCCCACCGGCCCGCGGTCGTCCGGCTCGCCCGATCGATCTTCACCAGCGCGATCGCCGACCGGATGCGTCAGGCGGCGCTGGTACGCCGTGAGCTCTACGTCGGTGCGCCGATCGGCGACCAGGTCGTGTGGGGGTACCTCGATGCGGTGTTCGCCGACGACGACGGTCGGCTCGTGGTGGTCGACTTCAAGACCGATCAGGCGCCCGACGGTCCCGAGGCGCTGCTCGACCGCTATCGAGGCCAGCTCGCGTCCTATCTGCTCGCGTTGGGGGAAGCGACGGGCCGTCCGGTCGGCGACGCCTGGTTGGTGGTAGCCCGCGACGACGGGACCCCGGCCGCATGCGTTGCGCTCACCGGCACGGCCCGCGACGCCGCACTTGCGGAGGTGCGCGCCGTGCTCACGGCCGGAGCGTGACGCTTGCCTCACCGGGGTCCCGTCCGGTAGCACCGGCGCCATGGGGCTTCCGCTCGCAGGTGTACGCGTCCTCGAACTGTCCGGCGGGATCGCCGCTGCGCTGGCCGGTCGGCTGCTGCGGGGGTACGGCGCCGACGTGCGCCGGATCGTCGCGCCCACGGTCGCCCCATTGACCGACGACCAGATCACCGCCTGTCACGCCGGAAAACCCGTCCTTCCACTGCCCGCCGACCGAGCGGGCTGGGAGGCGTTGCTGGGTGCCGCCGACATCGTGGTCGCCGACCGGCAACCCCGACAGCTCGCCGAGCTGGGCCTCGACTGGGACGACGTGCACCGCCGGTACCCGGGTCTGGTCATCGTCTCGGCCACCCCGTTCGGGCTCACGGGGCCCTATGCCGACTGGGCGGGGCCCAACGCCGTGGGGTTCGCGCTCGGCGGGCTGATGTCCCTCACCGGTGATCCGGGGCGCACCCCGCTCGTCACCGGTGGCGATCAGGCCGAGAAACTGTTGGGACTCAACGCGTTCTCGGTGGTGATCACGTGCTGGTACGGACGGCGTCGTCACGGTCGGGGTGAGCTGGTGGACCTGTCGGGGCAGGAGTGCGCGGCCGGGATGACCGAGCTGTACGGGCCGTCGAGCTCGGTGGGCGGGCCGATCATCCCCCGCCTCGGCAACCACACGCGTGCGCCGTGGGCGATCTATCCGTGTCTCGACGGCTGGGTGGGCGTGTTCTGTCTGGCCCGCCAGATCCCCGGGTTGTTCACCATGCTGAACGATCCCGAACTCGCCGAGTCCCGCTTCACCGACCCGCTGCAGCGCAGCGAGCCGCTCAACGAAGAAGCGCTCACCGCCAAGCTCTACGTCCACTTCATGGAGCGCACCACCGCCGAGATCCAAGCCGCCGGACTGGCGCTGCGGGTGCCGGTCGGGGTCGCCGTGACCCCGGCCGACCTGCTCTCGGCCCCGGGTCTCGCCGATCGAGGGGCGTTCGAGGTCCGGGCGGACGGTCTACGGCTGCCCGGGGCGCCGTTCCCGGGATTCGGCTGGCGCAGCGCCGACGAATCCGCTGCGGTCGAGGAGCTCTGGAGCCTGCGCCCGCCGGCTGCAGCGGACGCACCGGCAGGCCGGTTGCCGCTGGAGGGGATCCGGGTGGTCGACCTGTCGATGATGTGGGCCGGGCCGTATGCGACCGCCCAGCTCGGGGCGATGGGTGCCGACGTGATCAAGGTGGAGTCGCCGCGGGCGTGGGACAACATCCGCACCCTGGTGCCGCAGCCCGGCGTGGCCGACCCGTGGAACTCCGCCTACTACTTCGTGGCCTACAACCGCGACAAGCGGTCGCTCACCCTGGACCTCGCCCAGCCCGACGGTGTAGCGATGATGAAGCGGCTGCTGGCCAGCGCCGATGTGCTGCTCGAGAACTACCGCGCCGACGTGCTCGACAAGCTGGGGTTCACCGACGAGGTGCTCGCCGAGGTGAACCCGTCGCTGGTGACGATCTCGATGGCGGCGTTCGGCAAGGCCGGTCCCGACCGCAACTACGTCGGCTTCGGCCCGGTGATCGAGCTCATGTCGGGCCTCGCGTCGCTCAGCGGGTACGAGCACGACGAGGAGCCGTTCAAGACCGGCATCTCCTACGGCGATCCGGTGGCCGGCCTGGCCGCGGTCGCCGCGTCGGTCCTGGGTCTTGCCCGGCGCGATGACCGGCGGGCCGAAGGGGCCGAGCCGGCCGGTGTCCACATCGATCTCGCCCAGCGGGAAACGGGGATGGCGCTGGTGCCGGAAGCCTTCGTCGCTGCGAACCGGGGGGAGAGCCCGATACACCGGGGCTGCCGGGATGCTCGCTTCGTGCCCCAAGGCGTCTATCGGTGCGCGGACGCCACCGACGGTTGGGAGCAGTGGTTGGTCGTGTCGGTCCGGACCGATGCCGAATGGCGCTCGCTGTGCACGCTGCTCGGCCGGGACGACCTCGCGGACCTCGACGTCGGAGAACGACGCGCCCGCAACGACGAGATCGACGCCATCCTCGCAACCTGGTTGCGACCGCAACGACCGCAACCAGCGATGGAGCGGCTGCAGGGCGCCGGCGTACCCGCCGGTCGTGTCCACGATTCGAGTTCGGTCCACGACGATCTGCAGTTGCTGCACCGGGACTACTGGGTCTACCTGCCGCAGCCGAAGATGATCCGGCACAAGCAGCAGGGCGTGCACTGGCGGCTCGCCGACGCAGCCCCCCGGCCCCGTCGCGCCGCGCCGTTGTTCGGCGAGCACAACGACGAGATCCTCGCCGAGCTCGGCGTGGGTCCCGACGAGCGGGCCCGACTGGCGGCGATCGAGGTGATCGCGCACGCCCCGGTCAATCCGACGGTGGGGTGACGCCACCGCCGGACCGACCGGCGGTGTTCACCACTCGTTCCAGTGGACGACGGTGTCCATCGGGAGCCGAGGCGCCGGCTTGAAGTCCGTGCCGAGCGTGTAGGCGAGCGGGAACAGCCCGGCGTGGCTGTAGCGGCTGGCGTCGAGCCCGATGACGGCAGCGACCTCCTCCTCCTTGCGGCAGGTCATCGTCGTCCACACCGATCCGAGGCCACGGGCCCGGGCGGCGAGCATGAAGCTCCACACTGCCGGCAGGATCGAACCCCAGAAGCCGGCCTGGCCCGACACCTTGGTGCCGTCGGTCCGACCCTCCTGGTAGGCGAGCAGGTGGACGGGCACCTCGTGGAGGTGGGCCCGCAGGTACCGCGCCGAGTCCGACACGGCGTCGCGTCGCTCGGCCCGGGTGTCGCCGTCCTGATAGCCGGCCGAGGCCGGGGCCAGCATGTACTGATCGAACACCTCGCCGTAGATGTCGGCGAGCGCCTTGCGCTTCGCAGCGTCTTCGACGACCACGAACTGCCAGGCCTGCCGGTTCGAACCCGAGGGGGCCTGCACGGCGATCTCGAGGCACTCCATCACGACGTTGCGCGGGACGGGCCGGGTGAGGTCGAGCCGCTTGCGCACCGATCGGGTGGTGGTGAGCAGCTCGTCGAGGGAGAGGGGCAGGAGTTCGGCCATGGCGCGGGTCTACACGGTTCGCGCCGCTGCGCCCCCAACGGTGCTGGCGCCATCCGCCGGTACGGCGCCTGCCGACGCGCCCCGGCGGCGACACGCCCCCCGCCGGTGCCGAGCAGTCCCCGTGGCAGGATCCGACCATGCGCATCGGGGCGACGTTGGCGTTCGACGGTGGCCGGGGTCGGGGAATGGCCGAGTTGGCCGAGGCGAGCGAGCGGGCCGAGGCCGTCGGCCTCGACTCGTTGTGGTTCCCCGAACACGTCGTGTTCGTCGAGGGTGCCCGCTCGCAGTACCCCTACGGCACGCTGGCGATGGGCAAGCGTCCGGGGGTGTACGACCCGTTGATCGCCATGACGGTTGCCGCCGGGGTCACGAGCCGGGTGCGCCTCGGGACCGGCGTGCTCATCCTTCCCCAGCGTGAGCCGCTCACCCTGGCGCAGCAGGTCGTCGCCGTCGACCACGCGTCGGGTGGGCGCGTCGATCTCGGCATCGGGGTCGGCTGGCTGCGCGAGGAGTTCGAGGCGCTCGGGGTCCCGTGGGCCCGGCGGGGGGCCCGGGCCGACGAATACGTGGCGGCCCTTCGCACGGCCTGGCGCGACGAGGTGTCGAACCTCACGGGCGAGTTCAGCTCGTTCGCCGGCGTGCTCGCCTACCCCAAGCCTGCGCAGGCGGGCGGGCCGCCGATCCTCGTCGGCGGCAACACCCCGGCGGCACTGGACCGGGCCCGCCGGCTGGGTGACGGCTGGTTCGGTTGGGCGCTGACGGTCGACGAGGTGGCCACTGCGATCGACGCGCTCGGCGGTGTCCCGGCGACGGTCGGGTTGGCGTGGCCACGGCCGTTCGACGCCCTCGTGGACTACGCCAAGGCACTCGCACAGCTCGGCGTGCGCGAGCTGGTCGTCGCGCCCGGGACCCGTGACGTGCCGCTGGGCGATCGCCTGGCCGGCCTCGCCGAGGCCCTCGACGGCGTGCGCGCCTCAACCGGCGACGGCTGAGCGCGCCCGCATCGCCCGTTCGGCGCGCGCCTCGGGCACCAGGGCCGCGGAGGCGACGACCATCATCCCGGCGGCCAGCGCAGCCACGGTGCCGAGCGGCAGGCGTTCGACGACGGCGAAGCCGACCAGTGGGGCCGTAACGGCCCGCAGCCCGGTCGAGAACGTGTGCAGCCCCATGTAGTCGGCCACCTTGTCGGGCGGCGCGAACTTGGTGACCCACAGGTTCCACATGAGGTCCCCTCCCGCCGACGCGATGCCGAGCACCACGGCGCCGGCGACGAGCCCGACGGCGCTGGTGCCGGTGAAGAACGCGGCGACATACGCCGCGAACAGGACGTTCACCACGATGCGGGACGAGAAGAACGACAGGCGGTCGAACACCAGGCCGAACACCGGGAGCGACAGCAGCCGGCACACCGACGGCACCGTCACGGTGAGCAGTGTGATGGTCGCCGCGTCGGCGCCGATCCCGTAGCCGGGCTCGGCGAGGTACTCGACCCGCAGCGGGAGCAACATCAGGTTGCCGAAACCCATGAACATCCAGGCGATGAGGGTGAGTCGCAGCCGACGATCCTCGGCCAGCAGCCCGACCCGCGGCCACGGCCGGTTCGGGCCGGGTCCGGCAGGCAGCGGGGCCGAGGGGGTGACCACCTGGCAGCAGGCAGCGACCGTGAGCGCCACGGCCGCCGATGCGATCACCCACCACCAGCGGTGGAGCCCGCCGACGAGGAGGCTCCCGACGGCGAGGCCGGCGAGCGCCGAGACGGCGACCTTGACCGTCATCCCCCAGCCGACCCGGCGGCCGCGCTCGCGCACCGGGAAGTTGCGCTGGTACGTCACGGTCATGAGCGGGATCACGGCGTGTATCGCGGCGATCCCGCACACCCCGCCGGCCAAGTAGGCGCCCAGCGACCCGGTCGAGGCCACCGCGAACGCAGCGGCACCGACGAGCGACACGGCAGCGGCCACCGCCATGACCGGGCGCCCGACGCGTCGGGCGAGCGCCGTGAGGAAGGGTGACGCCAGCAGGCCGACCCCGTTGGCCGCCGCCAGGGTGCCCTTGGCCCAGCCCGGTGCGTCGAAGTGCTTGATCGCGATGGTCAGCAGCACCGACGACTCGAGCGCGAGCAGGAATCCGAGCGGGACCGAGCGGGCGAGGTCGGTCCACTGGGTGCGCCGCACGACGGCGCTCGTCGGGCCCTCGTTCACGCCCGGCAGCCTCGCATGCCGAACCACTGCGCCCCCGTTGGCCCTACGCTGCGGTCGAACCAGCACGGAGCGTGCTGAGAGAAAGGCCCGCCATGAACCCCCGCCGTTCCCTCGCCGTCGCCACCCTCGTGGTCGTCGGTGCCCTCGCCGGCGTCGCCGCATGCGGCGACGATTCGAGCTCCTCGTCGTCGGAGGGCGTTGCGACCACGGCCAAGCCGGGCGCCGCGACCACGGCCAAGCCGGCATCCGGCGGCTCGTCGGGTTCGATGGCCGCCGATCTGGTCGCCAACGTGAACGCCGTGGCCAAGGGCGACTGCGGCAAGGCCGAGTCCCTTGCGTCGCTCGGCGACAATCTCGATCCGAGCAAGTCCGGCAACGTGTTCAAGGACTTCGCCAAGGCCATGGAGCAGCTCGGCGCGTCGGGCCCCGCCGAGGTCAAGGCCGACTTTGCGCTGCTCGGCAAGGGCATTGCGCAGATGGCCAAGCTGTTCGACAACATCGACCTGTCGGATCCGACGAAGCTGGCGTCGATCATGACCGATCCGGCCAAGGCGGCGGAGTTCGAAAAGGCGATGGGATCGATGGACGACAAGGCGATGACTGAGGCGAGCAATCGCATCGAGGCCTGGTTCGCCAAGAAGTGCCCGGCGCTCGCGACGGCCACCACCAAGGCCTGAGCGTCAGGCGGCGCCGAGCGCCGCGCCGACTGCGCCGGCGTGACGCCGGATGCGCTCGAAGGCCCGGGCGACGTCGAGCACGCCGTCGGGGTCGTCGAGCAGCATCCGGTGTTGCAGCCACACGGTGGTCGCCGCCGCCTGTTCGGCCACCGGGAGCCGTTGGGCCGCATAGTCGATCGTCGGTGCCGAGGCGCGCAGCCGCGGGGCGAAGGCCCGGGTGCGGAACACCGCGAGGTCGTTGAGGCTCGGGTACGACACCCCCATCGCGATCCCCTCGGCCGCGAGCGCCGCCTCGAGGGACCGCAGGGCCAGACCGCCGAAGGCGTCGAGGTCGACGTGGACCACGTAGCAGTAGTACCCCTGACTGCCCTGCTGCGGGAGCCGCCCTTGCGGCCGTAAGCCGCCGGCGGCCCGCAGCGCGTCACCGAGCACGGCCGCGTTGGCGTTGCGCCGGGCGTGCTGGGCCGGGAAGCGGGCCAGCTGTGCCGACAGCACCGCGCCCTGCCACTCGGTCATCCGCAGGTTCGAGCCGGCCCGGGGGTGGTGGTAGAACCACTCGCCCTCCTGGCGGCCGCAGTTGGCGTAGCTCCACGCCAGCGCCCGCAGGTCGTCGTCGTTGGTGAGCAGCGCCCCGCCCTCGCCGGCGGTCATCAACTTGGACTGCTGCATCGAGAAGGACCCGAAGCTGCCCCACGAGCCGACCCCCCGGTCGCGCCACGTCGAGCCGTGGGCATGGGCGCAGTCCTCGATCAGGTGCAGGTCGTGCCGGGCGCACAGTTCGCCGAGGGCGTCGAGGTCGGCGGCGGCGCCGGCGACGTGCACGGCGATGATCGCCCGGGTCCGAGGGGTGATCGCCGCGGCGGCGGCGGCGGGATCCAGGCACAGCGTGTCGGGGTCGACGTCGACGAGCACCGGGGTGGCGTTCACGGCCAGCACGGCCGTTGCCGATGCAACGAACGTCATCCCCGGGACGAGCACCTCGTCGCCCTCGCCGACCCCGCACGCGACGAGCGCGGCTTCGAGGGTGTGGGTGCCGTTGGTGAGCGCCAGCCCGTACCGGGCGCCCTGGTGGGCGGCGAACGCAGCGGCGAAGGCCATGGCCCGGTCCCCGTTGCCGTGCCACCAGCCGCCCGAGTCGAGCGTCGCAGTGAGGGCGTCGCGTTCGGTGCCGTCCCACTGGGGCCACGCCGGCCACGGTGCGGTGCGGATCGGGGTGCCGCCGCAGACGGCGGGGCGGTCGTTCATGGGGTGCTCCGTGGGGGTGCGGCCGCGGCTCGGTAGGCCGCGTCGACGATGCGCAGGGCGGTGAGGCCGACGGCCGCCGAGGCCCGGGGGGTGCCGCCGGTGCGGACGCAGCGGGCCATGTCCGCGAGCTGCGCCGCGTACATCGGCACCGAGCAGTGCTGCTCCGGGGCGGGCAGCGGCGGTTCGGGGGACCAGATCCGGGTGGCGCCGGCCGTACCCAACACGACGGTGTCGGCCTCGAGGCCGCCGAGGTGGGGTTGCCACCAGCCGAACTCGACGACCGAGCGCGACCCGTCGTCCCAGTCGACGGTGACGACGCCGTCATCGTCGAGCGGGTCGTGGCCGGGGGCCCGGGCCTCGGCTGGGGTGAACGCCCCCCGGCCGATCGAGGCCTGCACCCGCACCGGCTGCGGGTCGCCGAGGAGGAACCGGGCGGTGTCGAGCGCGTGGATCCCCATGTCGATGAGGGCGCCGCCGCCGGCCAGCGCCGGATCGGTGAACCATCCCGACGGTCCCCATCCGGCGTGCACGCCCCAGCCGTGGGTGCGCACGATCCGGCCGAGGTCGCCGGCAGCGATGCGGTCGCGCACGGCGATCACCTCGTCGCGGTAGCGCCACATGTGGCCGACGGCGAGCACCGTGCCGGACCGCTCGGCCCGGGCGCACAGGTCCTCGGCGTCGGCCACGGTGACGGTGACCGGCTTGTCCACCAGCACGTGGCGGCCGGCGTCGAGCGCGGCGGCGGCCTGCGGATGGTGCAGGGCGTTCGGGGTGGCGACGACGACGAGATCGACCGCCGGGTCGGTGACGAGGGTGGCCCAGTCCTCGGTCCAGCGCGCGATGCCGTGGCGCTCGGCGAACGCCGCGGCCCGCTCCCCGTGGTGGCCGGCCACGGCGACCACGTCGACCTCGGCCCCGGCCGCGGCGCGGGCGGCGAGGACGTGACGGTTAGCCGCCCAGCCGTAGCCGAGCACCGCCATGCGCACGGTCATCGGGGCCGCCTCGGCAGCGCGTCCACCGCCGCCCACGCGGCGTCGATCGCGGCGGCGTCGAGCGGGCGCAGGTCCAACACGCTCCTGTCGAGCCCCTCGGCCCGGGCGTAGGCCGGCGCGGCGGCGAGCGTGGCGCGAAGGGTCGCTTCGTCGATGCCGAGGTCGGCCGGGTGGGCCCGGCACCCCGACGCCGTCACGATGCGCACGGCACGGTCGACGTCGTTGTCCTGCAACGTCGCCACCGCGACGACGCCGAGGGCGATCAGTTCGCCGTGGACGTGGTGGGCGCCGGTCGCGTGCTCGTAGGCGTAGGCCCAGAAGTGCTCGGCCCCTTCCTCGAAGCGGCTGTGGCCGGCTGCGGCGCACGCCGCGCCGATGCGCCGGTAGGCCTGGGCCAGGAACCGGATCCCGTCGGCGCTCACCGCAGCGACGTCGTCGACGGCGGCCTCGAGGTCGTCGAGCAGCGACGCCCCGAGGCCGGCCAACCCCTCGTCCCACGGGTGCCCGTGCCCGGCCGCGGTCGCGGCCCGCCAGTCCCACAGGCCGGTGTGGCACGACAGCACGTCGCCGATCCCGGCCCGGTTCAGCGACGGCGGCGCCGAGCGGACGAGCCCGACGTCGAGGGCGACGAACCGGGGGAGGACCTTGCCGACGTAGCGGACCCGGCCCTCGACCCGCACGCCGACGGCGTCGGTGAACGCCGCGTCGACCGAGGTGATCGACGGGATCTGCACCAGCGGCCGGCCGGTGCGCCAGGCCAGGAACTTCGCCGTGTCGAGCGCGGTGCCGCCACCGAGGCCGACCACCACCTCGCCGTCGTCGGGCCCTGCGGCCAGCGCCTCCAGTGCGTCGAGATCGACGTCACCGGCGACGACGACCCGGACCGGGGTGGGCAGCCCGGTCGGCAGCCCGGCCCGGACCGTCGACCACGGCGGGTCGTGGACGGCGAGGGTGCAGGACCCGAGCCCGGCGAGAACCTCGCCGACGGGCTGCTCGATCAGATCCACCAACGTTCCCGTCACGGTCGGCACCGTAGCCCGGGGCCCGTACGATCGCCGGTGTGATCCCTCAGGTGTGGGTGCCCGAGCCCGGGCAGGGCCGCGCAGTGCTGGTCGTGTTGTCGCACGCCGACGACTTCGCGCTGTTCTGCGGGGGGACGTTGGCCCGCTGGGCCGACGCCGGCTGGCGGGTGGTCGCAGTCCGGGTCACCGACGACCGGTGGGACTCGGTCGGCCGCACCGAAGCCGACACGCTCGCGGCCAACGCGGCCGAGTTCCGTGTTGCCTGTGCGGTGCTCGGTGTGGCCGAGGTGGTCGAGCTCGGCTGGCCGACCGACACCTTGGACACTGCCGACCCGCTGGTGCTGCGCGAGCAGGTGATCCGGCTGATCCGCACCCACCGGCCGTACGCGCTGGTCACCTTCGACCCGTTCTCGGCGCCGGCGGAGGACAACCAGGACCACCTCGTCGTCGCCCGCGCCGTGGATGAGGCGTTCTGGACCAGCCAGTTCGACCTGCACCATCCCGAGCACCTCGCCGACGGGCTGCGGCCGCACGGCTGTTTCGAGCGGTGGTACCTCGGGCGCTCGGTGGTCGAGGTGACCGACGTGGTCGACATCACGGCGACGTTGCCCCGCAAGCTGGCCGCCGCGCTGTGCCACGACACGATGCTGCGCAACCAGGTGAACCAGTGGCGGCTACAGGCCGACACCGGCGGCTGGGACGTGCCGGTGCTCGACGAGATCGCCGCCGGCGGCCCGCTCGCCCCGCTGTGGGAGCCGTTGCTGACGGCGTCGGCGGGCCGGGTCGGGGCCCGCCACGGCCTCGGCGCGGCCGAGGAGTTCCGCGTGGTCCGCTTCGGCGGGCTCGAGCCGCTGCTCGACCGGTTCGGCCGGCGGCGCCCCTGAATGGGGGTCCCGTCGGGCACACTTCGGTGGTGCAACGACGACGCCTCGGCCGCACCGGCCACGAGTCCTCCCTCGCCGTCCTCGGCGGGGCCGCCTACTGGGACGCCGACACGGCGACGTCGGAGCCGACGTTCACCGCCGCGCTCGCCGCCGGCGTGAACCACCTCGACATCGCCCCGCAGTACGGCAGCGCCCAGCGGGCCGTCGGCCCCCTGGTGGCGGAGCGGCGGGCCGAGCTGTTCGTGGCGTGCAAGACCCTGCGCTCCAACCCCGACGGGGTGCGGGCCCAGTGCGAGGAGTCATTGCGGCTGTTGGGGTGCGAGACCTTCGACCTCTACCAGGCCCATGCCGTCACCAGCGTCGCCGAGCTCGACCGGCGTATGCCGGCGCTCGAGACGATCGTGCAGCTGCGCGACGAGGGCGTGACCCGCTTCGCCGGGATCACCGGCCACGGCCCGGAGGCGCCCGCCGCCCATCTCGAGGCGTTGCGGCGCTTCGATCTCGACACGGTGCTGTTCCCGGTGAACGCCCGGCTGATGGGTGACGCCGACTACCGGGCGGCGGCCGAGGCCCTGCTGGCTGAGTGCGCCCGCCGCGACGTCGGGGTGATGGCGATCAAGGCGGTGGCCAAGCAGCCGTGGCCGGAGGGGAGCGAACGGACGTCGCTCACCTGGTACGAGCCGTACTCGGGTGGGTACGCCATCACCCGCGGGGTGCGCTACACGCTGTCGGTGCCGGGTGTGCACGCGTTCTGCACGCCGGGTGACCGGGCCCTGCTGCCGCTCGCGATCGAGGCCGCCGCCGGCTTCGCGCCGTTCGACGACGACGAGCGCCGCGCCGTCGAGGACGCGGTGTCCGACCTGCCGCTGCTCGGCCTGCCCTGAGCGCTCGCCTCGGGCCGGGCGCAGGTCAGGTCGTCAGGTCGAGGATCCCGGTGCCCAGGCGGCCGAGCTCGTCGTCCCAGGCCGCCGGAGAGCTCGGGAGCACCATCGGGCGGACCGTGAACTTCGAGAACCCGGCGTCCACCCAGCGCCCGGCGAGGGTGCGCAGCGCCGGGACACCGACGGCCACGATCTCGCTGGTGTCCACGCCGGGCCGGCGCCGGGCCGCCAGCGCGGCGAGCACCGCCGGATCGGGTTCGTCGAGGCTGTAGGTGAGGTTGACGCCGAAGTGCTCGGGGGAGATCGCACGGCCGGCCTCGGCCGCCGCGCGGTCGACGACGGTCTTGCCGGTCACGGCTTCGGCGATCGTCACCGCCCCGGCGAGCCAGCCGTCGGAGAGCCGGCCGGCCCGTTCCAGGGCTCGGGTGGCCTTGCCGCCCATCCAGATCTCGAGCGGTTGTTGCATGGGCAACGACACCAGCGAGAACCCCTCGGCGGTGGTGCCACCCGCCCACAGGGTGCGCAACGTCGGGAGGTGCTCGTCGAACCAAGCCCCCCGGTCGCCGCTCACCATGCCCTGGGCGGCGCGCTCGGCGGGATCGTCGAGGCCGAGCACGAAGGTGAGCAGCAACCGGCCGCCGGACAACCGGTCGAGCTGGGCGAGCTCGCGCGCCATGCGCACGACGTTGCGGCCCGGGGCGATCAGGTGGGTGCCGAGCTTGAGGCGGCGGACCCGGGCAGCGGCGTACCCGAGGGCCACGAGCGGGTCGAACGAGCCGGTGAGGAACGTCTCCGGGAGCCACACGGAATCGAATCCGTTCCGGTCGAGCGCGTCGATCACGTGGCCGTAGTCCTCGATGGGCAGCTGGCTGCCCCCGCCGAGCGCGAACCCGAAGCGAACCTTCATCCGACGATCCCCCTGATCACGAGCACGATGCCGAACAGCCCGACCGCCGATCCGGCCAGGCGGTAGTTGCGCCGCCGCGCCGACTCGGTGGGGTCGTCGTCGCCGAGCATCGAGTGCTCGTCGGCGGCGAGATGGGCCGAGCGCAGCGCAAGGAACGCAGCGACGCCCACGAGCACGACGCCGACCACGATCGATTCGACGATCACGCTCGATGCCCGGCCGGTCCGTCTGGCATGGCGGCAGGGTAGGCGCCACTACCGTGCGGGCGCGAGCAGAGGGGGACCCGCATGGATTTCGAGACGATCCGCTACGAGCTCGACGGCGGCGTCGCCACCGTCACCCTCGATCGGCCCGAGCGGCTCAACGCCTGGAACGCCCGAATGGGCATCGAGCTGGGCCTGGCCATGGCCGCCGCCGATGACGACGACGCGGTGGGGGCGGTGGTGGTGACCGGCAACGGTCGGGCGTTCTGTGCCGGGGCCGATCTGTCCGGCGGCGAGTTCGGTGGCGGCGATGCCACGGGGTCGCCGGCGGGTCGTCAGGCCTTCCCGTTCCAGATCCGCAAGCCGGTGATCGCCGCCATCAACGGTCACGCCATCGGCGTCGGGATCACCTACCCGCTGCTGGCCGATGTGCGGTTCATCGCCACCGAGGCCAAGGTGCAGTTCGCCTTCGTCCGCCGCGGCGTCATCCCCGAGCTGGCCTCGCACGTCATTCTGCCCCGCGTGATCGGGTTGTCCCGGGCCGCCGGGCTGCTGCTCACGGGCCGGATGATCACCGGCGCCGACGCCGCCGCGCTCGGTCTGGCCGAGCCGGCCCTGCCCGCCGCCGAGGTCCTGCCCGCCGCCCAGGCGATGGCCCACGAGATCGCCTCGTCCACCAACCCGGTGTCGGTGGCGGTCGCCAAGCGGTTGCTGTGGGAGGGGATGCTGTCGTCGCCCGAGCAGATGCTCGAGCGCGAAGGCCCGCTGTTCGCGTGGATGGCCGGCCAGCCGGCGGCCACCGAGGGGATCACCCATTTCCTCGAGCGCCGGCCCGCTGCGTTCCGCTCGAGCGTGTCGAGCGGTCTTCCCCCGATGCTGTGAACCCGAACCCCAGGAGCACCCCATGAGCGACGAGATCACCCCGTTCCGCATCGACGTGCCCGAGGCCGTCCTCGAGGATCTGCGCGACCGCCTCGCCCGCACCCGCTGGCCGGCCGACGCCCCGGGCGAGGCGTGGGGCTACGGCACCGATCTCGCCGTGCTGCGCGACCTGTGCGAGCACTGGCGCACCCGCTTCGACTGGCGGGCGGCCGAGGCGACCCTGAACGCGTTCCCGCAGTTCACGACCACGATCGACGGCCAACTCGTGCACTTCTTGCACGTGCGCTCGCCGCACCCGCAGGCCCGGCCGCTGCTGCTCACCCACGGCTGGCCCGGCTCGGTGTGGGAGTTCACCAAGGTCATCGGTCCGCTCGTCGACCCCGTCGCCCACGGCGGCTCGGCCGAGGACGCGTTCCACGTCGTCGCGCCCTCGCTCCCCGGTTACGGGTTCTCGGGCCCGACCGGTGACACCGGGTGGGACCCCGAGCGCATCGCCCAGTGCTGGGCGGCGCTGATGGCCCGCCTCGGCTACGACCGCTACGGCGCCCAGGGCGGGGACTGGGGGGCGATCATCACCGCCAACCTCGGTCGGCTCGATGCCGCGCACCTGACCGGGATCCACCTGAACATGGTCGTCGCGGCGCCGCCCGACCCGGCCGACCCGATGGCCGGAGTGCTGCCCGACGAGATCGACGGGGTCATGGCCATGGCCCAGTTCCGGGACCACGAGACGGGCTACCAGCAGATCCAGGGGACGAAGCCCCAGACGCTCGCCTACGGGCTCACGGACTCCCCGGCGGGTCTGGCCGGATGGATCCTGGAGAAGTTCCGCACGTGGAGCGACTGCGACGGCGACGTGCTCGCCTACTTCGGCGCCGACGACCTGCTCGCGAACATCACGATCTACTGGGTGACGGGCACCATCGGCTCGTCGTGCCGGCTGTACTGCGAGGCCCGGCGGTCCGGCCGGTTCGGGCCGGCCCAGGGCCGGGTCGAGGTGCCGACGGGATGCGCCATCTTTCCCAAGGAGCTGTACCGGGCCCCCCGGGTGTGGGCCGACGCGGCCTACGACGTGCAGCACTGGAGCCGGTTCGAGCGGGGTGGTCACTTCGCCGCGATGGAGCAGCCCGAGGCGCTCGTGGCCGACGTGCGAGCGTTCTTCCGAGGCCGTTCCTGACCCGGCAGGTCTTCGATCGGGCGTACTACGACCGCTTCTACCGGGGCCGGCTCGCCGTCCACGACCGGGCCCGGATCGGCGCGCTGGCCTCGGGCGTGGTCGGGGTGTGCGAGTGGTGGGACGTCCCGGTCCGCCGAGTCCTCGACGTCGGGGCCGGACCCGGCTTCTGGCGGGACTGGTTGCAGGCGCAACGACCGGGCGTGGACTACGTCGGGATCGACGTGAGCGAGCACGCCTGTCGCCGGTGGGGGCACGCCCGAGCCGACATCGCCACCTGGCGACCGGCCGACCGGTTCGACCTCGTCGTGTGCCAGGGCGTGCTGCAGTACCTCGACGACCCGGCCTGCGCCACTGCGATCGTCAACCTTGCAGCCGCCACCGGCTCGGTGCTCTACCTCGAGGTGCCGACCGTCGCCGACCGGGCGACGGTGCTCGACACGGACGCGACCGACCTCGACGTCCACTGGCGCACCGGCGCCTGGTACCGGCGCCGGCTCGGGCGGTGGTTCCGGGCCGCGGGCGCCGGCCTGTGGGTGCGGCGCGACGCCGGCGTGCTGCTCTACGAACTCGAAGCGCCCACGAGCCCGGCGGTCCGACGCGGGTAGGTTCCCGGCCGTGAGCGACACCTTCCGCGCCCTGGTCCTGCGCAGCCCCGACGGCAAGGCCGTCACCGCCGCCGTCGAGTCGGTCGACGCCGACGCCCTGCCCGCCGGGGACGTCGACATCGACGTCGAGTGGTCCGATCTCAACTACAAGGACGGCTTGATCCTGACCGGTCAAGGGCGGCTGGTGCGCAACTACCCGCACGTACCCGGGATCGACCTGGCCGGCACGGTTCGTTCGAGCGGGTCCGCCGCCTTCGCTCCTGGCGACCGGGTGATCGTCACCGGGTTCCGGGTAGGGGAGACCCACTGGGGCGGGTACGCCGAGCGGGCCCGGGTGCGGGCCGAATGGCTCGTGGCCTGTCCGCCGGCGCTCACGACGCGCGACGCCATGGCCGTCGGCACCGCCGGGTTCACCGCCATGCAGGCGATCCATGCGCTCGAAGCCCACGGCCTCACCCCCGGTTCCGGTGAGGTGCTCGTCACGGGCGCAGCGGGAGGGGTCGGCTCGATGGCGGTCCACCTGCTGGCCCGGCTCGGCTACACCGTGGCGGCCTCCACCGGCCGCCCCGAGACCGAGGGCTACCTGCGGTCGCTCGGCGCCTCGACGATCGTCACCCGCGCGGAGCTGGCCGAGGCGCCTACGAAGCCGTTGCTCGGCGCACGCTGGGTCGGGTGTGTCGATGCCGTCGGCGGTACGACGTTGGCCCACGTCGTGCACGAGCTGGACTACGGCGCGTCGGTCGCCGCGTGCGGTCTGGCCGGTGGGGCGGCGGTGCCGGTCATGGTCACGCCGTTCCTGCTGCGCGGCGTCAACCTGCTCGGCATCGACTCGGTCATGTGCCCGCTCGCGCACCGGGTGACGTTGTGGGGTCGCGTCGCCGGGCTGGTCGATCGGTCGGCGCTCGACGCGATGACCGACGAGGTGGGACTCGGCGACCTGCCCGGACTCGGCCCGGCGATCCTGGCCGGTCAGGTGCGCGGCCGCACCGTCGTGGCGACGCGCCGCTGATCAGGCCCGCAGGCCGCTCACGGCGTCGAGCAACCACGCCGGCGCCCGGGTCGGACGCCCCGAGGCGTCGGTGACCCCGGCCCGGAGATCGGCGTCGACTGCGATCGAGCCGTCGGCGAGGAGCACCTCCTGGTGCCATCGGCTCGAGGCCTTGCCCTCCTCGACGACCTCGGTGGTGATGGTCACGGTGTCGTTCCAGGTGACGGGCCGGCGGTACCGCAACGACAACTCGACGACGACCACCTGGAATCCCGCTGCGTGCAATCGGTCGAGTCCAGCGCCGACGGCGTCGAGGGCCTCGCAGCGGGCGACCTCGAACCACGACACGTAGACCGCGTGGTTGACGTGTCCGTACGGATCGAGTTCGGCGAACCGTGGGCGAAGGTCGAGCCGGTGTCGCACGGCGCGCCCCGCCTCAGGCCTCGTCGACCGCCGCCGTGACCCGGCCACGCCGGGCGATCGCCGCCGCCTGCTGGGCGGTGTTCTCGAGCAGCATGGTCAATTCCTCGCTCGCCCGGGTGCCGCGCAGCTTGCGGGCGGCCCGGCCGAGCCGGTAGCGCAGCATGCCGAGGTCGGGGTGACCGTCCCGGATCCGGGAGGCGGTGAGCGCTGCGGCCGGAGGCTGCTGGAGTTC
Source organism: Acidimicrobiales bacterium (assembly GCA_046081125.1). Taxonomy (GTDB): domain Bacteria; phylum Actinomycetota; class Acidimicrobiia; order Acidimicrobiales; family Ilumatobacteraceae; genus JBEIFW01. The sequence goes on from JBJTVH010000125.1 coordinate 56,442, forward strand.
TTTGGCGACCCGGAGCCAGGACAGCACACGCAACAGCCCGTAGGAGATGTCGATCTCGTACCAGCGGAACCCCTGGCGCACCGAGCGGGGGTAGTGGTGGTGGTTGTTGTGCCACCCTTCGCCGAGCGTGAGCAGGGCGACGATGGGGTTGTTCCGGCTCGTGTCGCCGGTGGCGAAATGACGACGGCCCCAGAGGTGGGCGACGGAGTTGACGGCGAACGTGGCGTGCCACAGGGCGACCGTGGAGCAGAAGAACCCGACGACGAGGCCGGACCAGCCGGCGATCAGGAAGCACAGGGCTCCGAGTGCCCACGGTGCCACCCAGTCCCGCTTGTTGAGCCAGACCAGTTCGGGGTACTTCGCGAAGTCCGGGATGGCGTCGTAATCGGTGGCGTCGAACCGGTCGGACACGATCCAGCCCATGTGGCTCCAGAAGAAGCCGTGGGCGGGGGAGTGGGGATCCCGCTCGGTGTCGGTGTACCGGTGGTGTGCGCGATGGTTGGCCGCCCACCACAACGGACCCTTCTGCACGGCGCTGGCGCCGAGCAGTGCCATCAGGAACTGCGGGACCCGGGACATCTTGTAGGTCCGGTGGGCGAAGTAGCGGTGGTAGCCGGCCGTGATCCCGAACGCCCGGGCGACGTACAGCACGATGCCGAGGATCAGGGCCTTGGTGGTCACCCCGGTGAGGAAGACCAGCAGGGGGGTGAAATTGACGAGGAGGAACGGGGCTGCTTGCGCCCACCGCATGCGGTGGTCCGGTGCGCCGACCTGCGGGGTGGTGACCTCGACATCGCTCATCGTTGCGTCCTGGGGGGGAGAGCCGAACGGACCAACCAGTCCTACCGACCGGTCGGTAGGGAGACTAGTGGTCGCCGTGCCCGATCGGTCGCTGTAGCGACCGGAAATGTCACCGCTTGACCGATCGATGACCGCCGATCCCTTGACGCATGGGAAATCATTCACTTGAATACTTTCATCCGACGTTGATCGCTGATGCCTGACGCCAGTGATGACCGTTGTGCGGGTTCCCGTTCGGGGGTTCGGGCTGCCGCAAGTGGATCGCCGCCCTCTGGGGCGGCGATCCCGCGTGGGAACGGCGTCGCAGCGCGTCGTCAGATGCCCAGGTCGAGCTGGTTGTAGTCCCGCAACACCGACAGATCGCCCGCCCAGCGGTACCGGTCCTCGAGGCCGGCGAACGGGGCGTAGGGGTACCGGCGCTCCTGCGGATAGCGCTGGGACCGGGCATCGATGGCGTAGGCGATGGCTTCGGAGCGGGTCCGGATCCGTTCGGCGTCGTACACGGCGGTCGCGTTGTGGACGCCCCCGCTGACCACACCGAGCACGGACGAGCGTCGGTGGAACCCGAAGTTGAACGTGACGCGCGGGTCGGCGCTGGTGTTGGCGAACGAGCCGTGTACGCACTGCCGGTTCGTGATCGCGACGTCGCCGGGAGCACACAGCAGCGGCACCGCACCTTCGATCCGATCCGACCCTGCCGCAGCGACGAGCGACCGGATGTCGACCCGGCCCCTACGGTGCGATCCCGGCAGGACCCACAGCCCGTTGGCCGACGTGCACCCGTAGAGCTGGGCCATGAAGTTGAACCCGTGGGTGTCGCCGTCGAGGCCGGGGTCGTCCCAGTGCGTCCAGGGATCCTGGTGCCAGGCGACCGAACCGCCGAGCCCGGGGTGCTTGATCCAGATCGCCTCGTTGAACGGCGTGAAGTCGGGACCGTTGACGGCCTCGGCGAACGCGAGGAGCCCGGGGTGGCCGTAGAGCCGGAGATGGGCCTCGCTGTACTGCAGCGAGCCCAGGACGATCTGGAGCACCCAGTCCGGTGCGCCCTGCGGCGCCTCGGGCTCGAACATTTTCACCTGGTGGCGTCCGTGGGCGGCACCCGTGCCGCCGAGAGGATCGGACAGCGGGCGCACGAAGCCGAAGTTGCGCGCCGTGCCGTCGTTGCCGAGCGCCGGGCGGCCGTGGCGGTCGACGTCGGATCCCTTGGTCGCCGGGGCCCGTTCGAGCACCTCGGCGAGATCCCGTTCGAGGTCGGAGAGTTCGTCGGGGCCGAGCACGCCTTCGAACACGTAGAAGCCCGTGCGCCGGTACGCCTCGACGACCGCCGGATCGGGGCGCCCGTGCTCGTCGAGCACCAAGGGCCCCCGGTTGCCGAGCGCGTGCGCTCGCTGTTCGCCTTCGGCTCGATAGCGGACCATGTCGGCCTCGGCGTCGCCGTACGTGGTCGACGCCTCGAGCAGGTGCACCTTGGCCATGTCGGGCCCCCCCAATGTCGAACGCCCCCAGCACGTCAGGGTAACCGGCCGATCGCCTCGATCAGATCGCCTCGATCGCCATTCGACACGGCCACGCTGAGGACCGTGCCATCGGCGCATTCGATCCGCATCTCGTCGAGGCGGTCACCGGGGGCAACCCGGGCGACATGGGCTCGCGGGATGCGCAGCGCGCGTCGCCCGAGGACCTCGTCGGCCCCACGCGGGTGCGATGCGACGACGAGGTCGACCTCGGTCACGGCGAGCAGCCCGCGGCGCGGGATCGGAATCGACGGAACTCGGCGTGGCGTCCGGAACGGAAGCACCACCAAGGTGGTCAGCGCCGGAGCAGCCAGCACGGCGGCCGGCATCGAGAGCACACCGAGGATCGCCGTCGATCCCCCGACCGCGGTGACGAGGGCCGCCCGGCGCAAGCGCGCCCGCCGGGTCCGGCTCGCCCTGCGGATCTCGGCGAGATGGTGCACGGCTGGGCGCGTCCGGGCGCTCGCCTGATCCTGCACCGGGTCCGGTTCCAGCACGTCACCTCCGCCGCCGTCCCATCCCGCGACGACGCTACGAGGGGGGCGACCACGCGCAGTAGGGGTGCATGCGGACGTTGACCGGTTCCGGACGGAAACGTGCCGTTCCAGCGCCCGGAGCCCGCTTCCGCCGGCATCTCGCCTCTTGTCCCCGTTGCACCCCTTCGCTACGTTCCGCAGCGGCTCCCCTCCACCGCCCGGCTGTGGCCGGGGCGAGGAGTTGCACGTGCTGATCACGTGTTGGAGTGCCAAGGGCGGGAGTGGCACCACCACGATCGCAGCGGCGCTGGCGTTGTCGCTGGCGGACGACACCGGGGAGGAGGTCACCCTCGTCGACCTTGCCGGTGATCTCCCGGCCGCGCTCGGCATGAGCGAACCGAGCGGTCCCGGTGTCAGCGACGCACTGGCGGCCCATCCGTCCGCCGATCCCGCCGCCGAGGCCCGCCGCGCTCGCCTCGAACTCGTCCCCGGCGTCGGCCTGATCCCCCACGGCGCCGGACCGCTCCGGGGAGGCGCGGCGATGGAAGCGCTCGTGCGCGGGCTCGGCCTCCATGCCGAAGGGCGCATCGTCGTGGTCGACGCCGGGGTCGTGCGGCCGGGCACGCCCGCGCTCGACGCCGTGCTCGGGTCTCCGTCGTCGCTGCTCGTCACTCGACCCTGCTACCTGTCGGTCCGGCGGGCGGTCGGCCTACCCGTCCGGCCCGATGCGGTCGTCCTCGTCGACGAGCCCGGACGCTCGCTCGGGCATCGCGACGTCGAGGCGGTCCTCGGCGTGCCCGTGCGCGCCGTGGTGCCGCTTGAGGCGTCCATCGCCCGGGCGATCGATGCCGGGTTGCTCCTCGCGCGACTGCCGCGCTCGCTCAGCCGTGCGCTCCGGGCCGCAGCATGACCGACCGGCAACCGGGGTGGCCCGGTCCTGGGCCGGTGACGCTTCGAGACGTTCCCGGCCATCGGCCGTCGTCCGGTCCGATCGAACCCACCGATCCGCTCGGGCCGCTCGGGCCGCTGCTGGCCGACCACGCCGTCACCGAGGTGGTGGTCAACGGCGGTGGCGATGTCTGGGTCGAGCGGCACGGTCGCCTGCGCCAGGCGGTGGTGTGCCTCGGCGTCGACGAACGGCTCGGTCTGCTCGAACGGCTGTTGGCGCCGCTCGGCCGGAGGCTCGACCGGTTGTCCCCGATCGTCGACGCCCGCCTCGCCGACGGGTCCCGGCTCGCTGCGGCGGTGCCCCCGGTGGCGCCCGATGGGCCGTGCCTGGCCATCCGGCGCCCGTCGTCGGTCACCCTGGAGCTTTCGGCCTTCGCCGCACCCGACGTGGCCGAGTTGTTGGTGGCCGCGGTGCGGGGGCGGTGCAACATCGTCGTGAGCGGAGCGACGTCGTCGGGGAAGACCACCTTGCTCAATGCGCTTGCGGCCTGGGTGGCTCCTGCGGAGCGGGTGGTCACGCTCGAGGACGTGGCCGAACTGCGCCTCCCGTTGCCCCACGTCGTGCGCCTCGAATGCCGCCCACCCACCGCCGACGGGCTCGGCGGGATCGACCTCCGCGCACTCGTGCGGGCCGCGTTGCGGCTCCGTCCCGATCGTCTCGTCGTCGGCGAGGTTCGGGGACCCGAAGCGCTCGACATGCTCCAAGCACTCAGCACGGGCCACGACGGTTCGCTCACGACGTGTCACGCCAACGGTGCACTCGACGCCCTGGGCCGTCTGGAGTTGCTCGCCCTCCTCGCCGACGCCGACCTTCCGCACCGAGCGCTGCAGGAGCAGCTCCACGGGGCGATCGATCTCGTCGTGCACGTCGTGCGCGGGCGCGACGGTCGCCGGGAGGTGGCCGAGGTGGTCGAGCTCGCACCGCCGCCGCTCGACGCGGGCACGGCCCGGGTGCGGGTCGTTGCTCGGCCTGGGGCGGTGCTCGGTGAGCTGTCGCGCCTGCGGAGTGCCGGGTGAGCGCGCCCACGCGCCTGTTCGCGCAGGCGCGCCTCTGCGAGGAGTTGGCGAGACGCTGCCGCTCCGGTCGTGCGTTGCGTACTGCCATCGGTGAGCTACCGGACACGGGATCGGCGCCGATCGACGCCACGCTGGCCGAGGTCCGCGCCGCCCTTGCCGCGGGTGCCCCGCTGTCGGTGGCCGAAGCGCTGTTTGCCGCGGAACCTGGAGCGGCGGCCGGTTGGGCGCTCGCCGCGTCGGGCGCCGCCGACCCGGCGGCTGCGCTCGGCGGGGCCGCTGCCGGACTGTACGAGCGCCATGCGCTCGCCGAGGAGGTGCGGGCGCTCACTGCCGGCGCTCGATGGTCGGCGGTCGTGATCGCGCTGCTGCCCTTGGCGTTCGGGGCGTGGGCCGCCGCCACCGACCCCCGCGTGCTCGGCGTGCTCGCCGGTGAGCCGGTGGGCCAGGTGTGCCTTGCGCTCGGTGTCGCGCTCGACGCTCTCGGCGCCTGGTGGATGCGGCGACTGGTGCGCGGATGCCGCTGATGCCTGCGCTCGTCGCCGGTCTGGCCGGGTTGGCCGTCGTGGTCGTCGGCTGGGGTATCGCCCGGCCCGCCGGGCGTGGGCGGCGACAGCGCCGAGGAGTCCGTCGCCGCGTCGCCGCATGGGTGGGCATCGTCGGTCTCTTGATCGTCGTGTGGCCGCCGGGTGTGGTGGCCGCCGGTGCGTGGGTCGTGCTGGCGCCGCATGCCCGTCGGTGGCGGGCTGCGGCGCTCGCCGACCGTCGCGTCCGGCACGCCCTACCGGACGCCATCGATGCCGTGGTGCTCGCGATTCGGGCCGGCTGCACGCCGTACCAGGCCCTCGAGGTGCTGGTGCCGGTCCTTCCGGCGCCCTTCGGGCCGGCGTGTGCCGAGGTGCTCCAGCGCCACCGGAACGGCGCACGCTTCGCCCAGGCTGTCGAGGCACTGGTCGAACACACCGGGGAGCGGACACGCCTGCTCGCCCTCGCGCTCGCTGCCGACGACGGGCTCGCACTGGGGCCTCGCCTCGAGTCGCTCGCCGCCGACGCGCGAGCCGAGCGCCGCCGCGCCGCCGAGGGTGCTGCCCGGCGGCTCCCGGTCACGTTGTCGTTCCCGCTGGTGGTCTGCGTGCTCCCAGCCTTCGTGCTCGTCACGGTCGTTCCCCTGCTGGTCGGTGCGCTTGGCCGGCTGCAGTGGTGACCCCTCGGAGCGACAGCTCCCTGCCGTTCGCAAAGGAGATGCCATGCACGTCCGCTCCGAACACCTCACCCTCGTCGGTGCCGAACCACCTACCCGGCTGGCGATCGTGACCGATCACCGCGTGACCGGCCGCGTCGACGGCCATCGCCGCCAAGTCGATGACCGTGCACTCGACGATCTCGACGATCTCGACGATCTCGACGACAGCGACGATCTCGATGACAGCGACGACGACTGGTTCGACGACGCCGGGCAGGCGACGGCGGAGTACGCGCTGGTGTTGCTCGGTGCCGCGCTGGTCGCGGTCGGCGTGATCGCCTGGGCCACGGCGGGAGGTGGTGCCGGCAAGATCGGCGGCCTGCTCGACGCCGTGCTCGACGCCGTGCGCGGCCGGATCGCCTGAGCGGGCGATGGCCGTCCGCCGCCGTCCCGGCCGCCTCGACCACGGCCAAGCCGCGGTCGAGGTCGCGCTCGCCCTACCGATCCTGGTGCTGCTGTTGCTCGCGATCGTGCAGGTGGTCGTCGTCGCCCGGGACCAGATCGCCGTCGTCCACGCGGCTCGGGCCGCAGCGCGCGCCGCTGCGGCCTCGGGGGCAACCGCCGGTACCGGCGAAGCGGAGGGGCGTCGGGCCGCCGGCCTCGACGGGATCGAGGTGGCCGTGGTGCGCGGCCCCACCCTCGTCACGGCCACCGCCCGGTCTCGCTCCCCCACCCGCGTCCCGATCGTCGGGGCGGTGCTCAGCGGTTTCGAACTGCGGGCCACGGCCACGATGGCCGTCGAGGACTGATCCAACCGAGGTCGGGCCTGCGGCGCAGCCGGCCCGGCCTCGGCCCGGGGCGCCGGGCCCGGGGGGACCGGGCCCGGCGGTACATTCCGGCGATGCCCTACAGCGGGACCCGTCGCATCGTCGACGCCGACAGCCACCTCATGGAGTGGCCGACGTTCCTCACCGATCACGCCGAGGCCGCCTGGCGAGCCGCGATGCCGGCCGTCGTGGGCGGCCGGGCGTCGTTGACCCTCACGGACGGATCGCGTGCACCGGGTGAACGCGAACGACTCGAGGCCCTCGGCGACGACCTCGTCCGATCCGGACCGAAGTGGCACGCTGCGCTCGGTGCGGTCGACCCCGCCGAGCGCACGACGGCATTGGACCTGTTGGGCTTCGAGTACCAGGTCGTGTACTCCTCGCTGTGCGCACCGTTGTTCGATCTGGCCGACCCCGACCTGCGCTACGCCGCCTACCGGGCGCACAACCGCTCGATGGCGGGGTTCTGCGACGGTGATCCGCGGCTGCTCGGGGTGGCGCTGTGCGATCTCGACGACCTCGAGCGGGCGTTGCCCACCCTCGACGAGGCGCTCGACGGCGGGGCCCGTCAGGTGTGGATCCCGGCCCGGGCCCCGGGCGGGCGATCGCCGGGACACGTCGACCACGACCCGTTCTGGGCGCGACTCGCCGAGCGGCGGGTGCCGTTCGTGCTCCACGTCGGGTCCGGGCCGCTCGGTATCGGCGACGCCTGGCTGGACAACGGTCGCCCGCCCGCCGAGGAGATGACCGGCGCGGAGATCATCGGTTCCAAGGACTTCCTCGTGGTGCACCATGCGGTGCAACGGTTCCTGGCGGTGCTCGTGCTCGACGGGGTGCTGGAGCGGTTCGGATCCCTGCGCGGCGGTGCGATCGAGATGGGAGCCGGCTGGGTGCCGGACCTGCTGCGGCGCCTGGACCATGCCGTCGACATCTGGAGGCGGTCCGAGCCCCGCCTGGGCACGTTCACCCGTACGCCCTCGCAGCAGGCCCACGACCAGTTGCGGTTCACGCCGTACCCGTTCGAGGACGTCGGCCTGCTGTGCGACCAGTCGGACCCCGCGCTCTACCTGTTCTCCTCCGACTACCCCCACGCCGAGGGAGGCCGAGACCCGATCGGACGCTTCGATCGCTCGCTGGCGGCCGCCGGAAGCGCCGCGCTGGACGGGTTCTACGCCACCAATGCCGCGTCGTGGATGGGATTGGGCTGAGCGCCGTCCGGGGCCGCCTGGCGTTTGGCTAATCCTGCGGGCCGGAAGGCCGACACAGGACGGCATGGGTTCGAGCCGATCGGCGCGCTGCGCAGCCGACGAACAGGTCGCCGAGCTGCTGCGCGTCGCCAAGCGGTCGCTGCGGCTCAGCCTCACCTTCCTCAGCCGTCTGGATGGCACCACGCAGCATCTCGAGATCGTCGAGTCGTCGATCCCGCTGTTTCGCGACGGGCAGACCCAGCCGCAGCAGACCTCGTTCTGCCAGGCCATCCTCGACGGCCGGCTCCCCCCGGTGATCCCCGACGTGGCGAAGCTGCCCGAGGCCAAACGGCTCCCTGCTGCGCGCTTCCCCCGCATCCGGAGCTTCGTGTCGGTGCCGGTCCGGCTCAGCGACGGCGAGCTTTACGGCACGTTCTGCGCCGCCGGGTTCAGCGCCGACCGTGAACTGTGCGCCCGGGATGAGGCCCTCATGGAGGTCCTGGCCTCGGCGGCCTCGGCGCTGATCGAACCCGGGGTGCGGGACCGGCGGCGTGCCGACGCAGTGCGCGCCCGACTCGATCCGGTGATCGCCGCCGGTGGACCGACGGTCGTGCTCCAACCGATCGTCCGCCTCAGCGACGGCGGCCGGATCGGCGCCGAAGCGCTCAGCCGCTTCCCGGTGGAGTGGCGTAAAGGCCCCGACGTCGTGTTCGAGGAAGCGGCGAGCGTGGGCCTCGGCATCGAACTCGAGCTCCTCGCCGTGGAACGGGCGCTCGCTGCGCTCCGGTCCGTCCCGGGGTACGTGGCGGTGAACTTCTCCCCGGCTTCCCTGTTCGCTCCGCGCGCCCAGGAGATCCTGGCCCAGGTGCCCGCGAAGCGGGTGGTGGTGGAGCTGTCCGAGCACGACCCGGTCGAGGACTACGACGCGTTGCGGGCGGCGCTGGCACCCCACCGGGCACGCGGCGTTCGCCTCGCCATCGACGACGTCGGGGCCGGCTTCTCGTCGTTGCGGCACATCGTCGCCACGGCCCCCGACGTCATCAAGCTCGACCGGAGCATCGTGGCCGGAGCCGGCACCGATCCGGTCCTGTCGACGCTCGCACGCGCCCTGGTCGACTTCGCCCGGGGTCTCGGCGCAACCGTCGTAGCCGAAGGCATCGAGACCGTGCGGGACGCACAGGCGTTGCGGGACGCCGGCGTTGACCTCGGCCAGGGCTGGCTGTTCGCCCGCGCCGTGGCCCCCGCCGATCTCCGGGACCACTATCCGGTCGAAGGGCTGCACCCGATCGGGCTACCCGGCCTCTCCGCCACCACGGCGCCGGGGATCAGCGAGGTCGATCCCCGGCGATCGTGACCCGCTCCATCACGCGGCGCTGCGGGAAGTAGTCCGACACCGCGTAGTGCTGCGTCGAGCGGTTGTCCCAGAACGCGAGCGACCCGGCGGTCCAGCGGAACCGGCACTGGTATTCGGGGACGGCGGCCTGCCGGTACAGCAGGTCCAGCAACTCGGCGCTCTCGTCGGCCGGCAACCCGACGATGTGCTGGGTGAAGATGGCGTTCACGTAGAGCGTCCGGCGACGGGTCTCGGGATGGGTGCGCACCACGGGGTGCTCGACGGCGGGGAACAAGGGCCGCAGCGCGTCGCGTTGGTCCGCCGGCATGTTGGCGCCGAAGCTGTCCCACCAGTCGTGGACCGCAGTGAGCCCGTCGATGCGGGCCTTCACGTCCTCGTCGAGGCCGTCGTACGCAGCGCCCATGTCGGCCCACAGCGTGTCGCCACCGACGGGTGGCACCTCGACGGCCCGCAGGATCGACCCGAGCGACGGGCAGACACGCCACGTCACGTCGCTGTGCCAGACGTTCTCGTACCCCGACACGTTCGGACCCTTCTCGAACCGCATCACCTTCGGCAGGTCGTCGCGCTGGCCGGGCAGCACCGTGGTGGCCCCGGCGAAGGGGTGGGCTTCGAGCTCACCCCAGCATCCGGCCAGGGCCAGGTGCTGATCCCGGTCGAGGTGTTGGTCCCGGAAGAACAAGACCTTCCATTCGAGGAGCGCACGGTGCAGCTCGGCCCGGGTCGCATCGTCGGGACGCGTCCGCAGCGACAGGCCCGATACCTCGGCGCCGATCGTGGGGGACAGCGGGGTCAGCGCGAACCGGGTGTAGGGCGCATCGATCCAACCGGCCGGGGTGCGTGCGGCGATTCGAGGCCCGCTGCGCGGGCGGGGACCGGTGCGCGTCGGCACGAGGGTCATGGGCATTCCCCCTTCGGTCACCGGCCCAGTCGGCGCCGACCGTACCAGGGCGTTGGGTCGGCCTGGCCGGGGCGGATCGGGTCCGGCCGGCGCCTGCCTACCATCGGGCGATGACCGAGCCGCTCGACACCCGCCCCCTGATCGACCCCGACATCGCCGCCGTGCTCGCCGCGTCGCCGATCGACATCGGCGCCCTGCTCGGCGGCCTGACCGACGACAACGTCGCCGGGGTGCGCGCCGCGTTCGGCCAGCTGCCCCGTCCCGAACTGTCCGGCCAGGTCGAGTGCACGGTCCACGAGGTGCCCGGCACCGAGGGGGTGACGGTCCGGGTGCACCGCACGTTCGGCGCCACCGGTGCGCAGCCCTGTGTGTACTGGATGCATGGCGGCGGGTTGGTGGTCGGGTCCGCCGAGGGCGACGACGCCCGGTTCGATCGGTGGTGCCCGCAGTTCGGCTGCGTCGGGGTGTCCGTCGAGTACCGCATGGCTCCAGAGACGAAGTATCCAGGGCCGTTGGAGGAATGTTACGCGGGGTTGGCCTGGGTGCACGCCAACGCTGCTTCGCTCGGCGTCGACCCGATGCGGATCGGCATCGGTGGAGCCAGCGCCGGCGCCGGGCTCGCCGCCGGGCTCGGTCTGCTCGCCCGCGACCGGGGTCAGGTGCCGGTGGCGTTCCAGCTGTTGATCTACCCGATGATCGACGACCGCCAGGTCACCGAGTCGAGCCGGTGGCCCGATCCGATCTGGCCGCCCTCGGCGAACACCTACGGCTGGACCGCGTATCTCGGGGCGGCCAAGGGTGGGCCCGACGTGCCTGCCTACGCCGCACCGGCCCGAGCCACCGACCTGCGGGGCCTGCCGCCGACGATCATCGCCGTGGGAGCGATCGACGGTTTCTCCGACGAGGACATCGACTTCGCCCTCCGGCTGCGCCACGCCGGTGTGCCGACCGAACTGCACGTGTACCCCGGCGGCCCCCACGGCTTCGACGGCTTGGCGCCCGGTACGGCGCTTGCCCGGCGGGCGAACCGGGACCTCGAGGAGTGGCTCGCCGGTCGGCTGGCGTGAGCAGCGGCGTCCGCGTGGACCTGCCCGGGGATGCCACGGTGCTGGACAACGTGGCGTGGCACGCGCTGGGCACCGTGCACGCCCCGTTCGCCGAGTGCATCGCCTCGGCACGGCGCTACCGGGCCGACGTGACGCCGTTCGGTGCGCTCGACCGCTTCGACGACCGGCAGGCGTGGCGGGACCTCGCTGCGCTGACCGGCGACGGTGTCGCCGTGCTGTTCCGCGGCTCGGTGCCCGCCGTCCCCGACGGCTGGACCGAGGTATTCCGGGCCGCCGCCGACCAGATGGTTGCGGCCGCACCGATCCCGGCCGCTGCGCTGGCGGTCCGATCCCTCGGTGCCGACGACGCCGAGGCGATGCTGGCGCTGGTGCGGGCGACCCGGCCCGGGCCGTTCCTGGCCCGGACCGTCGAGCTCGGCGGCTACGTCGGTATCGACGCCGGGGACGGGCTGGTGGCCATGGCCGGCGAGCGCATGCGGGTGCCGGGTTTCGCCGAGATCTCGGCCGTGTGCACCCGGCCCGAGGTTCGGGGCCGGGGCCTCGCTGCCGGGCTCACGTCGGTTGTCGCAGCCCGGATCCAGGCTCGCGGCGAGGTGCCGTTCCTTCACGTCGCCGAGGACAACCACACCGCCCGGCGCGTCTACGAGCGGCTCGGGTTCGTGGTGCGGCGCCGGGTCGAGTTCGTCGCGGTGCGCCCGCCCGGCGCGCCGGTCGCCCCGACCGGGTAGGGCCGGCCGAGGCGGTTCCGCAGGGTCGCACCCAGTTCGGCCGGGCGGGCGCCCACGTTCGGCCGCTCACCCGGGTTCGTCGTTCGCGTCGTCCCTCTCCTCGTCGCTGGTGTCGCGGGCGAGGCGGGAGACGATGTCTCGGATGTTGGCGAGGTCCTGCACCGACGACGGCAGGGCGTCGAAGCTCGCCACGTAGTTCCACACGTAGGCGATCAGGGCGTAGATCGTTCCCGGTTCGCCGGTGACGTCGGTGGCTCGTACGAATGCGAAGCAGGCCAGCACGATCACGAACAGCTCGAGCACACCCCAGGTCCGGGCCTCGGCGTCGGAGAGCGCGACCCGGCGCCGGGCGAGCCCGAGGAAGTGGGTGCGCACGGCGGTGTGGTCGCCGTGGCGGATCACGTCCGCTTCCCGCTCGAGGTGATCGTTGACCTCCCGGTGCATGCGGGCCGACCGACGGCTGAGACCGAGGTTGAGCACGCCGACCGGGACGACGACCGCAAGCGCAGCGAGCCCGATCAACGGGTCGTAGAGCAGCAGCATGACGAGCGACCCGACGAACCCGAAGGCGGCGGCGAGCAGCAGCGGGACGGTCTTGTCGAGGAAGTCGACGAACTGCTGGGCGAGGTGGGAACGGGCCACGATCGACGACGTCGGGACCCCGGCGGCACGCTGCGCAACGACCATCTCGGTGACCAGCGCGGTCTGCATCGCGGTGTAGGTGCGCGTGTCGAGCCGCTGCCGGGTGAAGGCCACCGCCGTGTGGGCGAGCCACAGGGCGACGAACACCACCAGCCCTCGCCACGAACCGGCGATGAGATCGTTCACCGCGAGCCCGATGGTGAAGGGGTACAGGAGCATCGCGATGTTCTCGGAGAACGCGAGCAGCCCGGTGGTACCAAGCTGCCAGCGGAACTCGCGCATCACTCGACGGGCCGGGCTGAGCGTCGTGTCGCTGGGCATCGGGTGTCCCCGGGTTCGGGCGCCGGAGCGTGTCACCGGTGCTCGGGCCAGGACGGTAGAGGCGTTCACCACGACGCATCCAGCGCATTCCCTCACCACGAACGACGGATCGAACCCTGGCCGCCAGCGCCGCACGTCACGGCAGGTGCAGACCAGGGTTCGATGCTCGGCGGAGGTGGACGGGAATCGAACCCGCCGAACGAGGATCGCTCGTTCCAGCCGCTTTGAAGGCGGTGGAGCCCACCAGGTGCCCAGACACCTCCGCTGGCAACCGTACCGGACGGGGGGCGTCCACCGTCCGGGCGCCGGTCAGCCGAGCACGGCCGGGAGCAGCTCCTCGACGATGCGACGGTGCGAGGCCCGTGCGTCGTCGACGTCGACACCACGGCCGGGACCCATGAGGAAGAACCGCCGCAGCCCGAGGGCGTGCAACTCGGCCAGGCGCTCCACGCAGTACGAAAGCGGGCCGGCGATGGCGAACGCGTCGATGGCGTCGTCGGTCAACTCGAGGCTCTGGCGAGAGCCGTGGGTGAAGTGGGCGTGCATGTCGTAGTTGCGGTGCACCGAGGTGAGCACCTCGCGCTGGGACTCCGCGACCGGTCCGGCGACCCGGCCGTGCATCACCGAGAACCGGGCGTACGAGCCGACACCGCCTCGCAGCAACTCGCGCGCCCGGCGCCGGTCGTCGTGGACGGCGAGCGGCACGTATGTGCCGAGCGCGAGCATCACCGGGTCGCCCCCGGCCGCGGCCCGGGTGGCGCGGGCGTGCCCGACGGCCCAGCCGAGCCGGGCCGGGTCGACCCCGACGGCGAACGTGATCGCGTCGGCGTGCCGGGCTGCGATCTCGATCACCCGGGGACCGGACGCTGCGACATCGACGGGCACCTTGGGCGCCGAGCGGTCGAGCCATCGCAGCCGGCTCGCGGTCGGGGCGCTGTCCATCCGCAGCGTGGCTGCCGACTTCAGCCCGTTGACCGCGTCGGCCTCGAGGTCGAAGGGCACCTCCTCGCCGCGCAGGTAACCCTGGAGGCGCACGAGGTGCTGTTCGAACTGCGCCGGGGGGGCCGGGGCGAGGCCGAGGTAGGCGAGCGCCGAGTCGCCACGGCCGATCCCGAGCACGAACCGGCCGCCGGACTCGGCCTGCACGGTGGCCGCTGCGCTCGCGGCGACGGCCGGGTGCCGGGTCGCGGAGTTGGTGACGGCCGTGGCCAGCCGCAGCCGTTCGGTGGCCGCCGCGGCGAGCGCTGCGGCGATGTACGTGTCACCGGACAGGCACTGGGAGTCGACGATCCCCATGCCCGTCCAGCCTTCTGCTTCGAGCTGGCGGGCCCGGCGGGCCGAGACCCCCGGCGTGCCGACCGAGGCGGTCCACAACTCGGCGTCCTGCATGCTGCCCGTCCCTTCGTCGGCCCCCTGGTCCGGCCCGCATCATGACCCGTCGGCACCGGCGGCGGGGACGGCACCCCGCACGACGCCGTGCCGTCACCCGAGTACGGCCCGCAGCAGCGCGAGTGCGGCGCCCTTCTCGAGTGGCTCGTTCCCGTTGCCGCACTTGGGCGACTGCACGCAGCTCGGGCACCCCGACCGGCACCCGCATCGCTCGATCACCGCCCGGGTGGCCTCGAGGTGTCGGCGCCCGGCGGCGAAGCCCAGCTCGGCGATCCCGATCCCGCCCGGGTACCCGTCGTAGATCACGATCGTCGGCAGCCCGGTGTCGGCCTGCAGCGCGGTCGACACCCCGCCGACGTCCCAGCGGTCGCAGATCGTGAACAGCGGCAGGATCCCGATCCCGGCGTGCTCGGCTGCGTGCAGGGCCCCCGGCAGCGCGCCGCCGTCCACCCGGGCTCGCTCCAGCACGGCGTCGTCGACGGTGTACCAGAAGGCCCGGGTGACGAGCCGGGTGGGTGGCAGCTCCAACGGCTCCCGTCCGAGCAGCGCCCGCGTCCGGGTGTCGCGGCGCTCGTAGCCGACGACCTGGGTGGTGATCTCCACGTCGCCCACGGCGGCACAGGCTCGGCCGACTGCGGCTCGGCGGTCGGTGCCCAGGATCGTCACCTGCAGCTCGGAGCGGACGTGGGTCTCCTCGTCGGCGTCGACCGCTTCGACGAGCGCCACCCGCTCGTCGAGGTCGAGATCGAGCACCCGGTACTGCTGGCCGAGATGGAGGTAGATCGCGCCCGGGTGCACCACCTCGAGTGCCCGCCCGCCGTCGACGGTGCCGACGAGCCGGCCGTCGGCCTCCGCGATGCGCACCTCGGCCCCACCGCCGGACCGCAGCCCGATCCGAGCCGCCGGCATGGCCCGGCCCGCCCAGAACGCCGCGCCGTCGCGCACGCGGATCCGGTCGTCCTGTACGAGGCGGCGAACGGCGTCGTCGACCAAACCGTCGGGCCACCATGCCGCGTCGGTCGGCTGCAAGGGCCGCTCGTAGGCCGCGCAGGCGACCTGCGGATCGGCGATGGCCGGGTTGGCCAGGTTGACCACCGCCGGTTCGGCGGGACGGGTGAACACGGCGCGGGGATGCGCCAGGTACCACTGGTCGAGCTGGTCGGCACCGCCCACGAGCACCGCCAGCGACGGGCGCTCGCTGCGGCCGGCCCGGCCGGCTTGTTGCCACATCGAGGCGATCGTGCCGGGGAAGCCCGACAGCACACAGGCGTCGAGGCCGCCCACGTCGATACCGAGCTCCAGCGCGTTGGTGGCGATCACCGCCCGCAGCGCGCCGGAGAACAGCTGCTGTTCGATCGTGCGCCGCTCGATGGCCAGGTAGCCCGCCCGGTACGGCTGCACCGTGTCGGCGAGCCCGTCGGGCAGCCGGCGGCGCACGTCGGCCGCCACCACCTCGGTGGCGCGACGGCTGCGGCAGAACGCGACCGTGTGCCACCCGTGCTCGACGAGTGCCGCCGTCAACCGGGCCGTCTCGACGTTGGCCGAGCCCCGGGTGCCGGTGTGCTCGTCGAGCATCGGCGGGTTCCACAGCGCGAACCACCGCTCGCCGCGCGGGGATCCGTCGTCGGTGACGGCCTCGACCGGAAGCCCGCACAGCTCGGCGGCCAGCGCCGCCGGCTCGCCGATCGTGGCCGACGAGAACACGAACGTGGGGTGTGCCCCATACCGGGCGGCGATGCGCCGCAGCCGGCGCAGCACGTGGCCGAGGTGCGAGCCGAACACGCCGCGCAGCACGTGGAGTTCGTCGACCACGACGAACCGCAACCGGGCGAAGAAGCTCGCCCACCGGCCGTGGAACGGCAGGATCCCCGTGTGCAGCATCTCGGGGTTGGTGAGCACGACGTTGGCGTGGCGGCGCACCCAACCCTTGGCTTCGGGTGACGAGTCGCCGTCGTAGGTGGCGGCGGCCAGCCCGGGCCAGCGGGGCGCCATGAAGGCCCGGAGCTGGTCCTGCGCAAGGGCCTTGGTGGGGTAGAGCGCGAGGGCCGTGCCCCGGGAGGCGACCGCCTCGGCGATCGGGAGCTGGTAGCAGAGCGATTTCCCGGACGCGGTGCCGGTGGCGACCACGGCGGACCGTCCGGCCCGCAGCAGCTCGACGGCCTCGGCCTGGTGCGACCACAGCGCCGGGATCCCGAGCCGTTCGAGCGCCCCGACGGGCAGTGCCCGGCCGGTGGCGCCGGTGCGTGCCGCCCGGGCCGGCAGCCGCTCGAGGTGGACCAGCTCGTCGTGCGCGGCGAGGCCGTCGAGCACGTCGGCGAACGGACCTCGGTCAGCCATGGGTCCCAGTGTGCCGGGACGGTGTGGCAGCGCAGCGCCCGGTAGCCTCAGGATCCCCATGGACCTGGTGCTGGTCGTCTCCGAGCGCGACGGCGTGCCGGTGCTCGCCGTGCACGGCGAGGTCGATCTGGCGACGGTTCCCCGCTTGCGCAATCAGCTGGTGGCACTGAACGCGAGCTATCCGGGGGTCACGCTCGTGGTCGACCTCGACGGGGTCACGGCGCTCGACGCCACCGGGCTCGGCGTGCTCGTCGGTGGCCTCGGCCAGCGGCGGTGGGCCGGCGGTGACCTGGCGGTCGTCTGTGCGTCCGAAGCGCTGCGAGCGCACCTCGCCCTGTGCCGGCTCGACCGGGTGTTCGAGCTCCACGAGACGGCGACGGCAGCGGTCGCAGCCGCGGCCGCCGCCTCGTCCGAGGCCCGGGGCGCCGCCTCCGGCGCCGAGGCTCAGGCCCGTTCGTAGGTCAGGTCCACCACGGCTCGCCCGGCCTCGACGGCCCGGGCCTCGTAGCGCGTGACGGTCCGCCAGGCCGGTCGCGACCCGGCCGGCCACGGTCCGCCTCGCAGCGCCGGGTGGGCCCCGCACACCGACGCCATCTGCGCGGCGTACCCGGCGTCGTCGGTGGCCAGGTGCAGGCGGCCGCCGGGCGAAAGGCGGTCCGCGAGGACGGCGACCACGTCGGCGCGGATCAGGCGGCGGGGCTGCTGGCGAGCCTTCGGCCACGGATCGGGGAACAGCACGTGCAGGGCGTGCGCCGACGCCGGTGCGATCCGGTCGAGGAACACCAGCGCGTCGCCTTCCACCACCCGCAGGTTCGTGAGCCCGAACCGTTCGATCCCGGCGAGCACCTTGGCCACGCCGGGGGTGTGGACCTCGATCCCGACGATGCGCTGGTCACGGTGGGCCTCGGCGTAGGCGAGCAGCGCCTCGCCGTGCCCGAACCCGATCTCGACGACGTCGGGTGCGTCGGCTGCGGTGAGCACCGGGCCCGACTCCTCGAGCGTCCAGCGCGGGGCGAGGCGAGCCCGAGCGTCGGCCAGGGTCGGCGACATCCGTCGGCGGCGAGGCTTGAAGGTACGCGTCGGCGGATGCCCGTCGACGGGGGCGGTCACGCCGTGCGATACCGGTCGGTGCGCACGACGGTCCGCTCGTGGGTGCCGGTCGAGATCACCGCCCGGGGGGAGCGGACTTCGGTGGCGAAGGTGATCCGGCGGCCGGTCACCGACTGCACCGACACCGAGATCGCGGCCGTCTCGTGCTCGTACGCCGCGCCCGTGTGGCTCATGCAGACGTGGGTGCCGACGGTGGTCTCGCCCTCGCCGAGGTGCTGCTGGGCCAGCGCGGCGCACGCCCCTTCGACCTGGCGGATCATGTCCGGCGTCGACAGCACGACCACCGGCAGATGGCCGGGCTTCATCGCCTCGGTGACCACGAAGCTCGCCTCGTGGGCCTGGCCGACCTCGATCGTCATCGGCCTGCCTCCATCGCGGTGATCGCCGCCCACTGCTCGTCGGTCACGGGGATCACCGAGAGCCGGTTCCCCTTGCGCACTAAGGGGAACTCGCCGAGCTCGTCGGCCCGGGCCTTGAGCTCGGTCAGGGTGACGGTCCGCTTCAGCTTCCGCTTGAACCGGACGTCGACCAGCGACCAGCGGGGATCGGCCGGGTTCGACGCCGGGTCGAAGTACTTGTGCGTCGGGTCGAACTGCGTCGGGTCCGGGTAGGCGGTGCGGGCCACGGTGGCGATGCCGACCACCCCCGGCTCGTCGCAGTTCGAGTGGTAGAAGAGCATCTCGTCGCCCTTGGTCATCGACCGGAGGTAGTTGCGGGCCTGGTAGTTGCGCACGCCCTCCCAGGTCGTCACCTTCTGCGCCTTCAGGTCGTCGATCGAGTACACGTCGGGTTCGGACTTCACCAGCCAGCGGGCCACGGGCGGGCAACGTAGCGGCGGTTCTCGTTGCTAGAACACCCGGATGCGTCTGCAGAGGGATCTCGCTGCGATCGACGGGTCGTACGACCTCGTCGTCGTCGGTGGCGGGATCACCGGCGTGTGCGTGGCCCGCGAGGCCGCCGGGCGGGGGTTGCGCACCCTCGTCGTCGACAAGGGCGACTGGGGCTCGGGCACGTCGTCAGCCACCTCGAAGTACCTGCACGGCGGCATCCGCTACCTCGAGACCTACCAGTTCGCGTTGGTGCGCGAGGCGTTGCGGGAGCGCCGCATCGTCTCGATGGCCGCGCCGCACCTGGTCGAGCCCCGCCGGTTCCTGTTGCCGTGTTGGGACTGGACGCGCCCGGGCCGCACCCTGCTCGGCGCCGGGGTCGCGCTGTACGAGCTGCTCGCCTACGACAAGAACCGGGGCGTGCCCGCCGGTCTGCACATGCCGCACGCCCGCTGGCTGTCGCGCCGTCAGGCACTGGCCGCGGTCCCGTGGCTGGCGCCCGACGGGCTGAAGGGCGCCTACGCCTACCACGACGTGCTCAACGTCCACGCCGAGCGGTTGCTGCTCGCGATGCTGACCGCCGCCGTCGAGGCCGGCGCCACGGCCCTCAACCACGTGCGCGTGGCCGGATTCACCACCTCGACCGGGCCGGCCGGTGCGGTGCGCGTCGACGGGGTCGAGCTCGCCGACGAGCTCGGCGGTGCCACCCGGCGGGTGTCGGCCCGGCTGGTGGTCAACGCCGGTGGCCCGTGGATGGATCACGTGCTGGCCCCGCTCGGGCGCCCGCTCGGGGTCGGGGTGCAGCGCTCGAAGGGGGTGCACGTGCTCACCCGCGCGCTCGGTGGTGACGACGCGGTGCTGGCCCGCGCCCCCAACGGGCGCCACGTGATCGTGTCCCCGTGGGAGGGGCACAGCTTCCTCGGCCCGACCGACACCCCGATGGCCGAGCACCCCGACGACGTGGCCGTCGACGACGCCGACGTCGCCGAGATCCTGGCCACCGTCAACGCCACGTCGAGCGCGGCGCTCACGCCCGATGACGTCGAGGCGGTGACCGTCGGGATCCGACCGCTGGTGGTCGAGGACGGCAAGGACACCTACACCGCGTCGCGGCGCACCGAGCTGTACGACCACGGCACGGCCGGAGTCGCCGGCCTGTGGTCGATCGCCGGCGGGAAATGGACCACGTCTCGGGGCGAGGCGGAGCGGATCGTCGGTCGTCTGGCGCGCACCGACGAGCTGCGCGGCCGGGCCACCCGCCGGTTCGACTCGGCCCGTCACGGCGTCGCCGGAGCGTTCGGGTGGGCGGTCGACGCCGGGCCGTACCTCGACGCCGCCGTGCACCACCGACCCGAGATCCCGGTCCCGGCAGCGGTGCGCCGCCATCTGGCCCGCCTGTACGGCACCGGCCACGACCGGGTCCTCGACCTCGTCGCCGCCGACCCGGCGCTGGCCGCCCCGCTGTCGGCTCGCCCCGGTCGGCTCGATATCGCCGCCCAGGCGGTCTTCGCCGTCACCGACGAGCAGGCCCGGACGCTGGCCGACGTGACCGACCGCCGGCTGGTGCTCGGCACGCTGGGCCCGTTGACCGACGACGAGCTCGCCGCAGTCGCCGGGGTGGTCGCTCCCTTGCTCGGCTGGGACGCCGGACGCCAGGTGGCCGAGATCGAGCGGGGCCGAGCCCGCCGCCGTGCCCTCGAGGCGCTCCGGCACCCCTCGGCCCCTCGGTAGGGTCCCGGACATGGCCACGGTCCTGCAGTGCTGGCGGTACCCGGTGAAGTCGATGCTCGGCGAGGTCGTCGACACCGTCACGATCGGGCCGCTCGGCATCGTCGGCGACCGCACCTGGGCCACCCGTGACCTCGTGCGGGGCGGCATCCGGGGCGCGAAGAAGATCGGCGGGCTGATGTCGCTCGCTGCCCGCAACGACCCCGCCGGCGGGGCCCCGGTGATCACCCTCCCCGACGGCACCGTGTTCGCGGCCGACGACCCCGACGCCGACGTGCGGGTGAGCGCAGCGCTCGGCCACCCGGTGCGCCTCGAGCCGCTCGCCCCGATCGACGACCTCGACCACTACCGCCGGGGGCCCTCCGATCCGGGGCTCGACCCGATGGCCGGCCTGCGCGAGGTGTTCGCTCTCGAACCCGACGAACCGCTGCCCGACCTCACCGTGTTCCCCCCGGTGATCGCCGAGTTCGAGTCGCCGCCCGGCACCTACTACGACTGCTACCCGCTGGTGCTGCAGTCGACCTCGTCGCTCGCACTGATGCGCTCGCTCGTGCCCGACGGGACCGTGGACGTGCGCCGCTTCCGACCGAGCCTGCTCGTCGACACCGGTGATGCCCCCGGCCTGCCCGAGAACGACTGGGTCGGGCGCCGGGTCCGTATCGGCACCGCCGTCGTGTCCGTCCATTCGCCCGCGCCGCGCTGCGTGATGATCACCCGGGGCTTCGCCGACGTGCCCGAGGACCGTCGCATGATGCGGGCCGTCGTCCACGGCGCCGGGCACGCGCTCGGGGTGTACGCCGTCGTCGTCGAGCCCGGTGTGGTGCGCACCGGCGACCCGATCGAGGTGCTGCCCGGCTGACGCGGCGCCCGAAGTGATGCGCCGGAAGTGATGGGCGCACGGTGGCCGCGCCTGCTACGAAGCAGGGATCGTCCCGGGGGAGGGCCAGATGCGACCGTTCCGCTTCTCGATCCAGTCGACCAACGCCGCGAGCGGCACCGAGTGGAAGGACCGGGCCCGCCGGGCCGAGGACCTCGGCTATTCGACCCTCCACGTCGCCGACCACTACGTCGATCCGAAATCGAACGGGGGGCAGCAGCTGGCGGCCGTCCCGGCGATGGCGGTGGCGGCCGCGGTCACCTCCACACTGCGGATCGGGTGCCGGGTCTTCTGCATCGACTACCAGCCGGCCGCCGTGCTGGCGAAGAACGCCGCCACGCTCGACCTGCTCTCCGACGGCCGGGTCGAGCTCGGGCTCGGTGCCGGTTGGGTGGCCAGCGAGTACGAGCAGATGGGGCTCACGCTCGACCCGGCCCCGGTTCGTATCGAGCGGCTGGCGGAGACCGTCACCTACCTGAAGACGTTCTGCGCCGGCGGCGAGCTGCCCGCGGGGTTCCGGGGGGCGCCGGTGACGGTGCAGCAGCCGCACCCGCCGATCATGATCGGTGGCGGCTCGCGCAAGGTCCTGACCCTGGCGGGTCGTGTCGCCGACATCGTGAGCTTCAACTTCGACAACTCCGAGGGACGCGTCGGGGCCAAGGGCGTCGGGTCGTCGACGGCCGACAACATGGACGCGAAGGTCGCCTGGGTCCGGGAGGGCGCCGGTGATCGCTTCGAGGCCCTCGAGCTCGAGGTCGGGGCGTACTTCACCGTCGTCACCGACGATCCGGCGACGGCGGCGGGGGGCATGGCGAAGATGTTCGGGTTGAGCGAGGAGCAGATGCTCGAGCACCCGAACGCGCTGATCGGCTCGGTGTCGGAGATCGTCGACCGGCTGCAGGCTCGGCGCGAACGCTTCGGCTTCAGCTATGTCGCGGTGCCCGACCGGGCGATGGACGCGTTCGCGCCCGTCGTCGCCCAACTCGCCGGGCGCTGAGCTCCGGCTAGCGCAGGGCGAGCAGGACGAGCGCACCGCCGGCGCACATCAGCCCGGACCATTGGATCGGGCGGAGTCGCTCGGCGCCGAGCAGCCGGGCCAGGGCGACCGTGGAGGCCGGATAGAGCGATGCGAGCACGGCCACGACGGCGAGTTGCTCGCCGGCGGTGGCCAGCAGGTATAGGGCGTTCGCTCCCATGTCGAGCACCCCGGCCGCGGCCACCACCGGCCAGTCGCGTCGAGGAATCCGCAGCGGGGCCGCCATTCGCCGGGCGACGGTGGCGGCGAGGGCGATCGACACCGGGCGAGCGCCCAGGAGCGGCCAGAGTCCGGCGTCGTCGCCGGTCCAGGCCAGGAGCACGAAGAACAGGCCGAACCCCGTCCCGGCACCGAGGGCACCCGCCAGCACCCGTCGGATCGGCAGCGTCGGACGGTCCGACGCGGCCGGCGCCGGCACCACGCTCACGAGCACGATGGCGGCGATGGCCAGGCCGATGCCGGTCAGTGCGACCGCCCCCGGTCGCTCGCCGGCGGCCAGGCCGATGCCGGCGGGCACCAGGGCAGCGCACACGGCGGTCACCGGCGACACGACGCTCATGGCACCGAGCGCCAGGCTCCGATAGAGCAGCATGATCCCGGTGCCACCGGCCAGGCCGCCGACGGCTCCGAGGGCGATGTCGGTCATCGAGGGCGTGCCCGGGACGATCGGGAGCAGGATGAGCACGGTGAGCAGGCCGGCCAACTGCGACATCACGGTGACGGTCGCGGCCGGGAGGCGCCGGGTCGCAGAGCCGCCGCAGTAGTCGGCGCAGCCGTAGACGACCGCCGAGAGCGCAGCGAGCAACGGACCCATCGTCCACGGGAATAGCACACCCGGGTTCGGGATGGCCGTGCCCGTCATGCCGGTTCGTTACGGCCGGGTGAAACGGCGTTCTGGTCACGGCCGGACGGTGGCCCGTGGCGTACGGTGCGGTAACTGTCGTCATGCTCGTCGTTCTCCTGGCCCACCTCGTCGTCGCCGCGCTGCTGTGGACGATCGGATCCCGTCTCGGCTCGAGGGTGTCCGCTGTGGTGGCCGCCGCGCCGATGGTCGGGTCGTTCGCCTGGCTGCTCACGGCGAGGCCGGGCGACGCACCGGTCACGTCGTCGTGGCGTTGGATCGATGCCCTCGGTCTCGAGTTCGTCCTGCGCCTCGACGGGCTCGGCTGGTTGCTCGCACTGCTCGTCTCCGGCGTCGGGGCCCTGGTGGTCGTCTATGCGTCGGGATACCTCCACGGTGAACCGGCGGTTCCCCGGTTCCTGGGCACCCTCGTGGCGTTCGCCGGGGCGATGCTCGGCCTGGTCGTGGCCGACGAGGTGCTCACGCTGTTCCTCTTCTGGGAGTTGACGTCGGTGACGTCCTTCCTGCTCATCGGCCACGGAGACCGCGACGCTGCGGTCCGGACGGCGGCCACTCGGGCGCTGCTCGTGACGGGCGCCGGTGGGCTGGCCCTGCTCGGTGGTCTGGTCGTGCTGGCACAGGACGCCGGCACCGCCCGCATCTCGGAGCTGGCCGCCGCAGGACCCACGGGTGCGCTCGGGGTGGGCGCGGCGCTGGCCGTGCTCGCCGGCGCCCTCACCAAGTCTGCCCAGGTGCCGTTCCACTTCTGGCTCCCCGGAGCCATGCAGGCACCGACGCCGGTGTCGGCGTACCTGCACTCGGCGACGATGGTGAAAGCCGGTGTGATCCTCCTCGTGCGCTTCGCGCCGTTCCTGGCCGCCCTCGGACCGTGGCGCGGTGTCGTCGTCGCCGCCGGAGTGGCGTCGCTGCTGCTCGGGGGCGTCCGGGCGCTCACCGAGACCGACGCGAAGCTGGCGCTGGCGCACGGCACGGTGAGCCAGCTCGGGCTCCTGGTGATCCTCGCCGGTCTCGGGGTCCCCTCGCTCACGTACGCCGCAGTGGCGATGCTGCTCGCCCACGCACTGTTCAAAGCGCCGCTGTTCCTCGTGGTCGGGATCGTCGATCACGCCACCGGCACGCGCGACCTTCGCCGCCTCGGGGGGCTGCGTCGCGAGCTGCCGGTCGTGGCAGCCCTCGCCGCGCTCGCTGCGGCTTCGATGGCGGCGTTGCCGCCTCTGGCGGGGTTCGTGGCGAAGGAAAAGGCGCTCGACGCGCTTGCGCTCGACGGACCGGGTGCCGCCGGTGCCGTGGCGCTCGTCGGGGTGGTCGCCGGTTCGGTGCTGACCGTGGCCTACACCGCACGGTGGTGGTGGTCGGTGTTCGCCGGGGCACCCCGCAGCGACCTGCACGTCCACGCCCCGGGTCCGAGCCTGGTCCTGCCCGTCGCCGCCCTCGCCATCGGTGGGCTCGCGATGGGGGTCGCGGCCGGTCCCGTCGGGTCGCTCGTCGCGGACGCCACGGCGATCGATGCGTCGCTCCACCTGTGGCCCGGGGCCCACCTCGCACTCGGGCTGTCGCTGATCGCCGTGCTCGCCGGGGTGGCGCTGTTCGTGGTCGTGCGCCGGCGACCGCTGCGGCCGGCACCGGCGTGGGTGCCGCGTGGCGACGCAGTGTACGAGCGCACCTACGGCGGGTTGCTGGCCGGCGCTCGCCGGATCGCCGGGATCGTCCAGCCGGGTTCGTTGCCGGCCTATCTCGGCATCGTGTTCGTCACGGTCGTCGCCGTCGTGGTCGCGGCCGTTGCACTCGGCGCCCGACCGGGCGACCTCCCGGTCCGCCTCGCCGACGGCCCGGCCGAGGTGGCCATCGCCGCGTGCGTCGCGGTCCAGGCCGTCGTCGTGCTGCGGGTGCGCCGCCGGTTCGCCGGCGCCGTCGTGCTCGGTGGGGTGGGGTACGGGTTGGCGCTGCTGTTCGCGCTGCAGGGCGCCCCGGATCTGGCCGTCACGCAGTTCCTGGTCGAGACCCTGACCCTGGTGTCGCTGCTGCTCGTGCTGCGCCATCTCCCCGATCGGTTCGAACCGGCGCCGTCCTGGGCGCCCGGCGTCGTGCGGGTCGCGGTCGCCGTCGCCACCGGCGTGGTGGGGGCGACGTTGTTGTGGTTCGCCGGCACGAACCGGTCCGGGCCCAGCCCGGCACCGGAATACCTCGAGGCGTCGTTGCCGCTCGGCGGGGGACGGAACGTCGTCAACGTCACGCTGGTCGATTTCCGAGGCGCCGACACCCTCGGGGAGATCACTGTGCTCGGCATCGCGGCGGTGGGGGTCGGCAACCTCGTGCGCGCGGCGCGCCGGGCGCAGCGCCGAGCCGAGCCGGCGACGCTCGGGGTCACGACGGCGTGGTCCTCGGTGATCGTCGACCTCACCGCTCGGCTGCTGTTCCCGGTGGTGCTGTTGGTGTCGATCGTGATCGCCTTCCGTGGCCACAACGCCCCCGGGGGCGGGTTCGCGGGTGGCCTGATCGCCGGATCCGCGTTCGTGATCCGCTACCTCGCCGAGGGGCGCACCTTCGCCAAGGCCCGGGCCCGGCTCGCACCCACCACGATGATCGGCGTCGGTCTCCTGCTGTCGGCGCTCACGGCGCTCGCCCCGATCGCGGCGGGCAACGAGTACTTCACCTCGACGATCGTGTCGCTCGACGTGCCGCTGATCGGCCAGGTGAAGCTCGTCAGTTCGGCGCTGTTCGACCTCGGCGTCTACGCGTTGGTGACCGGGGTGGTGCTGATGATCCTCAACGAACTCGGCTCGGACTCGCAGCGGCTCGTGCCCCGCCGGGTCGGGAGACCCCGATGAGCCTCACGTTGGTGGTGCTGTGCGGCGTGCTCGTGTCGGCGGGTGTCTACCTGCTGCTCCACCGGAGTCTCACGCGCATCGTGCTCGGCGTCGGCATGCTCGGCAACGCCGTGAACGTGCTGCTGTTCGCCACGGGCGGCAAGAACGGCTCGGCACCGATCCTGCGCCCCGACGGCACGGTCGAGCAGCCGGTCTCGGATCCGTTGCCGCAGGCGCTGATGCTCACTGCGATCGTGATCGGGTTCGCGCTCATCTCGTTCCTGTGCGCGCTCGCCTGGCGGAGCTGGACACTCGACGGCAACGACATCGTCGAAGACGACGTCGAGGATCGCCGCCTTGCGCAGGCCGGGCCGGTCGACCCGGCGTCGACCCCCCGGGAGCGGCCGTGAACGCCGTGGTCCCGCTCCCGATCGTGTTGCCGATCGTCGGCGCTGCCCTCAGCCTGTTGGCCTGGCGACGCCAGCGGATCCAACGCGCCATCTCGGCGGTCGCGCTTCTCGCCGCGCTGGGCTCGGCGGTCACCGTGCTCGCCAGCGTCGTGGCCGACGAGGCGCCGATCGCCGTGCGGATCGGCGGATCGGCGCCGGTCATCGGCATCGTGCTCGTCGCCGATCGGCTCTCGGCCCTGCTCCTCGTCGTCGCCGTGGCGATGCTCGCCGTCGTGCTCGTGTACGCCGTCGGGCAGCGCACGCCCGACGAACGCTCCCGCGCCTACCACCCGGCCTATCTCGTGCTGACGGCGGGGGTGGCCGGGGCGTTCCTGGCCGGTGACCTGTTCCACCTGTTCGTCGCCGTCGAGGTCCTCCTGATCGCGAGCTACGTGCTGCTGATGCTCGAGGGCAGCAACGCCCAGGTGCGCGCCGGCACGACCTATGTGGTGATCAACATCCTGGAGTCGATGCTCCTGCTCGCCGCGATCGGGTTGGTGTTCGCAGCGACGGGCACGGTGTCCATGGCGCTGTTGCCCGAGCGGATCGCCGCGCTCGACAGCGGGGTTCGATGGGGGCTCAACGGGATGCTGTTCGTTGCGTTCGGGCTGAAGGCTGCGGTGTTCCCGCTGTTCTCCTGGCTGCCGGACTCGTACCCGACGGCACCGAGCCCGGTCACGGCGGTGTTCGCCGGATTGTTGACCAAGATCGGCGTCTACGCGCTGGTGCGCACCGAGACCCTGCTGTTCCCCGGCGAGCAGGAGGTGCTGCTGCTGGTCGTCGCGGCGCTGACGATGATCGTCGGGGTGCTCGGCGCCCTGGCCCAGGGCGACATGAAACGAATCCTGTCGTTCCACATCGTGAGCCAGATCGGCTACATGGTGCTCGGTATCGGCATCGGCACCCCGGCTGCGCTGGCTGCGACGGTGTTCTTCATCGTCCATCAGATCCCGGTGAAGACCTCGTTGTTCCTCGTCGAGGGGATCGTCGAACGGGAGACGGGCACCAGTCGCCTCGCCGAGGTCGGCGGCCTGTTGCATCGTTCGGGTTGGCTGGCGGTGCTGTTCGGCGTGTCGGCCCTGAGCCTCGCCGGCGTGCCGCCGCTGTCGGGCTTCGTGGGCAAGTTGGGGATCGTCGAGGCGGCGGCGAGCGATGGGCAGTGGATGATGCTGGCCGTCGCGCTGGCCGTGTCACTGCTCACGCTGGTGTCGATGGTCAAGATCTGGGTCGGGCTCTTCTGGGGCGAGGTCATGCCCGTGCCTCCGGCCGACCGGGCCCGTGGGCTGCTGCGGCGCACCCCGGTGATGGCCGGTGCCACGATCGTCGCCGTGGGATTCGGCGTGGCGATCGCCGTGGTGTCCGGACCCTTGTACCGGCTGTGTGCCGACATCGGCGCCGAACTCCTCGACCCCTCCGCCTACATCCGGGCGGTGACCGGATGATGCGCCGTCTGCTCCTGGGTGCAGCCCTGCTGGTCACCTGGCTGCTGCTGTGGGGCGAGGTGTCCGTGGCCAACCTCCTGAGCGGTCTGGTCGCCAGCGCAGCGGTCGTCGTCCTCGTCCCCGGGCTCGGGGTGCCGGCCGGTCATCGGGTTCGCCCGGTCGGGCTCGTGTGCCTCGTCGGCCTGTTCGTGGTCGCCCTCGCTCGCTCGACCTACCAGGTGGTGCTCGCCGTGGTGCATCCCACGCCCGAGCGGTTGCGCGCCGGGGTGGTCCGGGTTCGGCTGCGTTCCCGCTCACCGTTGGTCGGCACGATCGTCGCCGACCTCGTCACCTTGACCCCGGGCACGTTGTCGCTGTCGCTCGACAACGGCGTGCTGTTCGTCCACGTCCTCGGTCTCGGCGACCCCGAGGCCGCTCGGGCCGACGTCCTGCGCTTCGAACAGGCGGTGCTCGCTGCGATCGAACCGCTGCCACCGGCGGTGAGCCGATGACGGCCGTGACCACGATCGCGTTGGTCATCCTCGCCGTGTCGGCGGTGATCGCCGTGGCGAAGGTGGCGGCCTCGTCGATTGTCGTCGACCGGGCCGTAGCGCTCGACCTCGGCCTGCTGATCGTGGCCAACGCGCTCGTGGTGGTGGCCGTGCGGTGGGGCGACGACCTCCTCCTCGACCTCGTGCTGCTGGTGGGGCTGCTGGGATTCGTGTCCGGTCTCACGGTGGCCCGCTTCGTCGAACGGCGCGGGCCGTGACCCCGTTCGAGGTGGTCGCTGCGGTCGGGATGCTGACCGGGAGCGTGCTGTGCCTGCTCGCCGCGATCGGCCTGCACCGCATGCCCGACCTCTACGCCCGGATGCATGCCGCGACCAAGGTGCCGACGATGGCGCTGCTGGTCACCTCGGTCGGCGCTGCGTTCGTGCTCACGGATGCGGAATCCCTGACGCGCCTCGTGCTCATCGTGCTGCTGCAGTTCCTGACCGCACCGGCCGCGGCGCATCTGCTCGGGCGGGCGGCGCACGACCGTCGACTCACGCGCAGCAAGCACACGGTGCTCGACGAACTCGAAGGCCCGGATCTGCGGCCCTGAGCACGGCGTCGGGCCGGTGCTGCGCCGGAACGTTCCTCAGTGACCGGAGGCGGCCGGCGCCGCGACCACTTCGAACGCGAGCAGCCCGTCCTGCCACACCGTGCGGGCTTCTCCGGCGAGGCGAAGGTGCTCGAGATGGGCGTAGGTCTCGCTCTCGGCCATCGGACCCCAGGCCCGCTCCGAGAACAGGTGCCGCATCATCTCGTTGACCGTGGCCGCCCGACCGAACTCGGCCGAGGTGGTCCGCAGTTTCTCGAGGCGCTCCTCGTGGTGGACCTTGATGTGGGCGACCCGGCTCTGCAGGTCGGCGAACGGGGTGCCGTGCGCGGGCAGTACGTACCGTACGCCGGAGAGCCCGGCGACCTTGTCGAGCGAGCCGAAGAACTCCTTGAGCGGATCGTCCTGGTTCGTGACCCCGGCGATGTGGGGGGTGATCGTCGGCAGCACGTGGTCGCCGGAGAGCAGCACCCCCTCGGTCGGGTCGTAGAGGCACAGGTGATCGTGGGTGTGCCCCGGGGTGTGGACCGCCACCCACTCACGCCGGGCCAGGGTGACCACCTGGGCGTCGTCGAGGCGCACGGTGGGCCGAGGGCGCTGGAGCGGGTCGGTCATCATTTGCCGCATCCGCTGCTCGGACGCCGAATCGAGCGGGCGGTACCGCTCGCCACCCCACGGGGTCGGCCGGTCCCAGGGTGCCGGGATGGCGTCGGTGTCGCCCCGTTCGAGCAGCTCGGCCATCGTCTCGGCGTCGGGGCTGTCGGGTTCGGGTTCCCAGTAGAGCTTGAACAGGCGGTGGCTGACGATGTCGGCCCCCGATTCCTCGCGCAGCCACTGCGCCCCACCGAAGTGATCCGGATGGGAGTGGGTGACGATCACGGTGTGGACCCGGGGGATCGGCACACCGAGGCGGGCGAGCCGCTCACCGAGCGCTGCGCGGCTGACCTCGTCGGGCAACCCCGGATCGACGAGGGTGAACCCGTCACCGTCCTCGAGCACGTAGCAGTTGACGTGACCGAGGCCAGGCATGGAGATCGGGAGCTGCATGCGCAAGATCCCCGGAGCGACCTCGGTGACGTCGTCCTCGGCCGGTTGCTGCTCGGATCGCACACCCATGCTCGGGAAGTTAGTTGGCGACTGCAAGGTTCCACACGTTGCCTCCGTCCGGTGGGGGTCGACGGTGACCAGTGCCGGTCCGACCGGCGCCGTGGCCCGGGCCTACGGTCGCGGCCGATGCCGACGATGTCGCTGGCCGTGTACGCCGTCGGGTGGGCGATCGGCTGGTTGCTGCTCGCACGGTTCCCGGCGCTGCCGGCGATCCGGCCGGATCGGCCGTCGGTGGCGGTCGTGATCCCGGCGCGCGACGAGGAGCGTTCGCTGCCCACGCTGCTCGCCTCGGTACAGCCGCAACTGCGCGTCGGGGACGAACTCGTGGTCGTCGACGACCATTCGAGCGATGCGACGGCTCGCCTCGCCCGGGCGGCAGGGGCAACGGTGCTCGCGGCGCCCGAGTTGCCCGGCGGCTGGGCCGGAAAGTGCTGGGCGCTGCACACCGGGATCGGTGCGACGAGCGCCGAGATGCTCGTGCTGGTCGACGCCGACGTCGAGCTCGCTGCCGACGCGCTGGACCGGCTCGTCCCGCTCGCGGCGCAGGGCGCCCTCGTGGCGGTGCAGCCCTGGCACCGGACGGAACGGCTCTACGAGCAGGCGAGCCTGTTGTTCAACCTGGTTGGCCCGATGGGGTCGGGCGGGTTCGTCGCCTGGCGGCGACCCGGTCGGAGCCGGCTCGCGTTCGGCCCGGTGCTCGTCACGCGACGCGACCGCTACGAGGCCATAGGCGGGCACGCCCATCCCGCCGTGCGAGGACGGGTGGCCGAGGATCTCGCGCTCGCCGAGCGCTACGGCGGCGCCACCGTCCTGCTCGACCGGCGACTCGCCCGGTTCCGGATGTACCCCGAGGGCCTCGGCCAGCTCGTGCAGGGGTGGACGAAGAACCAGATGGCGGGCATCGCTGCGATCCCGTGGTGGATGGTCCTCGCCATCGTCGCCTGGGTGGCCTCGCTGCTGGGCGGGTGGCGTGTGCACCCCGGCCTCTGCCTGGTGAGCGCCGCCCAGCTGTGGGTGCTCGGCCGCCGGGTCGGGCGGTTCGGACCGTTGACTGCGCTGACCTATCCGCTGTGGACGCTGGTGTTCGTGGTGGTGGTGTTCCGCTCGATCGCGCTGCGGATCACCGGCCGGCCCGCCAGGTGGCGGGGTCGTTCACTGCGGGCGTGACGGCAGGAACACGCGCTCGCGGTAGTACCGCAGCTCGGCGACGCTTTCCCGGATGTCGTCGAGGGCACGGTGGCTTCCCTGCTTGCGCGGGCGTTCCGAGCGCACGGCCGGGTACCAGCGCCGCACGAGTTCCTTGACGGTGGACACGTCGACGCTGCGGTAGTGGAGCCAGTCCTCGATCTCGGGAAGGTAGGCCGCAAGGAAGCGCCGGTCGGTGCCGATCGAGTTGCCGCACAACGGGATCTTGCGGGCCTCGGGCGAATGCTTGCGGATGAAGGCGAGGGTCTCGCCGCCGGCGTGCTCGAGGCTGATCGTCGAGGTTCGGATGGCCTCGAGGAGGCCGGACCGGGTGTGCATGTCGACGACGAAGGGATCCATCTTGGCGAGCACCTCGTCGGTTTGGAACACCACGAGGTCGGGCCCTTCCTCGACGACGTTCAGTTCGTCGTCGGTCACCAGGGTGGCGATCTCCACGATCCGGTCGACGGACGGATCGAGCCCGGTCATTTCCAGGTCCATCCAGATCAGCACCGCAGGGATGCTACCGGCGCGGCCCGGCCGAGCGGGGGAACGATGGCCGGCGGTGGTGTCCGTCGGCGACGATCGTGGTGTCGGTCGGCGACGATGGGGGCATGACCCGACTGCGCGTCGTGCGCCTCGACGGGGATCTGCCCGCACCCGGCTACGCCCGGCCTGGCGATGCCGGTCTCGATCTCCTGGCTCGCCACGACCTCCACCTGGCCCCCGGCGGCGGCCGAGGTCTGGTCGCGACCGGGATTGCCGTCGCCATCCCGGCCGGTCACGCAGGCTTCGTCCAGCCCCGCTCCGGACTCGCCCTGCGTCACGGGATCACGGTGCTGAACAGCCCGGGCCTGATCGACAGCGGCTACCGGGACGAGTTGCGTGTCGTGCTGGTGAACACCGACCCGGTCGAGCCCTATGACGTGCGCCGAGGCGACCGGATCGCGCAGTTGGTCGTGCTCACCGTCGCCCAGTGCGTGCTCGTCGAGGTGGCCGACTTCGACGGCGACGACCACCGGGGTGGCGGATTCGGCTCGACCGGCCGGTGAGATCCGGGCCGTGAGATCCGGCGGGTGAGTTCCGGGCGGTGCGGTCCGGGCTCGGCCGGACCGCCGATCACGCGGGCTGGCACGACGGGCAGGCGTAACACCAGCGGCCGGCGAGATCCCATCGGGCGACCGGTGTCCCGCACCGCCAACAGTGCTCGCGCTTGTAGACGTAGGTGGCCTTGCCCCGGGCACCACGCCCGGCGGCCGACGGTTGCTCGGATCGGTCGACGGTGACGATCCGGCCGCTGCGCACCCCGGCCCGGAGTTGACGTACCACGGTGTCCCACAGGGCCAGGCGTTCGTCGTCGCCCAGCTCACGGCCGGTGCGCAGCGGCCAGATCCCGTTCACGAACAGCGCCTCGGCCCGGTACACGTTGCCGACGCCGGCGACGACCGACTGGTCCATCAGCAGCAACCCGATCGCCCGGCGGCTCCGGGCGATCGTGTCCAGGAAGCGCTCCGGGTCGGCGTCGGGGCGCAGCGGATCCGGACCGAGGCGCGCCACCACGGCGTCGCGGTCGACCGGGTCGCCGAGCTCGCACGCGGTGGGTCCGCTCAGGTCGGTCGTACCGAGCGGTCCGTGGAGTCGCACCCGGACCTGCCCACGCGGCTCTGGCGGCGGCCCGGCGGGGTACGTGCGCCAGCGTCCGAACAGGCCGAGGTGTACGTGGAGTACCGCGTCGCCCTCGAACCACAGCCACTCGTGCTTGCCCCACGCCTCGACCCGTTCGAGCCGGCGGCCATCGAGGACTGCGGCGCCGTCGCCGAACCGCCCCTGTGGGGAACTGACGCTCAGGGGATGCCCGGCGAGGAGTCGCCGGTGGGTCGCGGCGTGCCGGTGGATCGTGTGGCCTTCGGGCACGTCAGCTCGGCCAGCTCGGCACGCCCTCGTCGAGCTGGACGCCCATCGTGTTCAAGAAGCCCGAGACCAGACGGTAGAACCCGGCGACGACCACGAGTTCGACGAATTCGGCATCGGACCACCGCCGCCGCAGGGCCTCGGCGGTGGCGTCCGAGGCGCTGTCGCCGTCGCACAGGTCGTCGGCGAGGGCGATGAGCGCCCGGTCGTCGTCGCTCCACGGGTGTGCCGCGCAGGCGGCCCGGTCGCCGGCGAGGGCAGCGATCTCCGCGGGCGTGAGGCCGCACCGTTCCCCGATCACGGTGTGCTGGCCGAACTCGTACACGCTCCGGCACCGTGCGCCGATCCGCAGGATGACGATCTCCCGCTCGCGCGCAGGGAGCAGACCCTTGTTGAGCAGGTAGCCGCCGAACCGGTTGAACCGCTCGAGCAGTGCCGGATGGTGGGCGAGGGTGCCGAAGATGTTGATCGGCCGGCCGTCGCGCAGCAGGGTCTTGCCGAGGGCGGCGTCGAGCTCGGCAGAGCGCTCCTCGCGAGGAGCGAGGCGTGGCTGGTCGACACGTCGGTGCGGGTCGCTCGAGGGTGCGGTCATCGACTCATTGTGGCCGCTGCGGCTCGGTGGCCGACGAGCCTGCGCACCCGGTCGCCACTCAGGGCTTCACGCAGGTCGCAAGGTAGGGGAGATCGGCGGGCTCGGCGGTGCTGCAACCGGCGACCGGGGCGGTTCGCTTCGGGTCGACGGCCTGCGCGATCCCGGCGGTCAGCGCGGGGAACTCCGCGAGCTCGACGCGCTCCCACAGCGCCCGAACCGGGTTGAGCAACCACGGCGGGCTCGGCGGACTCGTCGGATACGTGAAGGCCTTGGCCATTCCGGTCAGCAGGCTGCCGTCCTCGGCGAAGGTTGCGAACACCGGTCGGAACTTGGCGGCCATCGCGCCGGTGAAGGTGAGCACCGGAACCCCGGTCAGCGGGATCCGCGTCGTGTCCCAGCCCTCGACGCGGATCGTGCCGTTGAGGGCCACCAGCGCCGCTTCGATCGTTCGGCCCTGTGGCGCATGGCCGACCACGATGCCCTGGCCGGCCACGATGCCGATGTCGATCGCTTTGTCGACGGCCGCCCCGGACTCGGCGTCGGTGAGGTCGCCGTCGATGGTGACCGTCCCGGTCGCCGAGACCG
Source organism: Acidimicrobiales bacterium (assembly GCA_046081125.1). Lineage (GTDB taxonomy): Bacteria > Actinomycetota > Acidimicrobiia > Acidimicrobiales > Ilumatobacteraceae > JBEIFW01. The sequence continues at coordinate 90,729 of JBJTVH010000125.1, forward strand.
TCACCTGGTCGGTCGTGCCTCGTACCGCAGCGCTGCCGTTCACGTGGATCACGCCACCGGGTGGGACGAAGCGGTTCGTCCCTCCGTTGACGCTCACCTGGTTGCCGGCGGAGAACACCAACGACGCCGGGCCGGCGAAGGTCCAAGCGCTGCCGGCGATCGCCGCGAACGGGCTGGTGCTGGAGGGCAGTTCGAGTACCGGACCCGTCAGTGGTGGCGTCGGCAGGGTCGGCACCGTTCCGGGGCACAGCATCTTCAGTACGTCCTCGGTCGTAGGGACGTCTTCGGTCGGGTCGGCGGTGGATTCGACCGTGCCGGTGAAGCTCGGTGTGCCACAGATCCAAAACCACGGATCGTTGGTGTGGATCGGGCCGGCGAGGAGGTCGACGCCTTGTGCCAGGTCACGAGTGGCGGCGGTGAGGCCGAGCGCACTGAGGTTGGTGCCCCGGAGCTCGCTGAAGGCGGCGGCACCGGTGCGGAAGCTGACCGACGGGTAGGTCGTGGGGGTTTCGTTGACGGCGACGATCTCCAAGGTCAACGCAGCCGTCGGTCCCAGCGTGAGATTGGCCGAGGTCCACGTCACCCCGGCTGCGATGTCGGCCCAGCTCCAGACCCCACCACCGATCTGCCACCGCACCCGGGTGGCCTCGTCGGCGACGATCCGGACGTTGCTGGTCCCGGCAGCGTTGGGCTTCACCTTGGTCGCTGCACGCAGGGCGCCGCTCGTCACCGTGAGAACCGTTCCCGTCGAGGTCTCCGCCCGGTAGCGGTCCTGAAACGTGGTGCTCGCCGGCGGCCGGGGAAGGTCGTCGACGAACAGTTGGGGCAGGGTCCACGCGGTTCCGCCGGTGCGCAGCCACGCCTCGCCGACCCAGAGTTCGTCGTTGGGCGTCGTGGCCGGTGGCGTGTAGCCGACGTAGGCGATCTCACGGCAGCCGGCGGTCTGGCGGGTGGTCGGGTTCGTGTTCTCGGGGTCGCAGGTCGCAGGTTCGTCGTACAGGCCCGGGTCGAGCGTCTCGCGGACCGTGAACATCAGGAAGTCGAGGTAGGCACGGCGGCGCCAGCGTTGCTGGAGCTTGGTGTAGGTGCAGGTCTCGGGGGTGGTCCGGCAACCGACCCGTGCGATCACCTCGGCAACGATGACCTGCCCGGGTGCGGTCGCCGTCGCCGCCTGCGGTTGCAGCGAGTAGCTGAAGCAGTCGTCCCGGATCGTCGCGCAGCGTCGGAACACGCCGGTTGCGGGATCGAACATCGCCCACCCGACGGTCGCGCCGGCGTCGCTCACCCGCTTGCCCGGCGCAACCCGGCCGGCGAGCGCCGGGAACGTGTCGGTCACCGCACGGGCCGAGACGCCCACCGTGGTGTAGAGCTCGTTGAGCACGCTCTCGGCGAGCAGACGCCCGTCGGTCTGGCGTCGGGAGTCGCCCGTCGTCCTGCTGTCGATCACCACGGGCGCCACGCCTGCCACGAGGATGCCGCCGAGCAGGAACGACACGACCGTGGCGAGGATCAGCGAGTACCCGCCGTCGTCCCGGGGGAGCCGGGGTCGGAAGTTCACGGCGCCACCACCTTGTCACCGGTCCAGAAGCCTTCTGACGCATAGCGGACGGCGCGAAGACCGGTCTGCATCGACAACGTCTGTCGGACGAGCCGGCCGGATCGATCCCGGAACTCGAGCGTCGCTGCGAAACGGACCAGTGCGATGCTGTTGACATTGATCGGCGCCGTGAGGGCGGCGCCGTTCACGCCGAGGTACGAGAACGGGTCGGAGCTACCGCTCGGTGATCGGCCGAGCGTCTGGGTCGATGTCGGGCTGACCGGGTAGGTCGGGTTCAGCTCGCCGGTCGGCTGGTACCGCTCGAGGGCCAACACACCGGAGCCACTGTCGTAGTTCAAGCAGAGCTTCCACGGGGTCGCGGTGAGCGTGGGGGTCCCGGTCGTCTGTGCCGGGCGACGGGACAGGAAGCAGACCTTGGCCGTGCTCGCATCCGTGATCGGCGTGCCGATCTCGGTCACCCGCCCGGCTCGACAGGCTGCGAGGGTGGTGGCCGTCGCAGGGTCGGTGCACTTGACCTGTCCCCGAGCGGTGGCGAGCTGTTCGAAGACGTCGTCGAGCGTGCGGCGCTGCTCGGTCGATGCGTCCGAGCGGCTGCCGACTTCGGTCGAGACGCGGTTGATCGTCAGCAACATGGTCATCGCCATCGTCCCGGCCAGCGCGAGCAGGCCGAGCGTGACGGCGAGCTCGACGAGGCTGAAGCCGCTGTCGTTGTGGCCGCAGATCCGGCGACCTGTGCGGCGGGGTCGATTCGTCACGGCGCCGTCACCGTGGCGACAATGCAGGCCTCACCGTTGGCTGGGGGAACGGTCACCTTTTTCGTGACGGTTGTGCTCGGGTTGCGCAGCCAGTACTCCGTCCCGGCCGTGAGGTAGGGCAGGAGCGCCTTGCCGTTGCTGGCGAGGGTCACGGGGTAGGCGTAGTCCGAGATCGTCAGCTCCGTCGTCGACCCGGCGGTTCCGGTCACCTCGATCGTCCCGGTTCGGAGCCGGGCGGCCGAGTCGACGGGCAGGCCCGCCAGTGTGCTCACGGACCGACTGTTCGTCTTCCCTCGTTCGGACCAGCTCGCCGTCACGGTGCGGCGCAGCCGGTACGACGGGCACGGTGCATTCGCAGCCGTGGTGGTGGTGGCGAGCACGGTGTTGGCCTGCACGACCACCCATTGGGCATCGAGCTGGAGCGAGAACTGCGCGCCGAGTTCGTTGACGGTCCAGCTCCGGGTTCCGAGCGAACCCCCGCAGCGGTTCTGCTGGGTAGTGAGTGCGGTGGTGAGCGTCGGGAGGATGCCGCAGTCGAACACCGCGGCGCGCTCGGCTGCCTCGGAGGCCAGCCGTTGTGCCGCCGTGGCCCGGCGGTTGACGAGTTCGGTCCGGGACGTCGACGACAGGACCAGGAGCGAGAACGTGAACACCATCGCAAGCACGGACAGCGCCATCACGAGCTCGAACATCGTTGCGCCGTGGTCGTCCCGCCGTCCCGGCCGGCGAACCCGGGCACGCACGTCAGCCCGCAGCGGTGGTCGTCACCGGGGTCCCCGGCGCCGGAGCTGGGGCCTTCGGTTGCGCGGCGGGCCTCAACAGCAACGGCATGGTGAAGGCTCGGACGCTCATGGCCGCGGTGCCCACCGCCGGGGTCACCTTCGTGTCCCACACGATGTCGACGGAGTCGACCACGAAGACCCGCTGCAGGCGGGTCAGCGCATCGAAGTAGGCGCGGAGGTTGGGATCGGTGCCGGAGACCTCGACGCTCATGCTGATCTCGGAGTAGCCGACTATGCCGCGCGGCTTGTCGCCGCCCTGGGCCGGCGGAGCGGTGACCGCTGCGCCGGACCCGGCGGGCTCGGCGAAGGTCGCCTTCAGCCAGGTGACCTTGGCGCTGGCCGCAAGGGCGCCGAGCGATCGGATCAGGTCGGGTAGCGCTGCGTCCGGCGGAATCGCAGCAGAGACTCGCTCGATCGACCGGCGGAAGACGTCCCGTTGGCGGTCGGCGTTCTGGGCGGGGGCGAGCTTGGCCTCGAGCGTGGCGACTTCTTCTTCGAGCGTGGCGACCTGGTCCATGCGGTCGGATCGCTGCCCCCATACCCAGTTGGCGCCCAGCGCGAGCACGAGGACGGCGGGCACGACCTTCAACAACAACATGCGACCGTTCATCGGTTCCGCGCCTTCAGGATCGGCCGTTCGAGCACGTAGGTGTGCCCGGCAGGTAGCAGCGCCGTCACCGAGGCGTTCACGAACTCGTCACCCATGGCGTCCTTGCTCGGCGGCGGCACGTTCGACAACCACACCTTCTCGGCGCCCATCTTGGACAGCGCTTCGAGGAAGGGGCTGACCGCTTCCTGGCGGCCGCGCAGGCGGACCTCGAGGTTGAGGCGCAGGCCTCCGTCGGCTGGTCGCCCCATCCGGACCGCTTGGAGCTGACCCCCCGCCGGCAGGGTCCGGGCGAGCGCGTCCATCAGCTTGGGAAGGTCGAGTTCGTTCTGCAGTGTCTGGGCGAGGGTGGCGTCGGCAACCCCGCCGAGGGTTTGGAGGACGAGAGCGGGGGCGTACGAGGCGAGTTGCGTTTCGAGGTCTGCCTTGCGGTCTTCGGCCTCGCTCACCTGGCCGTCGGCCTGGAGGATCAACCCGAAGGAGGCAAGGACCAAGGCCGCTGCCGTTCCCGCTCCGACGATCAACCGTTTGCGGGCATGCTCGCGCTGGAGTCGTCGGCGGTTCCGTTCGACGATCTCGGGGTCGCGCAGGCCGAGCAGGGGTTGTTCGTCCTGGTCGACGAGTCCGGCGAGCAGGGCCGAATAGCCGACCGGCCGCTCGATGCGCGACACGGTGTCCAGCGACGCGACGCTCGGGGCGACCGGCTTGAGGAACAGGGCGGCGTCCATGAGGGTGCCGGCGAGGTTGGGGAGCAAGAACCCGGGGCCGTGCGCATGGATGTCCGACGGGATCGTGAGACCCTGCCGGGTCCAGAAGTCCGTCGTCCGGGTGATCTGCACTCCGAGTTCGACGACGTAGGCATGCACGATGCCGACCGCCTCGAGGTCGTTCTGGGCGGCGCCGCGGACGACGGCGGCGACGCGTTCGAAGGCTCGGGCCGGATCCGGCCCAAGGCGTTCGTACACGCTGTTGAGACCGCCGCACGACAGATAGCGCACCGCCATCGGCTTGCCGTCGGCGATGAGCGCCAAGTCGACGCTGTCGTTGCGCAACCCCAGGAAGAGCCCGTTCTGGCTGTAAAGCAGCGATGCCGGGACCAGTGCCGCATCGGTCGATTCGAATGCGTCCCAAGCTTCGCGCAGCGGATGGACGTCGACCACGGCGCTGACCCCTCGCACCGTGCCGTCGCGCTCGTCGGTGATCCGGAACGACCAGACCGAGTCGGGCCGCAGCAGGCCCACCTCGTCGAGGGCGTCGGCCAGCGCTGCGCCTCGGGCGTTCACCGGAACGTCGGCGAACTCGAGCAACTCCGTGCGCGTCGCCGGGTGGTGCCAGGCGACGGTGATGGGGCCTCTCGGATTCGTGGCGAGGAACTGTCGGACGGTTCGTCCCACCGTCTCCGATCGGAAAACGGTGAAGGACACGACGACGTCGTCGACGACCTCCATCACCCGGAGCGTGGTGCCGTCGAGTTCGGCGCCGAAGCACCGACCCGTTCGGCGTCGCCCATCGGGCGGGTTCGGGAGGGCCACAGCCGGGCTCGGATGCGGGGGCGCCGACGTCATCGGTTGTCGAATCGGCCGACGCGCTGCATAGTTGAGCCGCTACTGGAAGCGGGTTGCCGAACCTTTCAAGGTCCGGCACCGCAATCAGTTTTGAATCAGTAGTCGATCACGGAGATGTCGCGCAGCTTGTCGAGTCGGTGACGGGCGTTGATCGTTCGGACCGTTCCCGATCGGGAGCGCATGACCAGCGACTGCGTGGTGGCGCCGTTCGTGTCGAAGCGCACCCCCCGCAGCAGTTCACCGTCCGTGACGCCCGTGGCGGCGAAGAAGGCGTTGTCGCCCTGGACGAGGTCGTCGGTCGTCAGCACTCGGTCGAGGTCGTAGCCCGCAGCGACGGCGGCGGCGCGCTCGTCGTCGTTCCGGGGCCACAGGCGCCCCTGGATCTCCCCGCCCATCGCCTTCAGTGCGGCCGCGGCCACGACCCCCTCCGGCGTGCCCCCGATCCCGAACAGGATGTCGCAGCCGGCCTCGGGCCAGGCCGTGGCGATGGCCCCGAAGATGTCGCCGTCGCTGATCAGACGGATCCGCGCACCGGTGGAACGCACTTCACCGATCAGGTCGGCATGCCGGTCGCGGTCGAGGATCACGACGGTGAGATCGCGCACGCTCTCCCGCTTGGCTTTGGCCACCCAGCGCAGGTTCTGGGTCGCCGACGCGGTGATGTCGATCGAGCCGGCGGCGTCGGGACCCACTGCGATCTTCTCCATGTAGACGCAGGGTCCCGGGTTGAACATCGCCCCACGATCGGTGACGGCGATCACCGAGAGCGCATTGCCCCGACCGAGCGAGGTGAGCGTCGTGCCGTCGATGGGGTCGACGGCGACGTCGCAGACCGGGGGTGTCCCGTCACCGACCCGCTCGCCGTTGTAGAGCATGGGCGCCTCGTCCTTCTCCCCCTCCCCGATCACGACGATCCCGTCCATGGGAACGCCGGACAGGATGGTGCGCATCGCTTCCACGGCGGCGCCGTCGGCGCCGTTCTTGTCGCCGCGGCCCATCCAGCGAGCCGCGGCCATGGCGGCGGCTTCGGTCGTGCGGACCAACTCCAGGGCGAGGTTTCGTTCGGGGGCCTGTGCCATGGGGGGCACGGTACTCAGCGCAGGGTCCTCGATGCCGTGAGGGCGTCGATCTCCGCGGGCGAGTACCCCGCCTCGGCCAGGATGGCGGGACCGTCCGCGCCGGGGAGCGGCGCAGGGTGGCGCAGTGCGCCGGCCGGGGTCCGATCGAAGCGGACGGGGTACGGGATGTGGCGGTACGGCCCGGCGACGGGGTGGTCGACGACCGGGAGCCCGGCGACGAGATCGTCGAGCGAGGCGACCTCCGTGGCCGGGATCTGGTTGGTCCGGCAGAACGCAAGCCAGTTGGCCGTCGTGTCCGTCGCCAGGACGGCTCCGACGTCGCGGTACAGCGAGTCCGCGTTGGCGATCCGGGCCCGTCCGGATCGGATGCGAGGGTCGCCGGCCAGGTCTTCGCGTCCGCCCTTGCGGAAGATCGCGACGTAGTTCGCTTCGCTGTACGGCAGGACGTGGATCCAACCGTCGATCGTTCGGCGCGGGCGCCGCTCGGGGGTCAGGAGCCGGCGGTAGCCGGCGTCGGCCAGCGGCGGTTCCGGGATCGCTGCGGCACCGTGCTCGACCAGCACCCAGGACCGGGTGACGTCGAGCATCGGGACCTCGACGTGCTGGCCCTCGCCGGTTCGCTCGCGGTGGACGAGCGCGGCGAGCACGGAGGAGACGATCGTCAGGCCACAGACCTTGTCCGCGACGAGCGTCGGCACGAGGGTGGGCTCGCCACCCGACCGGACGAACAGATCGGGGATGCCCGACGCGGCCTGCACGACGTCGTCGTAGGCCGGGTCGTCGGCGCGCTCGTCGTCGGAGGGGAAGCCGTGTGCCTGGCAGAACACGATGTCGGATCGGACGGTTCGCACGTCGTCGTAGGTGAGCCGCAATCGGGCGAGCGGACCCGGACGGAGGTTTGTCACGACGACGTCGCTTCGGGCGGCGAGGCGCAGGAACGCCTGTCGGCCCTCCTCCCGACGGAGATCGAGGCCGATGTTCCGCTTGTTCCGTAACAGGTTGAGCGAGACGCCCGACAGTTGCGGGTGCGGTCCGGGGCCCATCACCCGGTTGGTCTCGCCCCGTTCGGACTCGACGGTGATGACGTCGGCTCCGAGATCGCCGAGCGTCTGGGTGGCGAGCGGGCCCATGATCACGCTGGTGAGGTCGAGCACGCGGATGCCGGACAGCGGGCCGCTCATGCGGTCAGCCGCCCGCCAGTGAGGAACCGTTCGATCGCCGCCGTCGGACCGACGAGATCGAGGTCTTGGGCCTGGACCCACCCGTCGTCGTAGTACGTGTGCCCATACCGGTCGCCGGGGTCACAGATCAGGGTCACCACGCTGCCGGTCCCGCCGTGGGCTCGCAGTTCGTCGATGAGCGTGAACGCACCCCACAGGTTGGTCCCGGTCGAGCCGCCGACCCGTCGGCCGAGCACGCCCGACAAGTGGCGCATCGCTGCGATCGATGTCGCGTCGGGGACGGCGAGCATCCGGTCGACGACCTCGGCGACGAAGCTCGGCTCGACCCGGGGACGCCCGATGCCCTCGATGCGGCTCGCGGACTGCAGGTGCAGGGTCGTGTCCCCGGAGGCCCAGTAGGCACCGAAGACGCTGCGTTCGGGGTCGACCACGGCGAGCTCGGTGTCGTGCCGGCGGTAACGGAGGTACCGGCCGAAGGTGGCCGAGGTCCCGCCGGTGCCGGCGCCGACCACGATCCAGCGAGGTACCGGGTGGCGCTCGAGGGCGAGCTGCGAGAACACCGATTCCGCGATGTTGTTGTTGCCGCGCCAATCGGTGGCCCGCTCGGCGAAGGTGAACTGGTCGAGATAGTGGCCGCCGGTGGCCTCAGCGATACGGGCCGCTTCGTCGTAGATGGCGGTCGGGTCGTCGACGAGGCGCACGGTGCCCCCGTAGTGCTCGACGGCGGCGATTTTCTCTGGGGAGATCGCCGCAGGCATAACGGCGACGAACGGGAGGCCGAGCATGCGGGCGACGTAGGCCTCGCTCACCGCCGTCGAGCCCGACGACGCCTCGACCAGCGTGGTTCCCTCGTGGATCCGACCGTCACACAATCCGTAGAGCACCAGCGAGCGGGCAAGACGATGTTTCAGGGATCCGGTCGGGTGTGTCGACTCGTCCTTGAGGTAGAGATCGATGTCCCACTCGGGCGGCAGTGGGTAGACGACCAGGTGGGTGTCGGCCGAGCGGTGCATGTCCGCTTCGAGCTTGGCGATGGCCGCATGCACCCACCTGCGGTCCTCACGGGGTGCCGGCACGGGTCAGTCCCGGCGCCGTTCGAGCACGCGAAGGGTGCCGTGGGCCCCGACCTCGGCGAAGAGGCCGCTCGCGAGCGCGGGAAGGTAGATGTCCTCGAAGGGCGGTCGGCCCCCATCGGCCGGGTCGGGGAACACGTCGTGGATGGCGAGCAAACCGCCGGGAGCCACGTGCGGGGTCCACCCGGCATAGTCGGCCCGGGCCGGATCCACGCCGTGGCCTCCATCGATGAACACGAAGGCGCAAGGCGTTCCCCAGTGGCGGGCGACCACGGGGGAGGCCCCGACCACTGCGACCACGACGTCTTCGAGACCGGCGTCATGGATCGTGCGCCGGAACTGCGGGAGCGTGTCCATCTTGCCGGTGGCGGGGTCGACCAGGCCGGGGTCGTGCCAATCCCACCCGGCCTGGTTCTCCTCGCTCCCGCGGTGGTGGTCGACCGCGTACACCACCGTCCCGGCCGTTCGGGCCGCAGCCCCCAGCCAGACCGTCGAGCGCCCGCAGTAGGAGCCGACCTCGAGGAACGGGGCGGTGGGCACGGCGGCACCGGCTCGGACCGCCCACTCGAACAGTGCGTCGCCCTCATCGGGTGGCATGAAACCGGTCGCGGCCAGTGCTGCAGCCCGGAGGCCGGGCTCGATCACCGGTTCACCAGCCGTCCCACCGGATGACGGAGTCCGGGTTGGGTCGAGCGGCCGCCTTGAAGTCGGTTCCCTTGGTGAACGCCAACGGGGTGAGGCACACCTGCTGGACCGCATCGAAGGGGATCCCGAGCACCTCGGCGGCGGCCTGCTCCTGGAAGAGGTGGACCGTCGTCCAGCAGGTGCCGAGTCCGCGTGCCCGGGCCGCGAGCATGAAGCTCCACATCGCCGGGAGCACGTTGCCCATCATCGACGCGGCGAACGTACCGGGCTGGTTGTCGGTCCGCCCGGCGAGCGAGCACGCGATCACGAGCGCGGGGGCGTCGCCCATGTGTTCACCGAGGAAGTCCGCCGAGTCGGCCGACCGCTGCTGCTGAGCGTTCGCGTCCTCTGATCCCTTGTCGATCGTGCGGATGTAGATCCCGTCGAGCGACTTGTAGACGTTGTAACACTGGCGGTAGATCTCGCCGATCGCCTTGCGCTTGGCTTCGTCGCGGACCACGACGAACGCGAACGTCGGGTTGTTGGAACCCGCAGGCGATTGCTGGGCAGCGGCGACGCACTCCCGGATTAGGTCGTCGGAGACCGGCCGGGAGAAGTCGAGCCGCTTGCGCACGGCTCGGGTGGTGCTGAGCAGCTGGTCCGGGTTGAGGTCGAGCAAGGACATGCCGGCACGTTAGGTCTGCTGCCGGCGGTGACGGGACACGAAGGGCTCGCGAGGACGCGTCACGGTGGCGCTACGCGAGAATCCGCTCCGCATGGGTGCCCTCGATGACCTCGTCGATCTGCTCGATCTCGAATCGATCGAGGTGAACGTCTTCCGAGGCACGTCGCCCCAGGAGAACCGTCAGCGCGTGTTCGGCGGCCAGGTCGCCGGGCAGGCGCTGGTTGCGGCCGCCCGCACGGTCGACACGGACCGGCAGGTCCACAGCCTGCATGCGTACTTCCTGCGCCCCGGTGATCCGATGGTGCCGATCCTGTACCTGGTCGACCGGATCCGCGACGGCAAGAGCTTCACCACGCGCCGGGTCGTGGCCATCCAGCACGGGCAGGCAATCTTCAACCTGCAAGCGAGCTTCCACGTCGACGAGCAGGGGCTCGAGCACCAGCTGCCTGCGCCGGCCGGAATGCCGGCGCCCGAGTCCCTGCCGGATTTCCGGGCCCGGATGGCACCGTGGAAGCACCTGCTCGGCCCCTGGTACGACCGGCCCCGACCGATCGACCTGCGCTACGTCGATTTCGTCGAGCCTGGTTCCCACCAGAAGCGTTCGGCGTTCCAGCAGGTGTGGCTGCGAGCGGACGGCCGGCTTCCCGACGACCCGGTGCTGCATGCGTGCATCGTCACGTATGCGTCGGATATGACGCTGCTCGACACGACGCTGCTCCCGCACGGTTTCACCTGGTATGACACCCATCTGCAGATGGCCAGCCTCGACCATGCGATGTGGTTCCACCGACCGTTCCGGGCCGACGAGTGGCTGCTCTACGCACAGGGGACGCCGACGACGTCGAACGCTCGTGGGCTGTCGTACGGGTTCATCTACGACCACGACGGGAACCTCGTCGTCTCGGTCGTGCAGGAAGGCCTGATCAGGAGCACGCTGTGACCCGTCACCTCGGTGCTGGTCTCGTTATCGCTCTGGGTTGGGCACTCGTCGCGTGCGGGGCCGATCGTTCGGATGTCGGTGCGGGGGCAGTGACTTCGGCCGTGGCCGCAGCGACCGATGGTCCCGCCGTGCCGCCCGCAACTGCACGTTCTGCGGTGGCCGCAACGGGGAGCCCGACGAGCTCGATCCTGTCGACGGGGTCGGCGACGCCGACCCTGCGCGGGCTGCGGGTTCGGCTCACGCAGGTCGGCGCGTTCGACCAACCGGTGTCGGTGATCTCGCGACCGGGGGACCCAAACGGCGTCCATGTCGTCGAGCGGGTCGGGCGAATCCGGACGTTGCGCGACGGCGCGGTGGCGACGGCGCCGCTGCTCGACATGAGCACCCGGACCCGAGCGGGCGGCGAAAGGGGTTTGCTCGGAGCGGTGTTCTCGGCCGACGGGTCGTCGCTGTACGTCCACTACACCGACCCGACCGGGACCTCGGTCGTCGATGCCTACTCCATGACGGTGAGTGGTGTGGCCGATCCGTCGACTCGCCGGCAGGTGCTGGCGCTGCCGCAGCCCTACCCGAACCACAACGGAGGCGACCTCGCCATCGGGCCGGACGGGATGCTGTACGTCGCGTTCGGAGACGGCGGCGCCGGTGGTGATCCGCAGCGCTACTCGGACAAGCTGAACACCTGGTTGGGGAAACTGCTGAGGATCGACCCTCGACCGTCGGGTTCGGCTCCGTATGTGGTGCCGGCTGACAACCCGTTCGTCGGTCGGGCGGATGCGAAGCCGGAGATCTGGAGCGTCGGGCTCCGCAACCCTTGGCGGATCAGCTTCGATCGAGCGACCGGCGACCTGTGGATTGCCGACGTCGGTCAGAACGAGCTCGAGGAGGTGAACCGGGCGCGGGCCGTCGACGGCGCCGGCCGGGGAGTGAACTTCGGGTGGAGCGCCTTCGAAGGATCCCTGCGGTTCAACGAGGACGTTCCGGCTGACGGTGCCGTTCCGCCGTTGCACGAGTATCGGCACGGGGAGTTGGGGTGCTCGGTGACGGGGGGCGTGGTGTACCGGGGGCAACGGATCACGGAGCTGCGTGGTGCGTACGTCTTCGCCGACTACTGCGTGCCCGGCGTCCGAGCGCTGGATCCTTCCTCGCCGTCACAGGCGGTGCCGATCGCGAGTGGTGCCAAGGCGATCGTCGGGTTCGGCCAGGGTCCCGACGGGGAGCTCTATGCGGCCTCGCTCGATGGTCCGCTGTATCGGATCGACCCGTCGTAGCCCGGCAGTAGGGCGGTTGGCGCGTCCGGCGAACTGACGCCGCGGTAGGTCGCTCGCCGGGGCCTTGAGGCGCGTCCGGCCAACACTTCGTACCGGAGCATGTCGGCGAGATGCTTGACCGGCTGGTGATGGCCGATGACGTAGCCGTGCTCATGGAGGAGGCTGTGCAGATCGATCAAGGTGCGCTCACCGTGCCGCTGGAGCAAGGAACGACAGATCTCCCGCAGCCGGGCGCCTGCGACGGGAAGCGCATCCGATGCGACGGGAGCCAGGTGCGGCGCGTCGGGTTTTGGCCGCCTCCGGCAACCGAACTCGGTGCGGAGGGCGATGACCTCGTCGATGGACGCAACCTCGGCGAGCAGGGCGCGGCGCCGCTGGGCGAGGGCGACGATGGCACGATCGAGACGTCGAAGGCGCTCGAGCACTGCGGCACGTTCGACCACGAGGCGGGCGCGCACGCCGGCGTTGGCGTGATAGCGACGCAGTGGCAGGCGAAGCCGCCCCAGAACGGATGCGAGCGCAGTAGTGGGATGGGGCGGGCGGGGCGGCAACTGACTGCCGTCGACGTCGTGCATGACTCGGCCTCGGAAGCTGGAAGGGCCGCGCTGCGCAGCGATATCGCAGATCGAGACCGTTCGGTGATGTCGACCTCGATCCCGACGGCGGAAGCGTCGCACCGCGGTGTTGCACCAATGCAGCAGCAGAACCGGAAGGTGTCTCAATCCCACCACGCTCACCTCTCCCCGCTGCCCCAATTCCGACCGTACTGGGCGAATCGTTGACGATTCGAGGGCTCGCCGCCACTGAGGGCGCGAGGAATACCGCCTGGCGTGCCTGCCGCTCGGCGAATCGTCAACGATTCGTCTCATAGGGGTGGGTCAAGGAGAGCGGGCGGGGCAGGGGTGGCGGTACCCCCGGGAAGGATGGGAGGGAAAGGGGTGCGAAGGGGAAGGCCCCACTCCGATGGTCAGTCGAAGATCGGTCGTGCTCGCACCGAGCGCTTCAGCTCGGCGAACCACGGGTTCGCGCCGAGTTCCGTGATCGCGTCCCAGAGTCGAACCGCTTCCGGTCCACTCGGCGCCTTCGAGATCACCGGACCGAAGAAGCTCGGTCCGTCGGGTGGCTGCCACGAGATGATCGGCGTCCCGACGTTGCCGCCACAGCGCGCCAGCGCTTCGTCGGTGGACGCTTGGATTTCGGCATCGAACTCGCTGGCGTCCACGGCTCCGGCGAGGTCCGCCGCCAGGCCGAGCTGTTGCAGCGTCGCCCTCAGGTTGTCGGGATCGTCGAAGTACTCTCGGTTGCCACCGTTGTGCATCTGCAGGCCGTACGCCCGGTAGAGGGCGCCGACCTGCTCGGGTTCGCTGGCGGCCTTCACGGCTGCGGCCACCCGGAGCAGACGCAACCCGCGGCCGTGTACGAGGGTGTACCCGGGCGGAAAGTCCTTGTCGTAGTCCTTGCCGGCGTTCACCATCCGTAGCGAGATGAAGCGCCAGTCCACCGCCATCGTCGGTCGCTCGGCCTGCACGTTCCGGATCCAGCATGAGGTGATCCACGCCCAGGGGCACACCGGATCCCAGAAGAACTCGACGTCAGTCACGCGCTGCTCCCGCTTCGTCGTCGGCCACCATTCCGCTTCCCCGTCTCGCCAGGTCGTCGGCACCCCCGGCCAGGTAGCCACCCCCGACCCGTACCGTTCGACCCCACGGCCCGAGCAGTCCGAACAGCTCTTCGGCGTCCGCACCGAGGGCTGCGACCGCTCGATCGAGCGCCGCATCGGTGCGCGCCTCCACCTCCCCGCGTAACTTACGTCCGGCTTCGGTGAAGCGCTCGTCTTCGCCGAGCAGCCCGCGACCCTGGAGGCGTTCGACCCCCGCCGCCAACTGGTCCTCCGACCAAGCCCTTGTTCGAATGTAGGACTTGATCGGTAGCCCGAGGAACAACTCGGTGAGTAACCCGATTTCGATCGCGTCGAGGCCTGCGGCCACCCAGGCGGCGGTATGGCTGTCACCGCGGTACTCGCGCAGGAGATCGCCGTGGCGCCACATCGCCCCGATCGGGTCGTCCGGTGCCCCGAGGCTCCGGAGGCCTGCGAACAGCGGGCGGCCTTCGGGGGTCAGCGTGTCGGTCATGCGGGCGAATAGCTCTGTGACGCGGGCCAGCCCGACCGGCGCAGCACCGAGGAGACGTCGGAGTTGCGCAACGGCACCGGCATCTCGGGCGGCGCAGATCGTCGGGGCATCGGTGAGGGTCCAGCCGTACGTCACCGAAGGCACCACGGCCGCCGGGTTGAACACGGCGAACGCCGAGGCCACCAGCTCGCCGGGGACCTGGCCCATGACCGATCCCCGGCTCGTGAAGTAGGCGGGCCCGTCGGGCAGGGCGACACCGCCGGCGAAGCCGGGGCTCGGGTTGAACCCGAGGCGGACGTAGCCCTCGTGGCATTCGGGCGAGAAGTACACCTGACCCACGACCGGCTCGATCAGAGCGGCGAGCCGCCGGGCGACGGGAGCATCGGTGGACGAAGCGATGGCCGGCATGGAACCTCCTAGATCCGGGTGACGGTGCGGGGGTCGGTGGGATAGCCCTTCGCGGCAACGACCGCTTCTGCCCAGGGCGTGAGCAGTTCGAGCAGCTCGTCGAAGTCGTCGCCGATCGTCTCGAGCACGCTTCGCTCCCCTGCGTCGGTCGCCCACTCGACCGCCTCTCGGAACGACACGCCGGCCGGGGTGAACTCGTTCGATGCGTCCACGATCCCCTTGTGCCGCAGCGAGGTGTAGCCCTCGTCCATCGCCTCCTCCGACCAGCCGCGGGTTCGGGTGTACACCCGAGCCGGCATCCGCCACCACAACTCGATCAACAGTTGCGCCTCGACGGGGGACAACCCTGCGGCTGTCCACGCAGCGATGTGCGTGTCCCCCCGGTGTTCGCGCACGAGGTCACATGCTCGCCACAGGTCGCCGAGCACCGTGCCTGGCGAGCCGAGGGAACGGAGCCCGGCGAACAGCGAGCGACCCTCGAAACCGGCTGCGTCGGCGCCACGTCGTAGCAGCTCCGTCGCCCGTTGGGCGCCGGACGGGCCGGCGCCCAAGATCCGGGTCAGTGAAGCGACGGCCCCGCGCTCGCGAGCCGACAACAGCGCCGCCGGGCCAGCCTTGGCCCATGCCTCGTCGACGGCCGGTACGACGATCGCCGGATTGAACACCCCGAAGGCACTGGCGACGACGTCACCCGGGACCCGACCCAAGCATGCTCCTCGGCTCCCGAAGTAACCCGGCCACCATGACAACCCGTACTCCGCGTAGCCCGCCTGGGCTTCGGGCGCGAAGTACACGTTCCCGCAGATCGGCTCTACGGCATCACGGAGGCGCCTGGCGCGTTCGCGTAGGACGGCGTCGGAGAGGGTGCCCATGGACCGGACGGTACCGCTCTCCCACCTGCGGACCGGCACCCACGTCCCGGCACCCGCCGCTACGGTCGAGCGATGGCCATCGTCACCGTGGACGTCGTCCGTGAGGTCACCCCCGAGTTGGTGGACGCGATCGCCCACCTGCTCCCGCAGCTCTCTCGCTCGTCGCCGGCACCCACGGCTGGTGAACTCGCCGAGATCGTGGACTCACCGGCCACGGTGTTGTTCGTGTGCCGGGTCGATGGATCGATCGTCGGGTCGCTGACCTTGGCATTGTTCCGGATCCCGACCGGACTGCGGGCATGGATCGAGGACGTCGTCGTGGATGCAGCGGCGCGCGGCCATGGGGTGGGCGAGCAACTCAACCGGGCGGCGATCGATGAGGCGGCGCGGCGCGGCGCCAAGACGGTCGACCTGACGTCCCGCCCGTCGCGCGAGGCCGCCAACCGCCTCTACCAGCGCCTCGGCTTCGTGGCCCGGGAGACGAACGTCTACCGCTACGACCTTGTCGACTGACCCGAGGAGACCGAGCAACGGCATGGAGCGACCCGTCGAGGACTACCTCGCCATCAACCGCGCGAACTGGGACTCGCGCGTACCGCACCATGTGCGCAGCTATGGCCTCGAGCGGTTCCGCACGGATCCCCGTCACCTCTCGGCGACCGTTCGTTTCGACCTCCCTCGGCTCGGTGGCTTGTCGGGCAAGAAGGTGGTGCACCTCCAGTGCCACATCGGTGACGACACGCTGTCGCTCCACCGGCTCGGAGCGCAGGTCACCGGGCTCGACTTCTCCGCTCCTGCACTCGATGCGGCACGCGAGTTCGCTCGAGACATCGGTGCCGACGCCGAGTGGGTCCAGGCCGACGTCTACTCGGCTGCCGAGGTGTTGCCGGCGGGTGCCTTCGACCTCGTCTACACCGGGATCGGCGCGCTCTGCTGGATCCCCACTGCGGCCCGTTGGGCGCAGGTGGTGGCCGCACTGCTCAAGCCCGGTGGCGAACTGTTCATCCGCGAAGGGCATCCCATGTTGTGGTCGCTGTGCGACCCGAGGCCCGACGGGCTCGTCACCGTCGACTACCCCTATTTCGAGACCCAGGGTGAGGACTTCGTCGAGCAGTACAGCTACGTCGCCCACGACGAGCCGCTCGCCAGCCCGTCCCTGGTGTCGTTCAACCATGGGCTGGCGCAGATCTTCAACGGCCTGTGGCAGGCCGGATTCGAGATCACCCTGTTCGAGGAGCACGACTCCGTGCCGTGGAACGCCCTTGGTGACTGCATGGTGATGGATGAACTCGGCGAGTGGCGTCTGAAGGAGAGGCCCGAGCGCCTCGCCGCCACCTACACGCTCCGGGCGGTGAAGCGGTGACCGGCCCGGTGGCACTGCCTGGCAACGTGGCCGTTGCTGGCGCCGCCGCGACCAGCGGCAGCGTTGCGGTGGCGGGTTCGGTCGCCACCGCAGGGAGCGTCGGGGTTCGCGGCAGCGTGCTCACCTTCTTCGGTGTCGCCATCACCCGCTGCATTGCGACCTTCGCCTGTCTGCGCTGCACCCGCTGCATCGCCTGCGTCGGATGTGTCGACTGCGTGGACTGTGTCGGATGCGTGGGCTGCGTCGGCCTTCGCGGCGCTGTCGGTGCCCGCAACGTCCGGGCTCGTTGACGACGCAACGATCGGTTTAGGCCCGGTCCTGTGGGTGGTCCCGCAGGTAGGTCGCAGCGTCGATCGGAGCGTCGGCGGCGTACCCGACTGGTAACCGGACCAAACCGGCCGAGGTGTCCCAGAAGACCTGCCAGGCGTGGTACCCGCGATAGGCCCGTTCGTCGGCGGCGAGCACGGCTGCGTACGCCGTCACCATGGCGAGGTACCGGCGGTTCGGGTTGTACCCCAGGATGGCCTTGGTCATGTCGGCCGGGCCGCCACGCCGGCGCAGGTAGGCCGCTGCGCCGAGGATAGCGTCGCGGTCGTTCCACGGGTCACCCGTGCAGCATTCGGTCCACGTCGAGGGCAGGAATTGCATCGGGCCGACTGCGCCAGCGGAGGACACGCCGACGATCCGGCCCATGCGGGTCTCGACGAGATTGATCGCCGCCAGGTACTGCCAGCCGATGCCGGTGCGTGCCTCGGCTTCGCGGTAGTAGCCGAGCAACTCGGCCGCCGGTCGTGGCTCTTGAATCCGCCAAACCGGCAAAGTCGAGCCGGCCGGTCCGGGCGGCACGTCCGGGGGCGCGAGCCGGGCAGCGAGGTTCTGTTCGAACGGGAACCGCACGTCATCGGGCACGAGGGCACGGACCGACTCGACCAGGGCCGGTCGTGACCCGAGTCGGCTGTAGCCCAACTGCAGTCGCCGTCCTGCTGCGGTGGCGCCGGCGGGATCGACGGCGGGGTCTCGCACGGCGCGTTCGGCCTCGACCAGATACCGCGCAAGCGCACCCGGTTCCTCGGGGACTGCAGCGAACACGCCGGCGGGCGCGCTCGAGGACACCGCCGCCGTGGCCACTGCCAGAGCGGCCCCACTCGAACTCGCAGCGTTCGGCGCCGTCGGCGAGACGTCGGGTGACTCGGTGGTGGCGCACGCCGCAATGGCGACCGCCGCGAGCACGGCGAGCGCAGCCGGCGAGGAGAGCCGCCGTCGCCCCGCCGGCGGCCGCACCTCGGGTGATCCGTCGTTCACGCCAGGTCCTCGGCCGCCTGCCGGACCTGCCAATCCCGGTCCTGGCGCGCCCGCTCGAGCGCAGCGTCCACCAGAGGCCCGTCGAACGGGGCGAGCGCGAGCACCGCCCGACGTCGCACGGCCGGTTTGTCCTCACACGCCGAGAGGATCGCCTCGAGGCCCCGATCGTCGCCGATCGCGCCCAGCGCAGCGACGGCCGCTTCCCGTACCAGCGCATCGCGGTGGCCGGTCGCAAGTTCGGTCAGGGTCGGCACCGGATCGGTCCGCTCCTGCTCGCCGCAGGCCCAGCACGCCATCTCGACCACAGCGGGGTCCGGGTCGGCGAGCAGCGCCCCGAGCCCGATCGCGGGCCGTCGGGCGGCGAGTTCGGCGGCACGACGGCGCACGACGGCCGATGGGTCCGTAAGGGCAGCCTCGAGCGTGGCGTCGTCGAGGGCGCCGAGGCGATCGAGTGCACCGAGTGCAGTGGCGCGCACCGGCGGTTCCGATGCGCGAAGCCCTTGCCGCGCGGTGGCGATGTCGCCGCGGTGTCCAGCCTCGGCGACGGCTCGCCGGCTCGGCGTCGTCACGAGGTCACGGCGCTCGTCAGCGCGACGAGCACCGCGGCGGCGAGCGCCCCGACGATGACGGCAATGACGACGCCGGCGACGACGCTCACGGAACCGAGGCCGACGAGCGCCAGCATCCGCCGCCACAGGGGCGTTCGCCGGGCGAGCATCGCCGGGCGCTGGACGACCGGTCGGACGGCCGGCGCCCGACCACCCGGGCCGCGTGGGGTCACGGCTCGCTCTCTGACAGGCTTGCGCCGATCGATGGCGATCAGTGTCGCCAGCGCAACGACCGCAACGACGATCGCAGGGACGGTGATGGCGGACGAAGACACCTGGGCGGGCAGCGTACCGAGCCCACCTGCGCCGCCCGTGTCACGACGCGCGCCCTGGTGGGCAATGGTGTCGGTCGCCCTTGCGGCGGTGATGCCCGTCGGGGTGCTCGTCCTGTCGGTCCTCGGCCCGCCCAGCGAGGTGCGTGCCACGCGCAGCGATCCCGGCACCACCGAGGAAATCGTCTACGGCTACGCCATCGTGCCCGGGGACGCCGCCGGTACCGAGGGTCGCGTCCGGGTTACCGGCAGACCGGCGTTCGACAGCGCCGGTGACGTGCTATTCGTGACGGTCTCGATCCCCTCGCTGTCGTGGCTCGATCGGCTCGTGCTCCGTGACGCCGACCCCCGGGTGGTCGACTTGTTGACGGCCCGCGACCTGCTCGGCGACCGCACTCCGGAACAGGAGCGCAAGGAGAACCTGCGCCTCATGGGCGACTCCAAGCGGCTCGCGACCTACGTCGCGATGCGGACCCTGGGGATCGACGTGCCGGTGCGCGACGGCGGCGTGCAGATCGACCGGATCGCCTGCGAGGAGGCGGCAGCCGACGGGTCGACGTGCGCCCGCGAGGCGCCCGCCGGTCGCGTCCTGCAGAAGAACGATCTGATCGTCGCCATCGAGGGCCGACCGGTGCACCTGGTGCCCGATCTGCCGTCGGCGATCGCAGGTCGGGCTCCGGGCGACGTCGTCGAGGTGACGGTGCTGCGAGGCTCGACCACGGGAACCGACGGGCAGCGGCTGACCGTGCCGGTGACCCTCATCCGCTCCGGCGACCGCACCATCCTCGGGATCCGGCCCAAGCCGTTGCCGCCCGGCTCGATCCGCTTCGAGTTCCCCTTCGAGGTCGACATCGCAACCGGTGCGGTCGGCGGGCCGTCCGCCGGCCTTCCATTCACCCTGGCCGTGCTCGATCGGCTCACCGAAGGCGAACTCACCGGTGGCCGGCTCGTTGCGGCGACCGGCGAGATCGATCCGACCGGCGCGATCGGCGAGATCGGCGGCCTGGCCCAGAAGACCCAGGCCGTCCTTCGCTCTGGAGCGTCGGTGTTCCTCGTGCCGCGATCCCAGGCCCAAGAGGCACTCGCCATCGCAGCGGGGACGACGCTCGAGGTCGTGCCGGTCCGCACGATCACCGACGCGCTCGACGCCTTGGCAGCGCGAGGCGGAGTCCGGTTGCCGGCGGCCTGATCGAGGCTCCCCGATTTTGCGGCGGCGCCGACGTAAGTTGATGCGATGGCCGATGTCGATCCGCCGCGCAGCCGACCGGACGAGATCAGATCGGCGACGTTCCCCTTGAGTCGCAAGGGTTTTGACCCAAAGGCGGTCCGCTCCTGGATTGCGGGGCTCGCCGACGAAGTCGAGCGGGTGCAGGTCGTGCACTCGGCGGCGCTGTCGGAGCTCGCCTTTCTGCGGATTCGGGCGAGCGCTCCCGAGGACCTCGACGACGACCTCCTCGTGCGGCGACTGGGCGAGGCGGCGGCCCAGGTGCTCGCCACGGCTCGGTCGGCGGCCGCCGAGATCCGTACCCACGCGCAGGACGGTGCCGCTCGCTTGGTTCGCGAGGCGGCCGACGAGGCGGCGCGCCTGCGCGAGCACGCAGAGCTCGACGTCGCCCGGATGCGCCAGGAGGCCGCCGAGGAGAGCGAATCCCTGCGGGCCGAGGCCTCCCGGACGTTGATCCACGCCGAGTCGGAGGCGAGCCGGATCCGTGAGGACGCCCGAGCCGAGGGACGGGCGATGGTGACCGAGGCGAAGGCTCTGCGGGAGCGGATGCTCGCCGACTTGATCCGCCGTCGTGACCTTGCGCTCCAACAACTCGAACGTGTCCACGCCGGGCGGCGAGACGTCGAGTCGGCGATCGAGCATGCGCGCGACGGGATCGACCAGATCCGCGCGGTGCTCGCCGCCCTCGAACCGGAACGCACCGACGACCTCGAGACCGTCCCGTCACCGGGAGCGGCCGTTGCGGTGTCTGCGTTGCCCGCCCGGCCAAGGCCTGCGCCGATCGCTCGCCCGGTCACGATCGAGCCCGTGGCGATGGTGTCGGTCGCCGTGGTGGAACCCGAGCCCGAACCGGTCGCCGTGGCCGAGCCCGAACCCGAACCCGTCTCCGTGGTCGAACCGGTAGCCGTGGTGGAACCCGAGCCCGAACCCGTCGCCGTGGCCGAACCCGTCGCCGTGGCCGAGCCCGAGCCCGAGCCCGAGCCCGAGCCCGAGCCCGAGCCGGCCCGCGCCAAGCCCCTGCGTTCAGCCGACGATCTGTTCGCTCGGATCCGCTCTTCCCGGACCACCGATCTCGCCCGCCAGGCCGAGCCGGTGCTCCCCGTGTCCGAACCGACCGTCGATGCGCCGGCCGAGCCGACCGACGTCGAGCCGGTCGCAATGACGGCGTCGCCCGTGGGCACGGGTTCCGGTGTCGTGACGATGCCGAACCGGGTCCTTGCCCCAGCCGGGGTCGACGCTCGCGCGGTCATGGTCTCGCGCGCCGCAGTCCTCGACCCCCTCGTGGTGTCCGCTACCCGACGACTGAAGCGGGTCCTCGCCGACGAGCTGAACGCCGTGCTCGACCAACTGCGCCGGCCGAAGGCCGACCACTCGGTCGAGGCCATGGTCGGGTCGCAGACGGTCCAGATCGAGATCTACCTGCACGGGATCGACGCCGACCTGCGCGACGGGGCCCTTGCGGGAGCCACCGAGCTCGCCGGTCCGGTTGCGCCAGACCACCCCGCCGTCGACGACGCCCGTGCCCGAGCAGCCGCCGAGGTGGTCGGCGGGCTGGTGCGACCCCTCCGGGAACGGCTCGCCGCCGCCATCGAGGGCGTCGACGCCGACACGGCTGCCGAACGGGTCCGTGCCCTGTATCGGGAAGCGAAGACCACCCGGGTCGAAGCAGTCGTCGTGCACGCCCTGCGAGTGGCGTTCGGCGCCGGCGGGCTCGGCGCCGCCACCGGGCGGACGGTCTGTTGGGTCGTCGACCCGGACGCGCCGCCATGTGCCGACGCCGAGGACAACGCGCTCGCCGGTGCGGTGCCGGCTGGTGCCGCCTTTCCGACCGGTCACACCGGCGCCCCGGCCTATCCGGGTTGCCGGTGTGCGGTCACACGCCATCCCGACTGACCGGTCGTCGGCGCACGATGGCCTCTAACCTCGGCCTGTGCGCGTCCCCTCGGACACACCGGCCCCTCGTCGTCGTCGACGTAGCGCAGCGGCGAAGTCCAACAAAGGACGCATTGCGCTGATCGTCGTCGTCGGGTTCGTCGTGCTGCTGTTCCTCTCGAGTCAAGCCATCGCCCGCTTCTACACCGACTACCTCTGGTTCGATTCACTCGGCCGGGTCGACGTGTTCCGGGGCGTGCTGCTCAATCAGATCCTCCTCGCCGTCGTGTTCACCGTTGCCGCGGCGATCCTGCTCGTCGTCAACCTGGCGATCGCCGATCGCCTCGCGCCGCGGGAGCGTGGTTCGGGGCCCGAGGAACAACTGATCGCCCGCTACCGCTCGCTGATGCGAAAGCGTCGCTGGGTGCTCTGGCTGGTGGCGGGCATCGTCTTCGGTGTCCTCGCGGGTGTCCCGGTCTCGGGTCGCTGGCAGGAATGGTTGCTGTTCCGCAACGCCGTCGACTTCGGCGTCGACGACGCCCAGTTCGGTGTCGACGTCGGGTTCTACGTCTTCCGGCTTCCCTTCCTGTCGTTCGTGGTCGACTGGTTGTTCGCCGTGACGGTGGTGGCCCTGCTGATCACGACTGTCAGCCACTACCTCAACGGCGGTATCCGCCTGCAGACGGGCGGGCGCCGGGTCACCGCCCAGGTCAAGCTCCATCTGTCCGTGCTCCTCGCCCTGCTCGCGCTGCTCAAGGCGGCGGCGTACTGGCTCGACCACTACCGATTGACCACGTCGCAGCGGGGTGCGGTCGACGGGGCGGCCTACACCGACGTCAACGCCCAGCTTCCGGCGACCTACCTGCTGATCCTCATCTCGATCCTCGCCGCCGTCCTGCTCATCATCAACGTCTGGCAGCGAGGGTGGCGGCTGCCGGTGATCGCGGTCGGCCTGTGGGCCGTCGTCGCCGCAGTGGCCGGTACGGCGTACCCGTCGGTCTTGCAACGCCTGTACGTCGAAGGGCGGCGCTCGGAACTCGAACGGCCCTTCGTCCAACGCAACATCGAAGCGACCCGCCTCGCCGACGGGGTCGACGTCTCCACCGGGCTCACGCGCGATGCGTTCGCCGCCGGCCAGGTCAGCGCCGAGAAGGTCCGCGCATCGAGCGCCGGGCTGGCGTCCACTCGGCTGCTCGATCCCGACCGGGTGATCGACACGTTCCGCAACACCCAGACCCGCGAGCGCTTCTACCAGTTCAATTCGCTGGATCTCGACCGCTACGTGATCGACGGCAAGCTGACCCCGGTCGTGATCGGGGCGCGTGAACTGCGCGTCGAGGGTCAGGAATCAGGTTGGGAGAACCGTCACCTCGCCTACACGGCCGGCTACGGCGTTGCGATCGCCCCAGCGAACCGGATCGGTTCCGACGGGCGTCCCGCTGTGCTCGAACCCGGCGCCAGTGGACCGAAGCTCGATCAGCCGATGATCTACTTCGGCGAGAACCTGCCGTCTTACGCCATCGTCGGCACGCGCCGCGCCGAAGGCGAAAAGACGCTCGACACCACGCAGGTCGTCCGTTACGAGGGATCCGGTGGGGTTCGCCTCGATTCACCGGTGAAGCGGGCGGCCTTCGCGCTGCGCTTCGGCGAGTGGAACATCTTCGCTTCCGGCCTGATCACCGACACGTCGCGGATCCTGCACGAGCGCGACGTGCGGGATCGGGCCCGCACCCTCGCACCGTTCCTCGCATTCGACTCCAACCCGTACCCGGTCGTCGTCGGCGGGCGCGTCCAGTGGGTGATCGATGCCTACACGACGACCGACCGCTACCCGTACGCCCAGCAGGCCGACACGAGCGACCAACCGGACCGCAGCGACCTGCGGCGCCCGTTCAACTACGTCCGCAACTCCGTGAAGGCTGTGGTCGACGCCTATGAGGGTTCGGTCGCGTTCTACATTTCGGATCCGACGGACCCGTTGGTGCGGGCCTATCAGCGGGCCTTCCCCGAGCTGTTCACGTCCATGACGCAGGCCTCTGCGGAGCTGACGGCGCACTTCCGGTACCCGGCCGACCTGTTCCACGTGCAGACCATGATGTGGGGCCGCTACCACGTCGACGACCCGGTGCGCTTTCTCGACGGCAACCTCACCTGGAACCCGGCCCAATCGGTCCCGTTCTCCCAGGACGGCGACCGTCAGGCCGTGGCAGCGCCGACGTTGCCGGGCGGGACGATCACCTCGTCGGGCCGCCGGCCGCGCACTGCGCCGTCGTGGGCGGTCATGCAGCTGCCGGGCCGGGAAGCGCCGGAGTTCGTCGTCTGGCGGAGCTTCGAGTTGCGTGATCCGAACGACGCCCGTAAGGAACTGAAGGCGATGATGGTGGCCTCGCTCGACGAGGCGATGCGCCCACGGCTGCGTGTGCTGGAGATGCCCGACCCGTCGCCGGACGGTCCGGCGATCGTCGACTCCGACATCCGAAAGACCTTCGCCCAGGAACTGTCGTTGCTCGACCAGCGGGGGAGCCGGGTCGAGTTCGGGGCGCTGCAGGCGGTGCCGGTCGGCGACGGGCTGGTGTGGGTACGCCCGTGGTTCGTCCGGGCCGAGGGCGGCACCCAGGTGCCGGAGTTGCAGTACGTCACCGTGACGGTCGGCAAGTCGTCGAAGCGGGGCCGCACCCTCGAAGAAGCCCTCCAACAGGCCTTCGCCATCGATCCCGGGTTCACCACCGTGGTCGCTTCTTCCGGGGGTGCGGGCGGCGGGGGAACCGGAGGTGGCGGAGGCACGGTGACGCCGACGCCGACGCCGACCACGGTGACGACGGTCCCGTCCCCGACGACGACGGTCGCGCCGGCGGGCTCGGTCGAGGAGTTGCTGGCACAGGCCGATCGGCTTTTCCAGGAAGCCCAGCGCGCCTACCAGCAGGGTGATTTGACGGGGTGGAAGCAGAAGCTGGAGGCCGCCTACGAGCGTGCGGCCCAAGCGGCGTCGCAGGCGATCGGGCGGCCGGTCACCGCACGACCGCCGACGAGCCCGTCGACGACCGTGGGCGCCTGATCGTCGCCGGTCAGCGGTAGACGAGGGTCCCGTCGTCGAGATCGATGACGGGATACTCGTTGCGCTCCGACCAGTAGTCCTGCGTGTGTTGCCAGGGGGCGTGGTCGCCCTGGCGGGGGAGCAGGTGGATGCTGCGCATCACGTAGCCCGGGTTGAAGTTCCCGGGGTCGACCCAGGGCGACAGCGGCATGTCCTGTTCCTCGGGCCGAAGCGTGGGAGTGACCGACCGTGCGCCGAGGTCGTCGAGATGGTGGAGCAGTCGGCAGACGAAGTCGGAGATGAGGTCGACCCGCAGGGTCCAGCTCGCACGGAAGTACCCGAACACCCAGGCCAAGTTGGGGACGCCGGTGAACATCGTGCCGTGGTAGCCGACCGTCCCGGCGAAATCGACCGGTTGCTCGTCGACGCGGAACCGGGCGTCGCCCATCACGCTCATATCGAACCCGGTCGCAGTGACGATCACGTCGGCGATCAACTCGTCGCCCGAGCGCAGGCGGATGCCTTTCTCGGTGAAGGACTCGATCTCGTCGGTGACCACCGAGGCCCTGCCGGCAGCGATGCCCTGGAACAGGTCGCCGTCCGGTATGAACGCGATGCGCTGCCGCCACGGCAGATAGCGCGGCTCGAAGTGTTGCTCCACGTCGTAGTCCTCGCCGAGGAACATCCGCACGCCGGCCATTAGTTCGGCCTTGACGGCCTCGGGCTCGGTGAAGCAGCGCTCGGTGAAGGCCCGCTGGTCCTTGAGGATGCGGCGCCGGACGATCTCGTGGATCCACTCCTCGGGCACCTCGAGTTCGCGCAAGGTGTCCGCGAGATCGTTGGCGTTGCGGCCGGTGATGAAGTAGGTCGGTGAGCGCTGCAGCATCGTCACGTGGGCGCAGGAGCCGGCGATGGCGGGAACCAAGGTTGCGGCCGTTGCGCCCGAACCGATCACGACGACGGTCTTCCCGGTGAGGTCGAGGTCGTCGGGCCAGGTCTGGGGGTGCACGATGCGGCCCTCGAACCGGTCCATCCCGGGCCATTGCGGGGTGTACGGGGTGGCGTGGCGGTAGTAGCCCTGGCACATCCACAGGAAGCCCGTGGTGAACCGGAACCGCTCGCCGGTGTCGGTGCGCAACGCCTCGACGGTCCAGCGGGCGTCGCTGCTCGACCACGACGCCGACAGCACCTGGTGCCGGTACCGGATGTGGCGGGCGAGGTCGTTGTCCTCGATCACTTCGCCGAGGTAGCGAAGGATCTCCTCGGCGGTGGCGATGGGGACGCCGGTCCACGGCTTGAACCGGTAGCCGAAGGTGAACAGGTCGCTGTCGGACCGGATGCCCGGGTACTTGTGCGTCCACCAGGTGCCGCCGAAGGTCTCCTGGGTCTCGAGGATCGTGAAGGTCTTGCCGGGACACTGCTCGAGGAGGTGATAGGCGGCCCCGATCCCCGAGACGCCGGCCCCGACGATCAGCACGTCGACGTGGCCGGCATCGATCGCGGTGCCGGACAGAACGGCTTCGGACGACATGGTGTCGGACATAGCGGTCCCTTCCCCTCGGGTCGGGCGGAGACTGCCTCGCAGCGTCGGGTGCCGTCCACTGCCGAGGTCCCGGCCGCATGATGACCGAGGTCCTTTCGCCGGTCAGCGGCCCGTTGGGAGGATCGGCGGATGCGTGGGTGTCGACTACTTCTCGTGGGGCTGTTGGGGTTGGGTGTCGCCGCTTGCGGCGATGACGATGCGACGGTGACGACGGCCGTGACGACGACGGCGGCCGTGATGACGACGGCCCTCGCGTGCACTCCGCCGGCGTCGACGTCGGATCGCACCGGGGCTGGGTTCCCGAACGGGTTGTCGCCGCGGGTCGGGGCGGACGCCCGGATCGGGCTCCATCCGTGCTTCGAGCGCTTCGTGATCGAGTTCGGGGGTACCGGGCCGTTCCCGGGTTGGTTCGTGCGCTACGTGCCGTTGCCGGTGCGGGCGGATCCGTCGGACCTGCCGGTGGACCTGCCCGGTGCGGGGGCGGCGATCGTGGTAACGATCCAGGCGTGGATGCCGGACCCGTTCGGCAACGTCGGGTACTCGGGCCCGACCACGCTCCCGTCGGCGGGGTTCCGGACGTTCCGAGCGGTCACCCAGGTCGGCAACTTCGAGTCCACGGCGTCGTGGGCGCTCGGCGTGGACCGGGTTCGTGGGTTCTCGACGATGGTGCTGTCAGACCCGCCCCGACTGGTGATCGACGTGGCGACCGGCTGATCCCTGCGGGCGGGTTGGCAGCTTCCGGTCCGACCGTTATCATCGTCGTCTCCGCCGCGGGGTGGAGCAGTCTGGTAGCTCGTCGGGCTCATAACCCGAAGGTCGCAGGTTCAAATCCTGCCCCCGCCACCAAGAAACATGCAGGTCAGAGCCAGTGTCCACTCGGGCACTGGCCCTCTGCTTTGGGCCTTGGAGCCGCTGATGTCAACGGTTTGTCAACAGAGAACGTGGGAGCCAAATCGCCGTGGGCGTGTGGTGGCGCTCGATGACTTCCGTATGCACCGGTTGGCGCTCGTCATCGCGGAGGAACTGCGCGCGGGCCAGGGCAGTACCTGGCGTTCGACCGAGGGACTCGATGACGTTACGACGTGGCGGCGTGCTGCTCGCCGCGCCGGGCGATTGCTCGACGTGTCAATCCGCACTGGCGTCGCACCCGACGGGTCGGCGTGGACACCGGAATGGGAAGCCGACCTGATCGAAATCGGGAACCGGCACCGCCGCCAGCGAGCTGCGGCGCGGACACTGCTGGACGTCACCAACCGGCGACGAGGCGAGCGGCCGGGTCCCTGACGGGGCGGCTCAGCCCCGCTCACGGAACCCGGGTCCGTCGCCAGGCTAGGGTCGGCGTGGGCCGCAGGCCATGAGCCGGAAGGTCAGAGGACCTCGATTGGGCAGCGGATCCCCGCAGCGGCGGCCAGCTTGGTGTCCGCGGTGAGCAGGCTGGTGGTCAACAACTCGGCCAGCGCAACGTAGGCGGCGTCGTAGATGGTCAGGTTGTGTCGCAGTTCCCAGCTGCGTGGCAGCAGCCGTGCGTGGGGAACTCGTTCGAGCCGCAGCGCCCACAGGTCGTCGAACGCGAGGGCCGCTCGCCGGTCGTCGAGATCGCCGGCGGCGGCGAGCCGGCGCCACGCCGAGGCGACCTCCACGTCGATCAGGTGGGGGGCGATGAGCCGTTCACCTCGCAGCCTGGCACGCACCCGGTCACCGTCCTCGCCATCGTCAGCCAACGCAGTCACCACCACGCTGGCATCGACGACGATCATCGGGCGTCGCGTTCAGCGCGGATCGCCCGGACGGCCGACCGAAGCGGCGCCCGTCCACCCGCCCGGCCGCCGGCGCGCTCAAGCACTTCGTCCAACGTCGGGGTGTTGGCCTCCTCAGTGAGGCGGCCCAGCAGGTATTCCTGCAGTGACATCCCCGCCGCCGCAGCGCGGCGGCGCAACGTCGCGTGGACCTCTTCCGGCACGTCTTTCACCTGGATGCTCGGCATCGACCCCACACTAGCGCCAAAGTGGCGCCAAAACATCCTCAATGGCACCACCCCCCGACGGCGGTGAACGGCGCAAGGGACCGACCTCGAAGCGCCCGTACTGAAGCTTCTTTCGCCGTTAGGCGGAAGGGGCAAGTCTGTGCCTGACATTGAGGGGTGGCTTGGTGCAGTGGTTCGGGAGCCGGGGCGGCGGGTTGGGTCGAGGCCGAGACGGCCGGTGGGCCGTCGGCGGATGGCTCGAGACTCGGCGAGGTAGCGGTAGCGGCGGGTAAGGAGGCGGTGTCGATGGTGCGGGCGATGGTGGGGGCGGTGGCGAGCACCCGAGGCCGGTCACACCCGGTCACGTCACGCTCGTTGAGAGCCCGTCCGGCTTCGGCGACCACGATGAGCCCGTCGAGGCCGTGCGCGGGCGGCCTTGAGAGTCCTGAGGGCGAGGTAGCACGGTCATCGCAGGACACCGATGCGCCGTGCTTCCGGCTCGACGACGGGGACACCGTCAGACGTCGGGTCGTGGGATCCTTCGTCGATCACCCTGAAGCTCACTGCTCGGCCACGTCTGTCGTGAGCGTCGGCGTCCCGACACCCGCTGCGTGAACGCGACGGGCGGTCCCACATCGAGCACGCGCCGGCGTCCTCGGTGTTCGCCGTGACGAGCTCGGCGCTGACCATCGTGGCGGCGTGCAGGGCTGGACTGCTGCGATCGTGCTGGTTCCGGAGCCGCCAGCCGCTCCGACCAGGCGGATCGTGTCGATGGTGCAGAGCTCGGTGCAGCGGCCGGTGTCCCAGGTGCAGCCGTCGGTGCAGCAGCTTGGTGCAATCGCACTGATGGTCGATCAGAGTTGGCAGACGTCCGCAGCAGGGGGGCTTCGGCCAGATGGCGGCGACTTCCCCCGCACCCTCGCCCAGCGCAACCCCGCCCTCCCTACAAGGATTGCGCACTCATCAGACCGGCTCCAGCTCGAGGGGTCGCGGTCGAGAAACCCGGCCGGCGTGTTTCCGCATGAGCCGCAACGCCAGCGGGGCAAACGTCGTGGCGATACCGTCGGTGTCGGCCCAGCGATGCGACACCGAGGTCGAAAGCCGCCCGATGGGTTCGTTGCAACTCAGGTGGCCGCCGGTAGCGGAACACGGTCCGAACTCGGCGAGCACACCTCACTGCCACCAAGGCTGTCGAGCAACCAGTCCGTCACCCGCCGGGTCGAGAGACGGCCATCGACCGAGGATCGGCAGCCAGAGGGCCTCGACGCACCCGCTACGCACGTCGTGGCCCGACTCATCCAGAACCGGATCAGTCAGCCGGATGACCTTGAGCCGGTCGTGACCGACGATCCCGGCGCTGGTGGGGAACTCGGCCAGACCCGACGTGTTGTCGATCACGCGACTGTCGCAAGCGGGATCCAGCGGCTACGTCGGCGTGGGTCAATGGTTGTACTCGCCCCTCCGACACGCTCGTTAGTACACGCGCCAGGCCCAGCGGTGACCCGCAGGCGAACGTCCTTGTGGTACTCGATGGCGACGTTGAGCTGCTGGTAGACCTCACGTCGGCTTGTCCCCACCCGCCGCGTCCGTCGCGGCTGGGGTGGAACTCGTCGATCAGACCGCATCGACCACGACGAAGGCCGGTCACGATCGAACTGCTCGTGCGCAATGCTGTCTCGCGACGGCGGCCTCGCCGCATCGTGGGGTAGCGTGCGGCTGGAATGGATGGGGCAGCGCAGGGGCGGCGGGCGTCATGTCGACGATGAACGGGCGCCAGGAGGCGTTCGACCGCTATGTCGTTCCGGAGATCCCGGTGTTGCTCCGCGTCGCTCGCTCTCTCACGCGTAGCGACGCCGACGCCGAGGACTTGGTGCAAGACGTGCTGGTGAGGGCGTTCCGGGCGATCGACCGTTTCGACGGTCGTCATCCGCGTGCGTGGTTGCTCACGATCACGCGCAACACCCATGTCAACCGGCAGCGCCGCAGGCGGCCCGAACTGCTGCACGATCCCGACGGCCAGTTCGACCGGTCGGCTGCAGCCGGTGTCGAGGACTTGACGGCGGTCGATGACGCGTTCGACGAGGAAGTCGCAGCCGCGCTCCGTCACTTGGACGCCGCGTTCCTGCAGGTGGTCGAGGCCGTCGACCTGCGTGGTCTCTCCTACGCAGAGGCGGCGGCCGAGCTCGACATACCTATCGGTACGGTAATGAGCCGACTACACCGGGCCCGGAAGCGCATTCGAGAACATCTGCAGCGGGCCGGAGTAGGCCCGGGGAGCCAACCATGAGACTGTTCCGCTGGCGGCGGCGACCTCTCACGTGCGAGCAAGTCGGGGCGTTGCTGCAGCACTTCCTCGACGGACAGTTCGACGACCGGCGCTCCGAGTTGATCGCTGAGCATCTCGAGGACTGCCGGCGGTGCGGCCTGGAGGCTGACACCTATCTCGGTATCAAGGCGTCGCTCGCCTCGCGGGCCGACCTGGTGGACGACGATCCCGTCCTCGAACGCCTCCGCGCATTCGCCGCCGAGCTCTCCTCCCGGGACGAGCGTGGGTGACCTCACGTAGCGCTTTGGAATAGCTGCTCTGTCCGGTCGGGTTTCGCGGCCACCGATCAATCGAGCGAGTGGAGCAGCCCGTGCGAATCGCCCCAATTCACCGACGAACTGCCGTGGTCCTGACGCTGGGTCTTGTCGCCAGTGCATGCGCTTCCCGAGTCGGGGGCGCCGTGGGCACGACCGCGGCCGTGGAGACCACGACGACAGCGGGATCGGGCCGGGCGCAGTCGACCTCGTTCGCCGTCGACCAGGTGGAGTCCACCCCGAGCGAACGGGTCACGGAGGCCTTGGCCATCTCGCTCCTCGACGACGTCCCGACCGAGATCCGCTATGAGCATCCCGATTTCGGCCCGCCGAAGGTTCGATCGGGTGACCTCAAGCGTGGCGGTCCGCCACCGGACGGCATACCCTCCATCGACCGTCCGCGCTTCCACCGCATCGCTGATGTCGATTTTCTGCGGGACAACGAGCCGGTCTTCGTGCTCGAGATCGACGGGGACGCGCGGGCCTATCCGCTGCAGATCATGATGTGGCACGAAATCGTCAACGACACCGTGGGCGGCGTGCCCGTGGCGGTCACCTACTGCCCCCTGTGCAACTCTGCGTTCGCCCATGATCGTCGTGTCGGTCAACGGGTGCTGGCGTTCGGTGTGTCGGGCGCATTGTGGAACAGCTCGCTGGTGATGTTCGACCGGCAGACCCACTCGCTGTGGAGTCACTTCACCGGCGAAGGCCTCCTCGGCGTACTTGCCGGTACGCGCCTCAAAGGGTTTCCCGTCACCCTTGCATCCTGGAAGGAGTTCCGCACCGCCCACCGCGACGGGCTCGTGCTGTCCCGTGACACCGGATTCCTGAGGGACTACGGCCGCAACCCGTATCCGGGCTACGACGACGTCAACAATCCGCCGTTCCTCTTCGACGGTGAGGTCGACGGCCGCTACCCGGCGAAGACCCGGGTAATCGGGTTGGATCTGCCGTCGGGGCCCGTGGCTGTCGTTGCCGAGCGGCTGACGCGTGAGGGCGTCGTGGCGGTCAAGGACTCCGGCCGCACGGTGGCTGTGTGGTGGCAGCCGGGAACTGGATCGGCGCTCGACGCGGGTCGCGTCGCCGACGGGCGGGACGTGGGCACCACCGCTGCGTACGACGTGACCCTCGACGGCCGGTCGCTCATGTTCCGGCCGGTGGCCGGCGGCGGTTTCGCCGACACCGAGACGGATTCGAGGTGGAACGTCTTCGGTGAGGCCACGTCCGGGCCTCTCGCCGGTCGTCGGCTCACCCCGGTGGAGCATGTCGACACCTTCTGGTTCGCGTGGGGCGCGTTCCAGCCGGCGAGCACGGTGGTCGACTGACCGTGGCGCACGGCCGCTGCCGCGGGCGGCCCCGTGCCCGCAGTTCGCAGCGGATTGCGAGGCGCGGCCCGTGCCCGCGGTCGGGGTCGATCAGGAGAGGTCGATGGGATGTGGAGGTTCCGGGGTGCTGCCGGCGGTCCGGTGGAATGCGTCCATGCCCCGTGGCGGAGACATGCCCTTTCGCTTCGTCGGACATCGCCGAGCGAACTTGCGTACGAATGCGAGTGAGTATTGGGGTCGTCGCCGGCTCGCCGTAAGGAACGAGGCGCCGACTTCGCGAGAGCGGGGCAGTACTTGCCTGCAGTCCGGCGAAGCCGTTTTTGCGGGCGGGGCGCCACGTACCCCGGTAGAACACCAGGACGACGGGTCCCGCCTGCAACCGGTCGTTCTGTTCGACGGCTCGGCCGTGGGCATCGGCGAGTGAGAACGCGGGAGCCACGTCCGCGACGACGAGGCCGAGTGCTGTTCCGCTGTGGCGCAGTTCCTCGAGGAGCGCGACGCGGTGACGGCGAAGATCCTGCATGTCGACGTCGGCGCGTGCACAACTCATCGCTGTTGCTTCTCAACCGTCGACGAGGCGGAGTACCTCCTCCTCGTCGAAGCGGCCCGTCCACGACCCGAGAGCGGTCCCGTCCGCGGCGTACAGAGTGGCCGCCGGTTGGGCGCGAATGCCTAGCTTCCGCCAGGACTCGAAGGACTCGTCCCACAGCATGGTGAACGTGATGCCGGCCCGGTCGACGAACTCTCTCGCCATCTCGAGGTCGTCCTGCGTTCCGAGGCCGACGATGTGGAGTTGTTCGGCGTGGTCACGAGCAAACTGCTCGACAGCGGGCGCTTTGGCCCGGCAGACCGGTCAATGCGGTGCCCAGAACCAGACGAGCGTTGGCTTGTCGGCGGGAACGAACGTGGCCAGCCGCACAGGGCGTCCGGTCGCGACGTCGAGGACCTCTACATCGGGCAGCGGGCTGGGCGCCGTGCCGACTGGCCCGTCGACTGCCGGGCGAGCTGTTTCCTCGGTCGAACCCTGCAGGGAGGACGTCTCCCCGCCGCAGGCAGCGAGCACGACTGCGAGTGTCGCGAGCCAGGTTGTGGTCTTTCTCATCGATCAACTCCTGAGGTCGAGACGTCGGCGCGATGGGGAGAATCCTGCATCTCCGAAGCGGGAGGTCGACGGCCACGAATGGTCCGTGCCGTCAGACCGACGGCCGTGAGCAGGACCAACGCGATGGCGAAGAGGGCGGCGCCGGCGCCGTCCACCTTCTCGGTCGCTCCGGCAGACCAGCCCGTGACCCAGTCGACCGGTCCGGCTGCGACGTCGTCGCCGGCCAAGGTGCGGATTTCGAAGTAGCCGTAATAGGCGACGTAGGCGCCGGTGACGACGAGAAGGACTCCGGAGACCCGGTTGATGTGGGCGAGCACGCCGCGCAGGCGCCGCACCATCCCGTCCTGGGCGAGGGCAACGGCCAGCGTGATGACACCGACCACGAGGCCCATCCCGGTCGCATAGGCAAGGTAGGTGGCGAGCCCGCCGGCGAGGTCGCCGGTGCGGAAGGACCCGGTCACGGCGGTGAGGAAGACGGGCAGGGTGCACGAGAGCGAAACGGTTGCGTAGGAGGCTCCGAAGAGACCCATCCCGAGCAGACGCCGGTCACCGCCGCGTTGAAGGCGAGGGAGCCGGACCTTGATCTGCCGACCGACCATGAGCGCGACGCCGAGAGGGACGAGGAGGATGCCGATGGTGAGCGTGACCCAGGGCGTCCACCGGCCGACGGCTAGCGAGGCGCTCTCGATGGCCAGCCCTGCCGCACCGAACACCACCATGAACCCGGCCGTCATCGCCGCCGTGACGACGAGTGCCCGGAGCACGGCGGTGCCACGAGAGCTGCCTGCCGTCAGGTCGCCACTGACGAAGTACGACAGGTAGGCAGGCAGCATGGCGAACCCGCAGGGATTGAACGCGGCGACCATGCCGGCCGCCAGGGCGAACCCGATGGGGGCATCGATGGGCATTCGGTTCGCTCCTGTTCCAGGGATGGGTGACGACGGAACCTGTTGCAGGTGGTCGCCTATTCCGGGCGCGTCGATCTAGCGTCTCGGGCGCTCCTGGCGGAACGGGGCCAGGTACCCGACGCTGGCAACGGTGTAGGGCACGATGTAGTTGACGGCGACCCGCAGTGCGGTGATGGGGGTGGCGTCGCGGCTGAGGATGACGGAGCCCTGGTTGACCGCCGAGAGGAGTGTTCCGACGATGGCGGACACCCGGCTGGCCGTCGGGAAGGTGACGCCACGCAGGATGAGCGAGATGGCTTGGCCGGGGGTGCGCCAAGGAGGCACCGGCCTTCTGGACGGGTTCACGAGGGAGCGCCTTCGCCCGCCAGTAGGTGCTCGGCGAAGTCGTGCAGCCGTGCGAGGGCCGGATCATCGAGCCGGCCGGGTCCTCTCCGGGCGAGACTGGCTTTGATGTGTTGGTACACGTCGGCCTCGAGGCCGCAGCGGAGACATTCCTGGAGGTGTGCGGTGATCTCCGCGCTGGGGGCCTCGTCGAGTTCGCCGTCGAGATACTGCTGGAGGCGCCGAGCGACGGCGGCGCAACCCAACCGGCGGCTGGAGGAACGACGGAACAGTCTCATCGGTGACTCCTCGGCGCCCAGCCGACCTGTTCGAGTTGTCCGCGCATCCGGCGACGGGCCCGGTGCAGGCGACTCATGATCGTACCGATCGGTACCCCCAGATGCGCTGCGGCTTCTGCGTAGGACAGGCCGCGGATATCGACCAGTTCCACCACTGCGCGAAACGGTGCAGCAAGGTCGTCGAGTGCCGTTTCGACGGCGGTGTTGGCGATCAACGAAAGTCGCGTTCTGCGATCAACGAAAGTCGCGGTCGCGGGGTCGAGTTCGTCCTGAGCGGGTGACGTTAGTGGATGCGCTTCTTGGTGGGGTCGGTGGTGGCGGTGGTGAGGGCTTGGTGCTCGCGTAGGCGCCAGGACGGGCCCTTGATGTTGAACACGACGGCGTTGTGCATGAGCCGGTCGAGGATCGCTGCGGCAACGACGGTGTCGCCGAAGATCTCGCCCCAGTCGGGCAGTCCGCGGTTTGTCGTGACGATCGTCGAGTGCTGTTTCTCGTAGCGCAGGTTGACGACTTGGTAGAACGCTGAGGCGGCAGCGCGGTCCATCGGCAGCAGACCGATGTCGTCGATGACGAGCACTGATGGTGCGGTGTAGGTGCCCGGCGAGGTCTCGATCGGCACCGACGCCGAATCAGCCCGCCGGAACCGCGGACCGCGCTGTTCACGCACCCACCGAGCGACCGACGGATACGAACCGTCGAATCCCTCGGCGCGGATGATCTCGAACAGCGACGTGGCCAACAACGACGAGTTGCCGACCAGCAACGCGGTCAACCGGTCAGCCCACCGAGGGTCGACCACACGTTCCTCGTCGCCGATCGTGCGGGCCGCTGGCGGGCCACCCCCCCGACACCACTTCGAGATCGTCGCCAGGTGATACCCCGTCTGCACGCCGATCTCCACGTACGTCATGCCAGCGCGTTTCATCGCAAGCACATCCATGAACTCCTCCTGAGTCATCATGAGAAGAGGTCCCTCCAGTTGTCTTGCTTGGTCGCTCGACATGCTGGAGGGACCACCCCTCAACCGTTGAAATTCAGGAAGAACCCACCCCCATCAACCGCGACATTCGCTGATCACCGATCGCGACATTCACTGATCGCCCACAGGCGTTTCGGCTGGAACGGCCGCCGACGAGCGCCGACGGAATCGCACGGCTGCAGTCTCCTGCCTAGACCACTTGGGACGGAACCCGAAGGTCGTCGGTGGACCCGCCCTTGCAGGCCCTCCGGTCGCCGGCTATCGGGCCCGTCACTGCGGGCCGGACGGTACCGGCCGAGGGATGAGGCTCATCACGTTGTTCGTGAACCCGCCATCGACGAGGATCTCGGCACCGTTCACGTAGCTCGACCGCGGGCTTGCCTGGAACAGCACGGCCTCGGCGATGTCGGCGGGCTGACCCACTCGGCGCAGAGGCACCGCCGCAGCCCTGCGTTCGGACACGCCGGGCGTGTCGTACATCGCCTTGACCATGGGCGTGTAGATCAGGCCGGGGAGCACGGCATTGCTGCGCACGCCCTTCGGTCCCCATTCGACGGCGAGCTGGCGCGACAGCATCGAGACTGCCGCCTTGCTGATGTCATAGGCACCGGTGAAGCTCGTCTTCGTCAGCGACGGCTGGTGATCACGGGCCGGTTCGAGTTGCCCAGCGTCGGGCCCAGGCATCGAGTGGTGCGAGGGCTGCTCCGAGGTCGGCCGAGATCGGTGAGGCGGTAGCCGCCCCCTCGTCCTTGTCGATCAGACCGGCACCGGCCAAGTCTCGGAGCCGAGAGGTCCGTCTGCTTCGTCGGCCCCATCGGCTCCGAGCCGATTCGTCGGCGACCGCTCCACCTGATCCCTGGACGCGAGAGCGACACACCGCTACATTTCAGTTCAACAAACGAACGGACATGAGGGAGCCCGCCGTGAGCAGCACCGACACCTGGCATCAGACCGCCTGCATCCTGTGCAGCATCAACTGCGGCGTCGAAGTACGCCTCGGTGAGGGAACCGATGCCCGGCGCTTCGTGCGAATACGTGGCGACAAGGCACATCCCGGCTCCCAGGGGTACACATGCGAGAAGGGCCTCCGTCTCGACCATTACCAGAACGATCCTGGACGGCTCACGACTCCACTGCGCCGCCGCCCCGACGGCAGCTTCGAGGCCATCGACTGGGACACCGCCATCGCCGAGGTGGCAGGCCGCTTCGGCGACGTCATCGCCGAGCACGGCGGCGACAAGATCCTCTTCTACGGCGGCGGCGGCCAGGGCAACCACCTGGGGGGTGGCTACGGTTCGGCCACCCGCTCGGCGCTCGGCATCCGCTATTCGTCGAACGCGCTCGCCCAGGAGAAGACGGGAGAATTCTGGGTGGATGGGCAGCTGTTCGGGCGCTCGCGGTGCCACACCACCGGCGATTACGAGCACGCCGAGGTCCTGGTCTTCTGGGGCAAGAACCCGTGGCAGTCACACGGCTTCCCCCAGGCCCGCCGCATCCTGAAAGCCGTCGCCGCCGATCCACAGCGACACATGATCGTCGTCGATCCGCGATACACCGAGAGCGCAGAACTGGCAGACGTCCATCTGCGCCCGCGCCCGGGCGGTGACGCCTGGCTGCTCGCTGCGCTCCTGCGCATCATCATCGATGAGCACGTAGCGCTCGACTGGTTGTCGGCGCATGCCGCGGGACTCGACGAGGTGATTGCTGCGTTCGCGGAGGTCGACGTGGCCGACTACTGCGCCCGCGCCGGTGTGCCCGAGGCCGATGTCCGCCGCGTCGCCGACCTGATCGGCCTGGCCAGCGGTGGAGTGTCGATCTTCGAGGACCTCGGCATCCAGCAGGCGCCACACTCGACGCTGAACAGCTACCTCGAGAAGCTGGTCGTGCTCCTCACGGGAAACTTCGGCGTACCGGGCGGGATGAACCTGCACAGCCGCTTCGCGTCGCTCGGTGGTGGCGGTGGTGGAGAGCGCGGCCCCGGCGGTGGCGAACCAACCACCCCCGTCACGGGTCACCGGTTGGTCACCGGACTCGTGCCGTGCAATGTGATCCCCGACGAGATCCTCACCGATCACCATGATCGCTTCCGGGCGCTGCTGGTGGAGTCCGGCAATCCGGTGCACTCCTTGGCCGACAGCCAGCGCATGCGGGCAGCCCTGGGGCAGCTCGACCTCGTCGTGGTGATCGACGTCGCCTTGACCGAGACGGCCCGCTGTGCCGACTACGTGTTGCCGGCCGCGTCACAGTTCGAGAAGTGGGAGTGCACGTTCTTCAACCTCGAGTTCCCGAACAACTTCTTCCACGCTCGCCGGCCGGTGCTCGATCCGTTGCCGGGCACGCTGCCCGAAGCCGAGATCCACGCGCGGCTGTGTCGCGCTCTCGGCGCCTACACCGACGCCGATATTGACCCGCTCCGCGAGGCAGCCGAGCGAGGCCTCGACGACTATGCCGGGGCCTTCTTCGAGGCCGTCGTGGCGAACCCCGGTCTCGGCAAGGTGGTGTCGGTGGTGCTCTACGAGACGCTCGGGCCGACGTTGCGCACCTCCGACGGTGTCGATGCGGCCGGCGCGGCGGCGCTGTGGGGGCTGGCGCAGCGTTGTGCCGGTACCTACGGCCCGTCGATCAACCGCGCCGGCATCGCCGGCGAGGGGTTGGCGCTGGGCAACGCTCTGTTCCGGGCCGTGATCGAATCGCCATCGGGGATCACCTTCACCATCGACGACTACGACGAGACGCTGCGCCGCCTGGAGACCGACGACCAACGCCTCCACCTGGCGATCCCGATTCTGCTCGACGAGCTCCGCTCGCTCGCCGCGGAGCAGCCGATCGCGACCGACGACGCCTTTCCTCTGGTGCTGTCGGCAGGTGAGCGTCGGTCGGGCACGGCAAACACCATCATCCGCGACGCTGGTTGGCGAAAGCAGGACCAATCGGGCGCGTTGCGCATGAGCCCCGACGATGCCGCGCGCCTCGGCCTCACCGATGGTGCCCGAGCGCGCATCACCACCAAGCGTGGCACTGCGGTGGCGGTGGTGGAGGTCTCCGAGCGGATGCGCGAGGGACATGTCAGTCTTCCCAATGGGTTCGGCCTCGGTGTCGACGGTGATGCTGTCGGGGTGGCACCGAACGAACTCACCGACACCGATCACCGCGACTGGTTCGCCGGCACCCCGCTGCACAAGCACGTGCGCGCCCGCGTGGAAGCTGTTTCGTGATGCGGCGCACACGGTTCGACGACTGGCCGTGCCCCATCGCTCGAACGACCGACCTCATCGGCGACTGGTGGACGCCGCTCGTGATGCGAGAGGCGTTCCTGGGTCGGCGCCGGTTCGACGAGTTCCAGGCGGCGCTAAGTATCCCCCGCGCCGTGCTCGCCGAGCGACTGAAGCGACTCGTCGCCGAGGAGATGCTCGACAAGACCAGCCCCGACGGCGGGCGTGCCCAATACGGCCTCACAGACAAGGGGCGTGCGTTCTGGGACGTCCTCGCTGCCATGTGGCGGTGGGGCGAGGACTGGTTGTGGGACGACGGCGAGCAGCCGGAGTTGGTGCTGCGCAACAGCGACACCGGCGAACGGATCCGACCGCTGGTGATCGACGAGCGAACCGGTGAACCGCTGGAGTTGCGCACGACCAAGGTCTCGCGCCGTCGCGCCGGTGACGAATGAGCGCAGTCCCGGGTTCGCGGCTCGCACGGCGGCGTCGCCGTCGCCGGCCTCGGCCACCACCTCGATGCCGTCGACGGTGGGAGCAGCGCAGCGAGGCCCTGGCGGAACAACTGGTGGTCGTCAGCGAGCAGCACGCGGAGGCGGACCGTCATCGGAGCGCCTCAACCTGCGACGTGTTCGACGATCGAGCGCTGCCGGCTCGGTGGCCGCGCTCCGTCGTCGCCCGTTCGGGCTCATGTCGGCCGGGCGGGGCGAAGGAGTCCGAGCCGTCGGGCGTCGTCGGTCTCTGCGAACGCATTCGTGGCGCGGAGGTCAGCTTCGGCGGTGTCGTGGGTGGTCCAGACCCCGCGTCGTGACCACGTTCCGCAAGCAACGCAACAACGAACGCACCGAGATCGCCCGGGCCCGCAGAGCCGCCGAGGACTGCGCCCAGGCCAACCCGTGAAGGAGACCACGATGGCCAACTACTCCCGCTGGGACGACACCAAGAACAAGCGCCGAGCAACGAGCAACGAGGTGCGCGCTGAGGTCGAGCACGACCTCGCGCTCGGTCAGTTGATCTACGACCTGCGCACCGGCGCCGGGCTCAGCCAGCGGGAGCTCGCCGAGCGCATGGGAACCACCCAGTCGGTGATCTCACGTCTCGAGGAAGGCGGCGGTGCCAAGAACCGGATCGACACCCTCGCCCGCGTCGCCGAAGCGCTCGGCCGGCGCCTCATCGTCTCGTTCCCCGAGAAGGTACCCGCCAAACTCAAGGACGCCGTCCAGGTCGCCTGACCGCCGTCAGGGTCCCAACCCAAGCGTTGCAGTCAACGTGCGGTTCGGGCCCCCGCCACCAAGTAAGGACCAGCTCAGAAGCCCTTTCCGAGAGACCGGGAGGGGCTTCTGACGTTGTCGGAGGCGCTCGACGCGAACAGAACGCGAACAGGATTGACCTTCGGGTTGGAACCGACGAGGTCGTCGGGCTGACGGCTGGCCTACGACCGGCACTTGGCGAGCGATGCTGGGCCGAATCGCCTTGTCACCGCACTGTGAGCGTCGGGCTGTTGCAGTGCCTGGGTCTCGTGGCCGGTGACGTCGACGATGTGTGTTCAGGCGGTGTTGCCCGGCGTCTTGCGAAGTGTTCGTTCGGCCACGATCGCGGTGATCGGGACGACCAGGCGGTATGGCCAGCGCAGGAGGCGCCCGGGGATGCGGCTGTGACGTTCCTCGAGCGCGACGCGTGCGCGGAGGTGTTCTTTCGGTCCGAGAAGGCTGGCGGGACGTTCGCTGTGCAGCGCGATCGATCCGACGTGTTTCACGTTCTTGTAGCCGTACTGCGCTGGGCTGACGAGCCGGAGCGGGGCGCCGTGTCGCAGGTCGAGGGAGTCGTTGTTGAGTGCCCAGGCGAGCATCACGTCATCGGCGAACAGGTCGTCGGTTCGGAACACGGCTCGGTAGCCGTCTGCGGCGCCGACGACAGCGAAGGGTTCGCGGGGGAGTGGGCCGATGCGTGTCGTCCACCATGGCGCGAGGGCGATGCCGGTCCACGTCTGGCGGCGTGCGGTCCAGGTGGTGACGCAATGGAAGTCGGACACTCTCGACTCGGCCAGCGCGCTGGAAGCCAACTCGTCGAGGGGGATCTGGATCTCGCCGAGGTCGGCTGAGGTGATGTTGAGGGTCGTCCCGGGCGTGGACGGAGGTGGGCGGAGCGGGTTGTCCGCGAACCTGGGGAACTCATCGAGTGCACGTTGGCCGACCGGTAGCCCGTCGGCGCGTCGCGGCCACCAGCGTCGCATCTGGTGCACGACGCCGATCGCCGTCATGGTCGGCTCCGGCGGCCGACGGCGACGAGGATCGCCAGGGTGACGCACAGCGGGTTGTAGAGGCGGCGGCTCCACTGCCGGAACGCCGGTGTGGCATCGACCTTGCCGGCGAGATCGGCGGCGATGCCACCCACGCCTCGCACCAGCAGCGATGCGGACACGATTGATGTCATCGTTCGGCTGTGGTGCGCGAGCCGACCGGGGCGCCCGTGGGCGGCAGATGCCGTTGCGACCGCTGCGACCGCGAGCGCAGCGGCGACCGTTGCGCACGCTGCCGCACTGGGCATCGGTCGCCGTCCCACCACCAGGTCGGCGAGCTCGTCCGGGCTGGACGCCGGCCAGCTCGATCCGGTCGCCCACAGTGCATGGAGCGCCGAGGCGCCGGCGAGCGTCGCGGTAGCGGTCGATCCGGCGCCGAGTGACAGGATTTCAGTACGGGAACGTATGGACATTCTCCATACGCTAGC
This sequence comes from Acidimicrobiales bacterium, assembly GCA_046081125.1. Taxonomy (GTDB): domain Bacteria; phylum Actinomycetota; class Acidimicrobiia; order Acidimicrobiales; family Ilumatobacteraceae; genus JBEIFW01. Next base: position 132,896 of record JBJTVH010000125.1, read on the forward strand.
GTACGGATTCGTGGAGATGCGCGCGACGAGACATGCGAACACCAAGGTCGGAAAGGACGACTGGACAAGGGCAGCGCTCGATGTCATCGCCGCCGAAGGCGTGGGCGGCGTGAAGGTCGAGTCACTGGCCAACCGCCTGGGGGTCACCAAGGGCAGCTTCTACTGGCATTTCACCGACCGCCAAGACCTCGTCGAGGGCGCGCTCGAGCTGTGGTACCGGCTCGCGACTACTGAGGTCATCGAGCGGCTCGACCGCATCGACGATCCCGAGCAGCGGCTGCGGGCGCTCTTCGCCGAGTCGTTCGGCGACGTCGTGAACGGTCCCATCGACGCGCTGCTGGTCGGCCAGGTCGACGACCCCGTCGTCGGTCCGACGGTCGTCCGGGCCACGGCTGTGCGACTCGAGTTCTTGAGCAGGACGTATCGCGACTTCGGCTTGGCCCGTGAACGAGCCGCAGCACGTGCGCGTCTGGCGTACGCCGCGTACCTAGGGATGAGCCATCTCCGCCGGATCCCCGGCGGCGCACCATCGACCGCTCGCGAGGACACGGCTCTCGATCGCCAGCTCGAGCTCCTCCTGACGAAGTAGATGGGTCCTACTCCCACGCCGATGGTGCGATCCGGCGCCTCGCGGCAGCTCGCCGAAGTGCCGCGCTCATCGGACGGTTCAGGCCGATTGAGACGCCGAGTGCCCATTGCACTTATTGCGTTTGATGTCTACGCTGGACCCATGTCGAGTGCCCTGAAGATCAGGCCCGGCTCGGTCGAGGCGCGGGAGTTGGCGGTGATCGAGCGGGCGCTTGCTCGTGATGGCGGGGTGGCGGCCCGGTTGGTGGACGCGCACGGTGACACCGTGGACGTGCCAGCTGAGCTGGTGGGGGTGCTGATGGCGATCGTGCAGCACCTGAAGGCTGGGCACGGAGTGACGGTGGCCTCGTTGCAGGCCGAGCTGACAACGGTCGAGGCTGCCGAGCTGCTGAATGTGAGCCGGCCGCATCTGATCAAGCTCCTCGAGGGTGGTGCGTTGCCGTTCCGGATGGTCGGAACACATCGCCGAGTGCGGCTCGTCGACGTGCTCGCCCACCGCGACCGCCAGGACGCGGCCGCTCGTGAGGCACTCGACGAGTTGACCCGCCAAGCCGAAGATCTCGGCCTGTACGACTGAACCAGTTGCGGTGTCTGGTCGTGTCGTGGTCGTCGACACGAACGTCCTGTACTCGATCGAGTTGACCGATCTGTTGCTGACGTTCGCAGCACACCGACTCATCCGCGTGCACTGGTCGTCGACGATCCTCGACGAAGTCAGCCGCAATCTCGCGAAGCGTGCCGATCTCTCCCCGGACGCGATCACCTACCGGATCGATCAGATGAACCGTGCCGTGCCCGGTGCGCTCGACGAACCGCCCGAGGCTTTGGTTGCGGCGATGCCGGTGAACGAGCACGACCGGCACGCGCCTTCCGCAAGGTGCTCACGGCGCACCGGCTGTGGGGGTCGATGGGCCTCGTCGCGGCCGCCGGTGACAACGCTGCGATGGAGTCGTTCTTCGCGCTGTTGCAGAAGAACGTGCTCGACCGGCAACGCTGGACCAGCCGCGAGCAGCTCCGCGTCGCGATCATCGTCTGGATCGAACGCACCTACAACCGACGCCGCCGGCAACGCCGACTCGGCAGACTGACCCCGGTCGAGTACGAACTCGCCGTCCACAACCGCCACCGGCAGCTTGTGGGTGATCGGATTGGTGGTGATCGGGTTGCTCACAGCTGGTCCGTCGCGTCTCACTCGCCGGTGCTGGCCCGCCAGTCCCAGTCCTCGATGCGGGGCAGCGCATGCACCGTCCCATCGGCGCATGCGACGGCGACGAGGTCGGAACCGCTGGACCAGGCGATTCCCGTGACCGCTGATCCGAGGTCGACGACCCCGACTGGTGCTGCGCGTTCGTCGCATCGCACGAGGAGCAGGCCTCCGCCGCCGGTATCGGTCGCAACGCCGAGCACGGCGACAGGTGCGTCCGGCCACCACGAGAACGCGTGGACGCGGCAGAACAGCGGAAGCAGCCGGCCCGGCGGCCCTGCGATCGGATCGACCTCGTCGAGGTCGAACACGGCGAGCCCTCCACCGGTCGCGATCCCGAGGTGGCGGCCGGTTGGGTCGAACCGGACGAGTCGTCCGTCGCTCGCGGGGCACGGCAGCACGTGGACGTGCACCTGCGGGTCGATCACCCTGCCGTCCGCGGCGGTCGGGCGGAGCCACAGGTAGTTCGTCGTGCCACGCGTGCTTGCGGCGGCCCAGCGCCCGTCGGGTGACCAGTCGACCTGCTCAACGAATCCACCCCACACCAGGTTCGCGTCGTTGCGATGTCGGAGCGTCGCGTCGAACTCGGTGACGTAGCCGTGTCCGCAGGCGATCAGACGGTTGGTCACGCCGGGGCCTGTGGTCCAGCGGATCTGCGCGATGGATGCCGGTAGTCGCTCGCTGGAGGGGCCGCCGAGGATCGAGATCTGTCGTCCGTGCGCGACGCCGAGCCCGATGCCGCTCGGGGAGAGCGCGCTCACCCAGCCACCGAGTCGCTCACGATGACCGCCGACGTCGACCCAACCGTCGACCCCGCCGCTCGCGACGTCGCCACCGAACCACGCGACGCACGACGTTCCCGACGGGTGACGGAGCCTGCGGTCGATCACCAGTCCTGCCTCGTCGAACGCGACCACGTCGCCGCCCGAGCAGCCGACGGCGAGACGTTCGTCCGTGGGTGACCAGACGAGCTCGGCGATGGTGTCGCCGGCATCGACGCTCCACGCCGCAGGGCCGAGCCCCACGAGGCCGTCGGACTCCGTCACGCCGAACCACCCGGACGAAACGCGGCGATCCCGCCGCAGGTCTCGAGGCGCGGTCCGCCGATCAGATCGATGCAGTAGGGGATCGCGGGCAACACCGCGCGGAGGCAGTCGTCGATCGCCGACGGCTTCCCCGGCAGGTTGACGATCAACGAGCTGCCACGGACGACGGCGGTCTGTCGGGACAGAATCGCCGTCGGCACCGCAGCGAGCGACACCTGCCACATCAGCTCACCGAAGCCTGGCAACACCTCTTCGCCCACCCCCCCCCCCCCCCCCCCCCCCCCCCCCCCCCCCCCCCC
>JBJTVH010000126.1:0-20847 GCA_046081125.1 Acidimicrobiales bacterium
CCGGGTTCGCCGCCCGACGCACCCGGATCCCATCCGGGTAGTCCTTCATCGCCTGACCCATCGTCAGCTTGTCGACCAGGCTCGTCGGCAACGCCGCCACCGCAAACGCCCCCGTCCCCGCCGGCACCGACGCCACCGCCGACACCGACCCCTGACCATTCGGCCGGAACGACCACCCCTCCCGACCCCGACCGACCAACACCCAACCGCCACCATCGGTCGTCATGTCACACCAGAACTGCTGCGGCGCCACCAACGACGCATTCACCAACCAATACACCCCGTCCACCGACGCCGGGAACTGCTGCTTGATCCCCCAACACGACGCACCCGCCGACACCGACGACGCACCATCACCCGGCCCCGACACCACCTGCGCCACCGCCACCCGACGCGACGCACCACCCACCGCCGACACCACCGCCAACCCCGTGGCCACCAACGCCACCACACCCAACACCCGATGCCACACACGAGGACGAGCCTCGGACGTGTTGCCCTTCCTAATGCCGTGCGTCATGGCGTCTCCCGTACGACTGCGGCGCTCCCGCCGAGCGAGCAGCTCAGTTATACGGGACGAAGTTCAAGCATCCGGCAAGGTCGGTGCGGCCGGGTGTTCAGCAATCCGCTCAGCGACCGGGGTCTCGGCCAGAGCAGCCACCGGCTCGCCGACCGACTCGGTCCCCGCCCGTCGAGCCTCGGCGAGCACGCTGCGGGAGATATCCCGGAAGGTGACGACGAGATAGAACGCGAAGCTCAACGCCGCCAGGAACCGGCCCGAGGCGCCGGACCAACCTGGCCAGAGCATCCCGATGCCGTGGGCCGCCGCGGCAAGGCCGAGGAGTGCGAACCGGGTGCGGCGCACTTCGTGCCACCACCACAGACCCCAGGACAGCAGCACGCCGGTCATCGCAAAGCTCGCGATGGCGACCTCGGGGCGGTCCGGCAGCAGCGCGACCGCGCCGTTGGCGAGCGACACCGGGATCGCAGCGGCGCAGAACCGGGCGGCCGACGGGCGGCCACCGGTGCGGGCGACGAACGAGCAGCGAGCGGCGGCAACGACGCCGCACAGGCCGGCGACCGCCGTGAGGATCCGCACCACGGGCGCCGACCAGGCGCCGTCGAACTGGGCACCCTGACCACCGGCGCCCACGAGGACGACGCCCACGATCCACACGAGGATGACGGCAGCGACAGCAGCGCCCTGGGCGAGGATCGAGAACGGTCGACGCCGCTCACGCAGGACGGTTCGGGGAGGCAGTTGCGTTTCGATGTCCTCCTGAACGGCTTCATCGGTCGGGAATCAAGCACTCCTGCTTCAAGACGTTGGCCTTTTGCTTCACGACACCCCTCGCAGGGGCCGGGTTCTGTCAAGAGATCCGAGTTTCTCGTTCGCTCCCCTGGCCCGAGGGGACCGGGTCTTCGATCCTGGGAGCGATGACGGCTCATCCGCCCGACGTGGTGCCCCATGCCCCGGTCGTCGACCGCGCCCGGCGCTGGGCTCGCACCGGTTGCCGCGGCGCAACCGTGTGGTTCACCGGGATTCCGGCCTCGGGCAAGTCGACGCTCGCGTACACCGTCGAAGCGATGCTCGTGGCCGGCGGGCGGCTTGCCTACGTGCTCGACGGGGACAACCTGCGTTGCGGGTTGAACGCGGACCTCGGCTTCAGCCCGCAGGACCGTGCCGAGAACGTCCGGCGGCTCGGCCATGTGGCGGCGGTGCTCGCCGATGCCGGCGCCGTGGCGCTCGTCGCTGCGGTCTCCCCCGACCGGGCCGCACGCGATGCGGTCCGGCGGATCCACGGCGAGGCGGGCCTGCACTTCGTCGAGGTCCACGTCGCCACCCCGCTCGCCGTCTGCGAGCAGCGCGACCCCAAGGGGCTCTATGCCCGGGCCCGGCAGGGCGCCGTCGTCGGCCTCACCGGCTACGACGCCCCGTACGACGAGCCGGCCCGGCCGGAGTTGGTGCTCGGCGTCGGCGAGGTCCCCCTCGAGCGACAGGCGGCCGCCGTGGTGGAACACCTCGAGCGCCGCTGATCACCGCCGAGGCGGTCAGCGGGCCGGCGTGCACGCCCCGCGCCCTTCGTCGATCACACCCTTGGAGAGCGAGACGAACCGGTAGGCGTATTCCGACGCGCCGAGCTCGAGCTCGAGGTGGCCGAACTGGTCCGCCCGGAACTGGCTGCCGGGTCGAGCCGTCGCTGCGAACGGATAGAGGCTGTGCCCGCCGGTCCCTGCGACGAACTGCACCGGTCCGGCCGGGGTCGGCTTGCCCTTCGCGTCGAGCGGCCCGAACCGCTCGTAGTTGTGGGCATGCCCGTTGAGCACCAGCGTCACCCCGGCCTCGCGCAGCAGCGACCACCACGCCGAGAAGCGATCGTCGTAGCCCGGGTCGGCCGACGGTTGCGCCGCTCCGTCCCGTTTGGTCTGGTCGGTCGAGGTGACCATCGGGTGGTGCCACATCGCAGCGACACACCGGCCCTTCACGTCCTCGAGTTGGGTGCGCAGCCAGACGGTCTGGGCCGCAGTGGCCGTGCAGTCGCCGACCTTTGCGCAGTTCGAGTCCAGGGCGAGCACCACCCACGAACCCACTTCGAAGCGGTACCAACTCGCCCCGGGCGCACCGAACCCTTTGGGGAAGGTTCGGAAGAAGCCGACGGCGTTGTCGGCGTTGTACTCGTGGTTCCCCGGCACCGGGTAGAAGGCGAGCCCGAGCTTGGCCCAGGTCTTGTTCCAGACGGCGTCGAACTCGGCAGGGGTGCCGTCGCGGTACTGCAGGTCGCCGACGAGCAGCACCGCTGCAGGCTTCGCCGCCACCACCTGGGCGCCGACTGCGACGTGCTGGCAGTGGCGAGCCGTGCCCTTGCCCTCGTTGTAGCTCGGGTCGTCGGTCGGGCAGGCGATGTCACCGACGGCGACCACCTTGGTCGCCGGCGCCGGGGGCTTCACGGTCGTCGCAGGCCCGGTCGTCGCAGGCCCGGTCGTCGCAGGAGCCGTCGTCGCCGGAGCGGTCGAGGATGGCCCCGTCGTCGGCGATGGGGACGGCAGCGGGGCCGAGTCCACGGGTGCACCCGCGCACGCAGCGGCGAGGAGTCCGACCGCGACCAGCAGCCACCGGCGCGTCACGACACCCTCGTGGAGGATCGACGGAATCCCTGTACGACTGAGGCCAGTTCGAGCACCGGCTGCCGCCGTGCGACGACTACGAGCGTCGGTGCCCCAAGCGCGAGGGCCACGACGAGCCCGGCGAGCGAACGGCCCGCGAGGGCGACCCCGGCCACGGCTGCGCCACCCACCGCCACCAAGCCGACCGCCGCCGCCGTCGCGGCAGGGCGGCCGGTCGGGACGATCCCCATGCCGCGCACCAGGATCGCCGGCACGATCGCGCCGACGCCGATGCTGGCAGCCCACGCCACCGCTGCGCCGACCATGCCCATCGTCGGAACCAGCGCCAGGTTCCCGACGATGTTCACCGCCGCAGCCAGCGCCGTGACCCCGAGGTTGGCCCGGCTGCGCCCGGCCATCAGCAGCACCGAGTCCGACGGTCCGGCCGGCGCAGCCGCGAGGAGCCCGAGCGCGAGCACCCCGAGCACGGCGGCGGCTTCGGTGTACGACGCTCCGAACACGGCGAGCACCCCGGGTGCGAACACGGCCAGCAGCACGAACGACGGCCACACGAGCAGGACCTGCCAGCCCGCCGCGGCATCGAGCACGCGAGCGGCACCGGTGCGATCGTCGAGCGCGAGCTGGGCCGCGACTCGCGGACCGACCACCTGTTGGAGTGCTTCGGCGGCGAAGGTGCCGACGAGGACGAAGCGGGTCGCCACGGCGTAGACCCCGGCCGTGGCGGGCCCGGCCACGGCGCTGAGGAGCAGGGTGTCGAACCACAGGATCGTCACCTGCAACACCTGCGCCCCGGCACGCGGCACGGTGAAGCGCCAGAACTCCCGTCCGGTCCGCGCCCAGGACCCGACCTCGACCGGGCGCGAGCCGAGACGGCGGGCGAGCAGCAGTGCCATCGGCACGCCGACCAGCGCCGCAGGCACCACCCAGGCGCCTGCGGCCACTGCGACCGACGCCGTCAGCCCGGTGGCGATCCAGACCGCAACCAGTTGGGCCACCGGTCGGGCCATGCGATCGACGACCAACTGCGGCACCATCGTCGAGAACCCACGGCTCGCCGCAACGAGCACCGAGCCCACGGCGACGACGGGCAGCGCGACGGCGAGCGGGCGCAACGCCGTCGCCACCCTGTCGGCCTGGTCCGCTCCGCCGAGCAGGTTCCCGAGCCGGTCCGCCTGCGTCCAGAGCAGGGCGCCGAGCGCCGAGCCCACCGCCGCGACCGGCAGGGTGGCCACGATGAGGATGCGCCCGATCGCCTCGGGGCGACCCAAGGCCCGGGCCCGGCTGACGGCACGCACCACTCCCGTGCTCGCCCCCATCTCAGCGCAGCGGGCCAGCACCGTGAACACTGCGATCGAAACGAGCACGGCGCCGGCGTCGGCGACGGGAAGGCGACGCGCGAGAACGGCGACCACGAGGAAGCCGCCCAGGCCGTAGGTGACCGCGCCGACGAGGTTCAACACGCCACCGCGCGCCACGTCGGCGAGCTCACGGCGCGACGCCGACACATCGGTCGCCGCAACTGCCGCACCTTCTCGCACCTGCCGGACGCTATGGGCCGGTCGTCGGGCCGGGTGCGGCGCCGTCAAGGTGCGCTCACCCATACGGTCGCCCGGTGGCCGGCCCGCCGCCCGTACCTCCCGATCTCCTCGCACTCTTGGCCGCCATCGCCGGACGGCCCGTGGTGCCCGCGGAGTCGCCGTCCAGCGCGCTCGTGCGCGGCGTCGCCCTTCCGGACGTGTCCCGGGCGCGCCTCGTCGCCGGCGTGGCCGGGCCCGAGGCGCCCGAGGCGCCACCCCGCCGCGGGCTCGCCGCGGCTATCGCCGCCTACGGCGCCCTGCGCGATCCTCGGGTGCGGGCCGGACGGCTCGCCGTCGCCGGCCTCGTGCTCGCCGGCCAGGCCGGCGAACCCATCGCCGTCGCGGCGTCGAGCGACGACGAGACCACAAGTCGCCGCCTCGGCGACGACGAGACCACAAGTCGCCGCCTCGGCGACGACCTTGCGGCGCTGCTCGGGCGAGCGGCAGTGCTGTGGCTCGCGGGCGTTCGGGCCGACCAGGTGACGACCAAACCCACCCTGCAGGTGTTCGACCTCGACGGCCGCCCCCTCGCCTATGCCAAGGTCGGGCGCAACTCCGTCACCGACGGCCTCGTCCGGACCGAGGTGGCTGCGCTCCGCCGGCTCGGGGCGAACCTCGGGGACGGCGCGCTGCGCCTGCCCGCCCTGCTCCATGGTGGCCCGCTCGGCGAGCGAACCGTCTGTGTCACCGCCCCGCTCCCCGTCGGTGTCCGTCGCCCGCCCACCCGTTGCCTGCCCGGCGCGCTCGCACTCGGCGCGCTCGCCGCCGCAGACGCCCGGGCCGAGCCGTGGGGCTCGAGTCCGCTGGCCGAGCGCATGCGCGCCGCGCCGGCCGCCGGCGCCGGCACCCGGCGCTTGCAGGACCTGCTCTCGTCGTTCGATCGGCGCACCGTGCGCACCGGCTGGTGGCACGGCGACTGGGTGCCGTGGAACCTCGCCGTCGACGGCCCGGCGCTGTGGGCCTTCGACTGGGAGTACGCCGAGCCGGGTGCACCGGTCGGGCTGGACCTCGTCCACCACGCCTTCCAACGTGCCCTCGTCGAGCGCCGGCAACCGCTCGCCCAGGCGCTCGACGCCGCCGCCCACATCGCCGGTGGCCTGGCCCGCACTCGCGACGATCGCCGCCTGCTCACGGCCACGCACCGGCTTGCGCTGGCCCTGCGGGCAGAAACGGCCCGCGCCCGAGGACTCGAACCCGACCCCGACCACGCTGCGATCGCCGACGGTGCCGCCCAGGGCGAACGCGGCGCGGCCTGAACGGGCCGGCCGCCCGCCGGCGAACGACGGCACGGGTCAGATGCCCCGGCCGCGCTCGTGGAGGCGGCGCAGGACCCAGTCGGGGGACAGACCCGCCGCCACGGCCACGGTGAGCGGCACCCGGGGCTCACGCCAGTGGAGCCGGCCGGCGTCGAACGCAAGGCGCACCCCGGCCCGGCGCCGGCCTCCGGCCGCTCGGGCGAAGGCTCGTTGGCCGACGATACGGGCCTTGCCCCGGGGGCAGGAGGCGAACTCGGGGTGCGCGGCGAGCAGGTGGCCGAGCGCATCGTCGATCGTGCGCCACTTGGCCGCGAAGAACGACTGCGCATGCCAGCGCACCTCGACCAGCGGCTCGGCGAGACCGGCGACGTCGGCCCGGCGGGCGGCTCGCAGCAGCAGGTCGTAGTCCTCGGCGTAGCTCGAAGGCAGCGACTCGTCGACGAGACCGAGTCCGCCGAGCAGCGCGTCGCGACAAACCAGGAACGACGACGGATGAGCCTCCGCGACCCGGGACCGCAGCAGGTCGTCGTGGGTGATGGCGGGCGCCGGCAGTCGAACCGTCCGGCGGCGACCGTCATCGACCACGACGCCGGTTACGAACAGCTCCGCACCCGGACGGGACACCGCGTGCGCGAGCTGCCGGGCGGCTTTGCCCGCCAGCCAGGTGTCGTCGTCGTCGCAGAAGGCCACCCAGGGGGCTCGGGCCGCGAGGATGCCGGTGTTGCGGGCCCCCGCCAGTCCCGGGGTGCGCTCGTTGGCCAGGACCCGCACCGGTCGGCGCTCGTCGTGCGAAGCCAGGGTCGGATCGGGGTCGCACTGGTCGAACACGACGACGGTCTCCACCACGGCGTCGAGGTCCTGCGCGGCGATCGCGGCCAGCGCCTGGCGCACCAGCACCGGTCGGTCACGCGTGGCCACGACGACACTGAGCGCCGGCGGGCGAGGGGACTCGTGCGGTTCCGGGAATCGACCAGCGGCAGCCATCGGACACATCCTGTGGACGCGCCGGCACGGCGAGCGCTGGCCGACCACAAGACTTGGGCAAGAACCGTCCGCAGCCTGGCATCGCTGCGTGGTTCAGCGATTCTCGTAGCGTGAACCTCCCGCCCTCCGTCGCGCTTGCAGGCGGCTGGGTCGTGCTCGCCCGGCGGCACGCCCCGCTGCTCGCCGTTGCGGCGGTCGTCGGCTTGGTCGGCGGGGCGTTCGTCGGGGTCAACCAGCGCAGCGCGGTCCGAGCCTCGACGCTCGTGGTCGTCACACCCCTTCCTCCCGACCCGCTGAGCCCCGGCTCGAGCGGGTCGAGCGTGAACATCGAGACCGAGCGCCAGGTCACCCGCTCGCTCGCCGTCGCCCGGCGCGCGGCGAAGGCCCTCGGCGAGACCCGCCCGCCGGAGGACCTGCTCGCCTTCCTCACGGTGTCGGCGACGGACCGTTCGACCGTGTTGCGCTTCGACTACGACGCCGCCGATGCGACGGCGGCACAAGCGCGCGTCGACGCCCTCGCTAGGGCCTACCTCGACGAGCGTCGCGCGACCGTCGAGCAGCGACGTGACAAGGCGCTCGCCACGATCGAGGAGGAAGCCAAACGGGCCGGCGAAGCATCGGCGGCGGCCGTGGCGAAGGTTGCGGCGGCAACCGGGTCCGAGCGGATCGTGGCCGAGCAGGAACGCGACAACCTCAAACGGCAGCTCGACGACTTGTCGAGCCGCCGGCTCGAACTCAAGCTCACCGACCCGAACCCGGGAGCCTTGGTGGCCACCGGTGCACCCGTCGCCACCGGGCGGGTCCCGCTCCCGCTGACCGCGCTCGCCGGTGCGGTGATCGGCGTGATCGCTGCGATCGGCGTCCTCGTCGCGCTCGATCGCGCCCGCGGCCGGATCCGATCGACGACCGCGCTGGCGAATCTCCTGGGGCCGGGGAGCTACCTCGTCAACCTCCCCGAGGCCCGCCTGCGCGATCCCGCCGGCGCCGACGGCGTGCGCCGGCTCGCCGCCCATCTCCTCGGGCCCGACGGCCAGCGCACGGTGCTCGTGACCGCCCCTGCCGGGTCTCGCCTCGCGCCCCACGTCGCCGTCGACCTCGTCACCGCCCTCGGCGCCGGCGGCCGGCGGGTGATCCTCGTCTGGGCCGACTGCCGGACCACCGCCGCCAGCGAGATCCTCGGCGTCGTCGACACCGCCGCGGCGATCGGGGTGATCCGCCGCGTCGTGCCCGTGCAGGTCGCGCTGATCGCGTTGCGCGACCGGCGCAACGTCGCCGTCCTGCCCGGGCCGCCCGTCGGCGACCCGCGCGTCGCCCACCTCGTGCGGTGGTCGGGCCTGGGCCCGCTGCTTCCCGAGTTGCACGCGCTCGCCGACCTCGTCGTGGTGCTCGCGCCGTCGTTCGAATTCCCCGACGTCGCCGAACTCGTCCCTCTCGTCGACCGGGTCGTGCTCGCAGTCGACGCCGGCGACACCACCGAAGCGGCCGTGCGCAGCGCCATCGACGAGCTCCACGCCCTCGGTGCCGACCGCCTCGCTGCCGTCACCGTCGGGCTGCGGGAGGCGGCATGACCGTCACCCGCCCCCGCGTGATGCTGGTGAGTTCCGCCGGCGGCCACCTTGCGCAACTCGCACGCCTGCAGGGCTATTGGCGCAGTTTCGACACGACCTGGGTGTCGTTCGATACCGCCGACGTCCGCAGCCGCCTCGCCGACGACCGGGTCGTGTTCGGGTACTGGCCCACCACCCGCAACCTCCCGAACGCCGCTCGGAACCTCGGCCTGGCCTGGCGGATGCTGCGTCACGAACGACCCGACCTCGTGGTCACCGCCGGAGCCGGCATCGGGGTGCCCTTTGTGTTCCTGGCTCGGCTGCTCGGGATTCGCACGGTGTTCCTGGAGGTCTACGACCGCATCGACTCGCCGACGCTCAGCGGCCGCCTGTGCCACCGTGTCGTCGACCTGTTCCTCGTGCAGTGGGAGGAGCAGCGCCAGTTCTACCCGCGCGCCGTCGTCGCCGGACCGGTCTACTGAGCGCCCCGATGCCTCTGCCTCCCCTTTCGCCCGGCCTCGTGTTCGTCACCGTCGGGACCGACCACCACCGCTTCGATCGCCTCATCGACTGGGTCGACGCATGGGCGGCCCACAACCCGGAGCGACCGCTGCTCGTCCAGCACGGGCACTCCCGACCGTCGTCGTACGGTCTGAACCGCCCGATGCTCACCATCGACGAGATGCAGGTCGCCTTCGCCCGAGCGGCGCTGGTCGTCTGCGGCGGAGGTCCCGGAACCGTCATGGACGCCCGGGCCGCCGGGCGGCTCCCGGTCGTGGTGGCTCGCCGGGCCGACCGCCGGGAGGTGATCGACGACCACCAGCGAGCGTTCTGCCAGCGGCTCGCCGCACTCGGCAAAGCCCTCGTCGCCGATGACGCCGCCACGCTCGCGTCCTGGCTCGACGCCGCCGTCACCGATCCCGGGCGATACCGCGTCCGGGTGGCCGACGAGGAGACCCCGCCGGGGCTGCGAGCCATCCCGCAGTTGATCGACGGTCTCCTGGGCCTCGACACGAGCATTCGAAGCGGCCGGTCTCCCGGCACCCTTCCCACCACCCACCCGGAGCGCTGAGCCGTGTCGTCGTTCGTCGTCGGACGATCACCGTCCCCCACTGCGCTGCGTGCCCGCCCAGGGTGGACGACGGGGTTCCCGGCCCGTTCCACGGCGATGGCGGCACTGTGCACGTTGCTGCCGATCTGGTACCTGCTCGGCGTGCTGGCGATGCTGTGGTGCCTGCCGGTGCTGGTGCTCGGCTCCTGGCTGCTGGCCAACCGGCCCGTCGTGCTGCCCCGCGGGATCGGGTTGCTCGTCGCTCTGCTGGCGCTCGTCGCCGTGTCGGGCCTGCAACTGCGATCGATCGGGTCGCTCGCCCTGTTCGGCTACCGCCTCGCGCTGTTCGCCTCCCTCGCCACCGTCTACGTGTGGATAGTGACGGTGCCCGACACGGTGCTGCCCTCGCGCCGGATCGCCGGGTGGTGGGCGACGGCGTGGGTATGGCTCGTCGCGTTCGGCTACGGCGCACTGGTCTTCCAGGGAGCGTCGACGCCGAGCCCGTTCCAGCTCGTGTTGCCGAACGCACTCGCCGCCGAGGAGTACCTGCGCGACCTCACCGTGGTGCGGCTCGCCGAGGTCCAGAGCTGGCTCGGGTTCCCGCTGCCCCGGCCGGCCGCCCCCTTCGCCTACGCGAACGGCTGGGGATCGGCGCTCGGGTTGCTCACGCCCTGGTTCGTCCACTGCTGGATCGTCGATGCGACACCGCAGCGGCGACGGATCGGCGTGGCGCTTGCGCTCGCGGCGCTCGTACCGATCGTGGTGTCGATGAACCGCGGTCTGTGGCTGTCGCTCGGCGTGGTCGCCGTGGTCTACGCCGTACGCTCCGCCCTCGACGGTGACCGGCGGGCCCTGGCCGGGATCGGCTTGCTGGCCGCCGCCGTCGGCGTCGTGGTCGTCGCGACCCCGCTGGGTTCGCTGATCACGGCGAAGTTCGACAACGCCGCCGACTCGAACGCCGCCCGCACGAGCGTCTACCAAAGCGCGCTCGGTTCTGCCCTCGACTCCCCGCTCGTCGGGTTCGGATCGCCGCGCCGCGCCAGCGAAGACCTGCCGCTCGTGGGCACCCAGGGGATGCTCTGGTACCTCCTGCAGTCGCACGGGGTGGTCGCCGCCGGTCTGTTCGTGGGCTGGTTGGTCGGCGTCGTACGGCGCGCCGCCCGGCTCGCCACCCCGATCGGGGTCGCTGCATTCGCCTCGGTCCTCGTCGCGCTCGTCCAGGTGCCGTTCTACGGCCTGCTGCCCCAGTTGCCCGTCGTGGGGGTCGCCGCCGGCATCTGCTGGCGCGAGCGCCTCCGCACCGCAGGAGCTGGCCGATGACCGCGGTCGAGCGGTACGAGCGGCACGTGAAGCGGTCGCGGCCGGGCGTCGCCGCGCGCACCGCCGCCAAGTCCACGCTGCGCACCGTCGGCCGGCTGAGCGCACCGTGGCGCCCCGGACCCGACGTCATCGTCATCGGGGCCAAACGCGGCGGATCGACGTCGCTCCACGGGTACCTGCTCGACCACCCGAGCGTGCTGCCGACGTTTCCGCGCCCCGAGCAGGTGAAAGGGACGTACTACTTCACCGACCACTTCGACCGCGGTGAAGCCTGGTACCGGTCGCACTTCCCGACCATCGCCACGCGTGCGGCCACCCGGCGCCACACCGGGGCGGCGGCGGCGCTCGAGTCGACGCCGTACTACCTCTTCCACCCGCTCGCGCCCGAGCGGGCCCGGGCCACGGTCCCCGAGGCGCAGATCGTGGTGGCGCTGCGCAACCCGGTCGAGCGGGCCTGGTCCCACTGGAAGGAGCGGCGGGCCAACCACGACGAGCCGTTGGATTTCGCCGCCGCCCTCGCCGCCGAGGCGGCGCGCACAGCGGGTGAGCACGAGCGCATCGGCGGCGACCCTACGGCGGTGTCACACGCGCACCGGCATCACACCTATGTCGCACAGGGCTGCTACACGGACGCCCTGGGGCGATGGTTTGCGGCCTACGGCCGCGATGCGGTGCACGTGATCGTGTGTGACGAGCTGTTCGCGGATCCCACCTCGGTGATGGGCCGCCTCTACCGGGACCTCGGGTTGCCCGACCACACCCTCGGGGATCCCCGGGTGCACAACGACGCCGGCGGCGACGCGATGGACCCCGCGACGCGCGCCCGGCTCGTCGAGCGGTACCGGGACGAGGTCCGACGCCTCGAGGAACTCCTCGGCCGCGACCTTCCCTGGTGACGGTACGGGCGACGCTCAGCGCACCAGGGCGCCGGCGACGGTTGCGTTCGTCTGCGGGTCGATCAGCACGAGCGACCCGGTCTCGCGATTGCGATGGTACGGGTCGACCATCACCGGCTGGGCGGTGCGCAGGGTCACCCGGCCGATGTCGTTGCTCCGCAACGACTCCGGGGACTCGACACGGTGCAGGGTGTCGATATCGACGCGGTAGTCGACGCTGCGCACGACGGCCCGCACCGTGCGGGTGGTGTGCTTCACCAGCAGGGCGCGGCCCGCAGCGAGCTCGCTGCGGTCGTCCATCCAGCACGTCAGCACCGACAGGTCTTGGGTGACGGTGGGCCGGTTGCGGGGCCGGCACAGCAGATCGCCTCGGCCGAGGTCGATGTCGTCGGCCAGACGGACCGTCGCAGGAAGCGGCGGGGCGATCTCGGCCACGGCTCGTCCGGCCACCTCGAGCCCGACGACCCGGGTCGTCAGCCCGGCGGGCAGCGCCACCACCTCGTCACCGACGCGCAGCACCCCCGAGGACATCCGGCCGGCATAGCCCCGGTAGTCGGGATGCTCGGCCGTGCGCGGCCGCAGCACCAGCTGCACCGGGAAGCGGGCGTCGACGAAGTTGCGGTCCGCCGCCACGTGCACCGACTCGAGGTGGTGCAGCAGGGTCGCGCCTTCGTACCAGAGCATCGACGGCGACCGGGCCACGACGTTGTCGCCGTGCAGCGCGCTGATCGGGACGAACGCGACGTCCTGCACCTCGAGCTTGGCCGAGTACGCCTCGAACTCGGCTCGGATGCGCTCGAACACCTCGGCAGCGAAGCCGACGAGGTCCATCTTGTTCACGGCGATCACGAGGTGGCGCACCCCGAGCAGCGCGGCGAGGAAGGCGTGCCGGCGTGATTGTTCCATCAGCCCGTGCCGAGCGTCGACGAGCACGACGGCGATGTCGGCGTCGGACGCCCCGGTCACCATGTTGCGCGTGTACTGCAAGTGTCCGGGGCAATCGGCGAGCAGGAAGCGGCGCCGTCTGGTCTGGAAGCTCCGGTGCGCGACGTCGATGGTGATCCCCTGCTCGCGTTCGGCCCGGAGTCCGTCGGTGACGAGCGCGAGCTCGAGGTGGTCGAGGCCCCGCTCGATGCTCAACCGTTCGAGCGAGGCGAGCGTGTCGGCCGGCAGGCTCTTGGTGTCGTGCAACAGCCGTCCGATCAAGGTGGACTTGCCGTCGTCGACGGAACCGGCGGTCGCCAGGCGCACGAGGTCCATCAGAAGTAGCCCTCTCGTTTCCGGTCTTCCATCCCGGCGTCGGAGATCCGGTCGTCGACGCGGGTCGCGCCGCGCTCGGACACTGCGGCTACCGCCGTCTCGACGATCACCTGCTCGACGGTCGCCGCGCTCGACACCACCGCCGCCGTGCAGGTCGCGTCGCCGACGGTGCGGAACCGCACCATCGCTTCGAACGGCTCCTCGTCCGGCCGGGCGGCCACGTGCGGGCCGATCGGCACCACCATCCCGTCGCGCTCCACCACCGTGCGCCGGTGCGCGTAGTAGAGCGAGGGCAGTTCGATCTCCTCCCGCTGCACGTAGGCCCACACGTCGAGTTCGTTCCAGTTCGACAGCGGGAACACCCGCAGGTGCTCACCGGGGCCGACCCGGCAGTTGTGCAGGGACCACAGCTCGGGCCGCTGCCGGCGCGGTTCCCACTGGGAGAACTCGTCGCGCACCGACACCATCCGCTCCTTGGCCCGGGCCTTGTCCTCGTCGCGCCGGGCCCCGCCGAACACGGCGTCGAAGCGGTGCCGGGCGATCGCGTCGACGAGCACCGGGATCTGCAGCCGGTTCCGGCTGCCGCCGGGCTCCTCGACCACTCGGCCCGCAGCGATCGCCTCCGGGACCGACGCCACCAGCAAGCGCAGCCCGAAGCGGGCCACGATTCGGTCGCGGAACTCGAGCACCTCGCCAAAGTTGTGCCCGGTGTCGACGTGCAACAACGGGAACGGCACCGGCGCCGGGGCGAAGGCCCGGCGAGCCAGTTCCGCGAGCACGGTCGAGTCCTTGCCGCCGGAGAACAGCAGGCAGGGCCGCTCACACTCGGCGACCACCTCGCGCAGCAGATGGATGGCCTCGGCCTCCAACAGGTCGAGGTGGGTCAGCGTGACCGCCGGCGTCGTCACGGGCTCCTCCCGGGTCGCCTCCAAGGATCGACCCTCCACGTCGGGGCTCCCGGTGCAGCCCGGCAAGAACCCGACAAGCTTGGAAGGGCTCCATCGGGGGCCGCTGCTGCCGATGGGATCGTCGTGCGGCCACACCGCTCCCGACCCTTCCCCGTTCGGCTCGGCCACGCCGGCGCGATCGCCCTTGCGCTCGTGAGCGTCGCCTGCGCGTCCGCATCCGACACCGCCCCGGCACCCGAGCCCGCCTCGAGCTCGACCGGATCCGTCGTCACCTCGCCGAAGGCCTCGACCACGACCGGCGGGAGCCCGAGCACCGTCACGACGACCGTTGCCACGACCGGTTCCACCACCCCGGCGACCTCGGCCCCGGCGACGCCGGCGACCACCACAGCGACCCCCACCACGGCAGCGACCCCCACCACCAAGCCGCCGGCAACCACCCCGGCCCCGGTTACCACCAGCGAGCGCCCGCCGACCACGACGGTCCCGCTGCCGCCACCGAGCTCGACGATCCCCCCGGTGCTCCCCGACACCAACGCGTACGGCTATCTCGTCGCCCTGCAGCCCGGACCGATGGCACTGATCGACGTCGTCGAGCGGTACACGGGCGCTGCGGCTCGCACCGAGGCCGCTCGCGACGGGGTCACCCTGCCGACCGGGCAGGACTGGTACATCCGCAACATCGACGCCGAGCCGTCGCCGTTCCGGATCCTTCCCGGTGCACGCATCGTCGTGACCGAGTGTGCCGGGGCCTCCTGCCTCGAACAGGTCGTCGACCTCGACCGTGTTCCCGTCGGCGGGCTGCGGCTCAGCCGGTTCGTCCCCTCCGGGGGCGGCGGCCTGCGTGAGCTCGCCGTCCCCGCCGACGGCTGACCCGGGCCGAGCCCGATCCCTACGATGCGTTGATGGCCGGTCCCGACGCCGTGGTGTTCGACCTCGACGACACACTGCTCGACTGGACCGGGTCGATCCGGCGGACCGTCGGCGACGTTGCCGGCGACGACGTGGCCGACGCCCTACTCGCCTACGCCGACGCCGTGCTGCACGAGCGCCGCGACGGCGTGGCGGTGATCCGGCGCACCTGGGCCCTCCACGACGCCGCCGACCACCACTGGCCCGTCGCGCTGCCAGAGCTCGACGCCGCCGACCTTGCGCTCGTGCTGCGACGGTTCCGCGAGGAGCTGTGGGTCGGCTACTTCCCGGACGTGGTGCCCACGCTCGACACCCTCGTCGACCGGCACCGCCTCGCCGTGCTGTCCAACAACCGGCACCTCCCGGCCGAGGTCGAACGGCTGCGGCTGCGCGACTGGTTCGAGCACGCCGTGGTCGCCGAACGGCGAAAGCCGGACGCCGCAGCCTTCGAGCTGATCTGCGAGGTGCTCGGCACCCGACCCGGGCGCACCGTGTACGTCGGCGATTCGATCGCGTGCGACGCCGAGGGTGCGCACGCCGCCGGGCTGGTCAGCGTGTGGCTCGACCGGTACGGCGACGACTGGACACCGCCGCAGGGCGTCCACCGGATCGAGACGCTCGACGAACTGCCCTCGTTGCTCGCCGGGCTCTGACCGGCGCTCAGCGCTGCCGGTTGCCCCACCGTTGCCAGTGGGTGACGGCGGCCGCCGGCTTGCGCCGGGCCTGGCCGAACCGGCCGACGGGGCGGCCCATCGGGACGAGCGCTGCGATCTCGTAGCCGTCGGGGATGCCGAGCGCGGCGCGCACCTCCTCGGTACGGATGCGGATCACGGTCGTGAGCGCCGTACCGATCCCGAGCGCCCGAGCCGCGACGCAGAAGTTCTGCACCGCCGGATAGACCGAGGCGTACAGCGGCCCGATGTCGAGGAACCCCTCGTCGTCGCGCGCCCCCCACGGAATGATCGGCAGGAGGAACAGCACCAGGGCCGGCGCCTCGTGGAGGTGGTCGGCGAGGTGCTGGGACGCCGCCCGGGTCCGCCGCCACGACGCTTCGTCCTCGGGAGACCGGAACGACGCCGGATCGCCCAGGGCCCGCTCGTAGCGCTCGTAGGACAACCGGTACAGCTCCCCGACGACCGCTTTGGGTTCGGGGTCGGTGAGCACGAGGTACTGCTGCGGTTGCACGTTGCCGCCCGTCGGGGCCTGCTGGGCGACGGCGAGGCACTGACGGATCTCGTCGTCGGTCACCGGCTCGTCGGTGAACCGACGCATCGCCCGGGTGGTCAACAGCGCATCGATCACCCCGAGGGGCGCGTCGGGTGCGGGGTCGGTCATCGTCATCGTCCTTCGAACGTGGGTGGGCGTTTGGCGGCGATCGCGTCGATCGCTTCACGGTGATCCGCGGACAGGAACGTCATCAGCTCGAACGCCGTCGAGAGATCGAAGCTCTCGAGCAACGCCCGCTTCACCTGCTGGTTCACCGCCGCCTTCGTGTATTGCACGGCGAGCGGAGCGCCCGCCGCCAGCCGGCGGGCCCATGCCAGCGCCCGGGCCGGCAGGTCGGCCGCGGGCACCACCTCGTTCACCAACCCGAGCCGGTAGGCCTCGGCGGCGGGCACCGGATCGCCGGTGAGCAGGTACTGCTTGGCGATCGCCGGGCCGGCGAGCAACGGCCAGATCGCGGCGCCACCGTCGCCGGCGACGATTCCGACGCGCACGTGGGGATCGAGCACGGTCGCGGTGTCGGCCATGACGATCACGTCGCACAACAGCGCCACCGACGCGCCGAGGCCGACGGCGGGCCCGTTGAGCCCGCACACCACGGGGATCGGGACGTCGAGCAGGTCCCACACGAGCTGTTTGGCCTCACGGTGCAGCGCGGCGAGCCGTTCGACCGAGCGCAGCGTCGGGAACCAGTCGAAATCGCCACCCGCCGAGAACGCCCGCCCCGCACCGGTCAGCAGCACCGCCCGAGCCTCGGTCTCCTGGCGAAGGGTGCGCATCAGCTCGGCGAGATCGTGATGCAACGTCGCGTCGATCGCGTTCATCGGGCTGCGCGGGTGGTCGATCGTGGCGACGAGGACGTCGCCGTCGCGCTCGAGTCGGATGGTCTCCACGGCGGCCGACCGTAGCCCCGCAGGCCCGGGGCCGGGCCCGGCGGGTCAGCCCGGGGTGCCCACGCCGACCAGCGCAGCGACCGCGGCGAGCGTTCGGGCGCCATCGGGGTCCTCGGCGGTGGTGACCGCGAGCGCCAACTCGTCGACCCCGGCGGCGCGGTACGCAGCGACCCGCAACGCGATCTCGGCGTGGGATCCGTGCAGGCCGACCGCGTCGGGCAACTCGTCGGGCAGGGCGGCGACGAGCTCGGGGAACGCCGCACCGGCGCGGGCCCGGGAGACGAGCTCACCGAAGCCGGCCTCCGCGAACATCTCGCCGTAGCCCGGCGCCGCCAGGTACATCGCGTACGCATTGGCGAGTTGCGCCCGGGTGGCCGGACCCGGATCGACGCACACCGACAACCAGGCCGCGAGCGTCGGGGTTGGCCGGTCGGCCCGGTGCGCGGCGTCGTCCAGGCGCTCGCGGATCACGGCGGCCGAGGCCGGGGTGACGGTGTTGACCACGACCCGGTCGGCCACCCGGCCGCCGAGCTCGACGGCCCGGGGGCCGTGGGCGGCGACCGTGAGCGACGTGGTCGGGGCCGGTAGGCGCAAGCGGTAGCCGCCCGGCCCGCGTGCGCCGGCGAGCAACGGGCGCAGGGCGTCGGCAGACTCGGCGAGCTGGACGGCAGGTCGGGCCCGGCTGCGCCGGTGCCAGTGCTCGACGACGACCGTCGAGGAGGTTCCGATCGCCAGGTGGGTGGGCCGACCCGTCAGTTCGGCGACCGAGGCCGTGCCCATCGCCATCGTCATCGCGCTGCGCACCGGGACCGCCAGCGGCCCGATCGTCAGCTCGATCCGTTCCGTCGCCAGGCCGATCGCGGTCGCCAGCGCGAACGCATCCCAGGTGGCCATCTCCCCGACCCACAGCTCGGGGTAGCCGAGGGCGTCGGCCGCCGCGGCGATCGCGAGGACTTCGCGCGGCGGGCGATCCTGCCAGAGGCCGAGCACGACCGACGCCGGGTTGCCGGGCGCGCTCACAGCGTGGTCACGTCCACCTTGCGGTCCCACAGGACCTTGCCGACGGTTTCGAACATCCGGGGCGACACCATCAGGTGCTGCGACGCGGTGTGGACGTCACGCAAGCAGCGTTGCAGCGGGCTGGTGGCGTACACGGAGGTACCGCCGCCGAGTTCGTAGGCGGCGTCGACCGCCGCCACGGCGGCGCGCGCCGCATGGGCACAGGCCAGGCGGACCCGCGCCCGCTGCTCGGTCGACACCCGGTCGCCGGCCTGCGCGACCGCCCACGCCGTACCCACCTCGTGGGCCAGGAACGCACGGGCGGCGCCGAGGCCCGCCTCGGCCCGGGCGAAGCCGTCCTGGGCGACCGCGGAGTCGGCGACGGTCTTGGCGGAGAACAGCGGCCGCTTGCCGCCGGCGAGCGCGGTGATCTCGTCGAGGGCCCGGCGGGCGATGCCCAGCGCCGCCGAGGCGACCCCGGTGGCGAGCAGGTTGAAGTTCGGGAACCGGGCGAGCGCGCCGTCGATCGTCGGGCGCCCCACCCCGGGCTGCACCGTGTGATCGAACGGGACCACCACCGCGTCGACGGAGAAGTCGAGCGACCCGGTGCCCCGCAGGCCCGACGAGTACCAGGTGTCGTGGAACTCGACGGCGCGGGCGGGAAGGAAGCACAGATGGAACCCGCCGTCGTCGGTGAGGGCACCGCCGGTGACCCAATCGCAGTGCTGGGTGCCGCTCCCCCACTGCCACCGCCCGGTCACCGACCACCCCGCCTCGGTGCGCACGCCACGGCCGTTGGGGGCGTATGCCCCACCGGTGATCACCGCCGGGTCGGCGTAGATCGCCCGGGCGGTGTCGGGCGGCAGGAACATCGACATCGACGACGTGGTCGACGCGATCATCAGGCACCACCCGGCGGCACCGTCGGCGGCGGCGACGGTCTGGATGATCTCCGACACCGTCAGCGGGTCGACCTCCGGGCCGCCGTACGCCGCAGGCACGCACAACCGGAACAGCCCGGCCGAGCGCAACGCCTCGACGACCGGCGGCGCCAGCCGCCGCCCCTGCTCGCTCGCATCGGCGTGCGCCTCGACGAGGGGCACGAGCTCGCGCGCCGCCGCCAGCAGCGCGCCCGGGTCGGTGAGGGTGGTCGCCATGTCCCAACCCTACGGGCCGGCGGCCCGTTCGTAGGCGGCCACCTGGGCGGCGACGATCGAGCGGGCGTCGTGCGCGGCGAGTCGGGCCCGCCCCCGCTCAACCAGGGCAGCGGCCCGGGCCGGATCGGCCAGGACGGCGCCGAGCGCCTCGGTCCACGCGGTCACGTCGCCGGGCGGCACCAGCAGCCCGGCGTCGCCGACCACCTCCGGCAGGCACGTCGCCGCCGCGGCGACGACCGGCACCCCGGCCCGGAAGGCCTCGACGACGGGGATCCCGAACCCCTCGTACCGGCTGGGGACCGCCACGACCGCCGCCGAGGCGTACAGGCCGGCGAGCACACCGGCGGGGACACGCCCGGGTCGGTGCACCCGATGACGGACCCCGAGCCGGTCGGCCTCGGCCCACAGCGTCGCCTCGGCCGACCCCTCGCCGCCGGTGAGCACCAGGCCGACGTCGCCGGGCAGGCCGGCCAGCGCGCGCACCAGCGTGACGTGGTCCTTGTGCGGGTAGGTGATCGCCGGGTAGAGCACGTAGCGGGCAGGCAGGCCGGGCCCGGGCGGCACCGGAACCGGCGGCCGCGCCGGTCCGATCCAGCCGACGGGCACGACCACGACCCGGTCCGGGTCGGCACCGAGCCGTTCGATCACCCGCGCACGCACCTGCTCCGAGGGCGTGCACACGACGGCGGCACGCCGCACGGCGGCCGGTAGCGCTCGGCGCAGGAAGGCCCGCTTGAGCGCCGAGAAGTGCTCGGGATGATCGAGCGGCTGCAGGTCGTGGATCGTGACGACGGCCGGCACGGGGCCGCCGGGCACCGTGCCCCCGAGGTGGTGCACGACGTCGGGCCGGTCACGACGCAGGCGGGCCGCCAGCCAGGTGGTCTCGGCGGCCACCCGGACGGGCCGCAGGCGACCCGACACCGGCGCCGTGTGCACCACCCGACCGGTGACGAGCTCCGGGCGCGCGGACCCCAGCGCCGCCAGGGCGTAGAGCGACACCTCGACCGCCGGGGCGTGCGTCGCCAGGCCGTCGGCGAGCGCCGCCGCGTAGGACTCCGTGCCGCCCACCACCCCGGGGCGCAGGAACAGCACGTTCCATGCGACCCGCATCAGCGGGCCCCGCCGAGCATCCGATAGATCCCTTCGGTCGCCCGGGCCGTTGCGTCCCACGTCATCGCTGCGGCCCGCGCCCGCCCTGCGACCGCCAACTGCTCTCCCTCGCCGAGCGCCTGGCGGATGCCCTCGGCGATCGAGTCCGGGCGGGCCGGATCGACGAGCACGGCGGCACCACCCGCAGCCTCCTCGGTCGCAGTGCCGGCCGAGGTGACCACCGGTGTGCCCTGCGCCATCGCCTCGAGCACCGGCAGGCCGAAGCCTTCCCACCGGCTCGGCTGCACGCACACCGCTGCGCCGGCGACGAGCGCGTCCTTCTCGACGCCGGCGACGAACCCGACGCGCCGGACCCGCGGCCCGACCGGACCGAGGTCGGGCCCCCAGCCGGCGGGGCCGACGACCACGAGGTCGAGGTCGAGATCGCCGAGGGTGGCGAACGCCGCCAGCAGACCGTCGAGGTTCTTGCGCGGCTCGACGGTGCCGACGAACACGGCATACGGCCGGTCGAGTCGGTGCCGGCGGCGCGCCGTGGCGACCGCCTCGGCGGTCGCCGGCTCGGCCCCCACCCCGAGCGGCACGTGGTGCAACCGTGCAGCGGCAAGACCGGCGGCCCGGGCGTCGTCG
>JBJTVH010000127.1:0-14614 GCA_046081125.1 Acidimicrobiales bacterium
GAGGCCGAGCCGATCGAAGCCCGGATTCCGTTCGCCCGCGCTCGTCTGGCATGACGAACGTCATCGTCCGACCGACTCGGCCACGACGGACCCGAACGTGGCGCAGGCGCATCGTGGAGCCATCGAGCAGCCGCAACCGCGGCAGGGAGGCACCACCATGATCGACCGCGTGACCATCGCAGCGGCCCGCCAGTCGATGGCGGCCCAGCAGGCCAACGCCGAACGGTTCGGGCCGCTCGTGCCGGCCCGGGTGGCCCGGGTGGGCCGGGTGGGCCGGCCCTCGGCCCGGAAAGCGCTCGGCCGTGTGCCTCAGCCCGGTGCCCACCCGGGTTTCCGCCTGTTCGGCAACTGGACCGTCCGGGCGGCGGGCCGCTGACTAGCGCATCTCGCCGGTTCGAACCGTGTACCCGGCGAGACGGAGATCCGCGACCAGGGCGTCGGTATGCGCCCGGTCGCGGGTCTCCACGGCCAGTTCGAGCGCTGCCGACTTCACCGACAGATCCGAGAACAGGCGCTGATGGGCGACCTCGACGATGTTGGCCCGTTGCGCGGCAACGATGGCGGTGACCCGAGCGAGCGAACCCGGGAGGTCGTCGATGTCGACGGTCAGCCGCGACAGCCGACCGGAACGCACGAGGCCACGCATGATCGTGGAGGCGAGCACCCGGGGATCGGCGTTGCCGCCGGACAGGACGATCCCGATCCGGCGCCCGGCGAAGCGGGGACCGAATTCGGCGACGGCGGCCAACCCGGCAGCCCCGGCGCCCTCGACCACGGTCTTTTCGATCTCGAGCAGGAGATTGACGGCGGACTCGATCGCCTCCTCGTCGACCACGACCACGTCGGCGACGAGGCGCCGGACGATGGGCGTCGTGAGCGTGCCGGCGTTGGGGACGGCGATCCCCTCTGCCATCGTGCTCCCACCGGGCAGCGGCGTCGGGTCGTGACGGAGGGCCCGGACCATCGAGGGGTACCGGGCGACCTGCACGCCGATCACGTCGGTGCCCGGTGACCGCTCGGCAACGGCGACGGCGATGCCGGCGATCAGTCCTCCGCCACCGACGGGGACGATCACGGCGTCGAGATGGGGCGCGTCCTCGACGAGTTCGAGTCCACAGGTGCCCTGGCCGGCGATGATGGCCGGGTGGTCGTACGGCGGCACCCAGACGTAGCCGTGGTCGGCGGCAAGTCGCTCGGCGACGATCCGGGACTGACCGAGGTCGTCGCCCTCCAGTACGACCGTGGCCCCCAGTGCTTCGGTACCCGCGACCTTGATGTTCGGGGTGAAGCGAGGCATCACGATCGTCGCGGGGATCCCAAGTCGCGCGGCGTGGCGAGCAACGCCCTGGGCGTGGTTGCCAGCAGACATGGCGATCACGCCTCGGCGACGCTCGTCGGGTGTGAGCTGCAGGAGCCGGTACAGCGCGCCGCGCTCCTTGAACGACGAGGTGAACTGGAGATTCTCGAACTTGAGCCAGATCTCGGCGCCGAGGAGCGACGACAGGGTCTCGGAGGGCAACGTCGGCGTTCGGACGACCTGGCCCGCGATGGCGTCGGCGGCCGTCAGGATGTCGGTGAAGTGAACCGGAAGTGCGGCCATGACGGGCCGAGCGTAGGCAGTTCCCGGTACCCTCGCTCCCCGTGCCCGACGCCGTGTCGACGCCCCGCTTCTCCTCGATCACCGTGTTCTTCCCGATGTGGAACGAGGAGGAGTACATCCATCGGGCGGTCGACGCGGCGCGCGAGGCCTGCGACACGCTCATCTCGCTGGGCGAGGTGGGTGAGTACGATCTGCTCATCGTCAACGACGCCTCCACCGATGCCACCGGCCGGCTGGCCGACGAGCTGGCCGCCGCCGATCCCCGGGTGCGAGTCGTCCACCACCCGGTGAACCGCAAGCTCGGCGGCTCGCTCAAGACGGGGTATGCGAATGCCCGGGGCGAGTTGGTCTTGTATTCCGACGCCGACCTCCCCTTCGACATGGACGAGCTGATCAAGGCCTGTCGAGTCATGCGCCACTACGAGGCCGACCTGGTCTCGGCGTACCGGCTCGACCGAACCGGCGAGGGGTACGTCCGCACGGTCTATTCGTTCTTCTACAACTCGCTCGTGCGGCTCTTGTTCGGGGTGCGGATCCGCGATGTGAACTTCGCGTTCAAGCTGTGTCACCGCCGGCTGCTCGACAAGGTGCAGCTCCGCAGCGAGGGCTCGTTCATCGATGCCGAACTCGTGGTGAGCGCCGTCGGTCACGGGTTCAAGGTCGTGCAGTTCGGCGTCGACTACTTCCCTCGGACCCGCGGCGTGTCGACGTTGTCGTCACCCACCGTGATCCTGAAGATTCTCCGGGAGATGTTCACGTTGCGTGGCGAGCTGCGAGCGATCAATCGGGCCTGACGGCGCCCGACGGAGCACGATGTCGACGCCGAACGTGCGCATAGAGTGGGCCAAACGGCCTAGTTGGTCGGAGATCGGGAAGGAATCGAGCTTGGTGGATCAGGTGCTGACGCGTCGCCGACTCCTGCTCGGGCTCGGGCTCGGCGCGGTCGTGGTCAGCTGCGGGGGCGATGATTCGGCGGCGCCGTCGGCCGACAAAGACAAGGGCGGCCCGGCCGCGCCGGGGGCGGTCCCGTCGAGCGTGGCCGGTCAGCCCGTCGACCAGGCCCCGCCGTCCACCACGGCAACCGTCTCGTACGGTCCGATCTCCCGAACCTTGCGGTTCGGCATGAGCGGTGACGACGTGGCGATGCTCCAACTGCGCCTGCGGGAACTTCGGTTCGATCCGTGGACCGTCGACGGGATCTTCGGCGAAGCGACGCAGCAGGCCGTCTGGGCGTACCAAAAGCTCGTGCTCGGCGTCCCTCGCCGCCGCGTCGACGGGGCCGTGACGCCCGAGGGCTGGCAACGGATGCTGGCACCGTTGGGGGTGACCCCTCGACGTACGAGCACGCGCACGTATACGCATGCGGAGATCTACCTGCCCGAGCAGGTCATGGTGATCGTGAAGAACGGCCGCACCGAGTTGATCACCCACGTCTCCTCCGGTGACGGCAAGGCGTGGACGGACAAGGAGCGGGGCTGGTCGGGCGTATCGGTCACCCCGGGCGGGGTGTTCACGTTCAAGCTCAAGCGGAACGACTGGTACGAGGGCAAGCTCGGTTGGCTCTACAAGCCGGTCTTCTTCAACTTCGGCATCGCAGTGCACGGGTTTCAGTTGGTCCCGCCGTACCCGGACTCCCACGGCTGCGTGCGGATCCCGATGCACATCGCGATGTACTTCCCCTCGCTCGTGAGCTTCGGTGACCTCGTGTACGTCTGGGACGGGGTCAAAGAGCCCGAGGTCTACGGCGCGCAGGCGCCACCGTTCGACACCGAGTTGCCCTCCGACACCTCGACGTCGGAGGGGTCGACGACCGCGGTCGGCACGACAGCCCCGCCGTCGACGGTCGCACCGACGACGACGAAAGCCTCCGTGCCGGCGACGACCCCGCCGGCGACGACCCCGCCGCCGACGGGTGCATCGACGACCAAGGCCTCGACCCCCTGACGAGAGGGATCAGCGGGGCCGGACGAGCGCGGCGCGGTCGGCGGCCACCTCGGCGCGGGCGAAGCACGGCGCCGCATGATCGTTGACGAGGCCGGCGGACTGGAAAAGCGAGTACACGGTGGTCGGCCCGACGAATTTCCAGCCTCGTCGCTTCAGCTCCCGGGCGAGACCCGTCGCCTCCGGGCACGTGGTGGGGATGGTGCTGGGGTCGGACGGGGCCGAGCGCGGCTCGAACCGCCAGATGAAGCTCGCGAACGATCCCTCACGCTCGAGCAACTCGAGAAGTCGACGAGCGTTGTTGATGGTCGCGTCGATCTTGCCGCGGTGGCGGACGATGCCGGGGTCGGCGAGGAGGCGCTCGATGTCCCGCTCGGCGAATCTGGCCACGGCGATGGGGTCGAAGTCGCCGAAGGCCCGACGGAACCCCGGTCGTTTGCGCAGGATCGTCAGCCAGGACAGGCCGGCCTGGAATCCCTCGAGGCAGAGCTTCTCGAACAGTGCCCGGTCGTCGACGAGCGGGCGACCCCACTCGGTGTCGTGATAGGCCACGTAGACGGCATCGTCGCCGCACCACGAGCAGCGGGCCGGCGCAGCGGTCGTCACGTCCACCGGTCGGCGGGCTATTTCTTCTTCGCCGCGACCGTCTCGCTCTTCTCCCGTAGGACGCCCTTTGCCAGTGCCTGGTCGAGGTAGGCCTCGGCCTCCTCGTTGGACACCTTCAGTGCCGGGGCGATCTCCGACACGAGGTTGATCCGCGCCCGCTCGTACATCGTGCGCTCGGCCGCCGAGAGCGCAGCGTCACGGTTGCGGGCGGCGAGGTTCCGAACGACCTCCGCCACCTGGTAGACGTCGCCAGACTTCAGCTTCTCCTGGTGGTTCTTGAACCGTCGGGACCAGTTGGACGGCACCCGGGGGTCGGGCTTGGAGAGCACCGAGACGAGATCCTCGAGCTCGTCGGCGTTGACCGGGGGCCGCACGCCGACATCGGCTGCCTTGTCGACCGGCACCGACAGGGTCATCTCGCCGATCACCGATCGCAGGATGAGATAGTCCCGCGTCTCGCCGAACATGGTCTTCTTTTCGACGCCCTGCACGAGGCAAGCTCCGTGCTGCGGGTAGATGACCGTGTCACCCTTCTTGAACTTCACGAAGCTCCCTGGGGTCCGGGCCGTACGGGCGCCCGGCTCGACGTCGGGCCCCGAAAGGGTAGAGCATCCGACGGTCGGATCACACGCCGCAGCGACCATCCACCGCATGTCAGCGTGTACGTACTAAGAAACCTGGTCGCCGCCATGGGGGCGGCCATTGCCTCAGGAGGCAAGATGAACCGTCGGGAACTCGTGCAGGCCATCGCCGCCCACACGGGACAGGAGCCCAAGGCCGTCGACACCGCCCTGCGGGGTTTCGTCGACGTCGTTCTCGCCACCGTGGACAAGGGCGAACCGGTCGCGATTTCGGGCTTCGCCAAGTTCGCCAAGGTGAAGCGGGCGGCCCGCATGGGCCGCAACCCGCGCACCGGGGAGCCCGTGAAGATCAAGGCGTCGGTCAAGCCGCGGATCACGCCGCTGAAGGGCTTCAAGGACGTCGTGCTCGGCTCGGCCAAGGCGCCGAAGCTAGTCAAGCCGGCCAAGAAGGCGGCCCCGGCGGCCAAGAAGGCTGCACCGGCCAAGGCAGCCCCGGCGAAGAAGGCCGCGCCGGCAAAGGCCGCGCCGGCAAAGGCCGCGCCGGCGAAGAAGGCGGCGAAGAAGTAGTCCATACCGCTTCGGGAGAACGACGCAGCCCCGCCCGAACGGGCGGGGCTGCGTCGTTCTCGGCCTCGGCTCGGGGTCTAACGCCCGCAGCAGGCCTTGTACTTCGCGCCGGAGCCGCACGCGCACCGGTCGTTGCGGCGGAGCCCTTCGCCCGGTCCGGTTCGCACGGGGACGGAGGCGACGTGGAGGGCGTGTGGCGGCGGCAGCGAGCCGCGATCGACCAGCGTCGTCCAGTGCTCGTCCGAGGCACCGATCAACGGCCGGGTCGTCCCCACGACTACGACGGCGCCGGCGGTGTGCGCAGCGGACGACCACGACGCTGCTGCGGCGGGCAATGGCTGGGGGAGCCGGGCCGCAAGGTAGGTGTTGCGGCGGCCGCCACCGACCAACCCCTCCAGCGCCAACTCGAGCGAGTCGAGCTCGAGCCACCAGCCGGCCACCGCCGGCACTCGGCCGTCGAGTTCGTCGAGCGTGTCCGGGACCCGGAAGCCGCTTGCAGCCATCCCGCTCGTGGGCAGTTCGGTCACCGAGCCGTCGGCCCGGAGCACGAGCAGGTCGCCGACCAACTCCAGGACGAGCACCGCGTTCGGCGCTCGATCCCGAAGCGAGAGATGCGCCCGCGGCGTCTGGAGCGAGCGCTCCAGGCGATCGCCCTCCAGCCCGACGACATCCGACGCCCGGCAAGCGGTATGGGTCAGGCCGGTCACCGCTTCGCGGCGCTCGTGCTGGTGCCCGGCGTGAGGGTCGAACACCACGACGCTGGCGAGGGCGTCGTGCTCGAGCGGCCGCCAGCACCAGGTGCAGCGGGCGCGATCACCGAGGTGGGCTCGGCGGGCTTCGACCGCCTCGGAGGCCTCGGCTGTGAACAGCGAACGCACCTGCTCATCCATGGTGGGGACCGATGACACGGCGTGCTCCGGTGGGTTCGGGGATCGAGACGCCGACGCTACTCGTCGCAGGCGCTGATGCCCGGGCCTGCCGATCCGCCGACCGGTCGAAGGCTCAACTGTCGCTCGCCCGGTCCGAAAGGAAGGGGAAACCTCGACGAATCGGCCGATCATGAGCGACGCAAGGATGAACCTGCTTGGTGACGGGCCGCTGCACCAGTGGCTCGCGGCCCAACTCGGGCTGAGCATCACGACGCGTCCGGACAGCGATGCCGTGCCACTCGTCGTGGTCGCCGAGCAGGCCCAGGACGTCCAGGCCATCGTTCGGGCGCGGTCGTGGCTCCCGGTGCGAGCGATCATCACCTGGCGCTTGCCGGAATCCGCCGTGGTCCGCCTCCACGACCTCGAAGTCCCGGTCTTCATCGGTCTTCCCGACCTCGAGACGTTCCGCGCCCGGGTGCTCGAGGGTGCCGACCCGGTGCGAATGGCCGAGGAACGCCGACGGGCAGCCCGTCTGGCGGCGGTCGAGGCGTCGTTGACGGGGAAAGGTCGAGCCGACGAGAGCCTCTCGACCCGGCTGGTGGCGCCGTCATGAAGCTGCTCGCCAAGCGGGGATCCACACCGGCCGCCGAGACGCCTCCCGGGACGACGGGCGCTCGCTCGGGGACCGGTATGCCTGCGCTCGGCGCGTCCGGCGCGTCCGGCGCGTCCGGCGGGCCGCCTGCGACGGCGCGCCCGGGGGCGATCGACCGCTTTCGCAAACGACCGGCCCCCAAAGCGCCCGAGCGGTTGAGCTTCGCCTCCAACGGCCGGCAGCGGCGCGGTCGCACGTTCGGTGTGGAACTCGACGGCGCCGTCATCCGGGTTGCCGAGGTACTCGAAGGAACGCTGGTCGCCTTCACGACCTACCAGGGCGCGAGCCAGGCCAACGCGGTCAAGCAGTTCCTGGCCACCAAGCCGTCGGGGACGATCGTCGTTGCGTGGAGCCCGGACAGCCTCCACGTGCAGCAGATCGAGCTCCCCCACCTGCCCAAGGAGGCGCTCCGTGCCGGCCTCCTCGACGCGGTCGAAGGGGACCTGCCCTTCCCGGCGAACCTCGCGACGCTGGCGGCCAGGGTCATCGAGTCCGAGGACGGTTCGCAGACGGCGGTAGTCGCTGCGGTGGAGCACGAGGCGGCGGGGACGGTCTGGTCGAGCCTTGCGGCGAGCGACGTCCACCTCGTCCCCGGGCCGCTGGTCCTCGAGCACGACGGGCTCTTCCTCGGGATGCGCAACGAGTCGGCCGAACTCACACTGGTGAGCGGTGGACGCGTCGTCGCCATGCGCCCGCTGCTTGCCGGCGGATTGCGCAAGCTGTTCTCCCAGCTCGACGACGACCTCGGGCGCGCTGCGGAGCGGTTCCACGCGGTCGCTCGCGGGGGCGCTCGTAACGATCCTGCGGCATCGACGGTCATCGAGGCCTACGCTGCCGGGCTCGGTGAAGAGGTCCGCCGAAGCGTCGACTACTGGGCCCGGCAAGGTCACAGCGTCGGCTCGGAGGTGCTCGTCCACGGGCCGGGCATCATGGTCCCCAACCTTGCGGGTCGCTTGCTCGACGCTGCGCTGTTTGCGAAGCCTGCTCCGATCGGTGGCCTCGACATCGGGGCGCTCGCCCGCAACGACCGGCCGCTGGCGTTCACGGCGATCGCCGCTGCCCAGTTCGACGTCGGCGCACAGTTCCTGTCGTCGGTCCCCGATCCGCGCCAGGCGGAGCTCGCACGCCTGCGGCGGGAGAAGTCGAAGCGCAGCAAGCGCCTGGCAGCGATGCTCGGGCTCGTCGTCGTGTCCGGCGTGATCCTCCACCTGCCGGTTCGCAGTGCGGAGGGCGGAGCGCAGGCCGCAGAGGTCGAACTCGCCGAGATCACCGCCGAGGCCGACGGTCTCGGCGCAGTGCGCACCCTGAACCGAAAGGTGAAGGACGCCACGGAGGCCTATCGCAAGCTCGCAGCGGCCGAACCGAACTGGCGGGCCTTGATCGAACAGGTCGTGACCTGGACACCGGCCCAAGGAGCCACGGTTCGGGGGATCACCATCCTGGTCAACAACCAGGACCGGATCGCGACGCTCGAATTCTCGGCCTCCATTCCCGGACGCGACTTCCGGGCGACGGTGTCGGAGTGGCTCAAGGAGTTCGAGCGCCGCGGCGCGATCAACCCGTGGTCGGGAAGTTTCACGCGCAGCTGTGTCGACGTACCGGTCGGACAGACGGCGGCGCAGCCGGCCGGCGGGGCGTTGGAAGGATGCCCGTCGGGCAAGATCCCCGAGGTCACGGCGTCGTTCCGGGTGCCGTTCCCACTCACGGGCGACTTCCTGTCCGATCGAGCGATGCCGGACGGCACCCCGGTGCGGCCTGCCGCGGCTGCGGCTGCGCCTGCTGCGGCTGCGCCTGCGCCTGCTGCGGGAGGTGGATCGTGAAGAAGCATCGAAAACTGATCCTCGCCGCACTTGCCGGGCTACTGGCCTTCTACCTCGTGCCCTGGAGCATGTACACCCAGGCCAACGTCGATGACGCGAACACGCGTCAGGCGGCGGCGGTCCAATCGATCGAGGAGCGCCGCTCCGAGATCGAGCAGGCCCGCCAGTTGAACCGCAAGAAGCTCGAAGAGCAGCGCACGTACCTCGTTGCGATGCTGCCTTCGACGCCCGACCTGCAAGCGACGATCAACCGGCTCGTCGATCTCGCCGATGCAACCGGCGTGCGGTGGGAGCAGAGTTCGGTGTCGACACCGACAGCGACGAAGACCCCGGCGAGCAGCGCGCCCGCCCCGGCCGGTGCGGCGCCGGCCGAGGGCGGGACGCTCAGCAGCTTCGGTCTCGGTGTGCAGATCTCCGGGGAACAGGACGCGGTCCTCGACTACCTCTCGGAGATCCGCAAGACCAAGCCGATGGTGATCGTGCAGAACGTGCAGCTCTCGATCGATCCGCCGACGGTCGAGGCGCTTGCTGCGAATCCGGCCGCGGGCGCGACGATGAAAGCGACGCTCGAGCTCCGCACCTATGCCTACAAGGGTCTGGCGCCAACGGCACCGAGCTCGACAACGGCGGGCGCCACCCCGATGACGAGCGCCACGGCGACGAGCACGACCTCAGCGGCGAAGGCCGGGCCGTGAGCCATCCGCAGGCGCTTCTGGCGGAGAAGCTCCTGATCGGGCTGCGCAACGAGTCCGGCGTCGATCTCGAGCGGGTCACGAACGCGATCCGCCGCGGGTTCGAGGCAGGGGTCAACCCCGTGCGAGCGGCGCTCGCCGCAGGCGTGGCGATCGAGGCGCTCGAGCGGGTCGCATGGTGGCACCAGGGGTACGACGTCGCCGACGTCAACGTGCCGACCCTCGACGCAGCGCTGTTGGCGCGACTCCCGGTCGCGGTCTGCAAGCAGCTCAAGGTGATCCCGCTCGATCGGCGCGACGGTCAGGTGCGCGTTGCGGTCTCGGACCCCGACAACCTCGGTGTGCTCGACGACATCCGCAAACGGTTCGCCCCCGAGCCGGTCTGCATCATGGTCGCCGACGCGCAGGTGATCGAGGCGGCGCTGTCCTCGCTCGAGCACCGAGCCGTGTCGAGCGAGTTCTCCTTCAAGGAGGAAGAGGAGACCCAAGGGGGTGCGCTCGCCGCACTCGAGGAGGACGGCGGCGAGGGACGGATCGCCCAGATGGTCACCAAGACCATCGAGATGGCCGTCGCCATGCGCGCCTCGGACATCCACATCGAACCCGCCGAGGACCACGTTCGGGTCCGTCTGCGCGTGGACGGTGTGCTGACCGAGGTGGCTCGCTATCCGATCGGCAACGGCCAGGGGGTCATCAACAACCTCAAGGTGCGCGCGGGGCTCGACGTCGCCGAGCGACGGATTCCGCAGGACGGCCGTGTCACGGTGAACGTCGCCGGCCGCAGCCTCGATCTCCGGCTCGTCACGCTCCCGAACGTCTGGCGGTGCGAGGGGGCCGTCATGCGTATCCTCGACCGCAGCCGAGGCGTGATCCCGCTCGAACGACTCGGGTACACGGCCACGCTGCGCGAGCGCTGGGAGAAGCTCGCAGCGAGCCCGTACGGGGCGCTGTTGGCCACCGGGCCGACGGGCTCCGGAAAGACCACCTGTCTGTACTCGACGCTGTCGCTCATCGCGACCCCTCAGGTGAAGGTCTGCACGGTCGAGGACCCGGTCGAGTTCCGATTCCCCGGTCTCATGCAGATGCAGGTCGAGAACAAAGCGGGACGAAGCTTCGCCGCTGCGCTCAAGAGCTTCCTGCGGTCCGATCCCGACGTGATCCTCGTCGGCGAGATCCGTGACAAAGAGACGGCGACGATCGCGGTCGAAGCCGCGCTCACCGGTCACCTCCTCCTCGCCTCGCTCCACGCCAACACCGCAGCGAGCGCACCGACCCGACTGATCGAGATGGGGATCGAGCCCTACCTGGTCGCGTCCGCGGTGCGTGGCGTGTTGTCGCAACGGTTGGCGCGCAAGCTCTGCGCGTCCTGCCGCGTGGCGATCCCGACCCCGGCGGACATGTTCGTCTCCCTCGGGCCCGTCGACCTACCGCCGCAGGTGTTCAGGCCGGCCGAGCGTGGCTGTAGTCGGTGCGGCGGCACCGGCTACTCGGGACGGATCGCGATCGCCGAGGTTCTCGCCGTCGACGAAGAGGTGTCCGCCGCGATCGCGAACGGAGCGCACGGCACGGAGATCCTGGCCATCGCGAAACGGGAGGGGATGGTGCCGATGTACGACGCAGGGCTGGCATTCGTACTCGAGGGAACGACTTCCATCGAGGAACTCACGAGGGTGATCAACTGATGGCGACCTACCTCTACGAGGCGTACACGAAGACCGGGGAGGCGTCCGCGGGCACGATCGACGCCCAGGACGAAGACGACGCCCGGTCACAGCTCAAGCAGCGGGGCCTGCTCGTGCTCGAGGTCCGCCAGTCCCGCACGGCGGGGCTCGGCAAGGCCGAGATCCGCTTCGGCGGCGACAAGGTGAAGATGAAAGATGTCGCCTGGGCGGCGCGGAACCTTGCGACCACGCAGGCCGCAGGCCTTCCGCTCGTGCGAGCACTCAAGATGCTCGGCACCCAGCGAGAGAAGGATCCGGTCGGCAAGTGTTTGTTGCGCATCCACGAGTCCGTCGTGAACGGCTCGGCGCTCGGCGACGCGTTCAAGGCCGAGGAAGCCCGCCTCGGTCAACTCACCACGGCGCTCATCAGCGCCGGCGAGACCTCGGGCAAGCTCGACCTTTCGATGTCGAAGCTCGCAGATCTCTGCGAGGCCCGAGTCCGTTTGAAGCGGAAGATCGCATCGGCAATGGCGTACCCGGCCGTCATGATCGGACTCGTGGTCTGCATCTTCCTGGCCATGCTCCTGTTCGTCGTGCCGACCTTCAAGGGCATGTACACCCAGCTCGGAGGCGACCTGCCGTCGCTCACCCAGTTCCTCATCGACGCGTCCGAGACGTCCCAGAAGTACTGGTTCATGTTCCCGATTCTCGCCGTCGGCATCGTGGTCGGGTTCCGCCAGACGTCGCGGAACCCGAAGCTTCGGCGCCAGCGCGACGTACTGATGCTCCGGCTGCCGTTGTTCGGCAGTCTGCTCCGATCGACCGCCATCGCCCGTCTGGCCACCACGCTCGCCTCGTCGCTGGGCTCGGGCGTGCCGTTGTTGGACGCGATGTCGCAGGCCGGCAACGTCGCCAACAACGCCGTGTTCAAAGAGGCGCTCGAGCAGGCTCGCACCGAGGTCCGAGAAGGCAAGAGCCTCGCAGTTGCTCTGGCGGCGCAGCCGGCCGTGCCGGACATCTTCACCCAGCTGATCGCCATCGGTGAGGAGTCCGGGAAGGTCGACGAGTTGATGGTCAAGTACGCGAAGACGGTCGAGGAAGAGGTCGAGGCCAAGGTCGAAGGGCTCACGAGCATGCTCGAGCCGCTCATGATCGTGGTGTTCGGCGGGATCATCGGCGTGATGGTCGTTGCCCTCTATCTCCCGATGTTGTCGATCTTCAACAACATCAAGTAGTCCGCTTGGCGCGGGCACTCGGCTGCCGATAGTTGTGCATGCGCAGACGGAACGCCGCGATCTTCGGCCTCGGGGCGTCCGTCCTGGGGATCGCAACGGTGCTCTTCGGGTTCTGGGGTCGATTCGTGCTCGGTTCGTCGGCGATCTGGACGGCGGGCGACGGGTGGAACGTGATCCACCCCGCCCGGTTCGTCGCGAGCGGTGCCTACCCGTATCTGTACTCCCCGTACTTCGCGAAGCAAGCACGATGGCCGTACCCACCGGGTCTGCCGGTGCTGTTCGCTCCGGTTGCCTGGCTGATCGATCGTCTCGGACTGTCCGTCAGTGAACCACCGTTGATCCTCCCCCGTGCGACGGGCTGGTTCGTCCTGGCGCCCGCGCTGGTGTTCGTCGGCGCAGTCCTGGCGCCGGCGGTCGCTGCGTTGGCTCGGCGCCTCGGTGCTCGGTGCGACATCTCCACGGGGCTGCTCGCAGCGACCGTCGGGGGATTCAGCGCTGCGATCCTGTACGGGCATGCCGAGGACCTCGTTGCCGTCACCGCCCTCGTCGGCGCGGTCGGCGCAGCGCTGGACGCACGATGGCGTCGGGTCGGTGTCCTCCTCGGGGTGGCGATGCTGTTCAAGCAGTGGGCGTTCGTGCTCGTGCCGTTGCTGCTGAGCGCAGCGCCATCGGCGATGCGCCGAGGGCTCCTGCTGCGAGCCGTCGTCGTTCCGGGCGCCCCGATCCTGGTCTGCGTGCTGTACGACCCGGGAAACACGGTCCGGGCGCTCACCGGTGCGCAGAGTGCGGTGGGGCTCGGTCATGCGTTTCCCTGGATCCCGTCGTCGTCGGCGCTCGTGACCGCCGCTCCGCTCCGGGTGCTCGGTCTCGTCGTGCTCGCGGTCCTCGGCTGGTGCTGGGGGCGTCGATGCCGAGGCGCCGCCCTCGTCGCCGCCGCCGGGGGGTTGATGGCGCTTCGTCTGCTGACCGAGCCGGTGTTGTTCTCGTACTACCTCGCGCAGATCGCACCGTTCGTGCTGGTCGTGACGGCGGTGCGCACCTCCCGGGCGATGGTGTGGGCGCAAGGCCTCGGGCTCGCTGCGTTGTCGCTGTGGTTCGCGCAGCATCCGTCCGCGTGGGTCTGGTGGCCGGTCGCCGCTGCCCTCGCGTCGCCGAGCGCCGTGGTGCTGCTCCAGGCACGCCGAGCCGTCGAGCCGACCGCAAGCTCGGGCGCGCAGGACACGACGGATGTCGAGTCCTGCGTCGAACCGACGCCGGCCGGTTCGGTCAGCTGAACCAGCCGCCGAACGCCGGCGACGGCGCCGGCAGTTCGGCGCTCGGGCCGTAGCCTTCGGTCACCTCGATCGGCGCGTGCAGCGTGATCACGGGCGCAAGCGCTGGCGGTTCGGGGTTGGCTGCTGCGGCGAGCAGATCGGCCGGGGGCGGACCGAAGTCCAAGCGCGAGAACAGGTCGCCGAGCCCGGCATCGACCGGAGCCGCCGGCCGCTCCGGTTCGCGCGCCGGGAAGTTGAGCACCCGGGCATCGGTCTGCTCGTGCGCGCTCAACCAGGGTGCCGGCGGTGCCTTGACCACGATGGGACTGGCCACGGCCTCGCGCACGGGTGAGGGGGCAGCCAAGGGTTCGGGGGTCGGCGGTCGATCCCCAAGGATGGCCGGTGGCACGGTGATCGAGCTCGGCGCAGGCGGTGGCGCCGACACGGGCTTGCCGTGCAGCCAGGCCGGCGAAGGAGGCACGACGACCGGGCTCGGTGCGGGACGGAGTCGCTCGAGAAGTCGGCGGCGACCGTCGGCGTCGAGCGTGCGGAACGCCTCGAGCAGCGAACGCTCCTCGGTGCTGGCGGCCCCGGACTCCTCGAGCCGGTCCTGCAGGGAGGTGATCTCCCGAAGCAGGTCGTCGGCGAGGTCGAGCGCCATCGCCCGGAACAGTTCCACCGACTGCTTGTCGTACCCCCGTCCGTGGGCGAAGCGGAACGAATGCAGGTCGTCGAACCCCGTCACGATCGAGTCTCCTTTGCCACCGCCGCTCACCGTATGGCGCCTCCGGGGGATTGGTGCGGCGCACGCAGCTTGCGAAGACCTTGAGGATCGCGTGCTTGATCGGTCGGCCTCGCCTCCGATCGGTAGGACGGTGCCGTTTCCCGCTGCGGAATCGGGTCACCGAAACCCACCCCAATCAAGGAGATCCCTCGGAGATGAAGCACCTCGAGCTACGAATCCGTGAGGCCAGGAACGATGAGGGCTTCACGCTGATCGAGTTGGCGGTCGTGATCCTGATCATCGGCATCCTGCTCGCGATCGCCATTCCCAACTTCCTCGGTGTCCGGCGTGGAGCCGAGGACAAAGCGGCCCAGTCGTCGCTGCGTACCTCCCTCACGCTGGCCAAGGCGGCC
>JBJTVH010000128.1:0-2823 GCA_046081125.1 Acidimicrobiales bacterium
GAATCGGCCTACGCACGCGAGCTCGCACCGCTGGCCGGCTTCTACCCGTGCCTGACGCTCGGACCGGCGTGGTGGTTCTTCGACAGTGTCGAGGGCATGTGGCGTTACCGGCGCGCAGTCACCGAGACGGCGGGCTTCGCCAACACCGCCGGGTTCAACGACGACACCCGGGCGTTCCTGTCGATCCCCGCCCGACACGACGTCGCCCGACGAGTCGACTGCGCCTACCTGGCGACGCTGACCGCCGAGCACCGCCTCGACGAGGATGCGGCCGGCGAACTCGTGGTTGACTGCGCCGTCGGTCTGGCCCGACGTGCATATCGGTTGTGAATCGGCCGTGATCGAGCCCATCGGCTACGACCGGGAGGCCCTGCAGATCTCCGTGGTCCACCTCGGACTCGGTGCGTTCAGCCGGGCGCACCTCTTGACGTTCCTCGACGACCTCGCCACCGCCGGGTCCGAGGCCGTCGGTGTGCTGGGGACCTCGATGACCTCCGAGGCCGTCCCTGAGGCGCTGAGACCCCAAGAGGGTCGATACACGGTCGTCGAGGTGTCGGCCGCCGGTTATCGCCTCCGACAGGTTGGTGTGCTGGTGGATGTGGTCGGTCCCTCGAGGCGCGATCAGGTGCTCTCGGCGCTGGCCGCTCCGTCGACCACGTTGGTGACCACGACGGTCACCGAGAAGGCCTACGGCTTCGACCCGGTGCGACGGCAACTCGACGTCCAGCATCCTGCCGTGGCGCACGACCTCGCCTCCCCTCGCTCGCCGGTCGGGGTCGTCGGCACCCTGTTCGCCGGTCTCGACGCCAGGCGTCGGGCCGGCGCAGGACCGTTGACCGTGGCGTGTTGTGACAACGTCTCCGGCAACGGGACGATGCTCGCCGGGCTCCTCGAGGAGTTCGCAACCCACGTCGATGCCGACGCCGCCCGTTGGATCGCCGGCAACGTGGTGTTTCCCGACTCGATGGTCGACCGCATCGTCCCGGCGACGACAGATGAGTTGCGGGAGGAGGTGTCGGCCGCTGGAGTGGTCGACGCCTGGCCGGTGATCGCCGAACCGTTCCGTCAGTGGGTGCTCGAGGACCGCCTCGGCCCGGGTGTTCCGGCGCTCGCCGAGGCCGGCGTCCAACTCAGTTCCGATGTGGCGGCGTGGGAACGGATGAAGCTCAGGGTCCTGAACGGCCTGCACTCGGCGAGCGCCTACCTCGGCCTGCGACTCGGCCACTCCACCATCGACGAGGTGGTCGGCGATCGATCGGCCGCAGTGCGCATCGATGCGCTCAGCGAGGAGATCCAGGCGGTACTCGTTCCGCCCGCCGGAACCGATGCTCGTGCGTACGCCGCATCGGTGCGGGACCGCTTCACCAACCCGGCGATCGGTCACCGGTGCCAACAGATCGCCATGGACGGGTCGGTCAAGCTGCCCCAGCGCATCCTGCCCACCATCGCCGACGCTCTCGACGCCGGATCGTCGGTCGACACACTCAGCGCCACGCTGGCATGGTGGGTCGCCCACCTCCGCCGTACGCCCGCCGCCGAGCTGCAGGACCCACGCGCCGAGGAGCTCTCGGCGCTCGTCCGGTCCACCACCGACCCGTTTGCGCTCGGCGGGGCGCTCATGGACCTCGACGGCTTCGCCCCCGTTCGGCTTCGGGATGACGCCGGCT
The DNA here is from genome assembly GCA_046081125.1 of Acidimicrobiales bacterium. Classification (GTDB taxonomy): domain Bacteria; phylum Actinomycetota; class Acidimicrobiia; order Acidimicrobiales; family Ilumatobacteraceae; genus JBEIFW01. Next base: position 1,668 of record JBJTVH010000128.1, read on the forward strand.
GGCGGCGTACGCTCGGCGAGGCGATCGACCGAGAGGGGGAGCCGTGATCACGCCGCTTCCGGACGCGGTTCTCCGGAGCCGCCTGCTTCCGCTCATCGACCACCCCGATCCCGACGTGGTTCGCCGCGCGGCGCTGGCGGCCGAGCGCGCAGGTGCGCCGACGGTGGAGATCGGCCTTCGTCACGGCCGCAGCCTCGAGGCGTTGCGGGCGGCGGTCGAGTCGGTGTCGATCCCGGTCGGTGCCGGCACCGTCGTCGACCCGGACGACGTGGTTGCGGCCCGACGGGCCGGGGCGGCGTACCTGGTGAGCCCCGGCTCCACTCCGTCGTTGATCGCTGCGGTGGTGACCGCCGGTGCTCCATGGCTGCCGGGTGCTGCCACTCCGAGCGAGGTGTTGTCCCTGCGTGACGCCGGTGCTGGGGTCCTCAAGATCTTCCCGGCCGGCGTTCTCGGTGGCCCGGTTCACCTCCGGGCACTGAGTGCCGTGGTCGATGGCGTGGGTCTCGTTCCCACCGGTGGGATCGACGCCGACTCCGCTCCGGCCTACCTCGATGTGCCCGGTGTCGTGGCGGTCGGCGGGAGTTGGATGTTCTCTGCGGCGGCCACCGACGACAGCGGGGCCGACGTCGAGGCGGCCGTCGCCGCAGCGCTCGACGTGGTCCGACCCGGGTGATGTCGCCATCGGTGATCGTGGTGGGGGAGCCGCTCGCTGAGCTCCGATTGCGGACCGACGGGGCCCTCGACGTGTCCTACTCCGGCGACGCCCTCAACGTGGCGGTTCAGCTCGCACGCAACGGGGTGTCGGTGGATCTCGCCACCGCCGTCGGAGAGGACAGCTTCAGTCGCGGTCTGCTCGAGCGCCTGGAGTGGGAAGCGATCGGTGCCGACCTGATCCGCTCCCGCCCGACCGGCGCACTCGGCGTGTACCTCGTCGAACTCGACGGCACCGAACGCCGGTTCACCTACTGGCGGGCGAACAGCCCCGCTCGGGAGCTCGTCGACCTGCTCGGACCTGAGTCGCTGGCTCTCGCCGTCGGCACCGTCGATGCCGTGTTCGTCAGCGGGATCACCATGGCCGTGCTCGACGATCCCCAGCGTGACGCCCTCCTCGAGGTGCTCTGCACCACCGAGTCGCTCGTCGTGTTCGATCCCAACG
>JBJTVH010000129.1:0-2701 GCA_046081125.1 Acidimicrobiales bacterium
TACGCGACCAAGAACATCGGCTGCGGCGAAGGCGGGGTTGTCACCACCGACGACGACGCGCTCGCCGACCGGATCCGGCTCCTGCGCAACCAGGGGATGCGGGTCCGCTACCAGTACGAGGTGGCGGGCCACAACTACCGCCTGACCGACCTCCAGGCCGCCGTCGCCGTGCCGCAGCTAGCCCGCATCGAGGCGCTGTCGGCGGCCCGGGCGGCCAACGCCGCCGCGCTCGGCGAGGGCCTCGCCGGCATCGACGGGCTCGTGCTGCCCCAGGCGCTACCGGGCCGGCACCACGTCTGGAACCAGTACACCGTCCGGGTCCTGCCCGGGGCCCGCACCGACCGCGACGGCCTCGCCGCCGGTCTGGCCGAGCGAGGGATCGGCACCGGGATCTACTACCCGAAGGCGGCCTACGACTACGACTGCTACCGGGACCACCCCCGTGTGGTCGTCGAGCCGATGCCGGCGGCCGAGGCCGCAGCGCGCGAGGTGCTGTCGCTGCCGGTGCATCCCCACCTCGGTGCCGCCGAGCTCGAGCGCGTCGTCGCAGCGGTGCGCGAGGTGCTGGCGTGAGCACGGACACGCCGCTGCGCCTGGCGGTGATCGGCGCCGGGATCATGGGCGCGAACCACGCCCGGGTGGCGGCGTCACTCCCCCAGTTCGAGGTCGCCTACGTCGTCGACCCCGACCCGGAGCGGGCCGGCCGGGTCGCCGGCGCCATCGGCGCGAGCCCGCTCGCCGACCCGGCCGCCCTTGGCGACATCGATGCCGCCGTGGTGGCCGTGCCCACCCCCTTCCACGCCGCGATCGCCACCCCGCTCGTCGAGCGGGGCGTCGCCGTCCTGGTGGAGAAGCCGATGGCGGCCTCGGTGGCCGAGGCGGAGGCGCTCGCCGCCGCGGCCGAACGCAGCGGCGCCACGCTCATGGTCGGTCACGTGGAGCGGTTCAACCCAGCGGTGCTCGAGTTGCCGAACCTGCTGGGTGAGGTCATCCACATCACCGCCAATCGCATCAGCCCGTTCTCGCCCCGCATCACCGACAACGTCGTGCTCGACCTGATGATCCACGACCTCGATGTGGTGGCCTCACTGGTCGGGCGCCCGGTGCTCGACGTGAAGGCGGTCGCCCAGACCGTGCGCACCGGCACCGAGGACCTGGTGACCGCGCTGCTGTCGTTCGAGGGCGGGGCCACGGCCGTGGTCACGGCGAGCCGGATCGGACAGCAGAAGATCCGTGAGCTCACCGTCACTCACCACGACAACGTGGTCACCGTCGACCTCATCCGCCAGGCCGTCACCATCAACCGAGTCGACCACGTCGAGTACGTGAGCGACAGCGGACCCCGCTACCGCCAGACCGGCGTGGTCGAGATCCCGTTCCTCGAGCACCGGGGCGAGCCGTTGGCGCTCGAGTTGACCGAGTTCGCGTCGGCCATCACCCAACGCCGTCCGGCACGCGTGGGCGCCGCAGACGGCGTGCGGGCCGTCGCCCTCGTCGAACGGGTCCTGCAGGCCGTCCGAGGCGACTGAGCGTGTACCACGGCAAGCGGATCGCCGTCGTCGTCCCGGCCTACAAGGAGGAGGCGCTGATCGCCACCGTGATCACGACGATGCCCGAGTTCGTCGACCACATCGTGGTGATCGACGACTGCTCGCCCGACGCCACCTCGGCCCGGGCCAACGAGGTGAGCGATCCGCGTTGCGAGGTGATCCGCCACGAGGTCAACCAGGGCGTCGGTGGTGCGATCCTCACCGGCCACCGACGTGCCCTCGAGCTCGGCGCGGACGTGAGTGTCGTGATGGCCGGCGACGCCCAGATGGACCCGGCGTACCTGCCGTCGCTACTCGACCCGATCTGCGACCACGGCTACGGCTTTGCCAAGGCCAACCGGTTCTTCTCTTCGAGTTCGTTCAAGGGCATGCCCCCGGTGCGGGTGTTCGGCAACGTCGTGTTGTCGTTCCTCACCAAACTGGCATCGGGGTACTGGCACCTGTTCGACCCGCAGAACGGATACACCGCCGTCACCACCGACGTGCTGCGGCGCCTCGATCTCGACACGATCGCCAAGCGCTACGAGTTCGAGAACGACCTGTTGATCAACCTCAACATCCTCGACGTGCGGGCCACCGACGTACCGATCCCTGCGGTCTACGGGGCCGAGGTGTCGGGTATCCGGCTCGGCCGGGTCGTGCCGGCCATCACGTTCTTGCTGGTCAAGGGGTTCTGGCGTCGCGTGCTCCTGAAGTACGTGCTTCGCTCGTTCTCACCGGTTGCGCTCTTCCTCCTCGTCGGACTGGCCCTCCTCGTCTGGAGCGTGGCATTCGGACTGTGGGTCCTCTGGCAGACGATCGGCCCGCCAGAAGCCTCCGCCGGCACGGTCATCCTCTGCGTCGTGCCGTTCATCGTCGGCGTGCAACTGTTGATCAGCGCGCTGACGCTCGACATCCAGAACACTCCCCGATGACGGTCGCCAGCAACGACGTCAATGGTCCGAGGTCGGTCTGGCCGGTCTGGTCGGGCTGACCGACCCGCCGATACGCACGAGCGCCACGACGAGTGCGACCACCGCGGCCGCCACCACGGCAAGGAGGGCAAGGGACGGCGCCGGCGGCTGCCACCCGTCTCGCAGCAGCGGCGAGCCGTCGATCCCGACCGTGTTGCGCCGCAACGCCACGTAGAACGCTGCAAGGTGACCAACGGC
>JBJTVH010000130.1:0-3310 GCA_046081125.1 Acidimicrobiales bacterium
GACGTAGGAGTCCTCGTTGCTGTGGCGGACACGGCCGACATCGGAAGTGGCCCCAACCAGGAAGCGCGGCGTGGTCATTGTGCTTCCACGATGGTGCCGCCGATTTGGATGCGATCACCTTGGTGCAGGGGCTTTGGCACCACGATTCGGTCGCCGTTGAGGTACGTGCCGTTGGTGGAGCCGAGGTCCTCGACGAAGGTGTCCGCCCCGTCCCGGTAGAGGCGGGCGTGGACCTGCGATGCGAACGTGTCCTCGGCGACGGGCACCTGGCAGGCGCCGGAGCGCCCGACGGTGAGCTCGTGGCCGAGTTCGAAGCTGCTGCCTCGGCGGGCATCGGGTGCGGTGATCACGACCCGGGCGACCGGCGGGGGCAGGAGTGTCGCGGTGTCGGCGCCGCCGGCCATGACGCGCGCAGTGCGGCGGTCGGCCCGCACCTCCGTCCACACCGCCCAGAGGACCCGAGCGAAAAACAGGTAGAGGAGAACGAGGAGGAGCGTTTGCAGCAGGCCGAGGAACTGCTCGGACATCGATCTCGCCGCTCAGGGTGCTTCGAAGCGGAAATGGGTGTCGCCGACGGTGATCACGTCGCCGTGGTGGAGGATCTCGGTGGCGACGACGAAACCGTTGACTCGGGTGCCGTTGGTGGAGCCGAGATCCGCTACGACCCAGCCGTCCTCAGCGGGACGGACCTCGGCGTGCCGGCGGGACACGTTGGGCTCGGTGAGCGCGATGTCGCACTCGGCCTGGCGCCCGATCACCACCGGCCGCTTGCCGACCGGCAGCCGCGAACCGTCGGGGAGCACGAGGGCGGCGACCACCTTGCCGGCGGGGCGCTGCTCCATCCGAGCGGTGACGCTGAACCGGCCCGGGCGCAGTTCGGGGTCGACGGCGATGGCGACGGCGACCGGGCCGAGGAAGGAGTACCCCTCCTCGAAGCCGTGCTCGCGGGCCGCTTCGGCGAGCTCACGCACGAGGGCGTCGTGGATCTCGGCGAAGGCCGCCTGGTCGTCCGGGGCCAACGAGATCGTGAACGCATTGGGGACGATCGTTCGGCCCTTCACGTCGATCGATCGGCCGCCGTCCATCTCGCGGACGAGGCGCTTGCCCAGCTCGATCGGCTTGAGCCGGGAGCGGAAGGCGCGGGAGAACACGCCGTCAACCGTACGCTCCAGGCGTCGCTCGACCGAGTGCAGACCCACGGCGCGAAGGGTATCGGCCGTCTGGTCCGGCGTGTGGTTGGGCGGGGGCGACGGGCGCGCTAGGTTTTCGCTCTCCACTCGGGCGAGTGGCGGAATGGCAGACGCGCTGGTTTCAGGTACCAGTGTCCGTAAGGACGTGGGGGTTCAACTCCCCCCTCGCCCACAACAAACCCGAAGTCATTGACGTGGCGCAGGTGACCTCACTGCGTGCACGACACGCCCGGTGCCAGACCCCTTGAGCGAGCGCCTCGTCCAAGCCGAGCGGCTCTCCGTAAGGGGGCAAGGTCAGTTGGTCCGGGGGTTGGCGACGCGCCGGGGCGTTGCTGGTCGGCGCCGGCTGGGGCGGGAGGCGTCGAGGGGATGCACGGTCGACCGCTACCGTCCCTGCTCCGACGAACCGGCAGGGGGAACTGATGATCTCGAGCGGACCGCTGGAGGACCGGATCGCCATCCGCGAGTTGGTCGAGTCGTACAACGATGCCGTGATGCGCTTCGACGCGGACGACTGGGCCGCGAACTGGGCACCCGATGGAGTGTGGTCGTTGCCCGGCCGGGGCGAGGTGCACGGGCGAGAGGCGATCAAGGCGCAGTGGTTGGGTGCGATGGGCCCGATCACCGTCGAGGGCTTTTTCGCCTCGGCCGGCGTCATCACCGTGGAGGGCGACCGCGCCAGCGCCCGGTGGTACCAGCAGGAGTTCCTCGTCCAGGGCGGCAACCGTGTGGCGATCGTCGGGGAGTACGACGACGACTACGTGAAGCTCGACGGCCGATGGTTCTTCGCCAAGCGCCGGTACAAGGTCCGCACCGCGCACTGAGGGTTCTTGCACGCGAGCGAACTCGTACGGTCGTCACCGATGGTCGAGGTGAGCCCGCTCGAGAAGGATCACGGCGTGCCCGTCGACGAGGCGGGCCCCGGTGTCGTCGTCGGCCCACACGTCGGCGTCGACTCTCTGGCGCCCGTCGCCGTCGGTGGACACGCTCGTGACGACGCCGGAGGCGGTGAGGGTCCGGCCCCGCAGGAACGGGCTGCGGAGCCGGATCTCCACCGACTCGACCCGGCCACGGTCACCGACCCAGGTGCGCAGCATGTTCTGCACATACGAGAACGTGAGCGGGGCCATGGCGAACGCAGCAGCGAAGCCCTCGTGTCGGGCGACGTCGTCGTCCATGTGGTGCAGGGCGAACTCGTCGTTGACCGCGGCGTAGCGCGACCACGTCAGGAACGAGCCCCTTCGGGACCACGGCGGGATGGGGTCGCCGGGCTGCATCAGCGGTACCGGATGACGGTGGTGCTGGACGTGCGCACGTGCTCGTCGCGCTGGTTCACCCAGCGCTCCTCCTGCGTCGTGTAGAGCATCAGGCCGAGCCGGCCCTCTCGTTCCCGGTAGCCGGCCAGGTGGGTGGTGGAGCGGATGACGTCGCCCGGTCGCATCCGGGCCTCGCCGTACCGCACGGTGAGCTCGCTCAGGATGTTGGCCCGGGTCGGCGGCTCGGGCAGGCCGAGTTCGGGCTCGGGCCACGGTCGCATCGCGTTGATCGGCCGGTCGAGCGGTGGGTCGGCGGTGGCCCAGGCGAAGGGATTGAAGTCATCCGGAGCGACGACCGTTCCGAGGCCGTTTGCTGCGCACCACTCGTCGTCCCAGTGCCGACGGGGCGGCTCCTCGGGCCAGTGGATGGCGATGGCCCATCGCCGGATCTCGTTGGCGCCGATCGGGAACGAGGTGAGCCAGCGGAACTCCCGGCCCACGCACGCGCGCATGTCGTCGGTCAGCAGCGAGCGTGAATCCCCCATGGGCAGAGTCTGTCGCGCCCGCCGTGACGCCGCCCGTCGCGGGTCGGTGGACGCAGGTCGTGTGGCCCCTGCTCAACCTGGCCGCGTCGAGGGATGCCGGCGATGCGGGGCCGACGACCGCTCCGTCAGGCCCGGAGGCCTAGGGCTTCGAGTTGCATAACGAACGTGTGTTCAGTGTGCTGTGGTCGTGCTTCCGGTTGATCAGGCGTTCGGGTTGTTGCGGTCGGTGGATGCTGCGGTGGTGGGTGTGGCGGATGCGGGGCGGGTGCAGGAGTGGGGTGCGGCGTTGGCGCGGGTGCGGGGGTGGTTGGACGGGTTG
>JBJTVH010000131.1:0-60503 GCA_046081125.1 Acidimicrobiales bacterium
CTGGGGCAAGGACCGCCCGACCGCGATCGCCCGCACCATCCGCGCACTTGAGGAGATGGTGGTCGAGGGCGTGGCCACCACCATCCCGGCCGACATCGCGATCCTGCAGCATCCCGACTTCCAGGCGATGCTGCACTCGACCAAGTGGGTCGAGGAGAAGCTCGACCTGTCGAACGTGGAAGCGCCGAAGCCGGCCGCTCCCGCCGAGGGTGAGGACCCGCTCGTGCAGCGCAACACCACCGTCGAGGTCAACGGCAAGCGCTTCGACGTTAAGCTCTGGGTCCCCGACACCCCGACCGTCGCCGTGGCCGCCGGTGCGGCGCCGGCCGCCCGCAAGCCGGCCGCCCGCAAGGCCGGCGGCAGCGGTGCCGGCGGCGGGTCGGGCAGCGGCAACGTCGAGGTCCCGATGCAGGGCACGATCGTGAAGGTCCTCGTCGAGGTCGGCCAGGCCGTCGAGGTCGGCCAGGCGGTCGTCGTGCTCGAAGCGATGAAGATGGAGAACCAGATCACCGCCGAGAAGGCCGGCACCGTCGCCGAGATCAAGGTCTCGGCCGGCGACACGGTCGGCAGCGGCGACGTCGTCGTCGTCATCGCCTGACCGGTGCCGGCTGCCGGGCGCCGCTCGATCGTCGGATTGGTGCTCGGCCGGCTGCGCTGGGTGCTCGTCGAAGTGGTGGTGGTCGTCACCGTCGCCGTCGTCGGCTACCGGGTCCTCGAGGGATACGGGTGGTTCGACGCGCTCTACATGACGGCGATCACCCTCGGCACCGTCGGCTACGGCGAGACGCACCCGCTCGACACCGCCGGGCGGGCGTTCACGATCGGCCTGATCGCGACCGGGTTCGCCCTCGCCGTGCACGGATTCGTGACGCTCAGCGCGCTGATCGTGTCGGGCGATCTGACGAGGGCCGTGCGAGCGAACAGGATGGTGCGCGTGCTCGACCGCCTGCGCGACCACGTGATCGTCGTCGGCCATGGGCGAGTCGGCCGTGCGGTCACCTCGGCACTGCGGCGTAACGGCACCGGATACGTCGTGGTCGACCGGGACGAGGCGCTCGTGGAGGAGCTGCGCGAGCAGGGACTCGTCGCCATCCACGGCGACGCCGAACAGGACGAGACCCTGCTCGCCGCACGCATCGACCGGGCCTCGGCGTTGGTGAGCGCCGCCCCGGAGGACGCCACCAACCTCGTGGTGGTGCTGTCGGCACGCGCCCTGTGCCCGACGCTGCGGATCGTGGCCCGGGTGGAGGACCAGCGATGGTGCAACCGGCTGCTCAAGGCCGGTGCCGACGTGATCCGCAACCCGTACGACGAGTTCGGCTCGGGGCTGGCCGTCTCTGCGGTCGACGCCCGGGTCGTCGGGGTCCAGGACCTCCCCGAGTGGGGGCTGCGCATCGCCGAGATCGAGGTCGCGCCCGGCTCGCCGTGGGCGGGACGCGTCCCGGCGTCGATCGCGACCGATCTGCCCGGCGTGGTCCTGCTCGGTCTGCGCTCCGAGCACGGCATGCGGCGATGGCACGAGATCGACGGGCCGCTCGGCTCCGGGGACGTGGTGGTCGCACTCGGACCGCCGGGCTCGATCGAGCGGCTGCGCACGGGCTGAGCCGCCGAACCGGCTGCGTTTCGCTCCCCGGTGCGCCGCTCAGCGGTCGGGATCCATCACCACGAGCGTGCCCGCAGCGCGATCGTGGAGGCCCTGACGCAGCGGTGACCACACCGCCCAGCTCATCGCCCCGAGCGCCAGGGCGGGACCGAGCACGGGTACGGCCGCAAGGGCGGCCGGGACGAGTGCGCGCAATGCGGCCTGGTGGCGGTCCGGCCGGCCGCCGCTGTCGGCCCGGACCACGACCAGGTCGAACAGGAGCTTGCCGAGGGTGGCCCCCCGCCAGGCGACCAGCACCGTCTCGTAGACGACCCCGAGTGTCACCACACCGAAGACGACACCGAGGGGTTGATCGACGGCGATCCCCTCGTCATCGATCCGGACGTCGCCGAGGAGGACCACGCCGAGCACCTGCAGGGCCAGGAACGGCACCTCGTCGACGAGCCGAGCCAGCAGGCGACGCCACAACGGCGCGAGCACGACACCCGCGGGCACCTCGCGCTCGGTTGCGTCGTCGGGGGCGAGCACTACTCGGCTGCTTCGGCCAACGACTCGGCGAGCGACGGGTGCACCATCAGACTCTCGAGGACGTCGGTGACCCGGAGGTGGGCGGTGACGGCGAGCGCGATCACCGAGATCAGTTCGGCGGCGTGGCGGCCGACGATGGAGCCGCCGAGGACGATGCCGGTGGCCGGGTCGGAAAGGATCTTCACGAACCCCCGGGTGTCGTTGTTGATCAGCGCCTTTGGTGCCGAGGTGAACGGGACTTTGGTCGTGCGGATCTTGCGCCCCATGGCGAACGCCTCGGCTTCCGCGAGCCCGACGTCCGCGATCTCGGGCTCAGTGAAGATCGCAGAGGCGGCCTTGTCGTAGTCGAGGTGCCGGTGCTCGACGGTGTGCAGACCCATGACGTGCTCGGCCACCTTGCGGCCCTGCATCGCCGCCACCGACGACAGCGGCAGCTTGCCACTCACGTCGCCCGCTGCGTAGACGTGCTTCACGTTCGACTGGCAGTGATGGTTGATCGGGATGTACCCGGATGCGTCCGTCTCCACCCCGACGGCGTCGAGGCCGAGGCCCTCGGAGTTCGGGACCGAACCGATCGCGAGCACCGCGTGGGAGCCGGCCACCTGTCGACCGTCGTCGCAACGCACCAGGACCCCGGCGTCTGTGCGCTCGATCGCGACCGCCTTGGCGCCTTTCAACAACGCGACCCCCCGGTGCAGGAACTCCCCCTCAAGCGCAGCAGCGACCTCCGGGTCCTTACTGGGCAACACCTGTTGCCGAGACACGATCAGCGTCACCTTCGAGCCGAGCGAGCTGAACATGTGAACGAACTCCACGCCGGTGACCCCGGAACCGACGACCACGAGATGTTCGGGTAGGCGGGTCGGCGGGTAGCAGTCGCGGGTGGTCAGGATGCGGTCGCCGTCGGGCTGGCAGAACGCCGGGATCCGAGGCCGCGAGCCCGTCGACAGCAGGATGGCGTCGGCCTGCACCCGCTCGACGCCGGTGGCGGTGGCCACCTCGACCTCGTGGCTGCCGACCAGTCGGGCGACACCGCTGACCAGCCGGACGCGCTGGCTCTCGAGGAGTTGCGTCATCGAGCGGTTGAGCTTCTCGGTGATCCCGCGCACCCGTCCCCGAAGTAGGTCGAGATCGACCTCCGGCTTGTCCTCGTCGTGGAGCCCCATGCCCGACAGCCGCCGGGCGAAGCTGAGCGCACCGCCGGTGGCGATCATGGTCTTGGACGGGATGCAGTCCCAGAGGTTGGCGGCTCCACCGATCACGTCCCGCTCGATGACGGTGACCTGGGCACCGAGCCGAGCTGCGTGGGTGGCCGCCATATGGCCGGCGGGCCCGCCGCCGATGATCACGAAGCGCAGCGGCACAGGCGCAGGTTAGGAGATCACGGCGGCGGGCTGCTCGGCGGGCTCGGCGGCTTGGTCGTGGTCGGCGCCGTCGTCGGGGCCGTCGTGGTCGGCACGGTGGTCGGCGCCGTCGTCGCCGGTGCGGTGGACGTGGTCGACGTGGACGGCGTCGACGTGGACGGCGCGGACGTGGACGGCGCGGACGTGGACGGCGCGGACGTGGACGGCGCGGACGGAGTCGACGTGGACGCAGTGGACGTCGACGGGGCGGCGGTGGGCGGGATCGTCGTCGTCAGGGCCGGGGGCGTGTCGAGCACGACCGCGACGGCGCCGCGTGCCGGCCAGCGCCGGCCGGCCGAATCGATGCCCCGGGCCGTGACGATGCCGGCGGCGGCCTCCATCGTGGCGACGAAGGTCGGCGGGCGGTTCGAGGTGGCGACCACCTCGCCGTCGAGCAGGTACTCCACCCGGGTGAAGTTGCCGGTCACCCCGACGGCCGAGAGCCGCAGCGGGGCGCCGGGTTCGGCGGGGCAGCACCCCTCGACGACGGCTCGGAACGTGTCGTCGGCAGCCGGCCCGCCGGTGCCGATCTCCACGGGCGGGCTGGCGGTCACCCGGCCGTCTGCGGTGCGCACCAGCACGTTGAGCACGTGGTCCCCCGAGCCGAGCGTCGGCACCGTCAGTTCCCACGGGGCGGCGTCGAGCGAACCGAGCAACACCCCGTCGCGCCGGAACTCCACCCGCACGACGGCGACGTCGAACCCGGTGACCAGCGCCGTGAGCGTGCGCGAGCCGTCCCGGCGCGGATCGCCGACGACGAGCGCCACCTGGCGGGCACCGGAGGCCGGCGCCGATGCGCCGGTGGTTGCGCTCGCCCGGGTGGTCGCGACCCTCGCCGTCGTCACGACCGCAGGCCCGCTCGAGCGGCCGTCGACGGTGCTGCGTACGAAGCCGACGCCGGCGACCAGGCCGACGACCCCGGCGACGCCCACGACGACGCGCATCACCCAGCCGATGCCCGAACGAAGGCGCTGCCCCGTCGCCACCCCCGCATGCTGCCACCGCTCGGCGATCCGGTCGCCGCAGGGCGCGTCCCGGCCGGGCTCGCACCCGGATGGGCAGGTACCGTCTGCCCCCGGTGAACGACTCGCCCGCAACCGACCCCGCTGCTGCGGCGGAGACCACCGACGGCGAGCCGAGCGGTGCCGAGCAGCACGGTGCCCTCGAGGTCATCCGGGCCGCCCGGTTCGCCAAGGTCGACGCCTTCGGCGCTGCCGGGGGCCAGGCCTACCCGTACCGGTTCGACCGGTCGCACACCCTGGCCGAGCTGCGGGCGCGCTGGGGCGAGCTCGGGCCCGGCGCCGAGACGACCGAGCCGGTGGCGGTCGCCGGCCGGCTGATGCTGCGCCGCCGTCAGGGCAAGCTGGCGTTCGGGACGCTGCAGGACCGCAGCGGCACGCTGCAGCTGTTCGTGTCGAAGGCCGTGATCGGTGAAGAACGCTTCGACGCCTTCGACGACCTCGACCTCGGTGACGTGCTCGGCGTGGAGGGGGTGGTGATGACCACCCGCACGGGGGAGCTGTCGATCCGGGTCGAGCGCGTCGAGCTGCTCGCCAAGGCGATCCGACCGTTGCCCGACAAGTGGAAGGGCCTCACCGACGCCGACACGCGGTTCCGGCAGCGCTACGCCGACCTGATCGTCAACGCCGAGGCCCGCCGGGCGTTCACGGTGCGCCACCGGGCGATCGCTTCGATCCGCCGCACGCTCGACGACCTCGACTTCGTCGAGGTGGAGACTCCGGTCCTGCACGCCGAGGCGGGCGGCGCCCACGCCCGGCCGTTCGTGACCCACCACAACGCGCTCGAGATGCAGCTCTATCTGCGGATCGCGCTCGAACTGCACCTCAAGCGGCTCATCGTCGGCGGCCTCGAACGCGTGTACGAGATCGGCCGGGTGTTCCGCAACGAGGGCCTGTCGCCCCGCCACAACCCCGAGTTCACGATGCTGGAGCTCTACTGGGCCTACGGCGACTGGACCGAGGTGATGACCGTCACCGAGCTTCTCGTCACCCGCGCCGCAGCCGATGCGCTGGGCACGACGGTGGTCGACATCGGCGGCACGCCGGTCGACCTCGCCGAGCCGTGGCGCCGGGCGTCGATGTACGACCTGATCGAGGAGCACGTCGGCGTGCGGGTGCACCCGTCGATGGACCGCGACGAGCTCGCCGCGATCTGCCGGGCCAAGGGGGTCGCCGTCGAAGCCCACATGGGTCCGGGTTCGCTGTGCATGGAGCTGTACGACGAACTCGTCGAACGGCACCTGCTCGCCCCGACGTTCGTCACCGGCCATCCCGTGGAGGTGTCCCCACTCGCTCGGGTGCACCGGGCGGACCCGTGGATCACCGAACGGTTCGAGCTGGTCGTCAACGGTCGCGAACTCGCGAACGGCTACAGCGAGCTCAACGACCCGCGAGTCCAGCGAGAGCGGTTCGACGACGAGCAGCGGGCCAAGGAGGCGGGCAACCTCGAGGCCGGCACCGTCGACGAGGACTACCTGCGCGCGCTCGAATACGGCATGCCGCCCACCGGCGGGCTCGGTATCGGCATCGACCGGCTGGCGATGCTGCTCGCCGGGGTCACCACCATCCGCGACGTCATCCTGTTCCCCACGCTCCGCCCGGAGGTGTTCTGATGCCCGCTGCGTTCGGGATCGGTCTGTCCACGACGGCGCTCGCCGACGGCGCCACCCTCGACGCCTGGTTCCCGGTGGTCGGCACCGGCGATGCGCTGCCCGCCGAGGCCCGGGACCGGTTCGCCGCCGTCGGGGAGGTGCGAGACGAGCGCCGCGGGGTGGTCGTTCGGCCGGTCGAGCGGGTGATCGACACCGCCGACGCGCCGGCCGACGCCGTCGACGGCTACCTACGGCTACACCTGTTGTCGCACCGGCTGTTCCGACCCCGCCAGCAGAACCTCGACGGCTTGTTCGGCAAGCTCGTCAACGTCGCCTGGACCGATCTCGGCCCGGTCCCGCTCGACCGGCTCGACGATGCCCGCCTCGCGCTGCGGGCCGCCGGCGGCCACCTCATGGTCCACGGGGTGGACAAGTTCCCGCGGATGACCGACTACGTGACGCCCGGAGGCGTCCGCATCGCGGACGCCTCCCGGGTTCGCCTCGGCGCCCACCTCGCCCCCGGCACGACGGTGATGCACGAAGGGTTCTGCAACTTCAACGCCGGCACGCTCGGCACGTCCATGGTCGAGGGCCGGATCTCGCAGGGCGTGATCGTCGGCGACGGCTCCGACGTCGGGGGCGGGGCCTCGATCATGGGCACGCTGTCGGGCGGGGGCACCGAGGTGGTCAACATCGGCGAGCGCTGCCTGATCGGCGCCAACGGCGGCGTGGGTATCAGCTTGGGCGACGACTGCATCGTGGAGGCCGGCTGCTACGTCACCGCCGGGTCGCTCGTCGCCACCCCCGATGGCACGGCGGTCAAAGCGCGGCTGCTGTCGGGCCGGCCCGGCCTGCTGTACCGGCGCAACAGCGTCACGGGTGCGATCGAGGCCGTTGCCCGGGCCGGCGTGAAGTGGCAGGGGCTCAACACCGACCTGCATCACAACTGACATGGCCGCACCCATCGTGTTCGAACGCCGGATGACCGACGCAGAGGGCCTGATGTGGCGCCTCGAGAAGGACCCGTTCCTGTCCTCGACGTTCGGCAACGTGACGTTCCTCGACCGGCCGCTCGACCACCAACGCCTGCTGCGACGCATGGCGCATGCCGTGGAAGCGGTGCCCCGGCTGCGCCAGCGGGTCCAACCCGCACCGACCGGGCTGTCGAGCCCGGTCTGGGTGGACGACGACCAGTTCGATCTCGCCCGGCACGTCCGCCACGTCGCCCTGCCCAAACCGGGCACCGACCGCCAACTGCTCGACCTCGCCGCGCTGCTCGTGGCCGACCCGTTCGACCGGGCCCGACCGTTGTGGGAGTTCATCGTCGTCGACGGCTTGCGCGGCGGACGGGGCGCGCTGATCCAGAAGCTGCACCACACCGTCGTCGACGGCGAGGCGGGCATCCGGATGTCGATGCAGTTCCTCGACCTCGAGCGCGACGCCCCCGAACCCCCACCCGTCGAGCCGGCCCCGCCGAGCCCGCCCGAAGAGCGCAACCCGCTCGCCGACCTGCTCACCGGTACGTTCCGGCTTCCGCTCGCGCTGGCCCGTCAGGGCCGTGACCTGCTGGCCGACCCGACCCGGGTCCCGGCCACCGCCCAGGCGGTCGTCGGCGCCACCCGGGAGATCGTCACCCAGCTCACCGACACCGAGCGGGCCCACTCGCCCCTGTGGACCGCCCGATCGCTGGGTCGGCGTCTCGAGGTGCTGCGCGCCCCGCTCGAGGCGACCAAGGCCGCCGCCCACCACCTCGGGGGCAGCCTCAACACGGCCTTCGTCACCATCGCCACCGAAGCCGCGGCCCGCTACCACCGTGAACTCGGCCACCCGGTCGACACGCTTCGGGCCTCGATGGCCATCAGCACCCGCACGTCGGGATCGGGCGCCAACGCGTTCACGCTCGCCCGGCTCGTCGTGCCCACCGGCGACCTGCCCATCGCCGAGCGGTTCCGTGCCATCCAGGCCGCCACCGAAGGCGCTCGGGCGTCGAGCGCGTCGGCGTCGCTCGAGGTGCTGTCCGGCCTGGCCGCCCTGCTTCCCACCTCGGTCGTCACTCGCCTGGCCCGCCAGCAGAGCCAGACCGTGGACTTCGCCACCTCGAACGTCCGCGGGGCCCCGATCCCCGTGTACGTCGCCGGCGCGCGCGTCGTGTCGAATCATCCGGTCGGTCCGCTCGCAGGCGTGGCGTTCAACCTCACCCTGCTGTCCTACGACGGAAGCCTCGACATGGGTCTCCATCTGGACACGGCCGCGGTCGCCGAACCGCAGCGGTTGTTGCGGGCCCACGAGCGGGCCGTGCGGGACCTGCTCGCCGTCGTCGACGGCTGAATCCGCACGGCCCCGGCCCGGCCGGATCAGCGCTGCGGCAGGGTGAGCAGCGAGCGCACGTCCAGCAGCACGTCGGCCATCTCGCCGGTGGACACCAGCTCCCGGCTGCCCATCTCGGCCAGGGCGCGGTCGATGATCTCGAGCGCTTCGCCGATCACTTGCGCCTCACGGGTCCGGTCACGAACCTCGGTCATCGTCTCGCCTCCTGGGTTGGCGCGAGCCTATCGGGGAGTGGCTCGTCGCCCTCGACCGTATCGACCGCCGACGGGGTCCACTCACCTGGTTCGTGTTGCGTCTGGATGAAGTCCCGAGGCGCACTGGAACCGATGCATACGATCCGGGGCTATGGAGCTCTCGGGAACCACCACGATCGTGACCGGCGCCGCCAACGGGATCGGTCGGGCGATCGCCCGACGATTCCACGCCGAGGGTGCCCGGGTCGCCGTCGTCGACCGGGACGGCCCGGGTGCCGCCGCCGTCGCCGCAGCGCTCGACGCCAGCCGACCCGGCAGCGCCGTCGGCCTGACCTGCGACGTCGCCGACCCCGACGCCGTTGCGGCGATGGTCGCCACGGTGCGGGCCGAACTGGGCCCGGTAGAGGTGGCCTTCGCCAACGCCGGCATCGGCCTGGGCACGGACCTGGAGACCTCCGACGACGACTGGGACCGGTCGTTCGCCGTCAACGTGAAGTCGCACTACTACCTCGCCCGCTGCCTGGTCCCCGAGTGGATCGAGCGGGGCCACGGGTACTTCTGCTCCACCGCCTCGGCCGCCGGCCTGCTCAGCCAGATCGGGTCCGCCCCGTACTCGGTGACCAAGCACGCGGCCGTGGCCTTCGCCGAATGGCTCTCGATCACCTACGGCGACCGGGGCGTGCGCGTGTCGTGCCTGTGCCCGCAGGGCGTGAACACGAACATGCTCAACGGCGGGCGCGATCCGGGTGCGGTCGCTGCGACCGGGGCCTCGGTCGTCAAGCTCGCCGGGGCCGTCCTCGAACCCGAGCAGGTCGCCGCCACGGTGGTCGACGCGATCCGTGACGAGCGGTTCTTGATCCTCCCCCACCCCGAGGTGCTCGGGTACTGGCAGCGCAAGACCGCCGACGTCGATCGGTGGCTCGCCGGCATGCGCCGCCTGCAGGCCAAGGTGCTCGGCGGCTGAACTGCCCGTCCGGCGTCGCCTACCGGTGCAGGTCGGGGTCGACCTGCCGGGCGCGGGTGCGCACCGTGAACACCGAGTCGCCCGACAGCACGGCGGACCGGGCGAGCAACCGACCGGTCTCCCAGTTCGACAGGCCGAGTTCGGGCCGCCCGAGCGCGAACTGACCGTCGACCCAGCGGGTGAACCCGTTTCCGACGAACGGCGTGTCGACCGCTTGGACGAACCGCTCCTCCTCCGCAGGGTCCTCGGTGACGACACACGCCACGAGGCGGGGGCTGTAGCGGTTGCACAGGGTGATTGCAGCGTCGGTGTCGGCGGTGACGACGAGCGTCACCTCGGGGCTGTCCTCCCACTCCCATTCGCGGCCGAGCTCGGCCTCCTCGATCGGTTCGGCCCGAGCCTCACGGTGCTCGCCGTCGGCACGCCGGACGGTGCCGGTGACGCCGAGCCAGCCGGCCGGCAGGTGGGACGCCGCCCCCGGCCCGACGTGCAGCTTCGGTGCGGCCCCGCGCGCCGCGGCCGCGTGCTCGAGCGCCGCGCAGAACTGCGGCACCAGCTCCGCGGCGCGCGCAGCCGGCACGCAACACACGTTGAGCGTGTTGCACACCTTGCGGTCGAGCGAGTGCCGGACCGCTGCCGCGAAGCGCGCCGGATCGGCTGCCGCTCCGGCCACCAGCCACGCGCCGCCCGTGCCGTGCAGGCTCACCGGCACGCCGGCCTGGCGGGCGACCGCGCCGAGTTGGGCCACCGCGTCGCCGCTCCCGCGTGCGACCGCGAGCGCCAGGCGGCGATCCGAGAACAGCGCCCAGCCCGACGCCCGGGACGCCGAGTCGACGAGCCGAACCGCACCCACCGGCACCCCCGCCGCGCGCAGCGCCGGCTCCAGGGCGTGGGTCACGATGGCGCGCGCCGTGCCGAGCGCGTCGGAGCCGATCCGGAACACGACGGTGTTCCCGCCCCGCAGCACCCCGCAGGCGTCGGCGAACACGTTGGGCCGGCCCTCGAACACGAACCCGACCACCCCGAGACCGGCCGTCGATTGCTCGACGCGCCACCCGGCGTGCTCGACGGTCTCGAGGACGCGGCCCCGGGTGGAGGGCAGGTCCCGCCAGACCCGAAGCCCCGCGACCATGCCGGCGCGCATCTTCGCGTCGAGCACCAGCCGGGTCGTCGATCGGCCCCGGACGCGGGCGTCGGCCACGTCGGTGGCGTTCGCCGCAGCGATCGGAGCGAACACCGCGTCGTCGGCGAGACCGGCGGCGAAGGCCTCGAAGAACGCGGTCACGGCGGCGTCGTCGACGGCGCGCAGGGCCTCGAAGGCGGCGACGGCATCGGCGACCGCGTCACCGGCGACGAGCGCGTCGGCGTGCGGGACGTGGAGCAGGTCGCCCGTCGTGTCGACCACCAGCAGCCGGTCGCCGGGCGCGAAGGCCGCCGCCAACTCCGGGCCGACGCGGACCACCCGATCGCCGCCCACGACGATCGCCTGACCGGGTTCCAGCGCATCGAGCCGCTCGATCATGGCCGCAGTGTGCCAGGGCCCGACCGCCGGGTACGCGTACGACCCGCGATCTCGACCCTCGTTTCCGCCGCCGGATGCGTCGAACCACCCGGTTCGGGTTCACCGACCGTGCCGGTTGCCGATCAGGACCGTCGTGCCCGACGAACCACGCCCCGTCGACATCGTCCAGCTCATCGGCACCCTCGGCGACCATCTCCCCGTCGCCCTCGCAGTCACCGATCTCGACGGGCAGTTCCTGGCGTGCAATGCGCCGTGGAGCTCGCTGTGCGGCGCGACCGATCCGGTGTCCCTCGGCGCCATGACGGCACCGGCGGACCGGGCCCGCCATGCCGACTGGTTCGCCGGTCTGCGGGCCGGCGCCGGCGAGCCGCTCGAGGCGTTCCAGGAGTTCGTGCGCTCCGACGGCTCGTCGTTCGAAGCCCGCCTGCGTGCCCGCGCCCTGCGATCCGACGACGGCCGCGCCGTCGCCGCCGTGCTCGTCCTCGACCCCTGGTCGACGCCCGTCGCCGAACTGCGCCGCCTCCAAGCGGCGCGCGACCGCGCCGAGCGGGCGGCCGCGGCGGGATCGGCGTTCGTGGCGAAGAGCGCGCACGATCTCCGCAACCCGTTGCACCTCATGGCCGGTCGAGCCGAGCTGCTCGCCCGGCACGCCGATCCCGAGGTCGTCGTCCACGCCGAGGCGATCGGCCGGGACGTTCGCAACCTCGAACTGCTCGTCAACGACCTGCTGCTCGTGACCACCGCCGGTGCGGGAGCCATCGTCGCCGACCCCGTTCCCACGGACCTCGGGGACCTGCTCCGCTCGGCCATCGAGGATGTCCAGCGCACCCACGACGCCGGGGCGCTCACCGTGTCGTGCGAGGTGGCCGACGACGTGCCGGCGCTCGTGTCGCTCGACGAGCAGCGCGTGCGGCGCGTGCTGGTCAACCTGGTATCGAACGCCATCAAGTACACCGCCGCCGGCTCGGTGCGCCTCCGGGCGACCTGCGCCGACGACCGGATCCGCATCGAGGTCGCCGACACCGGACCCGGCATCGCACCGGACCGCCTCGAACGCGTCTTCGAGCCGTTCGCCGGGATCGGCACCGAGCTCACCCGCGGCGGGTCCACGACGGGTCTCGGGCTCTCGATCGTCCGGGACCTCACCGCCGCGCTCGGTGGGGACGTATCAGTCCGCTCCACCCTCGGGGTCGGAACCACGTTCGCCATCGTCGTGCCGGCGCCCGCCGTCGCCGACGGTGAGCAAACCGCCACCAGTCCGCAGCAGTTCGACGCCCCCACACCCGCTCGCCTGCGGGTCCTGGTGGTCGACGACAGCCCGCTGAACCTCGAACTCGCCCGCCAGCAGCTCGCGATCCTCGGCCACGACGCCGTCACGGCCGACAGCGGCGAGGCTGGGCTCGCCCGCATCGACGCGTCCGTCGACATCGTGCTCATGGACCTCAACATGCCCGGCATCGACGGTCTCGAGACGACCCGGCGGCTGCGAGCGCAGGGCTGGCGAACCCCGATCCTGGCGCTGACCGCCGCGGCGCTCGCCTCGGACCGGGCCGCGTGCATGGAGGCCGGGATGAACGGGTTCCTGGCCAAGCCCCTCGGCATCGACGCCCTGGCACGCGCGCTCAATGCCGCAGCGCTCACCGCCGCCGACCAGCCGGCCGCCCCCGTCGCTCCGGCCGCCACCGACTCGGGCGCCGGCGAGACGATCGCCAACGGCGCCAACGCAACCGAGGGCTCCCGGCTCGACTTCACGATGATCCAGGAGCTGGTGCGCGACACGGGGGCGACCGCCGCCGCGATGCTGCTGCGCACCTTCCTGACCGAATGCACGGCCCGGCTCGACGGGGTGCACCAGGCGGCCGCTGCCGGGGACGACTCCTCGCTGCGCCGCCACGCGCACACGCTGGCCTCCACCGCACGTCTCGTCGGCGGCGTCGCCGTGCACGACCTCGCCCGGTCCGCCGAAGCCGGTGGTCTCGCCGTCATCGACGAACGGTTCCTCGAAGCCCTCGACGCCGCCTGTGAGTCGATGGCCGGCCTCGTGGCCGACCACGCCGCAACGCTCGAGGCATCGTGAGGTCGCGGTGAAGGGCGTCGTGTTCAACGTGGTCGAGGAGGTCGTCACCGATCTCCTCGGTGCCGATTGCTGGGACGACCTGCTCGACGACGCCGGGCTCGCCGGGGCCTACACGAGCCTGGGCCAGTACGACGATCACGAACTCGGCGCGATCGTGCACGCCGCGGCGGCCCGCACCGGATTGGCTGCCGGGGCCGTGCTCGCGCTCGTTGGCACGCACGCCTACGCCCATCTCGCCGGCCGGGCCACCGGCCTCGTCGAGGGGTACCACGACCTCGCCTCGCTCCTGGCGGGTCTGGATCGCGTGATCCATCCCGAGGTGACCAAGCTCTACCCGGGTGCGCGGCCGCCGTCGTTCGAGGTGCGGACCGAGCCCGACGGGACCATCGTGCTGCGTTACGACTCGGCCCGGCGGTTGTGCCGTCTCGCCGAGGGGCTCGCCGTCGGCGCCGCCCGCCACCTCGGCGGCGACGCGACCGTCGAGCACCGATCGTGCCGGGACGACGGCGCCGACGCGTGCATCCTCGCCATCACCACTGCACCGTGAGTGCGCCAATGACCCTCGCCGTGCCGCCCGAGCCGCTCGGTGTGCCGGACGCGCAGCTCACTCGGCTCGAACGTCGCGTCGCTCGCGAGCGCGAAGCCCGGTTGGCGGCCGAGCGGATCGCCGAGGAGCAGACCCGCCGGCTCTGGGCGCTCGCTGGCGACCTCGAGCACCTCGTCGCCGTGCGCACCGCCGAACTCGGTGCCGCCCGGGACGCGGCCGAGCGCGCCAACGCGACGAAGTCCGCCGTCCTCGCCCAGCTCGGGCACCTGTCCATGAGTCCGGTGCACGTCGCACTCGGGCTGGTCGAGTTGCAACTGCGCGAGACCGGCGCCGACGACGCCCCCCGGCTGCGCACCGTGGCGACGACCCTGCAGGAGCTCCACCGGTTGTTCCGCAACCTGCACGTGGTGGCCGAGGCCGACGCCGGCACCCTGGGCCTGTCGATCGCACCGGTCGACGTGGTCGACGTCGTCGAGGGCAGCGTCGGGCTCCTGCGCCAGGCAGCGCTGCGGCGCGGCATATTGCTCGTGACCGAGCTTCCCGAACAGCGCCCGGCCCCGATCGTCACCGACGCGATGCGCCTGTCGCATCTGCTCGACGAAGTCCTCGGCGGCCTGGTGCGCACGGCCGGCCCCGGTCGGTTGACCGTTGCGATCAGCCCCCGGGCGATCGACGGCCGAATCGGCGTTCGCATGGCCGCGTGCCCGGCGGCAGGCGCCGAACCGATCGAACGGGCGGCCTGGACCGACATCGACCTCGAGGACCTGTCGGCCGACGCGGTCACACGGCTGGCGGCGGCGTTGGGGGCGCACCTCCCGCCCGGCCCGGGCGTCGTCGTCGACGTTGCCCCGATGGACGACGCCTGATCACCGGCCGGCCGAGGGCCGGTCGGGTCAGGCCTGCTCGGCCAGCCAGGCGTCGATGAGCTTGCGAGCGATCGAGATGCCGGGCGGGATGGACGGCAGCGCATCGGGCCCGTACCAGTTGGCGTCGACGATCTCCTTGGGATCGCACACGATGTCGCCGGACTCCCACACGGCCCGGAAGCCGAGCATCAGCGAGTGCGGGAACGGCCACGGCTGGCTGCCCTTGTAGGCGACGTCGCGCACGACGAGTCCCACCTCCTCGTGCACCTCGCGGGCCACCGCCTGCTCGAGGGTCTCGCCCGGCTCCACGAACCCGGCCAGGCACGAGTACATCGGCACCGGGAACGTGACGCCACGGGCGAGCAACGCCTCGCGCCCGCCATCGCGGGTGACGAGGGTGATGATCGCCGGCGCCAGCCGGGGAAACGACAGCAGCCGGCACGACGGGCACCGCATCGCCCGCTCGCCGTCGACGGTGTCGGTCGGGGTGCCGCAGCGGCCGCAGAACCGGTGGGTGCGGCGCCATTCGACGAGCTGCACCGCCCGCCCGGCCACGGTGAAGTCCACCTCGTCGAGAGTTCCCCACAACCGGCGCAGGTCGTTGAAGATGCCCTGCTCGGCCCGGCCCGGCGGCTCTTCGCCGAGATCGGCCGCCCAGCACGCCACCGAGCCCCGCATGCCGAGGAAATGGGTGACGACCGGGTCGCCGAACGGCTCGGGCCCGACAGCGACGACGTTGGCCCGCACCGAGAACCACAGGTGGTCGGTCACCTCGACCTCGGGCAGGGAGTGCAGCGGCGAGAACGGCGTCATCGCACTGCACCGTAGCCACCGCGGTGCGCCAGCCCGATCACCGCCCCATCCGCCTTGTGCTGGGGGTTGCCGGTAGGGAACGCTTGCGGGGTCGCGCACCAAGGGGGGCAGCATGACCAGCAGGATCGTGATCCGTGGGGGCGTCGTGGTGGACGGGACCGGAGCCCCCGGTCGGCGGGCCGACGTGGCGGTCCTCGACGACCGCATCATCGCGATCGGCGCCGACGTGGCAGCCCAGGACGGCGACACCGTGATCGACGCGACCGGGTGCGTCGTCGCCCCCGGGTTCATCGACATCCACACCCACTACGACGCCCAGGTGTTCTGGGATCCGGCGCTCACCCCGTCGTGCTTCCACGGGGTGACCACCGTGGTCGCCGGCAACTGCGGGTTCACCGTCGCACCCACCCGGCCCGAGGATCGCGATCTGATCGGGCGCACCCTCGAAAAGGTCGAGGACATGGACCCGGCCTCGCTCGCGGCCGGCATCCCGTGGGATTTCGAGACCTTCCCGGAATATCTCGACAGCGTCCGCCGGCACGGGATGCTCCTCAACTACTCCGCGTACATCGGCCATACGGCGTTGCGGCTGTACGTGATGGGCGGCGCAGCCTCCGAGCGGGAAGCCACCACCGCCGAGATCGGGGCCATGGCCGACCTCGTGCGCGAAGCGATGGACGCCGGCGCTGCGGGCTTCGCCACCAGCTTCGCCCAGACCCATCGCGGCGCCGACGGCCGCCCCATCCCGAGCCGTTGGGCCGGCCTCGAGGAGATCGAGGCGCTGTGCCGCGCCGTCGGGGAAACCGGGCGCGGCGTGGTCGGTGTGAACGGTGGCGAGAATCTGTCGTTCTCCGCCTGCTACGACCTGCAGCCCCGCGTCGGGGCCCCGTTCACCTACACCGCCGTCCTCACCACGCCCACCAAGGCCCACGAGAAGGCCGCGGCGATCCACCGCGCCGGGCGCGAGCGCGGCGCGGACGTGTGGCCGCAAGTGTCGTGCCGGCCGCTGTCGTTCTCGATGAACCTCGTCGAGCCGTTCACTCTCAACACGAGCCCGGTGTTCGCGGAGCTGATGGCCGGCACGATCGAGGGGCGCGCCGCCGCCTACGCCGACCCGGCGTGGCGGGATCGGGTGCGTCAGGGCTGGGCCGACGGCAAGGGAATCCCGCCGCGCTGGGACACCTTCGAGGTGATGGAGTCCGCCTCCCATCCCGACCTGATCGGCCGGCGCCTCGCCGACGTCGCCGCCGAGCGCGGTGTCGACTGCCTCGACCTGCTGCTCGACCTCGGCCTCGCCGAACCGGACCTGAAGTCGTTGCGGGTCAAGGCGATCCTCGCCAACGACGACCCCGACGGCATCGCGATGCTGCTGCGTGAGCCCGGCACGACGCTCGGGTTGTCCGACGCCGGCGCCCACGTCGGTCAACTCTGCGACGCCCCGCTGCCCACCGACCTGCTCGGCAACTGGGTACGGGGCCGGGGCGTGCTCAGCGTCGAGGAGGCGGTGAACAAGCTGTCGAAGGTCGCCGCCGACCTGTTCGGCTTCGCCGACCGGGGCGAGCTGCGACCCGGCGCGTACGCCGACGTCGTGGTGTTCGACCCGGCGACGGTGGCCCCCGGGCCGCTGCGCCGGGTGCGCGACTTCCCGGCCGGCGCAGAGCGCCTCACCGCCGATGCCCCCTCGGGCATGCACCACGTGCTGGTCAACGGCCGGCCCGTCGTGCAGGACGGGGCGCTCGTCGACGCCGCGCTGTCCGACAAGCCGGGCCGGCTCGTATCGCCGGCCCCGAGGGGCTGAGCACCAAGGACCACCGTCCCTGGCCGGCGACCACCACCCCGCCCCGGGCGAGGGTGCGAGCGACGGCGTCGGCGAACGCTTCGAGGCCCCCGGCTCGTGGTCGCGATCGCCGTAGGTGGCCTCGAGCAGGCCGGATGGTGGCGCGAGGTGCCGGCCCGGTTCGCCCACTCCGCCTCCTCCTCGGCCAGGTGGGCGGCGTCGGGCAGCACGATCGCCGCTAGCGCCGCGGTACCCGGCGAGACGTAGACCGGACCGGAGAACCCGTCCCGCACCAGCACCGGCAGCTAGCCGATGTGGTCGACGTGGGCGTGGCTGACCACGACGGCGTCGATCGAGCTCGGTTCGACGGGCAGGCGCGACCAGTTCCGCAGCCGCAGCTCCTTGTGGCCCTGGTACAGGCCGCGGTCGAGCAGCACCCTCGCGCCGCCGGCCTCGACGAGCACCTTGGACCCGGTCACCGACCCCGTGGCCGCCAGGAACGTCAGGTCGGCGACGCCGGCGGGCGTCATCGGTCGCGCACCACCCGATTCGGCACCGGGCTCCGAGCGGTCATTCGGGCAGCTCGAGGATCCGGACGGTCCCGGCGGCGCCGTCGACCTCGACGCGGGCGCCGTCGGGGATCCGCCGGGTGGCGTCGACCACGCCGACTGCGCACGGGATGCCGAGCTCCCGGCTCACGATCACTGCGTGGCTGTTCATGGCGCCTACGTCGACCACGACCGCTCCGGCCGGCACGAAAAGCGGCGTCCAGGACGGGTCGGTCTGCGGCGCGATCAGCACGTCGCCGGGCTCGAGCGCGAACGGGTCGCTGGGGTCGAGCACGATGCGGGCCCGGCCGCGGGCCTTGCCGGCGCAGCCCGGGCCGCCCTGCAGCACGTCACCGACGCCGGCCTTGGCGACGGCGACGATGGCGTCGGCCTTGCGCACGAGTGCGGTCACGGGCGGGATGCCCTTGTCGCCCTCGACGAAGTAGGGCGGCTCCATCTCCCGCAGCCCCTGGTAGTGCGCCCAGCGCGCCTCGACCGTGGCGCGCATCGCCGCCGGGTCGGCCCGGAAGGCGTCGAGTTCGGCGTCGGTGAGCATGTAGAGCTGCTTGGGCTCGCCGAGGTGCCCCGCGGCCGTCAGCCGGCGGCCGAGCTCGTTGAGTGCCACGCGCTGCTCGTTGATCACCTTGATGCAGTTGGTCTTGGTGCGCTCCCGCCAGGCCAGGAACCGCAGCGCCGAACCCTGTGCGGCCGCGAGCATGCCCAACGCTTCGTCGTTGCCGGCCAGCGCGGTTTGGGCCTCGACGGTGGCGGCCTCCCGGTCCTGGGCCATCGCCTGGTTGCGGCCCGACGGATCGGCGTCGTCGGCGGCCTGACGCATGCGCTCGACGAGCGACAGCGCGAGCTCGGGGCGGGTCTCCCACACGTCGGCGAACACGTCCCACTCGTTGGGGCCGCGGGAACCGAACAGCTCGAGGAACCGGTCGAACTGCTCGAGGAACCGGGCTGCGTCGGGCGACGACGACTGGCGGAGCCGCTCGAGCAGCCCGGACACGCCGGCATCGAACGCGGAGCTCAGGTAGGCCGAGGAGCGAACCAGGCGGGACAGGTCCCACATCGCGTAGGACGGCAGCGCCGAGTCGACGTCGCCGGAGGAGGCGATCAACCGGATCATGAGCGTCGGGTCGAGCCCAGCGGTGATCTGGCCGAGGATCGTCGGGCCGACGGCGGTGTTCGACGAGGACAGGACGTGGTCGTCGAAGAACGCCCGCAGCAGCGGCGTCATCGAGCGAGCCCTCGCGACGAGATCGGCATCCGACAGCGCCGACACGTCCGGGCGGGTGGCGCGAGCCCCGTCGGCCTGGGCCTTGTGGGCGTCGAGTTCGGGCCAGTCCGTCGCCGACATCACCCACCCCATCTGGGCCCCGATGCGCGCCCCGGCTTCGGGCGAGTCGTCCTCGGGGTGCGCGACGTAGGGGGGCGTGTCGGGCCGGTTGCCGAAGAACGCAGCGTCGATGGCCGCGGCGCCGGCGCCCGAGCGCACGCCGAACACCCGCACCGACGAGGCGTTCACGTAGAAGAACCCGTTGAAGATGCCGCAGACCGGGTTGAACCCCTCGGCCGTGAGCTCCTCCATGGTGTGCGAGCCGTTGCGCACGTTGCCGTCGCGCCAGCCTTCCATCACCCCCGGAATCCACAGCAGCGTGGCACCGAGCGGCGAGATCGGGTCGGGCAGCACGTCGTTCGCGTTCGAGCGGGTGTACACCGGAAAGCGGGTCGAGGCGTCGGTGTCGGTGATCCAACGATCGGTCATGCGGGGGTCTCCACGGTCGGGTGGGCGTCGGGTGGGCTCGGGGAGTCGGGTCGGGTCGGGCCGTCGGGTACGGGCCGTCGGGTCAGGGGAGTTCGAGCACGGTCACGGTCCCGGTCGTGCCGTCGACGTCGACGAGGGCTCCGTCGGGGATCCGGCGCGTCGCGTCCTTCACGCTCACCACGCAGGGGATCCCGAGCTCGCGGCTCACGATCACGGCGTGGCTCACCTGGGCGCCGACGTCGACCACGACGGCGGCCGCCGGCACGAACAACGGGGTCCAGGCGGGGTCGGTGATCGGGGCGATCAGCACGTCGCCGGGCTCGAGGGCACCCGGGTCGGAGGGGTCGAGCACCACTCGGGCCCGACCGGTGGCCCGCCCCGGGCAGCCGGGCACCCCGGAGACGACGTCGCCGGCCACGAGCGGCGCCGCCGCCACAGCCGCCGACCGGCGGGGCCACTGCGACAGCGGCGGCGCGGCGCCGTTCACGATGAACGGCGGCTCGAGGTCGAACAGCGTGAGGTACTGCTCCTCCCGGCCGGTGAGGCGGGCTCGGAATGCGGTCGGGTCGGCGCAGAACGCGTCGAGCTCGTCCGCAAGCAGCATGCACGCCTGCGACATCGTGCACCCGTGACGGGACGCGAGCTCTCGGATCGCCACCCGGATCTCGTGGATCACCCGGATGACGTTGGTCTTCGTGCGCTCCCGGCCCTGCAGGTAGACGTGGGCCGAACGCAGACCGGCGAGGAACATCCCCTGGTCCTCGGGGCGGCCGGTCAAGGCTTCGGTGATCTGCTCCGTGACCGCCGACCGGTCCTCGGCGCGGGCCCCGAAGCGGCCGGCAGGGGCGTCGCCGTCGGGCTGATGGCGCATGCGGTCGGCGAGCACCAGGGCCAGCTCGGGTCGGGTCTCCCAGACCTCCGAGCGGATGTCCCACTCGTTGGGCCCACGGGAGCCGAACCGGCGCAGGAACTCGGCCCACTCCCCCAGGAACGCCTTGGCCTCCGGCGTCCCCAGCGCCCTGATCCGATCGAGCAGGCCGGCCGTGCCGGCATCGAACGCGGCGGTGATCGTCCCGCTGTTGCGGACCAGACGGCTGAGATCCCACAGGGCCTGGGACGGTGCTGCGGAGTCGACGTCGCCGAGGCCGGCCACGAGCCGCATGACGAGCGTCGGGTCGCCCATCGCCTCGGCGAACTGCCCGAGCACCCCGGGCCCGATCGAGGATCCGGCGGTGACGGTGAGGTGCCGGCAGAACAGGGCGCGCACGAGCGGCACGAACGAGCGGGCCCGCACCACGAGTTCGTGGTCGGACAGCTTGGTCAGGTCGGGACGCCCGGTGCGGGCCTGCTCGGCGAGGGAGCGGTCGTCGCGCAGTTCGGGCAGGTCGGTCGCCGTCAGCACCGACTGGATCCACGCACCCATGCGCTCGGTCGCCACCGGGTTCTCGTGCCAGGGCTCGGGGACGTACGGCGGCACGTCGGGGTGCTCGCCGAAGTAGATGTAGTCGACCGCCTCCGGGGTGAGCCCGGGGCCCCGGACCCCGAAGATCCGCACGGCGGTGCCGTTGATGTACAGGTACCCGCCGAAGCTCCCGACCACCTCGGGGTGCTCGGTCGACATCTCCTCGGGGTCCATCGTGCCGTACCCGTCGATGGCCGAGTCCCGCCAGCCGGCGAGACACCCGGGCTCCCACACCAGCGTCCACCCGAGCGGGCTCGCCGGGTCGGGCAGCACCTCACCGGCGTTGGCCCGGGTGAACAACGGATACTTCGGGTTGACGTCCCAGTCGGTGATCCAGCGATCCACGAGTACCCCCCGCGCGTTCGGTGGCGCCGGACACTACAAGCGCTCGGAGGCGACCGGCTGACCGGGCATCCAGGATCCCTGGGTGGGATCATCCCGGTGATGACCTCCCTCGAGTCCCCCGCCGAGCGCGTCACCCCACCCGACGTGACCTGGGGTGCGTTCACCGACACTGCGCCGTGGGTGCTCGACGAGCAGCGGATCACCTGGCGCGCCGACGCCGCCCGCCTGCGGGCCGCCGCCCGCGCCGAGATCCCCCGGCTGACCAAACCCGCGCGGCTGCCGCCGGGCGCCCGGGTCGCCACCGTCGCCGCGTCGCTGGCGGGCTCGGTCGGCTGGTGGGCGCTGCGCAAGCGGGTCGGCCGCTTCGGTTCGCCGGAAGCGAGCCGCGCCGAGTTGTCGCGGCGGTTGCGCCGCACGGCCGAACGGCTCGGACCCACGTACATCAAGCTCGGCCAGATCATCTCCTCCGGCGAGGGCCTGTTCCCCGAGGAGCTGGTGCGCGAGTTCAAGCTGTGCCGCGACCAGGTGCCCGCCGAGCCCTTCGAGGTCGTGCGGCGCGTCGTCGAAGAGGAGCTCGGCGCCACCATCGAGCAGGTCTTCACGTGGTTCGACCGCACCCCGCTCGCAGCGGCGTCGATCGCCCAGGTCCACGCCGCCCGCCTCGCCTCCGGCGAGGAGGTGGTCGTGAAGGTCCAGCGGCCGTCGGTGTCCACGTTCGTGCGCAAGGACCTGCGGGCCATGGCCTGGCTCGCACCGTGGATGGTCGGGCGGATCCCGATCGCGGCCCTCGCCAACCCGCCGGCCCTCGTCGAGCTGTTCGCCGAGACCATCACCGAAGAGCTCGACTTCCGGATCGAGGCGAGCAACATGCTCGACGTCGCCCGGGTGCTTGCGGACCTCGGCCAGCGCGGCTACGTCGTGCCCCGGCCCCACCCCCGGCTCGTCACCCGGCGGGTGCTCGTGATGGAGCGCCTGTCGGGGTTCGCGTTCGACGACGTCGAAGGCATGCGCGCCGCCGGCGTGGACACCCACGAGGTGATCCGCACCGGGATGGTCGCATTCATGGAGGGGGCGATGATCCACGGGATCTTCCACGGCGACCTCCACGGCGGCAATCTGTTCGTCCTCCCCGACGGCCGAACCGCCCTGCTCGATTTCGGGATCACCGCCCGGCTCACCCAGCAGCGGCGTCTGGCGTTTCTGCGCCTGATGCTCGGAGCGATCGCGAACGACGTCGACAGCCAGCTCGCAGCCCTGCGCGACCTCGGGGCGCTCCCCGCCGACACCGACCTGGAGGCGGTCAAGGTCGATCTCCGCCTCGACCAGCCCCCGGTCGATCCCACGACGCTGTCGGGCGAGGAGATCGTCAAGGAGGTGCAGCGGGTCGTGAAGGCGCTGCTCGGCTACGGCGCCCGCATGCCCAAGGAGCTCATGCTCTACGTGAAGAACCTCGTGTTCCTCGACGGCGCGATCGCCCGCCTCGCCCCGGACCTCGACCTGCTCGGGGAGATCGCCCAGATCTCGATGCACTTCGCACAGACCCACGGCGAACGCATCGGCCGGGAGCTCGGCATCGACCACGAGGCGGTCCGCATCGACCTCGACGGGGTGAAGGCCGGGTTCGGTCTCGACGCGTCGACCGACCGGCTCAGCTACCGGGACCTGCAGGCGCGCCGAAACCTGATCAACAAGCGGATGCGCGAGCGGTCCTGAGCTGCGGGCGCCCGATCCACCCGGGCGTGCCGGCGATCAGGGCGCCGGGTCGGGCTTCGACGGCTGCGACAGGAAGGCCCGCAGGATCCGAGCCCGGGCGTCGTGGGCCTCGACCGCGGTCATGTGTCCGAGCAGTTGCAGCCGTGCCTCGAGTTCCTCGTCGTCGAGGTCGAGGGCAACGGACAGCACCTCGACGTCCTCGATGCGCAGCGTGACGGATGCGTCCTCGGCCAGTCCGCGCTGCTTGCGCACGAGCGACAGGTAGGTGCGCAGCACGCCGTCGTTGGACAGGTCGCTGATGCCCACGGCATGGTCACCGACTCGCAGCACCAGCAGCGACGGGTCGTACTCCACGACGTCACGGATCGGGAACAGGTCGATCACGAGCGCACCGCACGCCGAAGCGAACTGCTCGATCTCCTGGTCGCACGGGATCTCGTCGCCGCGCAGCCAGCGCCGCACGACGCGCCGGCGCAGCCCGAGGGTCCGCGTGAGGTCCGCCTCGGACACCGATGCGTGCTCAGCAGCGTTCCGAAGGATCTCGGCGATCCGGGGCGTGGGGATCCCTCGGGTGTAGCGATAGCGAGCCGACATGTTCCTCATCCGTTTCCTCGCATCGGAACTATCCCGAAACCTCTGTCAGCACCCGGCAACCGCCGGGCTGTCCTCCGGTGGACGATAGAGGCCGCCGTCACCGCCACTACCGCCGATCCCCTGGGCCATTCGGACCACTCCGCGCCGCCGCGGCGGCGTGGGCGATCCGCATCCGGTGGCGCAGCATGCGGTCGCGAATCCGGTCCGCCTCGGCCGGCGTGAGCCCCACGATCTGCACCAACCGTTCCGGCAGCGACGGATCCGCCAGGTCGAGTGCGATCGAGAGCGACTCGGCGTCGTCGTCACGGAACACCACCGGCTGGCCGGGTCGCATGCTGCGCTGCTCGCGCACGAGACCCAGATAGGTGTGCAGGACCATCGTGTTCGAGGTGCTGCGCCAGTCGAAGCGCGCGACCGAGCTCCCCACGCGCATCGTGCCGGCGTGCGGGTCGATCTCGACGGTGTCACGCCGGCGCAGCAGGTCGTCGGGCGTCGTGCCGCACGCCTGGGCGTACCGCGCGAGCGCGTCGTCGTCGGGACGGACCTCGCCGTCCTCCCACGCCTTCAGGTCCTTCGTCCGAGCGCCGACGGCCCGGGCCATGGCGCGCTCGTCGAGGCCGGACCGAACGCGTGCCCGCCGCAGCAGATGGGCGAGGCGTTCCGAGGGCACGTCGGCAGCGAGGTCGTATGATCCTGCCGGCCTCGGCGCACGCCACAAACCCATACCGAGGGGATCGGATGGCCGGACACCCCGTTGAGTGCTTCACGGGCAACGTAGCGTCAAGACACCGGGCCGAGGGGCCGTGCGCCTCCTGATCGCCCGCTGCTGTGTCGCCTACGAGGGCCGCCTGTCGGCGCAGCTGCCCAGCGCCGTGCGGCTGGTCATGGTCAAGGCCGACGGCTGCATCGCCGTCCATGCCGACGGCGGCGCGTACAAGCCGCTGAACTGGATGAACGCGCCCAACACCCTGCTGGAGGCCGACGGGTGCTGGACGGTCACCAACCCCAAGGGGGAGCGGCTCGTCATCACCATCGAGGAGGTCCTGGCCGACACCAACCACGAGTTCGGGGTCGATCCCGGCCTTCAGAAAGACGGCGTCGAGGCGCACCTGCAGGAGTTGCTGGCCGCGAGCCCCGAGGTGCTCGGGCCCGGTTTCGTCGTCGTCCGGCGCGAGTACCCGACCGACATCGGTCCGGTCGATCTGCTGTGCCGGGACGCCGCCGGGCGCGCCGTCGCGGTCGAGGTGAAGCGGCGGGGCGAGATCGACGGCGTCGAGCAGCTCACCCGCTACGTCGAGCGGCTCGAACGGGACGGCTCGCTGCGGCCGGTCCAGGGCGTGTTCGTGGCCCAGATCATCAAGCCGCAGGCCCGGGTCCTGGCCGAGGCCCGAGGATTCCGCTGTGTCGAGGTGGACTACGACGAGCTGCGGGGTCTGCGCCCCGACGAGCTCCGTCTGTTCTGACCCCCGGTCCGATCAGAAGCTGCCCTCGGCCGACCGGTCGATGCCCAGCGTGAGGATCAGGTCCTCGTGCAGCTCCATCCACACGTCGTGGTAGGACCCGCACATCACGCCGGTGAACAGGTTGAACTGCCCGCCGTCGACGAGTTGCGCGACGTGGGAGAGCCGATGGCCGTAGCCCGCGAACCGCACGGCGACGGCGCCGAAGGCCGCGCAGATGGGCTGTGCGGCGGCGTCGACGGCGGCGAGGCGATCGAGCACCTGACGGTCGTAGAGCGAGTCGCTGTGGTCGTTGGGCGCCCCGTTGCGCAGCTGCCAGTCGCCGCAGAGCTCCTTGAACCGCACGTTCAGCTCGATGAACGCGGGGTAGTGCGGCTCGAGGCCGCCCCGCATCCCGCGGTGCTCGGCGTCGGCGGCGAGCAGCGGGCCGTGTGCAGCACGCCCGGCCGGCGTGAGTTGCCACAGCGCCCGGGCCTCCCGGAACAGGATCAGTTCCTCACGCTGCAGCCCGACGAGTTCGCCTTCGACGTCCTCGATCGGCAAGCCGCTCAGTTCCGACAGCACGTCGGCCTTCGCGAAGCCCTTGACGCGCAGCGCATGCAGGACGAGGAAGCGGGGATCGGACTCCAGGCGCATGAGCGCCGAGACTATTGGCTGGCCGGGCTCCGACCCCAAGGGTGCTCGCCGTCGTCCCCCGCGTTGCGCACCGCTCGCACGGCGAGCACGACCGCCCACACGCCAGCGGCCGCGAGCGCCGCGCTGGCGACGATCTGGCTGGCCACCGGTGCCGTTGCCAACGCTGCGTACACGCCTCTCCGATCGGCACCACGCCGGCCGGCGTGAGCCCGTTGAGACGGTCTTGCCGCATCGCCGCCGCAGGGCGACCCCGGGTCAGGACTCGGCGGCGTCGAGCGCGAAGGCGGTGTACTCCTCGCCGGTGTCGGCCCAATCCTCGAACTGGATGACCCCCATCTCCTCGAAGCGGCGGCGCAGCCACGCGTCGTTGCGATCGAGGAGCCCGAGCTTCTTGCAGTTGGGCACGATCTTCGAAAACAGCAGCTGCTGGAAGACCTGCCGGGTCGGATCCTTCAGGATCAGCGGCACGACGTCGCGGGGGTTGATGCCGGTGCGCTCCCACACCTCCTGGGACAGGAACCGGTCGCGCATGCGGACCGCGGCCTCGTAGGCGAACTCCTGGCGGTCTCGCAGTTCGGCGTCGGACATGCCCTCGTAGACCTCGCGCAGCGACAGCACACCGAAGGCCACGTGGCGGGCCTCGTCGCTCATCACGTACCGCAGGAGCTGCTTGAGCAGGGGCTCCTCGGTGAGTTGGTGCATGAACCCGAACGCCGCGAGCGCCAGGCCCTCCACCATCACCTGCATACCGAGGTAGGTCATGTCCCAGCGGCTGTCGTTGACGATGTCGTCGAGCAGCATCCGCAGGTGGGCGTTGACCTGGTAGGTGCCGCCGAGCTTCTCGTCGAGGTAGCGCGCGAAGACCTCGACGTGGCGGGCCTCGTCGACGACCTGTGTGGCGGCGTAGAGCTTGGCGTCGTACCACGGCACGGTCTCGGTGATCTTCGCCGTGCATAGCAGGGCGCCCTGCTCACCGTGCAGGAACTGCGACAGCGTCCAGCGCCGGTTCTCCATCCCGAACGCCAGCCATTCCTTCTCCCCCCAGTGCGCAACCGCAGTGCCCGCATAGTGGTTGGGGTCGAGGCCGGCGGCGATGGCGACCTGGTCGGCAGCGACGACCTTCTCGAGGTCGACCTCGGTCGTCCATGGCAGGTCGGTCGTGGCGTTCCACTGCCCGGTCTTGGCCTTCTCGTACAGCTTGCGCAGCGCCGGCCGGGTGAGCGAGTAGTCCCACGTGAAGATGGCGTCGGCGTTGTCCTTGACGACGTGCTCGACGGCGTCGACGTCGCTGTTGGACACGCTGAGGATCGCTTCGATGTCGTCGAGCTCGGAACGCCCGAGGAGGTGTTCGGTCGAGGTCATGGTGTGGTCCTTCCGGAGACGGCCGGCTCGAAGGCCGGCAGGACGAATCGGCGCACGAACCGCTCGGCCGACGGACGGTCGCCGAGGTCGATGTGCGAGGAGGGGACGAGGAAGTAGGAGATGACGCAGCGGGTGAGCCACTCGGCGAGCTCGTCGGAGCGATCGCCCACGAACGGCCCGAGCCAGGGAGCGAGGAACGTGCCCGTCAGCGCCACGATCTGGGGCAGGCCCTCGACGGTGAGCTGGTGTGCGAGGGCGCCGGGCTCGGAGAGCAGGACGAGCTGCAGGTGCTCGTCGGTGCGCAGCGCGACCGTCGCCTCCACGAGCCCCCGCACCAGGATTTCCTCGAGCGTGCCGGCCCCTTCGAGCTTCGAGGTCAGCAGCCGCAGGAAGCCCTCGGTGTCTGCGACGCGCATCGCTTCGAGCAAGGTGTCGCGCCCGCCCGGGAACAGCCGGTAGATCGTCGCCCGGGACACGCCGGCTTCGGCCGCGACGTCGTCGATGGTCACCTTCGACACGCCCCAGCGCTCGCAGCAGCGGCGCACGGCGTCGATCACCCGTGCTTCGAGCTCACCCGGCGCCGCCATGGTGAGACGATAAGACGATCATCGTCTCAGCGTCAACGGTCGGGCGGTGCCGGCGCGACGCCGGTCGCAGCGCCCGCCCGGGCACGCTCGATCCGTTCGGACGTGAGCCGGGACGGCGCGACCGTGAGGAGCACCAGGTAGACCGCAGCCTCGACGAACCACGTCGCGCGCAGCGCCGTACCCCGATCCGCGATCGCAGCCACCCCGCTCACCACGGCACCCCCGACGACCGCCCCGAGCGGCATCGCGCCCCAGGCGATCATCCGGTAGACGCTGTTGACCCGCCCCAGCAGGTGACCGGGGATGATCGACTGCCGGAGGCTGACCGTGGCCACGTTCCAGACGGTGCCGAGGAACCCGGTGACCACGAACGCAACGGCGGCCATGGGCCAGCTCGGGGCCACCCCGACCGCCAGCGCACCCAGGGCACACCCGACGATGACCGCCACCAGGCTGGTACCGGCGCCGAGCCGGGCCAGGACCGCGGCGGCGACGAACCCGGCGATCACCCCGCCGATGCCGCCGCCCATCGTGACCGCAGCGAACCCGAGCGCGCCGCCCCCGAGGACGTCCTGGCTGTAGAGCACCAACGTCGACCAGCTCACCGTGCTGGCCAGGTTCATCGCGCCGAGCACGAGCGCGAGCGGCCGCAGCAACTCGTGCCCCCACAGCCAGGCCATACCCTCGCGCGCCTCGGCCCACCACGAGCGGCGTACCCGGTCGCCGACCGCCCGGAACGCGCCCGGAAGCGTGGCCACCACGAGCGCGGCCAGCAGGAAGCTGACGGCGTCGAACCCGACCGCGTAGGCCACGCCGAGCCCGACGAGCCACGCCCCGAGCACCGGGCCCGCGAAGGTGTTCGTGAGCAGCTCCACCACCCAGAGCCGCCCGTTGGCGCGCTCGAGGTCGGCGACGGGCACGACGGCGGGCAGCAGGGTCTGCGCCGCGTTGTCCCGCAAGACCTCGGCACACCCGACGGCGACCGTCGCGGCGACGACGAGTCCGTAGAGCGCCACGTCGGTGCCGGCCGTGTCGGCCGGATCGGCACGGCCGGCGAGACGCGTCGACACCACCGTGGCCACGAGGAGGGTGAC
Source organism: Acidimicrobiales bacterium (assembly GCA_046081125.1). Classification (GTDB taxonomy): domain Bacteria; phylum Actinomycetota; class Acidimicrobiia; order Acidimicrobiales; family Ilumatobacteraceae; genus JBEIFW01. The sequence continues at coordinate 28,806 of JBJTVH010000131.1, forward strand.
GGCACCCCGGAACAGGTCGCTGCCCACGATGACGCGCCGGCGGTCCAGCCGATCGGTCCACACCCCGGCCGGCAGGGTGACGACGAGCCAGGGCAGACGTTGGGCCGCCACCACGGCCGCGACCAGCGCCGGGTTCCGGGTGACGAGCGACGCGAGCCACGGGTAGGCGACGACGCCGACCCCGTCACCGAGGTTCGTGATCGCGCTCGCGCCGAGCAGGCGGGCGAAACCACCCCGCCTCACGAGCGGCGCCGCTCGTGGGTCACGCGCCGGGCAGCACGTGGGCGGCGAAGCGCTCCCGCAGCGTCTTCTTCGAGAACTTGCCGACCGAGGTCTTCGGGACCTCGTCGATGAACACCACGTCGTCGGGCAGCTGCCACTTGGCCAGGCGCGGGGCGAGGAACTCGAGCACCTCGGCCGGGGTCAACGTCTCGCCCGGACGCACCACCACGCATGCGAGCGGGCGCTCGTCCCACTTCGGGTGCGGCACGCCGATCACGGCGGCCTCAGCGATCTTCGGGTGGCCCATCAACTCGTTCTCGATGTCGACCGAGCTGATCCATTCGCCGCCGGACTTGATCAGGTCCTTCGTGCGATCGACCAGGCGCACGTAGCCCTCCGGGTCGATAACGGCGACGTCGCCGGTGCGCAACCATCCGTCGCTGGTGAAGCTCTCGCCGGCGCGCTCGTCGTTGTAGTAGCTCGCCGCGATCCACGGACCGCGAGCCTGCAGCTCCCCGGAGCTCTTGCCGTCCCACGGCAGCAAGTCGATCGTGTCGGGCTCGACGATTCGCACCTCGACGCCGACCGTCGGCAGCCCCTGCGCGGCCCGCACATCGGCGAGTGCGTCCTCGTCGAGGTCGGCCACGCTCGCCTTGATCCGCCCGACAGTGCACAACGGCTGGGTCTCGGTCATCCCCCAGCCCTGCAGGATCGGCAGCCCGATCTGGGCCCGGTAGGCCTCCGACAGCGCCTTGGGCACGGCGGAGCCGCCGCACATCACGCCGCGCAGGGCCGAGGTGTCCTTGCCGGCCAGCTCCGCCAGGGCCCCCATCCAGATGGTGGGCACGCCGGCGGTGAGCGTCACCCGCTCGTCGACGATCAAGCGGGCGATGTTGCCCGGCGACAGGTCCGGCCCCGGCATCACGAGCGAGGCACCCACGCCGGCGCAGGCGTGCGGGAGACCCCAGGAGTTGGCGTGGAACATCGGCACCACCGGCAGCACGACGTCACGCTCGGACACCGCAAGCGAGTCGGCGGTCATGAGCCCCATCGAGTGCAGGAACGACGAGCGGTGCGAGTAGATGACCCCCTTGGGGTTGCCCGTCGTTCCCGACGTGTAGCAGATCGCCGAGGCGACCCCTTCGTCGGCGACGTGGAACTCGACGGGCGACGCCGCCGCGAGCAGGGTCTCGTAATCGTGGACGGGGATCGAGGTGGGGTTGGCCGGCACGTCACCCTTGCCGTCGTCCATCACCACGAGGTGGCGCACGGTGGTGAACGTGGGCAACAGGGGGAACAGCAGCGGCGTCAGCGACCGGTCGACGAAGATCACCTCGTCGGCGGCATGGTTCACGATGTAGGTCAGCTGCTCGGCGAACAGCCGAATGTTCAGTGCGTGCAGCACCCGGCCCGAGCAGGGCGCCGCGAAGTAGAGCTCCAGGTGGCGGGCCGAGTTCCAGCCGAACGTGGCCACGCGCCCGTCGGCGGAGATGCCGAGCGCGTCGAGCACCCCGCCGAGTCGGCGGGTGCGGGCCGCCCAGGCGCCGTAGCTGATCCGCTCCCGGTCGCCGGTGCCGGTGACGGTCGTGATCGTCCGGGTCGGGAAGAGCCGCTCGGCCCGGTCGAACAGGTGGACCAGGGTGAGCGGGAAGTCCTGCATCAAGCCGCGCATGGCCGGGATGGTACGCGCCACCGAGACCGCGCCCGGGTGGCGAACCGTCGGTAATCTGCGGCTCGCTGGCTCGGCGAAAGGTCGGACGATGCTCGATGTGGTGATCAGCGGTGGTCGGGTGGTCGACGGAACCGGAGCGCCCGCCGAGGTCGGCGACGTCGCGATCCGCGACGGCCGGATCGTGTCGGTCGGCGGCCGGGTCACCGAGACGGCGCAGCGGCGCCTCGACGCCGACGGGGCGATCGTCACCCCCGGCTGGGTCGACGTGCACACCCACTACGACGGGCAGGTCACCTGGGACGAGGATCTCGAACCCTCGGCCACCAATGGCGTGACCACGCTCGTGATGGGCAACTGCGGGGTGGGCTTCGCGCCCGTGCGGCCCGGCACCGAACAGGCGCTGATCGAGCTGATGGAAGGGGTGGAGGACATCCCGGGCACCGCGCTCCACGAGGGGATGCCGTGGGGTGCGTGGGAGAGCTTCGGCGACTACCTCGACCATCTCGCAACGCGCCGCTGGAGCGTCGACGTCGGGGCGCAGCTCGCGCACGGCGCCCTGCGGTTCTACGCGATGGGCGAGCGCGGCCGGGCCGATGTCGATGCGACGGCCGAGGAACTCGCCACGATGGCCGAGCTCACCCGCCAGGCCATGGACGCCGGGGCGCTGGGCTTTTCCACGTCGCGCACGATCGGGCACCGCGCCCTCGACGGTGTGCCGGTCCCGGGCACCTTTGCGGCCGAAGCCGAACTCGTTGCGATCGTCGGTGCCATGCGCGACGCCGGGCGCGGCGTCATCGAGGCGATCCCGGCCGGCACGGTCGGATCGCTCGAGGCCCTCGGGGGCGAGCGTGCCGTGCCGGCGACCGAAGCCCGGATGCTCGCCCGGCTCGCCGCCGCCAGCGGCCGGCCGGTCACGTTCACGACGATCCAGATCGCCGAGTCGCCCGACCATTGGCGCGAGGTGCTCGCCGTCGCCGCCGAGGCCAACGCCGCCGGGGTGCGCCTGCGGCCGCAGGTGGCGCCTCGATCGGTGACCGTCATGACCAGCCTGAGCGCTTACCACCTGTTCATGCGCCGCCCCACCTACCTGCGCGACCTCGCCCACCTGCCCCTCGCCGACCGGGTCGCAGCGATGCGGCGGCCCGAGGTGCGCACTGCGCTGCTGTCCGAGCGCGACGTCCCGGCCGACCGCCCGGGCTCGATGCAGTCGATAGGCCCGCTGTTCGCCCGGGCGCTCCCGGTGCTGTTCCCGCTCACCGCTCCGCTGGACTACGAGCCCACCCTGGACCGTTCGGTCGCCGCCCAGGCCGCCGCCCTCGGCAAGGACCCGATCGAGCACCTCTACGACCTGTATCTCGCCGACGAGGGCCGCGCCTTCTACGCCATCTTCGGGTCGAACTTCGTCGGAGGTTCCCTGGAGCCGTGCCGGGAGATGCTCGCCGACCCGAACACCGTCACCGGCCTCTCCGACGCCGGCGCCCACGTCAACTTCATCTGCGACTGCACGATGCCGACGTTCCACCTCACCCACTGGGTGCGCGACCGCACCCGCGGCGAGCGCCTCGGGCTCGAGCAGATCGTCCACAAGCTCACGGCGAACAACGCGGCGTTGTACGGCCTGGCCGACCGTGGGGTGCTGGCACCGGGCATGCGGGCAGACGTCAACGTGATCGATCTCGACGCGCTCACGATCCAACCGCCGTTCACCCGCAACGACCTGCCGGCCGGCGGCAGCCGCGTCCTGCAGCCCTCCACCGGGTACCTCGCCACCCTGGTCGCCGGCGCGGTCACCCGGGAGCGCGACACCGACACCGGCGCCCGCCCCGGACGTCTGGTTCGGGGTTCCCGCTTCTGACGGGCCTCGGTCGGCGCCCGAGGCTCTCGACGCTCCGGGCGCCGGTCTACCGAGATAGCGTCCAGGCGTGTTCCGCCGTCACTCGGGCCCTGTCGATCGGCGGCTTGCGGCCCTGCTGGCGATCTGGGCACTGCTGTTCCTCGCTGCCAACCTCGGCACGATCCTGGCGCCGACCCTCATCGACGACTTCCCCGCCGCGCTCCTGACGATGGGAGCCCGAAACCGGGTGCTGCTGTTGACGATCGCCGCCGACATCGACTGGCCCGCCTTCTTCGCCATCGGGTTCGTCCGCCTGCTGCTCCCGGCGTTCGTGATCTACACGATCGGGTATCACTACGGCGACGTCGGCCGAGCCTGGCTGGCCCGTCAGAACGGCGGGAAGGTTCCGTCCGCCGTGCAGCGCACGGAGCGCTGGTTCGACCGGGCCCGCAGCCCGGTCGTCGTGTTCTTCGTCGGCTCGAACATCGTGGCGCTGCTGTCTGGGTCCCGACGGCTCCCCCTCCGGCGCTACGCCCCGTTGCTGGTCACCGGGGTGGTCGCCCGACTCGTGTTCTTCTGGTTCCTCGGTCAGGCGCTCAAGTCCCCTCTCGAGTGGCTCCTCGGTTGGATCCAGCGGCTGCAGTGGCCGCTCACCGCGGCCGCCGTGGTGCTCGTGTTCCTGCAGATGCGCAAGCTTGCACCGGCAGCCGAGGAGGTCGCCGAGGAAGTCATCGACGGCCCGCCCTACGGCGATCTCGACCGGCCGGACGACGACTCCACCCCGACGGTGACCGACCGCCCCTGAGTCCGTCCGGGGTGCGTCAAGGTTCTCACGCATCGCGGTTCTTCGGTGACAGCCGGTCGGAACGGCGCTACGGTGCCTCCATGCCGAGGGGAGCCTGGTGACCGACGAGCAGCGTCCGGTCCCGCAGCGCCTGCGGAGCACAGCAATCTCGACGAGGCCGGTGCCCTTGCAGCACCGGCCTCGTTCGTTCAACCGAGCGGAAAGGGGTTCTGCCTGATGCCCAACAACGGACCGGTGTTCACCGGGGTCGGCGTCGCGCTGGTCACGGTGTTCGACGACCACGGACACGTCGACCCGGAGGCCACCGCACGCCATGCGGCGCATCTCGTCAACCGTGGGGTGAGCGCCGTGATCGTCGCCGGCACCACCGGCGAGGCCTCACACCTCGGCACGAAGGAGCGCCTCGATCTGCTCGACGCCGTGAAGGCCGCCGTCGGCGCCAGCGTGCCGGTGATCCTCGGCACCGGCAACCTGCCGGCGGGCGTGAGCGTCCCGAGCCTCACCCGACGTGCCGCCCAGCACGGCGCGAGCGCCGCGCTCGTACTGTCGCCCCACCACGGCGACGTGCGGGAGTTCTACGGCGAGGTGGTGGGCGCAGCCGGCTCGATGCCGGTGCTGGCGTATCACTACCCGGCCCAGTCGGCACCCGGGATCGGCCTCGACGAACTCAAGGCGCTCAAGGTGGCCGGGCTGAAGGACTCCAGCGGCGATCCCACCCGCCTCCTCGAGGAGCTTGCGGCGTTCGCCAAGCCGATCTACGTCGGCTCGGCCGCGCTGCTCGCCTATGCCGGGATGCTCGGCGGCGCCGGCGCGATCCTGGCAGCGGCCAACCTCGAACCCGAGCTGTGCGCCGAAGCCTTCGCCGGCAAGGTCCGCGCCCAGCGCGATCTGCTCTCGGCCCACCGGCTCGTCACGACCGGCGGAATCCCGGCACTGAAGGGCGAACTCGCCCGCCGGCACGGCACCTCGGCCGCCCACCGCTGACCGCAGACCCGTGGCCGGGTGGCCGGGCGGCTGCTGGTCGCGGCCCGGTCACCCGGCCCGGAACACGCTCACGGCGTAGTCCCCACCGGTGTAGGGCGCCCGCTCCCACGTCCCCCAGCGGTCCTCGAGCACGAGGCCGGCGGCGCGGGCGTGGGCGTCGAGACCCTCGGGCCCGCCGAGCCCGTAGCCGCCGGGATTCAGCTGGAACCCGGTGACGAACCGGCCGCCCGGTGCGAGCGCCCCGGCGCAGGTGGCCACGACAGCGGCCTCCGTGCCCGGCGCAACGAAGATCAGCACGTTGCCCGCTGCGACCACCACGTCGAAGCGCAGCGCTCCGAGTTCGCCCGACAAGGGCCCCTCGGACGCGAGGCCGGTGGCCAGGTCGCCGAGCACCCACCGCAGGGTCGGCGCGTTCGCCCGAGCCGTGTCGAGCATCCGGGGATCGACGTCGACCCCGAGCACCTCGCTACCGCGGCGGGCCAGTTCGATCGCGACCCGGCCCGTGCCGCATCCGGCGTCGAGCACGCAGCGCGGCCCGTACGACGCGACGAGGTCGGCCTCCCCGTGGACGTGGTGGCCGGCGTCGGCGAGCGCCCGGAACCTCGCGTCGTAGGCGTCGCCCGTCGCGGCGCCCGGGGTGTCGGCCCAGCGGGTCATCGCGGCGCGCTCACAGGCCCAGGACGCCGTCGAGGCCGAGGGTCAGCCCGGGGAGCCCGTCGATGCGCTTGCAGGCGAGCAGGATGCCGGGGGCGTAGCAGTCCCGCCCGAAGGTGTCGTGGCGGATCGTGAGCGTCTGGCCTTCGGTGCCGAGCACCACCTCTTGATGGGCGAACATGCCCCGCATCCGCACCCCGTGCACCCGGATGCCCGCCGGGCCCAGCCCGCCGCGCGCCCCGGGAAGCACCTCGTGACGCGTGGGGTCGGGCGCCCAGTCGGCGGAGGCGCGGGCCATGCGGGCCGCCGTGGTCGTCGCCGTGCCCGACGGCGCGTCGACCTTGGCGTCGTGGTGGAACTCGATGATCTCCGCGGTGGCGAAGAACGGTGCCGCCAATTCGGCGAAACGCATCATCAGCACGGCACCGATCGCGAAGTTCGCCGCGATCAGGCAGTTCGAGCGGGTGAAGCTCGCGCGGATCACGTCGAGGTCCGCCTCCGAGAGGCCCGTCGTGCCGACGACGGCATGGACGCCGCTCGCCGCGCACCAGGCGAGGTTGGCCCGGGCCGCGTCGGCGACGGTGAAGTCGATCGCGACGTCGAACGCGGTGGCCTGCCCGGCCTCGGCCACCACCGTGCATCCCTCCACGGTGGTGCCGGCGGCGAACGGATCGATGGCGGCGACGAGATCGAGTTCGGGGTCGCCGGCCACCGCTGCGCACACCATCCGGCCCATACGTCCTGCGGCCCCGAACACACCCACGCGTCGCTGCATGGGCCGGGACGGTAGCGTCGCAGGCGTGCCAGGCGTCGCGATGGCCGAGCGGGCCGCCATGCTCGATCTCGCCGAACGACTCGGCCCCGACGCGCCCACGCTGTGCACCGGCTGGACGGTGTACGACCTGCTCGCCCACGTATGGGTGCGCGAGCACGACGTCACCGCCCTCCCCGGGCTCGTGCTCCCGGCGCTGCACGGCATCACGGCACGGCGCGAACGGTCCGCTCGACAACGGATCCCGTTCGGCGTGCTCGTCGGCATCCTGCGCGCCGGCATGCCGCTGCTGCCGCTCGGGCTGCCGGGCGCACGGGAATCGGGCAACGTGCACGAGTTCTTCGTCCACCACGAGGACCTCCGCCGGGCCAACGGCCTGGGCCCCCGACCGGTGGACCCGGCCCTCGACGCGGCGCTGTGGCGCCGGCTGAAGGTGAGCGCACCGGTGCTCGTCGCCCGGGCCCGACCCCTTCGTGTCCGCCTGGAACGGCCCGACGGTGCGTCGATCGACGCCACGCCGATCGCGTCCGGTGCCCGGGTCACCGTGCGGGGCCCCGTCCCCGAGCTGTTCCTGTGGTGTTTCGGGCGCACCGGCGCCGCCGAGGTGACCCTCGAGGGCCCACCCGATGCGGTTGCGGCGCTGCGAGCCACCCGTATCGGCCCCTGATCGGCGTGCTCGCTCAGAGTTGTTCGGCGAGCCCGGGCGGCGGGTAGACCTCGATGCGCCCGTCGTCGTCGACCGCAGCCGGCACCCAGACGAGGGAGCCGTCGACCCACCAGTACAGGTGGGGGCTGATCGACCCCGGTCCGTCGACGTGGAGGCGCCGGGTGTTGAGCACCATCGGGGCGAGCGCGGCGTTGGCCGGGCCGTTGCCCAGGACGTGAGCGAGCAGGGTGTGCCGGCGAGGGATCGTGACCAGCGCGCCCGCCGAGCCGATCGGGCCGATCACGCGGGGCAGGAACGCGACCTTCGACGCCGTGAAAAAGCTGTCGCCGTAGACCGAGACGACCTCGGCGCCGTCGATCGACAGCCGCTCGAGCTCCTCAGGGCGCGGCTCTGCGCCGACGTTGGACCACGCGAGCGCCCAAGCCTCGTCGAGCGACAGACCCCAGTCGTCGAGCTGGGCCGGGCGCACCCCGACGACGGTCCGGGGAAGGTCGAGCACCAACCCGGCCAGGACTCCCGTGGCGTACCGGACCGACACGTCGGGCTCGAGATCGTCGGGAACGAGGCGGACCTTCAACAGCCGGCGCGCCTCAGCGGGATCGACCGGGGCGAGTGGCCCGGCCACCAGCGGTGCGAGGTGCGCATCGACGAGGCCCGCCCATCGGCGAGCAGGTGCGGCATTGCAGGCCTGGGCCAGGCTCAGCAGCGACAGCCGTTCGCCGTCGTCGGTCACGAGGACCCCGGGGGGTTCGACGCGGCCGGTCACCCCGGCGCGGATCATGCGCTTGCGCAGCAACCGGTTGAACGCCCCCCAAGCCGGCGCGTCGAAGAAACGGAACTCGACCGGGACCGGCCCGACCGCGTCTCGACGCCCGCGCCACACGTCAGGAGGCCCACCGCTGGAGCGACGCCCGACCCCATGGACCGACCGAGGCGATGCAGCGCGGGCCGGCGAGCACGGCCCCCGCGACCCGGGCCACCGCTGCGGCATCCACCGCCCGGTAGCGGGCAACCTGCTCGTCGACGGAGCGCACGGCCCCCCGGACCGACAGCGACCCGCCGAGGCGGGCCATCCGGCTGCCGGGGTCTTCGAGCCCGAGCACGAACGCGCCCACCAGCGATCCCACGGCGACGTCGAGTTCCTCGGCGGTGACCCCGCCGGCCGCGATCGACGCCACCTCGCGGGCCACGACGTCGAGCACCTCGTCGACGTGGTCGGGACTCGTACCGGCGTACACCACGAGGCTCCCGGCGTCGGCGTAGGCCGCCGTCGAGGAATAGACGGCGTACGCCAGGCCGCGGCGCTCGCGCACCTCCTCGAACAGCCGGCTCGTGAGCCCTCCGCCGAGAACGTGGTTGGCGACCTCGAGCGCCTCGAGATCGGGATGCTCCCGGGGCACCGCCCGGAATCCGAGCGCCAGGTTGACCTGCCCGGTGCGGCGGCGCAGCGCCGCCACCGGCCGCAGCGGCGATCCCGGCCGGCGCCGTTCGGGGCGCTCACCGCCCTCGGCGGCACCGAACTGGCCGACGACGGCGTCGAGCAGTTCGGCGTGTTCGAGCGCGCCGGCCGCCGCGACGACCATGTTGGCCGGCCGGTACCACCGGCCGAAGAACGCCCGGACATCATCGGGTCGTAGCGCCTCCACCGTCTCGACGAGCCCGGCGGTCTCCCGACCGAGCGGATGGCGGGGAAACAGCGACGCCTCGACCAGCGTATGGACGCGGTCCTCGGGGTTGTCGGCGTCCATCGCCAACTCCTCGAGGATCACCTGCCGCTCGTTGTCGATGTCGTCGTCCCGCAGCGCCGGTCGGGTGAGCACGTCACCGAGGACGGCGACGGCGTCGTGCAGATGCCCGGCCGGCACCCGGGCGTAGAACGACGTCGTCTCCTTGCCCGTGAAGGCGTTCAGGTCACCGCCGAGACGATCGATGGCGACGGAGATGTCGCGCGCCGACCGCTCGGCGGTCCCTTTGAACAACAGGTGCTCCAGGAAGTGGGACACCCCGGCAAGTTCGTCGGGTTCGTCTCGGCTGCCGACGCCCACCCACACCCCGACCGAGATGGAGCGGGCGCCGGGGACGTTCTCGGACGCGACACGCAACCCCGAGGGCAGCGTGGTCGCTGCGACGCCTGCGCCGTCCGGGTTCACCGGTGGCGGCTGCGCCGGCCCCCGTCGCGAGCCTCGCGGGGCTCACGACCACCCCGGCCGCCGTCGGAACCACCGGCGATGCCGCCGGGGCCCAGGTCGCCGAGTTGCCCGGCGATCTCGGCGTCGAAGGACTCCTCGAACGACACGGTCTCCACGCCGTCGGACGCTGCGAGCGCGACCGCCGGCTCGTTGGTGATGCCGCCAGCGGCTTCCCAGTCCTCGCCGTACGGCGACAGGCTGACCTTGCCGTTCGGGTCGATGTCGTCGACGCGGACCTGCAGGGTCTGGCCGAGCTCGAGCGCGTCCTCCACCTTGCTGATCCGCTTGCCCTTGCCGAGCTTGGAGATGTGGACCAGGCCGTCACGGCCCGGGAGGATGTTCACGAACGCCCCGAACTTCGTGATGCTCACCACGCGCCCGGTGTGGATCTCGCCGACCTTGGCGGTGGGCGGGTTCACGATCAGCTCGATCTGGCGGCGGGCCTCGGCGACCTTGGCCGAATCGATCGAGCCGATGGTGACCGTGCCGACGACCCCGTCGTCGTCGACGGCGATGTCGGCGCCCGTCTCCTGCTGGATCGAGTTGATGACCTTGCCCTTCGGCCCGATCACCTCACCGATCTTGTCCATCGGGATCGTGAAGCTCACGATCTTCGGGGCCGACGCCGCCAACTCGGTGCGGGGTCCGGCGATCGCAGCGTTCATCACCTCGAGGATCGCCAGGCGGGCCTCGCGAGCCTGCTGAAGCGCAGCGCCCAGGACATCGGCCGGAATGCCGTCGATCTTGGTGTCGAGCTGCAGGGCGGTGACCACCTCGGCGGTGCCGGCGACCTTGAAGTCCATGTCGCCGAACGCGTCCTCGGCACCGAGGATGTCGGTGAGGGTGGTGTAAGCGCCACCTTCGTACACGAGACCCATGGCGATGCCTGCCACGGCGCCCTTGATGGGCACACCGGCATCCATGAGCGACAGCGACGACGCGCAGACCGAGCCCATCGATGTCGACCCGTTGGAGGACAGCACCTCGGACACGAGCCGCAGCGTGTAGGCAAACTCCTGCTGCGAGGGCACGACCGGCAGCAAGGCCCGCTCGGCGAGCGCACCGTGGCCGATCTCACGCCGCTTCGGGGACCCGACCCGGCCGACCTCGCCGTTGGCCCACGGCGCCATGTTGTAGTGGTGCAGGTAGCGCTTGGTGGTGTCCGGCGTGAGGGTGTCGAGCAGCTGGTTCATGCGGGGCATGGCCAGCGTGGCCACGTTCAGCACCTGGGTCTCACCGCGCTGGAACAGCCCGGTGCCGTGGGCCGTGGGCAGCAGGCCGACCTCGGCCGACACCGGCCGCAGGTCGCGCGGCCCCCGACCGTCGATGCGCACCCCTTCGGTGACGATCCGCTTGCGCACCAGCTTCTTCGTGAGGCTGCGGACCGCCTCCTTGATCTCCTTCTCGCGGCCGGGGAACTGCCCGGCCAGCGCCGCGACGGCCGAGGCGCTCGCAGCGTCGGTGGCGGCGTTACGCTCGGCCTTGCCGGCGATCGCCACCGCAGCGGACAGCGCCGAGCCGGCCTGGGCCTCGACAGCGGCGAACACGTCGTCGCCGTAGTCGAGCACCGGGGTGTACTGCATCGGCGGGCGGGAGCCGGCCTGCGCCACGAGTTGGCGCTGCAGGGCGATCGATTCCTTGATCCACTTCTTGGACGACTCGAGACCCTCGGCGATGACGTCCTCGGTGACCGCGGGGGCCCCGGCGGCGAAGTAGGTGAACGCCTTCTCCGTACCGCCCGCTTCGACCATCATCACGGCGACGTCGCCGTTGTCGAGCTCACGGCCGGCGACGACGAGCTCGAACGTGGCGGCGTCACCCTCGTCGAAGGTGGGATGCGGGATCCAGTCCCCCTCCTGGCTGTAGGCGACGCGCACGGCGCCGATCGGCCCGTCGAAGGGGATCCCCGACACCATCAGCGCAGCCGACGCGGCGTTGATCGCCACGACGTCGTGCGGGTTGACCTGGTCGGCCCCGATGATCGTGAGCACGATCTGGGTCTCGTTGCGGAAGCCGTCCGGGAACGCCGGCCGCAGCGGCCGGTCCGTGAGGCGGCAGGTGAGGATCGCCAGCTCGGTCGGGCGACCCTCCCGGCGGAAGAAGGAGCCGGGGATCTTGCCGGCCGCGTAGGCCCGCTCCTCGACGTCGACGGTGAGCGGGAAGAAATCGATGCCATCGCGCACCGACTTGGCGGCATTGGCGGTGGCGAGCACGGTCGTCTGGCCGATGGTGGCCAGCACGGCCCCCATCGACTGCGGTGCGAGCTTGCCGGTCTCGAAGGTGAAGGTCTTGGCGGTGCCGGTCACGGGGCCGGAGACGGCAGCGTGACGGATCTGGTCGGACATACGGGTCCTTTCGCGCCCGGTCGATCCGGGCGGAGTCGGGGCGGACGGCCGGTTCCCAGTCGGCGGGGTCCCACGGGGGCGGGGCCGAGGCGACCGGCAACCGATCCGGTCTGCCCGGAGCGGGTTACCTATGGCGACGGGCGGCCGGAAGGCCGCCCGTCGGGGAGAGTGTCAGCGTCGCAGGCCGAGCTTGGCCACGATGGCCCGGTACCGCTCGACGTCGGTGGCTCGCACGTAGTCGAGCATTCGTCGCCGCCGGCCGACCAGCATGAGCAGGCCTCGCCGGGAGTGGTGGTCCTTCTTGTGGAGCTTCAGGTGCTCGGTGAGCTGGTTGATCCGATCGGTCAGGAGGGCGATCTGCACCTCCGGGGATCCGGTGTCGGACGCGTGGAGGCGGTTGGCCTCGATGGTGGACTGCTTCGACATGACGTCCTTCCGAGAACGTTCGAGAAAGGAGCGCACCCCCGGCGGCACCGGACGTGCATCGCGCCGCAGCCGGGGCCGCGACGGACCCTGGAAGGTTAGCAGCGACCCGCTCCGAACTACCGTCACCGCGATGCCCGGGTTCGTCGAGGTCGAGCAGGTGACCAAGGCCTTCGACACCCGGCGCGGCCCGGTGGTGGCGCTGGCCGGTGTGGACCTGTCCATCGCCCGGGGCGAGATCGTCAGTCTGATCGGACCGAGCGGCTGTGGGAAGTCGACCCTCGTGCGGCTCGTCGGTGGTCTGCTCGCACCCGACCACGGCTCGTTGCGCGTCGACGGGCAGGACCCGCTGGTGGCACGTGCGGCGAAGTCGTTCGCGCTCGCACCCCAGAGCCCGGCGTTGCTCGGCTGGCGTTCGGTGCGCGACAACGCCCGGCTGCTCGTGCGGGTGAACCGGGGGGCCGAGCAGCACCCCGTCCTCGACGATGCCGCGATCGACGACCTGCTGCGCGAGGTCGGCCTCGGGGACTTCCTCGACGCCCGGCCCCGCCAGCTCTCCGGAGGGATGCGCCAACGCGTCAGCCTGGTGCGGGCCTTCGCCCTCGGCGCCCCGGTGCTGTTGATGGACGAGCCGTTCGCAGCGCTCGACGAGATCACCCGGGCCGAGATGCGGTACCTGCTCCTGCGGCTGTGGTCCCATCACCGGTCGACGATCGTGTTCGTCACGCATTCGATCCCGGAGGCGGTGATGCTCTCGGACCGCGTGGTGGTCATGGCCCCGAGGCCCGGCCGGATCGTTGCGGTCGAGACGATCGGGCTGGACCGGCCTCGCCACGAGGCCCAGGAGGACTCCGTGGCGTTCCTCGGGCACGTCGCCACCATCCGCCGGGCGCTCCACGAGGCGATGGTGCCGTGAGCCGCTCGCCGGATCGCGCCGTGGGCCGCTCGCTGGGCCGGGTGGCGCTCGTGGTGGCGCCGCTGGCCGGCATCGTCGGGTTCCTCAGCCTGTGGGAACTCGCCGTCGTGGCGTTCGACATCAAGGCCTTCGCACTGCCCCGGCCGTCGCGCATCGTGTCGGACATGGCCTCCAATCCCGGGTTCTTCGCGCGCAACGGGTGGGCCACCGCGCGGGAGGCCGGGATCGGGCTCGCCGTCGGAGCGCTGGCGGGCGCCGTGATCGCCGTGCCGATGGCGCACCTGCGGGTCGTCGACCGTGCCGTGGCACCGGTGGCGACGCTCGTCCAGGTCACCCCGATCATCGGATACGCCCCGGCGATCGTGCTCTGGCTCGGCCCCGGGCTCGGCCCGATCGTGGTCATCACGGCGCTCGTGTGCTTCGTGCCGTTCCTGTTCGGCGCCGCGAGCGGCCTTCGCTCGGTCGACCCCGACACCCTCGAGTTGCTGCGCAGCGTGGACGCCCGCTGGTGGGAGGTGCTGTGGCGACTCCGGGTCCCGCACGCCGTGCCCTATCTGTTCGCCGCCGCCCGCACGGCGATCGGGTTGTCGCTCATCGGCGCAGCGCTCGGCGAGTGGTTTGCGCTCGTCGACGAGGGTCTCGGGTGGGCCATCAAGCAGGGGATCAACTTCAACGCCGCGCCACAGGTGTGGGGGGCGACGTTCACGATGGGAGCGCTCGGTCTGGCCGGGCTCGGCCTCGTCGGCCTCGCCGAGCGGGTGAGTGGATTGGGTCGACCGGAACCCGGTCGGTAGGTTCTGGACATGAACCGACCCCTTCGGTACGCCGCACTCGCGCTCGTGGCGCTGCCCGGGACGCTGCTCACCGCCTGCGGCGACGACAGCACCCCGACCGCTAGCACCCCGGCGTCGAGCAGCCCGGCGTCGAGCAGCGGCGCAACGGTCACGACGACCGCGCCGTCGGCGACGACGGCCGGGGTGGGCGCGTCGGGGATCTCGCCCGAGCGGTGTGCGGCCAACCGCAAGGCCGGCAAGATCACCTATCTCTCGGGGTTCGACTTCGCTGCCGCAGCCGGGATCGTCGACGCGGTCGTCGCCAAGGAGAAGGGGTACTTCACGACGATGTGCCTCGACGTCGAGATCCGTTCGTCGTTCTCGACGGCCAACTACCCGCTCGTGGCCGCCAACCAGGCGCAGTTCGCCTCGGCGGGCTCGTACGTCGAGATGCTCACCTTCAACAAGGACGGCGCCGATCTCGTCGCCGTGGTGCACGACGGCAAGGTCGGCGTCGACGCCCTGCTCTACAAGCCGGAGAACGGGATCAAGAGCCTGGCCGACCTGAAGGGCAAGACGATCGGGGTGAAGGGCGCCCTCCCGCCGTCGCAGGTGGCGATGCTGGCCAAGGCCGGGGTGAAGCACAAGGCGGACACCAAGGAGGTGATCCTCGACGGTTTCGATCCCAAGGCGCACTGGAAGCTGCCGATCGATGCGCTGCCAGTCTACAAGTCGAACGAGCCAGGCCAGCTCGACACCGCCGGCGTCACCTACGGCGTGTTCGACCCGGCCAAGGAGGGCATACCCGCTTCGTTCGGGGTCATCTACACGAACCGCAAGTTCCTCACGGAGCACCCGACGGCCGCACAGGACTTCGTGCGGGCAACCCGCAAGGGCATGGCCGACGCCATCGCCAACCCTGACGAGGCGGTCACGATCAGCTTCAAGCTGATCACCGCCGGCGGCAACAAGAACTTCCTGTCCGACGCTGGCGAGCGGTACCGCTGGAAGGTCGAGTCCAAGATCGTGGCCGACTCCACCCCCAAGGGTCAGGGGGTCGGTGTGGTCGACGGGACCGACCTGGTCAAGCAGGTCGACGTGTACCTGGCCGCGGGCGTCTTCAGCGCCCGACCCAAGACCGACGGCACGTTCGACGAGGCGCTCGGCAAAGGCGTGTTCGCCCCCGACGGCAGCCTGATCTGGCCGACGTCGTAGCGCACCGCGATCAGGACAGGAAGCCGCGCAGCACCAGCTCCCAGGCCTGGACCGACAACCGCAGGCTCTCGACGTCGATGCGCTCGTCGTTGCCGTGGAACATCGACCAGTACCGCTCCGGGGTGATCGCGTCGGACAGCACGTTGAAGCCGTAGGCGACCGCGCCGTGCCGGCGGTAGAAGCGGGCGTCGGTCGCCGCAACGAACAGCGCCGGCAACAGCGTGGCGCCCGGATGGACCGCCGCGGCGGCCGCTCCCAGCACCCGCCACAGCTCGGTGTCGGTGGGCGACACCGTGCCCTCGCCGCGCCGTTGACGCTCGAGCACCACCTGGGACCCGAAGGGCGCCAGCCAGTCCTCCACCCGTTGGAGGGCCGCTTCGGGATCGTCGCCCGGGAGCAGCCGCATGTCCACCTCGACCACCACGTGGTCGGGGACGACGTTGCGCTTGCCGCCACCCCGGATCACGTTGGGCGACAAGGTCGCGTGGCAGCACGCGTGCGCGCGTCGGGCGGCGTCGGGCGGGAGCGACGCCAGCGCGGCGTCCACTCGGTCGGGATCGACCAGCGCGCCCGACAGCGCCGGGTCGAACCCCTGCGCCGCCACCCACGAGGGCCACAGCCCGCCCAGGTCGCGGTACGGCGGGAGCGCTGCGAGGTGCTGCACGACCGCCGCGGCGCGCACGAGCGCGTTGTCGGCGCCGAACGGCATCGAACCGTGCCCAGGCGTACCGTGCACGTGCACGACGAACCCGGCGCCACCCTTCTCCCCGACGTGGGCGTCGACGTGGACGGCATCGCCGTGGCGCCGCACCGGACCGCCCACCTCGGTGAGCACGTGGTCGGCCCACAGGTGCTCACGTTCGTGTTCGAGGAGCCACTCGACGCCGTGCACCGACCCGGCTTCCTCGTCGGCGACGAGCGCGAGCACGAGATCACCCCGGGGCCGCCATCCGGTCGCGAGCAGGCGGCGCACGGCGACGGTCATCGTCGTCGTCTGGTTGAGCATGTCGACCGCACCCCGCCCCCACACCTCGCCGTCGATCACCTCGCCGCCGAAGGGGTCCTCCCGCCAGCCGTCGACGGAGACGGGCACGACATCGGTATGGCCGACCAGGGCCAGCGAAGGCGCACCGGGCACACGGCCGGGCACCCGGGCGACGACCGAGGTACGCCCCGGCTCCGGCTCGAAGCGCTGCAGGTCGACGCCCGTCCCCTCGAGCACCCCGGTGAGCACGTCGGCCGATCGCTGCTCGAAGCCCGAGCAGACCGTGCCGTCGTTCACGCAGGCGTTACGGATCAACTGCGAGAGCAGCTCGATGCATTCACCCTCGGCCGAGACGGCGTCCCGCTCCCCCATGCGACGACGCTACCGCGCCCGCCGGCTGCTCAGATCCCGAGGGTGCGACGCGTCGCCGCGATGTCGCTGCGCAGCTGCTGCACCAGCGCGTCGATGCCGGCGAACTTGCGCTCGCTGCGCAGGAACGCCACGAACCGCACCTTGGCCGATTCCCCGTAGAGATCGACGTCGGCATCGAGCAGGTGTGCTTCGAGCAGCGAGTGATCGGCGTGGGCATAGAACGTGGGGCGGCGACCCAGGTTCACTGCGCACGGGTGGACCGAACCGTCGGGGCGTTCGTACCAGCCGGCGTACACCCCGTCGGCCGGAAGGCAGATCTGGTTCGGGATCTCGACGTTGGCCGTCGGGAAGCCGAGCGTGCGGCCCCGCTGATCGCCAGTCACGACGGTGCCCCGCACCTCGAACGGGCGGCCCAGCAGGCGGGACGCCACATCCACCTCTCCCCCGGCGAGCGCTCGGCGGATCGCCGTGGACGACACCGGCTCGTCGACGCCGTCGACGCGGGCGAGCAGCTCCACCGGCGCGACCTCGAACCCGTATCGGGGGCCGAGCTCGCGCAGCAGCGCCACGTTGCCGCGCCGCTGGCTGCCGAAGTGGAAGTCCTCGCCGACCACGACGAGCTTGGTGGCCAACCGCTCCACGAGCACGCCGGCGACGAAGTCCTCCGGGGTCTCCGACGCCCGCCGCTCGTCGAAGCGCACCAGGACGGTGCGGTCGACGCCGGTCGCGGCCAGCAGCTCCAGCTTCTGCTCGGGATCGGTGAGCAGCCGGGGCGCAGACGCCGGGCGGACCACCGACGCAGGATGTCGATCGAAGGTGACCACCGCCGAGGTGAGCCCCCGCTCGCCGGCCAGGACCCGCACCCGGTCGATCACCGCTCGGTGACCGAGGTGGATGCCGTCGTAGGCGCCGATGGTGACGACCGAGCCGGCGGCGGGGGGATCAGCCGGATCGGTGTCTTGCAGGACCAGCACGGGCGGCGAAGTTACCCGGCGGCGAGCACCACGGCCGGTTTCGCCCGATCGCCGGCCGCCTCGTACACCGCGAGCAGGGCGCCGTCGGGCCCGACCACCGCCCACGGACCGTCGCCGCTCGGCCGGGGCAGCGGCCGGCCATGCGCAACGTCGAGCGCCCCCCGGTCGTCGACCACCGTCGCCGGCAGGTCCCGCATCGCCTCGGCGGGCGGGAGCAGCACGAGGTCGTCGAGCGGCCGGGCCTCGCTCACGATGAAGCTGCCGATCGCCGTGCGCCGCAGGTTGCGCAGGTGGGCACCGCCGCCGAGCAACCGACCGAGGTCGGCGGCGAGGGAGCGCACGTAGGTGCCCGACGAGCACACGACGTCGATCGCCAGCACGCCTGGCTCGGGCCCAGGTTCGACGTCGAAACGGTGGACGGTGACCGGTCGCGGGGCTCGCTCGACCTCGATGCCCTCACGAGCGAGCTCGTGGAGGCGCCGGCCCCCGACCTTGAGCGCCGACACCATCGGCGGCACCTGCAGGATCGGCCCGGTGAGGTGCTCGGCGACCACGCGGCGGGCGTCCTCGACACCGAACTTCGACAGGTCGTGGCGGGCGGTCACCTCGCCCGCGGCGTCGAGGGTGCTGGTCTCGATTCCGAGCACGACCTGACCGGTGTAGGTCTTGGGGAGTTCCTGCACGAACCGCAGCACCCGGGTGACCGAGCCGACGCCTACGAGGAGCACGCCGGTGGCGTCCGGGTCGAGGGTGCCGGCGTGACCGACGCGCCGCTCGCCCAGGGCGCGGCGCACGACCGCAACGACGTCGTGGCTGGTCATCCCGGCGGGCTTGTCGACGACGCACAGCCCGTGGACCGTAGGGGGCTTACGCCGGGCCAGGGTCGCCGTCCTGCTCGGGCTGCCCGTCGTGGTCGCGCACCGGGGGCAACGAGCGGAGCAGGTCGTCGATCCGCTCGGCCGAGCGCAGCACCTCGTCGGGCCGGAAGTCGAGGATGGGGGTCTTGCGAGCCCGCATCTGGCGGCCGAGCGCCCCCTGGAGACGAACCCGGAGCTCGGCGAAGGCTTCGAGCACCTCCTCGTCGCCGTCGGCACCGGCGAGCGAGTCGAAGTAGACGATCCCCCGGTTCAGGTCCGCGTCTACGTCGACCGCGGTGATCGACACCATCTCGAGCCGCTCGTCGCCGATGCGCTCGAGCTCCTCACCGAGGATCTCGCGCACGAGCTCGTTGAGCCGAGCGGTGCGCGGGACCTGCGTCGGCGACGCGGGCCGGCGGGGGCGGCGAGGGCGGGACATGGACCCGAGACGCTACCGGTCCTCCCACCACACCCGCTCGTGGATCGTCACCTCGATCTCGGGATGCGACCACACCCAGGCCTCGACGGCGCCGAGGACGTCGTCGACGTGACCGGCGCCGGCGCCCACCACGGCGAACGCCAGCCCGGCGCGCTGCCAGGTGTCCTGGTGGTCGACCTCAGCGGCCGCCACCCCGAACCGGGCGCGAGCCCCGTCGAGCAGGGCCCGCACCACTTGTCGTTTGTCCTTCAAGGATCGGCTGTGGCCGACCAGGATCTCCATCCGCAGCACGCAGGCGTGCATCAGGCGCGGGCGAGCTCCCGCTCGTCGTAGGTCTCGATGAGATCGCCCTGCTTGAGGTCCTGGAAGTCGGTCAGGCCGATGCCGCATTCGAAGCCCTCGCGGACCTCCCGGACGTCGTCCTTGAAGCGCCGCAGCGACGCAATGGAACCCTTCCAGATGACCGTTCCCTCCCGCAGGAACCGCACCTTGGAGCCACGGGTGATCGCTCCATGACGGACGTAGCACCCGGCGATGGCCCCGACGCGCGGCACCCGGAAGATCTCGCGGACCTCGGCCTCGCCGGTGACGACCTCCTCGAATTCCGGGGCGAGCATGCCCACCATCGCCTTCGCGATGTCATCGAGGATTTGGTAGATCACGTCGTAACTGCGTACCTCGACGCCCTCGGCCTCGGCGAGCTCCCGGCTCTTGCGGTCGGGCCGGACGTTGAAGCCGATGATCGTGGCGTTGGTGGTGGCAGCCAGCATCACGTCGTTCTCGGTGATGCCGCCGACGCCCCGGTGCACGAACGCCAGCTTCACGTCGTCGCGTTCGAGCTTGCGCAGCGCTTCGGTGAGCGCTTCGAGCGAGCCCTGCACGTCGGCCTTGAGCACGAGGTTGAGGGTGGCCAGCTCGCCCTTCTGCAGCTGGTCGAACACCGCTTCGAGGCGGACGCCTTTTTGCACCCGGGCGTCGCCGCGCTGGTTCTTCAGGCGGTTGGTCTGCTCTCGGGCTTCGCCGACGGTCTTGGCCGTGCGCTCATCGGGCGCCACGCGGAACTCGTCGCCGGCGCCCGGGACCGAGGACAGACCGAGCACCTGCACCGGCGACGAGGGGCCGGCCTCACGGACCTGCTTGCCCTTGTCGTCGATCATCGCCCGCACCCGACCCCAGGCCTGGCCGGCGACGATCGGGTCGCCGATCTTCAAGGTGCCCTTGTCGATCAGCACGGTGGCCACCGGACCCCGGCCGACGTCGAGGTTGGCTTCGAGCACGATGCCCTTGGCCCGCCCCGTCGGGTTCGCCGTGAGTTCCTCGAGCTCGGAGACCACGAGCAGCTGCTCGAGCAGGTCGTCGACCCCGAGATTCTGCAGGGCGGACATCTCGACCATGATCGTGTCGCCGCCCCAGCTCTCGGGCACGAGTTCGTGCTCGGCGAGCTGGCTCATCACCCGCTGCGGGTCGGCATTGGCCTTGTCGATCTTGTTGACCGCCACGAGGATCGGTACCTCGGCGGCCTTGGCGTGATTGATCGCCTCGATCGTCTGGGGCATGACGCCGTCATCGGCGGCCACCACGAGCACGACGATGTCGGTGACCTGCGCGCCACGGGCGCGCATCTTCGTGAACGCCTGGTGGCCAGGTGTGTCGATGAAGGTGATCGGCCGGCCTTCGTGCAGGACCTGGTACGCACCGATGTGCTGGGTGATGCCACCGGCCTCCCCGGCGACGACGTTGGCCGACCGGATCCGGTCGAGCAGGCTCGTCTTGCCGTGGTCGACGTGGCCCATCACGGTGATCACCGGTGGCCGCCCCGCCTGATGCTCGGGGTCGTCGTCGTCTTCGTCGTCGAAGAGGGCCTGCAGCTCCATCTCCTGCTGCTGGCCCGGATCGACGAGCAGCACGTCGGCGCCGAGCTCGAGTGCGTAGAGCTCGATCTGCTCGTCGGTGAGCGACTGTGTCGCAGTCACCATCTCGCCCTGGCTGAACAGGAAACGGATGACGTCGGCCGACTGCCGGTTGAGCTTGGGCGCCAACTCCTGCGCCGTCGCCCCCCGCTCGACGATGATCGTCCCCTCGGGAACCGGGAGATCCCGGGCCGAGTACGACGTCAGCATCTGCGGCGTCATCTCCTCCTGGTTCCGACGCCGACGGCCGGGGCGCCGGGGCGCCCGTCGCTGCGAGTTCGGACGCCCACCGGGACCACCGGGGCCGCCGCCGGGACCGCCGGGACGCGGGCCACCGGGACCGCCACCAAAACCACCCGGACGCGGGCCACCGAAGCCACCACCGGGGCGGGCGCCCATGCCCGGACGCGGGCCACCGGGACCACCGCCAGGGCGCGGGCCACCGGGACCACGGCCCGGCCCACCGGGACCACCGGGGCGCGGGCCACCGGGACCACGGCCCGGACCACCCGGGCCGCTCGGGCGAGCGCCAGGCCCGCCAGGCCCGCCAGGCCCGCGCGGGGGCGGAGGGATCGGACGGCCGGTCGGGGACAACGGGCGACCACCGCCGGGAGGCGGCGGGATCGGCTTGCCCGACGGCGACAACGGCCGGGCCACGGGCGGCGGCGGGATCGGCTTGCCCGTCGGCGACACCGGACGAGCACCGGCGGGTGGCGGTCCGGCCGGGCGAGGGGGCATCCCCGGCGGCAAGGGGCGCGCGGCCGGAGCCACCGGCGCCGCGGCCGCAGCGGGTCGCTGGGCGACGCCACCGGCCGGGGGACCGCCGGCGGGCCGACCAGCCGGGCGCGGGGGCATCCCCGGCGGCAAGGGCCGGCCAGCGGGCGGCGGACCGGCCGGGCGCGGGGGCACCCCAGGGGGCATCCCCGGCGGCAAGGGCCGACCAGCCGGCGGCGGCACGGGCCGCGTGCTCGAGATGACGCGGTGGTCACCCTCGGCGGGCTCGGCGGTTGCGGCGGGCCGCACCGGCGCTGGCGCGGGACGCTCGGGCTCGCGAGTCGGGCGCTCGACGGCGGTCGGACGATCCGCCGCCGGATGCTCGGCGGCCGGGCGCACCGGCTCCGGGGCTGGGCGCACGGGTTCGGGCCGCACGGCGGGCGGCGGTGCGGCCTCGACGACGGGCGTGGGGGCCTCGACGACCGGGGAGGGCCGGGCCTCGACGACCGGGGAGGGGACCTCGACGACCGCCTGCTCCTCGGCGTCACCCTTGCGGGGCTTGGCGCCCGGCTTGGCGGGCTTGACCGGTTCCTCGGGCTGCTGGTCCCGCTTGAGGCCGTCTCGTTCGGCTTTCCGGCGCACCCGGTCGGCTTGCGCCTCCTCGATGCTCGACGAATGGGTCTTCACCCCGATGCCCAACACGTTGCAGAGGTCGACCGCCTCTTTGTTCGTGAGGCCGAGCTCCCTGGCGAGCTCGTGGACCCGGATCTTTCCTGCCACGCGTGTGGTCAACCTTTCGTCGGCATCGTGCCGCTCGGCTCTCGCCGGGCAACGGCTAAGTGTGGCACGTCCGCACGTACCGGAGCGAAGACCCTACCAAGGGCTTCCATGGATCCCGCCGGCAGCGGCCGCCGCAGCGCAGCGGCGAGGGCCCGGCGACGGGCCCGTCCGAAACACTCTGGCGTCGTATCGGCGCACAACCAGGCGCCGCGACCCGGCGCCGACCGGTCGATCACGACGTCGTCCCCGCGCACGGCCAGCCGGAGCAGCTCCGGCTGGCCCCGACGGGCACGGCACCCCACACAGGTGCGTTGGGGGACGCGCTCAGGCGTCGCCGGTCTCCGCGGTCGGCTGCTGGTCGAATGCGGCGGCGGGCACGATCGTGCCGTCGGCGGCGTGGAACTCCATCTCGCCGGCCTCGTTGCGCATCCATTCACCCTCGGCGTACTCGACGCCCTCCTCGCGCTCGCCGTACCCGCCGGCCTCCTCGGCCGCGAGTTGCGACTCGCTCTTGATGTCGATCCGCCAACCGGTCAACCGGGCGGCGAGACGGGCGTTCTGGCCCTCCTTGCCGATCGACAGCGACAGCTGATGGTCGGGCACGATCACCTCGGCGACACCGGTGTCCTCGTGGATCCGCACCTCTTTCACCTTGGCCGGCGAGAGCGCCTTGGCCACGAAGTCGGTCTGGATCTCGGAGAACGGCACGATGTCGATCTTCTCGCCGCGCAGTTCGGTCACCACCTGGCGGACCCGGCCACCCCGGGCCCCGACGCACGCGCCCACGGGATCGACGTTGTGATCGTTGGACCACACGGCGATCTTCGTCCGGTGCCCGGGCTCGCGGGCGCAGGCCTTGATCTCGACGATGCCGTCGGCGATCTCGGGGACCTCGAGCTCGAAGAGCCGCTTGATGAGGCCCGGGTGCGTGCGGCTGACCACGATCTGGGGTCCCTTGGCGGTCTTGCGCACCTCGACGATGTACGCCTTGAGGCGGTCACCCGATGCGGGGTGCTCATAGGCCACCTGCTCGGCCTTGGGCAACAACG
This sequence comes from Acidimicrobiales bacterium, assembly GCA_046081125.1. GTDB lineage: Bacteria > Actinomycetota > Acidimicrobiia > Acidimicrobiales > Ilumatobacteraceae > JBEIFW01. The sequence continues at coordinate 52,357 of JBJTVH010000131.1, forward strand.
CTTCCACCCGGCCGAGGTCGAGCAGCGTGTAGCGGGCATCGGTCTGCGCCACGATGCCCGTGACGATGTCGCCCTCGCGGTTCGCGTATTCCTCGAACTTGCGATCGCGCTCGGCCTCGCGGATCCGCTGGTTCATCACCTGACGGAAGGTCTGTGCTGCGATCCGCCCGAGGTCCGACGGCGTGTCGTCGCGGGGATTGAACCAGTTGCCGTCCTCGTCGACGTCGTAGGCGATGAACCGCATGTCCATCGTCTCGGCGTCGATCTGGACCTCAGCCTCGGCCGCCGCTCCGGGGCGCCGCTTGTAGGCCGACACGAGCGCATCGGCGAGCACCTGCAGCAGCGTCTCGACCGAGATGCCCTTGTCGGCCGCCACCATGCGGACGGCCTCGGCCATGTCGATGTTGCCAGCCATCAGTCCTCCATCTCGTCAGGCATCCCGTCTGCCATCTCGTCTGCGAACTCGTCGTCCGCCAACTCCTCGTCCGACGACGCTTCGGGCGCCGCTGACCGGGCCGTGATCCGGCGGGCCGGTCCGGTCGGGCGTGGGCCCTTGCCGGGCTTGGGCGCCGCCGCCCACACGAACACCGTGCGGGCCCGTTCGATCTCGCCGTACGAGAGCCGCCGCTCCATCAGCGCCGGCTCGTCGAGCACGACGACGATGCCGTCCTCATCCGCCGTTCGCAGGGTGCCGTGCACCCGCCGATCGCCTTCGACGCCCGCATGGGTGCGAATCGCAACGGTCCGTCCGAGCACGCGGGCGAAGTGTTCCGGCGTGCGCAGCACCCGTTCGAGGCCCGGGCTCGACACCTCGAGCGTGTACCGCCCGGCGATCGGGTCCGCGTGGTCCAGTTCCCGCGAGACCAATCGGGTGACGAGGCTGATCGAGTCGAGATCGACCCCGCCACGCCGCTCGATCACCACGCGCAGGACGCCACCGGCGTACTCGAGGTCGTACAGCTCGAGGCCGAGATCGGCAAGGACGGGCAGCACCAGGGGCCGCACCCGTTCGACCACGCTCATCGCTCGCACCTCCTCGCCGTCGATCCACCTGCCGGACACCGTGCCGGCGCCCGATCCTTCCTCGTCCCGATCCGACCCCGGACACAACAAAGGCGTGGGCGGTTGGCCCACGCCTTGGTGCGTCCAGGTCCACCACGGGTCCGGGAAGCATACCGGCCCGGCCCGCCCCGGGGGGCGTCGGGATCCGAGCCCGTCAGGCAGCGGGTCGTTTCGAGGGCCGAGGGTAGGCCGCCAGGAACAGCGCAGCGAGCGCAAGGTGCAGCACCGCCCCGACGAGCCAGTTCAACCGGTGGCCTTCGAGCAGGGCCTCGGGCGTGCGCGGGCGACCCACCAGCGCCACGGCGATCGCTACCCCGAGCGCCACTGCGAGCTGGAACGCCGTCGTCCGGCCGGCACCGGCCATGCCGAAACGCTGCGGCGGGACGTCGCGCACCGTTGCGCCGACCATGATCGCGAAGCCCGTACCTGCGCTCAGACCCAGCAGCAACGTCGAGGGCAGGATGGCGACCACGTAGTTCGGGCTGCTGTCGGCCAGGAGCGCGGGCCACAGCAGCCCGATCGCACCAGCGGCCGAGCACACCGCCGTGAGCACCCGGTGGCCGACCCGGTCGACGATGCGACCGAACACCGGGGTCAGCACCGTGGTGAGCGCCGGCCCGGGGGCGAGTGCGAATCCGGCCTGCAGGACGGAGTACCCCCATGCCTGCTGCAGGAAGTTCGGAAGCTGCACGAGCCATCCGAAGAACGCGATCGCGAACAGCACCGCGCCGAGGGAGCCCACCGCGTACGAGCGGATCCGATAGAGCCTGAGATCGAACAGCGGTGCCGGGTGGCGAGAAGCCCGAGCCACGAACCCTGCGGCGAGCACCACGGCCACGGCGACCGCCGTCAGCGTGCGCGCCGAGCCGTACCCCCACTCGTCACCCTGCACGATGGCCAGCACGAGCGTGCCGACCGACAGCGACGCGAGGGGGATCCCGACGAGGTCGACGCGCCGCGACACCCCCGGGGCAGTGGACTCGGTGAGGGCCCAACGGCCGACGACCACGCCGGCGATGGCCACCGGCACGTTGATCAGGAACACCGCCCGCCAGCCGAATGCGTCGACGAGCATCGCCCCGAAGGTCGGACCGACGGCCGCGGCGAGCCCACCGGAGATTCCCCAGATGCCGACTGCGGCCTGACGGCGCTGCGGCGGGAACGCCTCGAGCACCAGCGCCAACCCGGCGGGGAACAGCAGCGATCCGCCGACGGCCTGCACCAGCCGGCCGCCGATGAGCATTCCGGCGCTCACCGACACGCCCGACAGGATCGAACCAGCCCCGAACACGACCAGCCCGGCCAGGAAGCACCGACGCCGGCCCCGAGTGTCGCTCAGCCATCCCGAGATCAGCAGCAGCGACGCGACCCCGATGTTGTAGGCGGTGAACACCCAGCTGAGGGTGCCGACCGAGGTCTCCGGAAAGGCCCGGGCGATCTTGCCGAACGCAAGCGAGATGATCGTCACCTCGAGCGACACCATGAACCCGGCGGTCGAGGCGACCGCCAGCGTCCACCACGCCCGACGGTCGACGATCGCAACGGTTCCCTCGGTCACCGCCGGACCGTACCGCGCCCGCTTTGCGGTGCGGTCAGTACGCCTTGGCGAGATAGGCGAGGGTGTCGGGCTCTTGCTCCGACAACGGCAGCGTGCCGTCGGGACGGCGCAGGCAACGCACCGTGATCGCTTGGGCTCGCAGCCGGGCTTCCCCGTCACCGGCGAGCAGCACCGGGTACGGGATCCGGGCCCAGCCCTCCTCGGCGGCCTCGGCGGCATCCTCGATGGTGGTGACGTCACGGATCGACTCGTCACGCCTCGCCGATGCCTCGGCGAACAGCGAGCGGCCGACTTCGGCGACGAGCGCGGGCACGACCGTGGCGACGGCATCGAGGCCGACGGTCTGCTTGTCGCCGGTGTCGCGCCGCACGATCGTGACCCGACCCTCGGCGAGATCGCGGGGGCCGACCTCGACCCGCACCGGCACACCCCGGAGTTCCCAGTCCACGACGCGGCGACCGAACGACGTGTCGACCTTGTCGTCGAGCTCGACCCGCAACCTGGCCCGCCGCAATTCGGAGGCGATGACGGCCGCCGCTTCGCCGGCCCCGTCGGCGGCCTTGATCAGCAGTACCACGACGTGGCGGGGCGCCGCCTTGGGCGGCAGGCGCAACCCGGCGTCGTCGCCGTGGCACATGATCAGCCCGCCGACCATCCGGGTCGAGGTACCCCACGAGGTCTGCCAGACGTGCTCGAGCGTGCCGGCGGCCGAGGAGTACGTCGTGTCGAACACCTTGGCGAAGTTCTGCCCGAGCTCGTGGCTCGTGCCCATCTGCAGGGCCTTGCCATCACGCATCATCCCTTCGCACGTGAGGGTGTTGATCGCACCCGGGAAGCGTTCACGCGCCGTCTTGCGGCCGGGCAGCACCGGGATCGCGAGCACCTCCCACATGAAGTCGGCGTAGACCTCCCACAGGATCCGCTCGGCGAACGCCGCAGCGTCGGCCTGCGTGGCGTGGCAGGTGTGGCCCTCCTGCCACAGGAACTCCGTCGTGCGCAGGAACAGCCGGGGGCGCAGCTCCCAGCGGACCACGTTGGCCCACTGGTTGACGAGCAGCGGCAGATCACGATGGCTCTGCACCCACTTCGAGAAGTAGGTGTTGATGATCGTCTCCGACGTGGGCCGGACCACGGCCGGCTCCTCGAGTTCCTTGCCCCCGCCATGGGTGACGACGGCCAACTCCGGGGCGAAGCCTTCGACGTGATCGGCCTCCCGGCGCAGGTAGCTCTCCGGGATGAACAGCGGGAAGTAGCAGTTCTGCACGCCGGCCGCCTTGATGCGAGCGTCCATCTCGGCCTGCATGAGCTCCCAGATGGCGTACCCCCACGGCAGGATAACCATCGATCCCCGCACCGGACCGTTGTCGGCCAGCCCCGCCTTGGCCACCACGTCCTGGTACCAGCGGGGGAAGTCGGTGGCCTGGGGGGTGAGAACGGCCTGCTTCGCCATAGCGCCGGAACGCTAGCGTCCGGGCACCATGCTGCCGCTGGTCGGTTCCGTACAGCGTTACGACTGGGGCGCAACGGACGCCATCCCTGCGCTGCTCGGCGTGCCGCCCGACGGCACCCCGCAGGCCGAGTGGTGGCTCGGCACCCATCCCGTCGCACCGTCGCGAGCGGTGGTCGACGGCGTCGAGCGTTCGCTCGCGCAGGTCGCCGGGGGTCCGCTGCCCTACCTGGTCAAGGTGCTCGCAGCAGCCGCGCCGCTGTCGTTGCAGACGCATCCGTCCAAGGCGCAGGCCGAAGCCGGCTTCGCTCGGGAGGACGCCGCAGGTATCGCCCGCGACGCGCCGAACCGCACGTACCGGGACGACAACCACAAGCCCGAACTGCTCGTTGCGCTCGAGCCGTTCGACGCGCTGTGCGGGCTGCGCCGGCCCGGGCCGCTCGCCGACCGCCTCGCCGGCCTCGCCTGCCCTGCGCTCGATCCCGTCATCGGGGCGCTGCGCGGACCTGACGGGCTGCGCACGGCCGTCGAGTGGCTGTGGCGACGGCCGGCCGACGAGGCCGCCGCGATCGCTCGGGCCGTGGCCGGCGCGTGCGCGGGCCGGGACGAGCCCGACGCCCGATGGGTCGTGCGGCTCACCAAGCGGTACCCCGACGACATCGGCGCCGTGTTGGCACTGTGCTGCAACCTGGTGCGGCTGGCCCCGGGCGAGGCCATCTTCCTCGGGCCCGGCAACCTGCATGCTTACCTCCACGGCGTCGGCGTCGAGGTGATGGCCTCGAGCGACAACGTGCTGCGCGGCGGGCTCACCACCAAGTACGTCGACGTCGAAGCGCTCCTCGAGGTGGTCGAGTTCGAACCGCTCGACGACCCGGTGATCCGCCCGGTGGCCCTCGACCACGCTCGGCAGCGGTACGAGGTGCCAGTGCCGGACTTCGCCGTCGAGCGGGTCACCGTCACCCCGGGCCGCCCCGTGACATGGACGGCAGCGGGCCCGGAGATCCTGGTGGTCGTCGACGGCAGCGTCGACGGACTCGCCCGGGGCGCTGCGGCCTACCTCTCGCCGGGCGAGGTCGTCACGCTCGTCGGCGAGGGGGTCGTGTTCCGGACCGCCTGAGCAGCCACGGGACCGGTTCAGCCCTCGTCGACCCGGCGACGGATCAGTTCGACCTTCTGCTCGCTGCGGTTGGCATCGGCGCCCTTGGCGTCGAGGAGTTGGCCGCGATCGCGGGCGGCCTCCCGCTCCGCGCGGGTCGTGTCGGCCCGGGCGATGGCGGCCTCGGTGCCGTGCTCGTGGATGAACTCCGCCCATTCGATCAAGGCCTCGACCATCTCGCTCTCGGGCACGACGGCGACATTGCGGCCCTTCACGAACAGGTGACCGCGCTTGTTGCCGGCGGCGATGCCGAGATCGGCCTCTCTCGCTTCACCGGGACCGTTGACCACGCAGCCCATCACGGCGACCTGCAACGGCAGCTTGCGGTCGCCGAAGGCCTCCATGGCTCGACGGGCCACGTCGATCACGTCGATCTCCGCCCGCCCGCACGACGGGCACGCGATCAGATCGACATTCTTGCGCTCCCGCAGCCCGAGGGCCTCGAGCAGCATCCGGCCCGCCCGGGCCTCTTCCACCGGATCGGCGGTGAGCGAGTACCGGATCGTGTCGCCGATCCCCTCGGCGAGCAGCGTGGCAATCCCGGCCGTCGCCTTCACCAGCCCGGCCGGAGGCGGACCGGCCTCCGTAACGCCGAGGTGCAGCGGATGGTCGATCGTGTCGGCGAGCAACCGGTAGGCGTCGATCATCAGCGGCACGTTGGAGGCCTTCACCGAGAACTTCACGTCCTCGAAGCCGACCTCTTGGAAGTACCGCAGCTCGATGAGGGCGGACTCGACCATCGCCTCGGCCGTGACCCCGCCGTACTTGTCGTACAGCGCCGGGTCGAGCGAGCCGCCGTTGACCCCGATACGGACCGGCACCCCACGGTCCTTGCACTCCTGGGCGACGGCCTTGATGTGTTCGGGCCGGCGGATGTTGCCCGGGTTGAGCCGAAGGCCGTGCACGCCGGCCTCGAGCGCAGCGAGGGCCATGCGGTACTGGTGGTGGATGTCGGCGATCACCGGGATCGGCGAGCGGGGCACGATCCGGGCGAGCCCCTCGGCGGCCTCCGGTTCGTTGCAGGTGCAACGAACAATGTCGCAACCCGCCCCGGCGAGGGCGTAGATCTGCTGCAAGGTGCCCTCGACATCGGCCGTCTTGGTGACCGTCATCGACTGCACCGTGATCGGGGCGTCGCCACCCACGGCGACCGAACCCACGCGGATCTGACGGGTCCTGCGGCGCTCGTACATGCCGTCGAGTCTCCCAGGCCCGGGATGCACCGTGCTCAGCCGGGCAGGCCCCGGAACACGTCGAGGTACAGGTTGCCGAGGAACAGCAGACCCATGACGAGCAGCACCGCGTACATCACGGGCAGCATCTTGCGGATGTCGGCGTAGTACCGCTGGCCGCCCCGCGACCGGATCCGCTCGTAGATCGCGATCACGGCATGACCACCGTCGAACGGCAGCAGCGGGATCAGGTTGAACATTCCGATGAACACGTTCATCACGGCGATCAGGAACAGGAACTGGTCCACTCCCTGCTCGCCGGCGATGCCGCCGATCCGGGCTGCGCCGACCGGGGACAACATGCGCTTGTCGGTGTTCTCGTCACCCTGCAGGGTGGCCACGTACTCGCTCAGGCCGCTCGGGCTGAACACGGCGCCGATGCCGGTGACGGAGCGGCCGACGATACGGCCGAACTCGACGAAGGCCGAGCCGACCGCCGCCGGGGGCGACTGCACCGGACCGGTCTCCTCGAGCAACTGCGGGCGGATCCCGAGGAAGCCCTCGACCCCGCTGTGCACCGGGCGCGATCCCAGGGTCGCCCGGACCGGGACCGTGGCACCCTCACGCTCGACCATCAACTCCACCGACCGGCCAGGGCGGGGTGCGACCGCAGCGCGCAGCGCATCGAAGTCCGTCGTGGGCACGCCGTCGAGCGAGATCACCCGATCACCGGGCAGCAGCCCCGCCGTGGCGGCAGCCGTGCCCGGCTCCACGGCGGCCACCGACCAGCCGACGACCCGTCGCTCACCGAACCCGGCGAACAACACGGCGAGCAGCACGAGGGCGATCGTGAAGTGCATCGCCGATCCGGCCACCGCGAGGTTGAACCGTCGGCTGAACCGCTGTGCCCGGTAGGTGCGGGCCTCGTCGGCCGCAGGGACCTCGTCGAGGTTGCTCATCCCGACGACCTTCACGTAGGCGCCGAGCGGGATCGCCTTGAGCCCCCACTCGGTCTCCCCCCGCCGGATCGACCACAACCGCGGCCCGAACCCGACGAAGAACTCCGTCGCTTTCATGCCGCCCCAGCGAGCGGCGAGGTAGTGGCCGAGCTCGTGCAGGAAGATGCACGTCAGCAGGACGACGACGAACAGAGCGGTCCACCAGCTGCTCCACATCCCGAGCGCGGCGATCCCCGCGACGACCGCCACGAGGCGCCACGGTGACGACGGCAGCGGGCCGGCCTCGGCCGCACCGTCGCCGGCATGACCGAGCTCCAGCATGTCGGGGTCAGGAGGCGGGAGCGGCGGGTTCCACGAGGTGGCCACGACGTCCGACGATACCGGCGACCACCCGCGAAGCGGCTTCGCGGCCACGCCGGTCCGCGTCGAGGACCACGGCGACGTCGTCGACGACGCACGGGCGGTCGTGATCGTCGAGGGCGGCGGCGATCACCGCCGGGATGTCGACCCACGACAGCCGACCGGCCAGGAATGCGTCCACGGCGACCTCGTTCGAGGCGCTCAGCCACGCCGGGGCCGTGCCGCCGGCGCGGCCGGCAGCGTACGCGAGATCGAGGCACCGGAACGTTGCCCGATCCGGCGGTTCGAAGTCGAGCCGCCGCATCGTGTTCCAATCGATCCGGCCGAAGGGGGTCGCGATGCGCTCCGGGTAGGCGAGGGCATACCCGATCGGCAGGCGCATGTCGGGCATCGAGAGCTGAGCGATCGTTGCGGCGTCGGTGAACTCCACCAT
>JBJTVH010000132.1:0-78640 GCA_046081125.1 Acidimicrobiales bacterium
CGTGGTCGGCGCGACCGTCGTGGTCGGCGCGACCGTCGTGGCCGGCGCGACCGTCGTGGCCGGCGCGACCGTCGTGGTCGGCGCGACCGTCGTGGTCGGCGCGACCGTCGTGGTCGGCGCGACCGTCGTGGTCGGCGCGACCGTCGCGCCGAGCACCTGGGTTTCCTCGATGCCGCAGCCGGCCACGACGACGCCCACGAAAGCGAGAAGGCCGGTCCCCACGAGCATCCGACGGCGCCGGCTCACGCTGTGATCGTAGACACAGTTTGGCCACGCTCTGTTTCCAACCCCAGTGGAATTCCTCAGGAACCCGCCGTACCACCACTCTGAGCGTTACGACGCCCGCCTCGCGCGTTCAGGCCAGCGTCAGACCACGCCTGAGCTGCGCAAGGACTCGATCTGCTCCGCCTCGTAGCCGAGATCGATGAGCACGTCGTCGGTGTGCTCGCCGACCCCCGGTGCACGCTCGCCGAGGCGAGCGGCGCTCACGGGATGGACGGGCACCGGCAGGGCACGGCCACCGACGTCCACCGAATCGAGGAGCACCGCCCGTACGTGGGGATCGGCCAGCGTCTCGGACGGGCTGAGCAAGGGCCCCGCCGGAACGCCGAGCGGTGCCACCGCAGCGAGGACCTCGGCCGAGGTTCTCGCCGCAGTCCACTCCCCGACGATCGCCGACAGCGCAAGGCTGTTGCGGCCACGGTCGTCATCGGTAGCGAACCGCACGTCGCTCACGAGTTCTGGACGTCCGATCAAAGCGCATACCCGAGCGAACATCGGGTTGCCGATCACCTGGATGAACACCTTGCCGTCCAGCGTCTCGAACAGGTCCGACGGACCCGCCGCCGGATGTCGATTGCCGAGCCCGGTGCGACCCGGGTGCACCGCAGCTTCCTCCACCAGGATGTGGCCGGTAACCGCCATCGCCGATCCCATCAGCGAGGCTTCGACCCGTCGACCCCGACCGGTGACCGAACGCTCGATCAGGGCGGCGAGCACACCCGTCGCAAGGTTGGTCGCGGTCACGTAGTCGACCCAGGGCACGAAGCTCTTGACCGGCGCCCCGGGCTCGCCGTTGAGGTGGACCGATCCGCTCATCGCCTGACCGATCCCGTCAAAGCCCAGCCGTCCGGCGTACGGCCCGGTGCTGCCGAACATCGTCGCCGTCGCAAGGACGGTGCGCTCGTTGCGTGCGTGGAGCGACGCCCAGTCGAGCCCCATCGCCGCCAGGCTCTCGTCGGGCATGTTGGCGACCACGACGTCGGTCCGTTCCACCAGCCGGCTGAGCACGTCCCGGCCTTCGGGCCGAGTCACGTGCAAGGTCATCGAGCGCTTGCCCCGGTTGCAGTGCACGAAGAAGGCGCCCATCCCCTGGACCCCGATCGGGAACAGCGGTCGGTCCTCACCGCCACCGGGGCGCTCGACGCGCAGCACGTCCGCGCCGTATCCCTGCAGCAACTGAGCGCACCACGGGCCCGCCACGTAGCGGCCGAGATCGAGCACCCGCAGCCCTTGCAGCGGTCCGGTCACGACGCGCTCGTTCCGCTCGATCGTCCGACCACCCCGGCAGCGCGCAGCGCAACGGGATCGAGTCCCAGTTCGGCGAGCACCTCGTCGGTGTGCTCGTCGAGTTGCGGGGCGCGGCGCGTGACCCCCGACGGCGTGCGGTCGAAGCGCACGGCCGGCGCCGGCACCCGATGCGACCCGAGCACCGGGTGGTCGATCGTGACCGCATAGTCGTTGGCGACGACCTGCGGGTCGTCGAGCGCCTCTGTCGGCAGGTTGTACCGCGCCACCGGGCAGCCGGCGACCCGCAGGCGTTCGATCCACTCCTCGGTGCGGGCCGTGCGGAACAACGCCTCCGCCTCGTCGATCAACGCCTCGAACCCGGGCGTACCGAAGCGGACCTCGGGGTCTCGACGAGGATCACGCAACCCCGTCGCCGCGTGGAAGCGGTCCTGCAATGGTCCTGAGAGACAGCCGACCGACACCATCGCATCGGCGGTGCGATAGTGCCGGAAGTAGAACCGCAGGCTGCCTTCCCCGCCGGCGACGCGGTCCCGGTACAGCCGTCGCTCGTCTTCGAAGCCGCCACCCGCCGCCCGCAGGTCGGCGACCTCGGCGTGGAAGCGCTCCCGCGCCGACTCGGTCACATCGAAGCGGCCGAGGATCGTCTGTCCGAACAGCAACGCAGTCGACAGCAGCGACGCCTCGACCCGTTGACCCTCCCCGGTCGCGTCCCGGTGCCGCAGCGCAGCCACGGCACCGAGCGCAGCGAGCATGCCGGTCCCGACGTCGTTGTACGCCGGCCGGATGTTCGACGGGACGTCCCGCTCGGACCGGGCCGAGACGAACGACAAACCCGAGATCCCTTGGACCAGTACGTCGTAGCCCCCCTGGTCCCCCTGCGGACCCTTGGGCCCCAACGGCGGATTGACGACGTAGACGATGTCGGACCGCATGCGGCGCAGCGATTCCTCGTCCAGGCCGTACCGCGGGAGATCGGTCGGCTTGAGCGATACGAGCACGACGTCGGCCGACCGCACCAGCGCGCCGATCACCTCGACCGCACCCTCGTGGGTCAGGTCGAGGCAGATCGAGCGCTTGTTGCGATTGACCGACACGAAGTACGGAGCGTCGGTGAGCTTGCGGCTGAACAGGTAGCGCGCCTGATCTCCCGCAGGCGGTTCGACTTTCACCACGTCGGCGCCCAGATCGCCCAACAGCATGGCAGCGACGGGAACGGCGAGCGCCTGGGCGAACTCGACGACGCGGACCCCGACGAGAGGCCCGCTCACGGCGTCGGCCGTCACCCCTGGGGACCGCGCTGGAGCCGGCCCGGGCGCACCCCGGTGAGCTCGCCGTCGGCAACGGTGACATCCCCGCGCTTGATCGTCGCCCGATAGCCCTCGGCCTCCTGGAGCAGCCGGGTGCCACCGGCCGGGAGATCGGCGACGAGGTGGGGCGGGCGCACCCGGAGCCGATCGAGGTCGATCACGTTCAGATCCGCGAGGTACCCCGGCGCCACCACACCGCGATCGGTCCACCCGACGTGCGCTGCAGTGCGCTGGGTCTGGCAGTGCACCACCTGCTCGAGCGGCAGCCGCTCACCCCGGACGCGGTCGCGCGTCCAGTGGGTGATCGCCGTCGTCGGGAACGACCCGTCGCTGATGGCGTTGCAGTGCGCTCCGGCGTCCGACAACCCGAACAGGGCGTTGGGGTCGGTGATCATCGAGCGCACGTCCTCGAGCGAACCGCGGGCGTAGTTCATGAGCGGCAGGTACAGCAGCCGGGTGCCGCCGTCGCCGAGCAGTTCGTCGTAGAGCACCTCGACGGCCGGTCGCCCCGCCGCAGCGGCGAGGCCGGCGATCGACCGTTCCGGCGTCGGCTCGTAATCGACCGGATCGGTGAGCGGGTACATCCGGGAGAACCCCGAGTGGATCAGTGCCGGGAACCCCTTGGGTTCGGCGGCTGCGTGCTCGGCGATCAGCGCGGCGCGCACCTCCGGCTGACGCAGCCGTGCCTGGCGCTCGGCGCGAGACAGCGAGCGCATGGCCCGGTAGGTGGGGCAGAAGTTGAACGGGCATGCGCTCGCATCGAACCCGAGCAGCACGCCGATCGGGCGCACCCCGACCTGGCCCCGGGCGTGGGCACCCCGGGCGTTCCAGCTGGCGATCAGGTCGAGCAATTCGCGGTACCGGTCGGGGGCGTCGTCGTTCTGCTGGATCGTGAAGCTGAGCGGCCGACCGACCTCGAGCGCGATCCGGCCGAGCAACTCGGCCTCGCGGGCGACGAGTTCGGGGTCGGTCGACTGGTAGGCGTCGGAGATCAACTGGATGACCCCGGTACCGGCCTCGCGCAGCGCACCGGCGATCCCGAGCACCTCCTCGGCGGCAGCGGTGAGCGTGCCGATCTGCTGACCCAGGCTGGTGCGGTGCACCCAGGTGCGGCTGGTCGTGAAGCCGAGCGCGCCGGCTCGCACAGCGTCGAGGCACAGGCGGCGCATCTCGTCGATCTCGTCGTCGCTCGCCCGCACCTGGTGGTCGGCACCCCGATCCCCCATCACGAACGTGCGCAACGCTGCGTGCGGAACCTGCGTGCCGACGTCGACGGTCCAGCGACGCCGGTCGAGCACGTCGAGGTACTCGGGGAAGGACTCCCAGCCCCACGTCATGCCCTCGGCGAGGGCCGTGCCCGGGATGTCCTCGACGCCTTCGAGCAGTGCGATCAACCAGTCGTGGCGGTCCACGCGGGCCGGCGCGAAGCCGACCCCGCAGTTGCCCACGACGAGCGAGGTGACCCCGTTGATCGACGACGGTGCGAGATCGGCGTCCCAGGTGATCTGACCGTCGTAGTGCGTGTGGATGTCCACCCAACCCGGCGTCACGACGAGCCCGTCGGCCTCGATCGTGCGTCGCGCGGCGCCCACGCCCTCGCCCACGGCGACGATCCGATCGCCGTGCACGGCTACATCGGCACGACGGCCGGGCACCCCCGTGCCGTCGACGACCGTTCCGCCACGAATCACCAGGTCATGCATCGCGAACCCCCTTGTCGGCGGACAACCTAGCCCGCGACCGGGCATCCGGTTCAGACGCCGGCGCGCTCGGTGGTGCCGTCACCCGGCCGGGGCAACTGCACCCAGGTCTGGCCAGGTGACAGCAGGATCGGCTTCCCCGAGGCGTCGGTCAGCCGGTAGGGCTCGGTGTTGCGCTCCCGGTTCCACGTTCCCGCCACGAGCACCCCACCCGTCAACACCCAGGCCTTACCGGAGCCGACCGAGATGGCCTCGGTGGATCCGGTGTCTCGATTGATGCGGTACTGGGTGAACACGATCACCACGTTGGCGGGGGCGACCGGGTTGCCCTTGTCGTCGACGTGCGGTGTGCTGTCGAGCGTGCGCAGCCACCGCTTCGTCGTGGCGTCCCAGTCCCACGCCGTGCGCGTGCCGTCGTAGCGGACGCTCACCGTCCCGGGGACCGGACCTGCCGGGGCCGGGTCCGCGGGGCCGCGGTACGAAAAGACCGGCGCCGGCGGACCCTGTTCGGGCAGCGCCTTCTCCCATTGTGCCGAGACGTTCGTGAACAGGTTGTGCGGCGCCGGGCGATCCGGATCGCGCACGGTGTCGGCCCGTTCACCACAGAGATTCACGAGCGTCTTGGCCCGGTTGAGCGCCGTGATCGTGATGTCGTTGGCTCCGGAACACTTGAAGAGCGGGTTGGAGAACTGGCTCACGATGTCGATGTCGCCGGTCCGGCCCGAGCGCACCGGCCCCACCGGATCGGCCGTCGCCGAGTGGAACACGGCGGCGTAGCGGCTCACCCCTTCGGCCTGGATCTCGAACACGACGTCGGCCTGGTTGATCCCCACGTGCGGCCGAGCGACCTCACGGGCGTTGTCGAGCTTGATCACGACCGCTGGACGGGTTGCCGCACCCGGCTCCGTCCGGGGTAGCCCCGTGAGGGGAGACGGCGGACCCGGAGGCGCCGTCGTCGTGGTCCCGCCCGTCGTGGTGGTGGACGCCGCCATGGTGGTGGACGCCTTCGTGGTGGTCGAGGCGGCCGTCGTCGTGGTGGCCACGGTGGTCGTAACCGGGGGCGAGGCCGAGGACGAACCACAGGCCGAGGCGGCAGCGAGGGTGGCCAGCGCGACGAGCGACGCAGCCACCGAACGGCGGGGGGAGGTCCGGATCATGACGCTGCGAAGCTAGCGACTGGGTCGCCAGGACGGGGGGCACTCGGCGGCTCGCAGTAGCGTCCGGCTCGTGGACCACGCCGCTGAGGTTCGAGTCGGGATGTTCCTGCCCCGAGATCTGAGCGGTGCAGGCCGCACGGCGTGGCGGAGCGCGTTGGCGGCGATGGCAGACGCCGGACTCGACCACGTCGGTTCCGCCGATCACGTCAGCTTTCACACCGGCTGGGGTATCGACGGCATCGTGCATGCGACGGCACTCGCGTCGATGGAACCCCGGCTCGACGCTGCCATCGGCGTCTATCTGCTACCCCTGCGCCACCCCGTCCCCGTCGCCCGAGCGCTCGTGACCATGGCCGAAGCGCTTGCGCCCCGGGCCGTCGAGTTCGGCGTCGGCGTGGGCGGCGAGGACCGTCACGAGGTCGAGATCACCGGCATCGATCCGTCCACCCGGGGTCGGCGCTGCGACGAGAGCCTGGCCATCGTGCGGCTCGCACTGAGCGGCGAGCGGTTCGACTTCGCCGGCGAGTTCTACGACCTGCGCAACGTGCGAATCGCTCCCGCACCGCCGGTCCCGGTGCGCGTCGTGGTCGGCGGGCGGGCACCAGCGGCGCTGCGCCGGGCCGGCCGCCATGGTGACGGATGGCTCGGCGTGTGGTCGACGCCCGAACGGTTCGCCGAACGGGTGGCCGCCGTCGAGCAGGCGGCCGCCGACGCCGGACGGGCGACGGCGGTGGGTGGGTGGCACCACGGGCTCCAGGTGTGGGTGGGCGTCGGGCCCGGCGGCAAAGAACCCCTGGCCAGAGCCATCGAGGGCATGTATCGCCTCCCGTTCGAACGCTTCGAACGCTTCAGCCCGTGGGGCACCCCGGCGCGTATCGCCGAGGCGTTGTGGCCGTATGTCGAAGCGGGTTGCCGGAGCTTCAGCGTGTCGGCGCAGGCCGAACGGTGGACCGAGGCGATCGACGGGCTCGGCGAGGTGCGGCGGCTGCTTCGACGCGAAGCAGCTACGGCCCCGTAGCGTCGGTACTCGTGCTTCCCCAAGGCGAGGAGAAGGTCCGAGCTGTCCGGACGATGTTCGACACGATCGCACCCCGCTACGACCTGGTGAACCGGCTCATGACCTTTCGCCTCGACGTGCGCTGGCGACGGGCGACGGTCGAAGCGCTGGGGTTGCCGGCCGGTTCGACGGTGGCGGACCTCGCTTCGGGGACCGGCGACCTGTGCGTCGACCTCGGCTCGGCCGGTCATCGACCGCTGTCGTTCGACCTGTCGATCGGGATGTTGCGCGCCGACCGGTCTGGCGCCCCGCGCGCACAGGCCGACGTCCTGCGGCTCCCGGTGCGCGACGGCGCAGTCGACGGGGTCACCTGTGGGTTCGCGCTGCGGAACTTCGTCGAACTCGGCCCGTTCTTCGACGAGCTCGGACGGATCGTGCGCCCGGGCGGACGGATCGCGTTGCTCGACGTCGCAACACCGCCTAACCCGGTGGTGCGCACGGGTCACGCCGTCTACTTCGGCAAGGTGGTGCCGGTGATCGGTGGGCTGCTGTCCGATCGGGCCGCCTATCGCTACCTGCCGAAGTCCGTCGCCTACCTCCCCGAACCGGCTGCGATGCTGCGGCGGCTCGAAGCGGCCGGGTTCGAGCTCGTCGAACGGCGGCTGCTGTCGGGAGGCATCACCCAGCTCGTTACCGCGACCCGCCGCTAGCCGTGCGCGCGGTCACCGTCCCGGGTCGCAGCGACGTCGACCTCGACGCGATCGGGGCAGCATCGGGTGGGTGGCTGTTCGTGCGCGATGGCGTCGGACTCGCCGGCCTCGGCGTCGCCGTACGCGTGCCCCGAGCCGCGGTCGCCCGCACCCTTGCGTCGATCGACCACGACGACGGTGTCGGCGTCCCCGGGTGCGGTCCGGTCGCGCTCGGCGCACTCCCGTTCCGGCCCGGCGACGAGGGTGAACTCGTCGTGCCCCGGGTGGTGTGGGGCCGGACCGCGGACGGCACGAACTGGGTGACGACGATCGACGGTGCCGATGCGACAGCGCCTGCCCCCCGCCCGACGACGGTGCGGGCCGGCACGTATCGCGTCGGGCCGACGGGCGACCCCGAGCAGTACCGGGCTGCGGTGCTGGCGGCCCGCGACGCAGTGCGGGCCGGCCACGTGCTCAAGGCGGTGATCGCGCGGCGTGTCGAGGTGGAGGCCGACGCACCCATCGATCTGGCAGCGGTGTTGGCCCGCCTGCGAGCCTCGTTCGGTTCGTCCTATCGCTACCGCATCGGCGATCTCGTCGGCGCAAGTCCGGAACTGCTGGTCGAGCGTCGCGGCCGGATGGTGCGCTCGCACCCGCTGGCGGGCACGGCGCCGCGCACCGGTGACCCGGCGACCGACGCCCGACTGGCTGCGGGCCTGATCGCGTCGACGAAGGACCAGGTCGAACACCGGGTGGTGATCGACGTCGTCAACGACACGCTGCTGCCATGGTGCAGCTACCTCGACTGGGAGGCCGAACCCTCCATCGTCACGGTGGCGAACGTCCAACACCTCGGCACCGCCGTCGAAGGGATGTTGTCCATGCCCGCCCCGTCGGTGCTCGAGCTCGTCGGCACGCTCTCGCCCACCCCGGCGCTCGGCGGACACCCGCGCGCCGAGGCGTTGGCTCTGATCGAGGCCCATGAGGGCTTCGACCGGGGCCGGTACGGCGGTGCGGTCGGATGGGTCGACGCCGCCGGCAACGGCACCTGGGCGGTCACGATCCGGTGCGCCGAGATCGACGGCAGCCGGGCCCGGCTGTACGCCGGTGGTGGCATCGTCGCCGGCAGCGACCCCGATGCCGAGCTGGCCGAGACCCAGGCCAAGCTCCAGGCGATGCTCTCGGCGATCGTGCGACCGTGAGCCTGATCTGCGCCGGCTGCGGTGCGCCGTAGAGTTCGCCCGTGCTCGTCGAGATCTACAGCGACGTCGTGTGCCCGTGGTGCTACATCGGCAAGCGGCGGTGGGAAAAGGCGCTGGCCGAGTTCGAGGGTCGCGACGACGTCACCGTGGTATGGCGCCCGTACCAGCTCGATCCGACCGCGCCGGCCGAACCGCAGCCCGTGCTCGACGCCTACGCCAGCCAGTTCGGCGGCCCCGGCCAGGCGGTGAAGATCGTCCGCCACGTCAGCGAGGTGGCGGCCGGCGAGGGCCTGGCGTTCCGCATGGAGGACGGCCAGCGGGCCAACACCTTCGACGCCCACCGCCTGCTGTGGTGGACGGCGGGCACCGAGCGCCAGGACGTGCTCAAGGAGCGGCTGCTGGCGGCCTACTTCACCGAAGGCTCGTTCCTGGGCGACTGCGCCGAGCTGGTTCGGCTCGCCGCCGAGGCGGGCCTCGACGCCACGGCCACCGGCGCCTTCCTGGCCTCGACCGAGGGCGTGACCGAAGTGCACGACGAGCTCGCCGACGCCCAGGAACTCGGGATCACCGCCGTGCCGACCTTCGTGTTCGAGGGCCGCTTCGCCCTTCCCGGCGCCCAGGACCCCGAGACGATGCTCGCCGTGCTGCGTCGGGTGCAGGAGCGCTTCGTCACCCCCGCACGCACCGCCGACGACGCCGGCGGAGCCTGCGACGACGGCTCCTGCTCGGTCTGATCCGGCCGGAGCCCCTGCGCCCGTCGAGACTCGGTCAGCGCCGATCGAGCGCTGCCGCGATCGCGTCGTTCAGTGCTGCGTGGACGGCGACGTTGGCCCTGCGGTCGGTCCGCACGTGTAGCAGGCGGACGCCCCGATCCCCGGCGCGGCGCAGATGGTCGTCGAATTCGACCGCCGAGCCGACCGGCACGGCCTCGATCCCGTGCACGGTCGCGAGGGCAACGGCGTCGATGCCGTGCGGCGTGCCGTAGAGCTGCTCGAACCGCTCGGTCGGCAGCGCACCGTGTTGGGGCAGGAAGTGGAAGATCCCCCCGCCGTCGTTGTCGACGACGACGACCGTGAGCGATACGTCCCGGTCGGCAAGGCCCAACAGACCGTTCGCGTCGTGGAGCAAGGCCACGTCCCCGATCAGCAGCGCGGTCGGGGCACCGGCGAGCGCGACGCCGACTGCGCTGGACACGACCCCGTCGATCCCGTTGGCACCCCGGTTCGCATGGACACGCAGCCCGTCTCGGGATGCCGCGAACCACTCGAGATCGCGGATCGGCATCGAGGACGACACGACGAGCGCAGACCCCTGCGGCAGCGCCGCCGCAAGCCGGCGCGCGACCCCGGGTTCGCTGAGTGGCCCGACCTCGTCGAGTCGACCCGCAAGCACGTCGGCCGCCAGCCGGTCGGCCGAGCGCCATCGCGTGGCCCACGGCGTGCGCGTCCCGCCGGCGAGCTGACCGGTGAGGGTTCGGCAGAACTCGGTCGGATCCGCAACCACCCGCCACGCTGCCGTGTGGTCGGGGTCGATCCAGCTGGCGTCGGCCGTCACCTGCACCTGCAGCGCACCAGATCCGGCGAGCCACTGGTTGAGCACCTTGGATGCGTGCGGCGCCCCTAGGCGCAGGACCACCTCCGGCCGATGGTCCGCCGCAAACCGGCCGTGCCGCAGGAGCCCGTCGGCGTGGGCGACCGTCGAGTGTCGTGGCAACCGGCAGCCCGAGCGGGGATCGGCCAGCACCGGCCATCCAGCGGCGACCGCCAGGTCGTGCACCGCATCCGGCAATCCTGCCCCGAGCCCGGCGACGATCACCCCGCGCGGCCGATCGAGCGCCGCCACCAACTCGGCGAGATCTCGTCCCGATGGCACCCCGGCGTTGCAGAGCGAACGAACCCACGGCGCACCGCCGGCTCGGCCCACCGGCAGTGGGCCGGGCCGGCCCACCAATGGATCGCGGAACGGGCAATTGAGGTGCACCGGTCCGGGAGTCGGACCGACGGCGTCGGCGACCAGCCGGGCGCCGAGCGCCCGCCATGTCCCGGCGACGGCCATCTCGGGGACCCCCGGGTCGGCGTACCACCGCACGGTCGGGCCGAACAGGCGCGTCTGGTCGATCGTCTGCGCTGCACCCCGGTCCCGCAGCTCGGGTGGCCGATCCGCCGTACACACGACCATCGGCACGCCGGCCTGGTGGGCCTCGACGACCGCGGCGTGGAATTCGGCCGCCGCCGTCCCACTCGTGCAGAGCAGCACCGCCGGACGGCCGGTGGCACGACCGAGCCCAAGGGCGGCGAACGACGCCGAACGCTCGTCGTGGAACACGTGAAGACGCAGCTCAGGACGCGTTGCGAGCGCCAGCGCCAGCGGGGTCGACCGGCTCCCCGGCGCCACCACGGCATCGGTGATTCCGGCCCGGATCCACTCGTCGACGAGCGTGGCGCAGAACGTTGCGGTCGCCGTCACCGGGACTTCGGCACCGAGCTCACCGGCACCGGGCTCACCGGCTCCTGGTGCGACAGCGGGAACGTGGGAATCGGCCATCACACTGCGACACTACGGCCGTGACCCTTTCGGTCGAGCGGCTCGGCGCCGGTGAACCCCGTCTCGTCCTCGCCCACGGGTTCACCCAGACTGCGCGTTCCTGGCTACCGCTGGCCCGTCCGCTCGCCGAGCACCACGAGGTGCTGCTCGTCGATCTCCCCGGCCACGGTGGCTCGGCAACCGTCGCCGCGAGCGTCAAGCAGGGGGCGCATCTGCTCGGCGCCGCCGGCGGGCACGGCGTCTACGTCGGCTACTCGATGGGCGCGCGCCACGTGCTGCGTCTGGCATGTGATCGCCCCGACATCGTGCAGGCGATGGTGCTCATCGGTGGGACCGCCGGAATCGCCGACGGTGCCGAGCGAGCGGCTCGCCGCCGCTCCGACGACGAGCTCGCCGCCAGCATCGAGCGGGACGGCACCACCGCGTTCCTCGACCGCTGGCTCGCTCAACCGATGTTCGTCGGGCTGCCCGATGACCCGGCCGACCGGGCGGAGCGGCATAGGAACACGGTCACCGGACTCTCCGGCTCGCTTCGGCTCGCGGGCACCGGCGCGCAGGAGTCGCTCTGGGACCGGATCGCCGCCTGCAACGTCCCGGCGCTGATCATCGTCGGACGACGAGACGAGAAGTTCCTTGCGCTCGGGCACCGTCTCGTCGCCGGGCTCGCCGGCCCGACCCAGTTCGTCGAGATCGACGATGCCGGCCACGCCGCCCATCTCGAACGGCCGGAGGCCGTGCTCGAGACGGTGCGGGTGTGGCTAGCGACCGTCGTTTGACCCTCGAGGGGTCAGAGGATCCGCCGGATCGCTGCTTCGATCTCGGGCTGCTGCGGCAGGAACGCCGACTCGAGGTTGCTCGCGTAGGGCACCGGGGTGTTCTTCCCCGTCACCCGCTGCACCGGCTTGGCCAACTCCGAGAACAGCTCCTCGTGGATCCGGCTCGACAGTTCGGCGCCGAATCCGCAGGTGCCGACCGCCTCGTGGACGATCACGGCCCGCTTGGTCTTCGCCACCGAGGCCATGATCGTGGCCTCGTCGAGCGGCACGAGCGAGCGAAGGTCGACCACCTCGACCGAGATGCCTTCCTCGGCAAGCTTGGCGGCCACGGCGAGGCAGTCGTGGGTCTGGCGGCCGTACGTGAGCAGCGTGACGTCGCTCCCGGCCGCCTTCACGTCGGCCAACCCCAGAGGGATCCGCACGTCGCCGGGCGGCACCGGACCGGCGACGGCCGGGTTCCAGTACAACATCATCTGCTCGACGAACAGCACCGGGTCGTCATCGAAGATCGCCGACAGCAGCAATCCCTTCGCATCCGCCGGGGTGGACGGGATCGCCACCTTGATCCCGGGCGTGTGGACGATCCACGACTCGAGCAACTCGGAGTGCTGGGCGCCGAAGCCCCGACCGGCGCCGGCGGAGGTGCGGATCACCATCGGCACGGTCGTCTGACCGCCCGACATGTACCGGATCTTCCCCGCATGGTTGGTCACCTGATCGAGGCAGACCGCGAGGAAGTCCATGATCATGATCTCGGCCACCGGCCGGTAGCCGCAGATCGCCGCACCGACCGCAGCCCCGACGATCGCCTGCTCGGAGATCGGCGTCTTGCGGACGCGGTTCGTGCCGTGCTTGTCGGACAGCCCCTTGGTGATCTTGTAGACGCCGCCCGAGGGCTCAGCGATGTCCTCACCGAGGAGGAACACCTTCTCGTCGACGCTCATGGCCACGTCGAGGGCCTGGTTGATGGCCATGCCGAAGGGCAGGGTGGGCCAGTCGGTGCTCACTTCGCGACCTCCGCGTACACGTCGGTGTAGAGCTCGGACAGCTCGGGTTGGGGAGAGTCGAGGGCGAACTGCACCGCCTCGTCGATCTCGGCGGTGGTGGACGACTCGATACCGGCGAGCTCGTCCTCGGAGGCGTGGCCCTGCTCGATCAGCCAGCCGCGGTAGCGCAGGACCGGGTCGGCCGCCATGGCGGCTTTGCGCTCCTCCTTGGGCATGTACTCCATGGCGTCGCCCATGAGGTGACCCCAGAAGCGGTAGGTCCGAGCCTCGACGAGGGTCGGACCCTCCCCGGCGCGGGCACGAGCGATCGCTTCGCCCATCACCTCGTACACCGCCACCGGGTCGTTGCCGTCCACGGTTACGCCGGGCATGCCGTAGGCGGCGCCACGATCCCCGATGAACTCGACACCGGTGACCATGCGGTAGGGGGTGTGCTCGCCGTACATGTTGTTCTGGCAGACGAACACCACCGGCAACTTCCACACGGCCGCAAGGTTGAGGCCCTCGTGGAACGCACCGATGTTGGAGGCGCCATCGCCGAAGTTGCACACGGTCACCTGGTCGGTGCCCGACAGCTGTGCGGCCAGGCCGAACCCGGGCGCGATCGGGATACCCGCGCCCACGATCCCGGTCGTGACCATGAGGCCCGAAGCCGGATGCGTGATGTGCATCGGGCCACCCTTGCCCTTGCAGGTGCCCGTGGCCTTGCCGAGGAACTCGGCCCACAGCTCCTTGAGCGGCACGCCCTTCGCGATGTGGTCGTGCAGGCCCCGGTAGATCGTGATCACGTAGTCGTCGGAGCGCAGGTGCGCGGCGTAGCCGGCGCTGATGCATTCCTGACCGCGCGGCGAGTAGTAGATGAGCTGGATCTGGCCGCTCATCAACATCGAGCGGAACCGCTCGTCGTTCAGCTTGATGCGGGTCTGGATCTCGAACATCCGCAGCAGTGCGGCGCGATCCGGTGTCGAGTTGGCCAACGTTCCCCCCGGAGACGGTCTGGACGGGAAATGGTTCTAGCAGCCGGGAGCGAACGGGCTCGCAGTGGGAACGACGGGAGGATCGGCAGCGTTGTAAGCGACGTGGCCGTCGCCTCCTTCCCCGCTCGCACCCGCCGGCGGCGCGCACATGCGCTCGCCGCATTCGTCGCCGGAACGCTGCTCCTCGGTGCCTGCGGCGCCGCCCCCGTCGACGTCGTGGTCGCCGACGCCCCGGTCACGACCGCGACCCCGACGAGCGCCGGTGGACGACCCTCGACGAGTTCGGTGCCGGCCTCGACACCGACCACCACCGATCGGTCGACGACCACCTCGGGTACACAGGCCCCACGCACCACGACGACGGCGGCCCGGACCGGCACCGGTTATCAGGGAGATCTGAACCGGATGATCGACGACATCCGTTCGTACTGGATGACCACGTTCCCGGCGCTCTACGGCAAGCCATACGTCGATCTCGCCGGCGGCGTGATCCGGGTGACCTCCACCGACGTACAGGTGCCCCCGTGCGGCACCACCCGGGCGCCCCGCTACCGGGACATCGCCGGCAACGCCTACTACTGCCGGTCGTCGGCCGATTACATCGCCTACGACGACACGGGGCTGTTCCCGAAGATCCAGAAGCGCTATGGCACGATCTCGCTCGGATTGGTGATGGCCCACGAATGGGGCCACGCCATCCAGGCTCGCGCCGGGGTCGACGGCTCGACGATCCTGTTGGAACAGCAGGCCGACTGCTTTGCCGGCGCGTGGCTGGCGAGCGTCGCCCAGCGCAAGCCGTCCGGTGTCGCCTTCGATCCCGGGGCACTCACCGGAGCGATCGGTGGATTCCTGTCGTACGCCGACCCGGTGGGGGTCACCGCCCAGGCCGACGGTGCGCACGGCTCGGGATTCGATCGGGTCGGCGCATTCCAGGACGGCTACGTCAACGGTGCCGCCCGATGCGTCACCTACGCCAAGAGCCTGCCACCGACCTTCGCGCTGCCGTTCACGAGCGCCGCCGACTACGCCAATGGCGGCAACCTGCCCTTCGACGAGGTGGAACCACTGATGGTCGCCGACCTCGACCGCTTTTGGACCGCGCAGGGCAACGGGTTCACGGCGCTAGCGAGCACCGTGGCGGAGGCCTCGACGGTGACCCGGTGCAACGGCACCACCGGTACGGCCGCCGCGACGGGCACCGTCGCCTGGTGCAGCGACACGCGCACCGTCGCGTTCGACCCGTCGTTCCTGCGCCAGGCCTACCAGGAGGGCGACTTCGCCGTCGGGTTGCTGTTCGGTCACGCCTGGGCGCAGGCCGCTCAGCAGGCCCGCCGGCTGCCGATCGACGGCTCGAGCGCGCTGTTGCAGGCCGACTGCTACGCCGGCGCCTGGACCCGATCGACCATCGCCCAACTCCCCGAGAACCGCAACGGCGGCGGCAGCTTGTCACTCTCGCCGGGAGATCTCGACGAGGGGATTCGCACGCTCCTGACGTTCGGCCCTCAGGTGGGTCGGCGGGGCGATGCCGCCGGGCCGTTCGAGCGGATCGCTGCGTTCCGCAAGGGGGTAGTCGGCGGGCTGTCGGCCTGCGCCGCCTGATCCTTCGGCGCGTCGGCGCAGTTCGGGGTCTGCGCCGGTCACAACCCAGCGGAAGGTTCAACCGGCGCTCGGAGGCTCACCGGTAGCGTCTGGGGCCGTGAACCTCGCCGCCATCGATGTCGGCACCAACTCCCTGCATCTCGTCGTTGCGCGCGTCGTCGACGACCGGCACTTCGAGGTGATCGGGGCCGAGAAGGAGATGGTGCGGCTCGGCACCGGCTCAGGCGACATGAAGCGGCTCGACACGGCCGCCATGGACCGTGGGATCGCTGCGCTCGCTCGGTTCCGACGGATCGCGGACATCCACGACGCGCCGGTGCGCGCCGTCGCCACGAGCGCCGTGCGCGAAGCGGAGAACCACGACGAGTTCCTGGCCCGGGCCCGCACGGAGGCCGGCGTCGAGGTCGAGGTGATCTCCGGGGTCGAAGAGGCGCGCCTCATCCACCTCGGGGTCCTGCAGGCCCTGCCTGTGTTCACGAAGCGGTCGCTCATCTGCGACATCGGGGGCGGTTCCACCGAGGTCATGGTCGGCGAGCACGGCGAGCTGCTGTCCGCCCGGAGCTTCAAGCTCGGCGCCGTGCGCCTCACCAACCGGTTCTTCCCGGGTGAGCGACTCCACCCTGCGGCCGTGCAGGCCTGCCGGACCTTCGTGCGCTCCGCGCTCGTGCCGTTGGCGCACGAGGTGCACCGGCTCGGCTTCGAGGTGGCGATCGGCTCGTCGGGGACGATCGAGGCGATCGCCCGCCTTGCGCACGCATCCGCCGGCCAGGAGGAGCTCCGCACGTACAACGGCTTCCGCTTCGACGCTTCCGCACTTGCCTCGGTGGTGCGCCAGCTCGTCGCCACCCGCACGGTCGCCGAGCGGGCAGCGCTGCCGGGGATGGAGGCGAAACGGGCCGACATCATCCTCGCCGGCGCGCTCATCCTCGAAGGGGTGGCCGAAGTGTTCGGGGTCAGCACCTGGACCGTGTCGGAGTATGCGCTACGCGAAGGTGTCCTGCTCGACACCGTGCAGCGCACCCGGGGCGGAACGCTGCACCACCTCCGTGAGGTGTCGCGCAACGGCGTGCTCGCGCTCGCCCGGTCCTGCGACGACGAGCACGAGCACGGTGCCCAGGTGGCCCGGTTGGCCCTCGCGTTGTTCGACGCGACCGTCGGCATCCACGGCCTCGACGAAGGGTGCCGGGAGTACCTCGAGGCGGGGGCACTGCTTGCGAACGTGGGGCTGTTCGTGTCCCACACCAAGCACCATCTGCACTCGTACTACGTGATCCGGAACTCCGATCGGCTCGTCGGCTTCACCGACGCCGAGATCGAGATGATCGCCCAGATCGCCCGCTATCACCGCAAGAGCGCCCCGAAAGCCACCCACGCCGAGTTCGCCGCCCTGGGTCTTGGGGACCAGCGCGTGGTGCGGATACTCGCCGGTCTGCTGCGGGTTGCGATCGGCCTCGACCGCAGCCACGAGAACCTCATCGCCGGGCTCACGGCCTACGACGACGGCGAGGAACTCGTCGTCGAGGTGACGCCGGCAGGTGCGCTCGACGTCAGCCTCGAGCTCTACGCCGCCAGCGAGCGCCGCTCGTTGTTGGAGGACGCCCTCGGCCGGAGGATCCGCCTCACCGTCGGCGTCGCCCGCGCGTCCGTCCCGGCCGATCACCCGTAGGCTCCCTCACCCGTGGGTATCGGATCCGACGTCTACAACCTGTTCGTCGTGCTGCATCTGCTCGCGGTCGTGGCGGCGTTCGGCCCCCTGTTCGTTCTGCCGCGGCTTCGTGCTGCCGACCCGGCGGCGGCGGCACGGATCCACCTCGTGGTGGTGCTGCCGGCGACGGTGCTCGTCTGGGTGTTCGGCATGGGCCTCACCGGCTTGTCCGACGACGTGTTCGAACTCACCGACCCGTGGATCGCTGCGTCGCTGGGCATCTGGGTGGTGCTGATGGTCGTCCAGTGGTTCGGCGTGCGGGGCGCACTGACCGGTCGCGTGCCGGCGCGGACCGGCCGCGCCGCCATCGGCGCAAGCCACCTGCTCTACGCCGCCGGCATCGTGTCGATGGTGTTCAAGCCGGGGGCGTGAACACGAACCGCTCGATGATCGCCGCGAGTTCGAGCGGCCGGTCGCCCTGGATCGAGTGTCCCGCACCGTCGACGAGGACCACCTCGGTGCCCGGTCGCCTCCGCAACAGTTCGGCGATATCGGCGTCGTCGACCACGGGTGAGACCCCACCTCGGGCGAGGACCATGGGACAGGCCACGGCAGCGACGTCGTCCCACAGCCGGCCCGGGTCGGTTGCAGCGGCCGGTACCCCCTCGCCGTCGGGCACCTGCGCCCGCCCGCGCCGGTCGTAGCGCCACCGCCAGCTGCCGTCGTCGAGTTGGCGCGCGTTGTGCAGCACGCCACGCCGAAGCGACGACACCGAACGCGTCGCGTTGTGCTCGATGGTACGTGCGAGCAGCGACTCGAAGTCGGGGAAGTCCTGCGGGCCGTTGACGAAGTCGATGATCGCCTTGGCCTTGTCGCGGTTCGTGCCGGGCGTGACGTCGACGACGACGAGTCGGCGCACCAGGTGCGGCCAACGCGCAGCGAGCACGACCGTGGTCAGGCCGCCGAGCGACATGCCGATCACACCGGACGCCTCGGGCGCAAGGGTCTCGACGACGACGGCGAGGTCTGCTGCGAGCAGTTCGGGGGTGTAGGTGGCGTCGTCACGCCAATCGGAATGCCCATGGCCTGCGAGGTCGACGGCGACGAGGGGTCGGCGAAGCGCCATCGCCACCGTGTCCCAGGTGTGAGCGTTCTGGGCGGTGCCGTGGACGAGCACCAGCTCCGGGTCACCGTCCCCCCACACCAGTGCCGAAACTCGCCGCCCGCCCGCAAGGTCGACGGAGGTCCGCCGTACGCTCGGGGGTGACGGCTGATCGAGGCCGTACTCGGAGGCGTTCTCGTGGAACAGGCCGAACTCGTCGTACGCGATGCGTTCCCCCATGGCCGGCATCCTGCCATCCGCGCCGTGGTCGCGGGGTTGTGCGCCGCGCTGCTCGGCGCGGCCTGCAGCGGGGACACCGGCCCTGCGGTCGCCCCGACGACGACGGCCACGACCGCAAGCCCGCCGACGACTGCGGCGACCGCCTCCACGAGCCCGGCCACGACCGCCCGCCCGACGTCCACCACCACTGCACCGGGGCCGTCCGATGGCTTCTACGTCCCCAGTCAGCCGTTGGCCACGACTCGGCCGGGCGCACTGTTGCGATCCGAGCCGGTCGACGCCGGACCCGGGACCCGAGGCTGGCGAATCCTGTACGTATCGCAGCGAGCCACGGGCGAGCCCGTGGCTGTGTCCGGACTCGTCGTGGTGGGGGCCGGCGCCGCACCCGCAGGCGGGCGACCCGTGCTGTCCTGGGCCCACGGCACCACTGGGCTCGGGGACGCGTGCGCCGTGTCCCGCCAGTTCACGGACGGCCGGTCGGCCGAGCGACTACTCGCCCCGCTCGTCGTCGGCGCCGGCTACGCGTTCGTCGCCACGGACTACGAGGGGCTCGGCCCTCCCGGCGAGCACCCGTACGTGATGGGGCGCGCCGAGGGGCGCAACGTGCTCGACGCCGTGCGGGCTGCTTCAGCGCTCACGGGCACCGGCGTCACGGCGAGCTCCAAGGTGCTCGTCTGGGGGCACTCGCAGGGCGGTGGCGCCGCGGCGTGGGCTGCCGAACTGCAGCCGGCCTACGCCCCCGAACTCAACCTCGTCGGCGCCGCCATCGGCGCGCCGGCCGCCGAGCTGCGCGCCTTGGGCGAGGGTCTACGGACCGGCCGGTACAGCTACTTCGGGCTCATGACCGTCTCGGGCATCGCAGCGGCCTATCCCGACGCCGATCCAGCGAAGATCCTGACCGCCAAGGGTTCGGACCTGCTCGGCACGATCCGATCCCAATGCACCGACGACATCAGCCGTACCTTGCGCGGCCTGACGACCGACGACCTCCTGCGGGTTGATCCCAGCCGCACCGCACCGTGGTCGGAGCATCTCGATGCGAACACCGCAGGGCAGGCGGCCCCGCGGGCGCCCCTGTTCGTCTACCACGGCAGTTCCGACGACCTCATCCCCCCGGCGATCAGCGCCGCGCTGGCCGCCAAGTACTGCGCCATGGGTGCGACGGTGGAGCGGAAGGTGTTCCCCGGTGATCACACCAGCGTGATCGCACTCGCATCCGGCGACCTGTTGCGGTGGTTCGCCGATCGTGTCCGTGGCGTGCCGGCAAACAGCACCTGCTGAGCGACGACAAGGACCGCGGTTCGAGCGGTCAACCCGTTGCGACGGCGCGGAAGGCCGATGCGTGTCGGGCCAGCATCGGCGCGTCGACCTCGGCCGGCAACTCGACGACGAAGTGCGTCGATGCCCGAACCAACGCATTGGCGAACTGGGTGGCGTTGCCGTGGCACGGTCCGTCGCCGCAGGGCACCTCGGCGAGTTCGACGCCTGCGACCTGCGCGTAGCGCACCAGCAGGTCCGTCCGGGCGACACCCGAGGCGGCGACGTCGACCCAGTCCCCGACCTGATGCCACCAGACCCCGACGGTCGGTCGTACCAGCTCGAGGAACTGGGCGAGTGCCGCCGACTCGGGCTCGGAGAGCGGCGCCGGACCGACCGACGGGTCCCCCTCGAACGACGGCTGCCAGCCGACGGGGAAATTGCGGTTCAGATCCACACCTCGGGCGTTGAAGCGCTGGCCGGTGGCGTAGCCGTCCGGGTTGGCAACCTCGATCAGCCAGGTGAGCGCTCCCGCCGGTGGG
The DNA here is from genome assembly GCA_046081125.1 of Acidimicrobiales bacterium. Lineage (GTDB taxonomy): Bacteria > Actinomycetota > Acidimicrobiia > Acidimicrobiales > Ilumatobacteraceae > JBEIFW01. Next base: position 20,272 of record JBJTVH010000132.1, read on the forward strand.
TTGGCCCGGAGCACCCCGACCAGACCGACGCCGGCGCTCTCGTCGCCGTGGATGGCCCCGACCGCCAGCGCCACCGGACCGCCCCACGTGCCCACGGCTCGTGCGGTGATCGGCCGGCCGAGCACGCTGCGCCCGATCTCGATCGTGTCCGTCCGGCCAGTCACCAGCGTGCCGACCGGGTCGACGGGACCGTTTGCGCCGAGCAGGTCGACGATCAGGTGCGTACCGACGCTGGGAACAAGGCACACCTTGCCGTCGGGAGCGCCGCTCACGACCGCAGTCGCCACCGTGGCCGTCCGGTTCCACGACAACGACGACGCCCACGGTCGCGGGGCGCTGCAGGGCCACACCGTGACGAACCCGGACCCCAAGGGGTCCACCGCCGTGACGTTGAGCGCCACACCCGTGGTCGCCGGCCCGAAGTCGAGCGCGACGACCCCCGACGGCGAGACCCAACCGGGGCCCCCGAGGCGCGTGTCGAGCACCCGCCGGGGCGTCACCGGCGCCAAGGGCATCACGGCAGGCGCGGGCGGCGCCGCCCCGGACGCAGCTGTCCCGGTGGCGACGACGTCGACGACCAGGTGAGCGGGAACCGAAGCCGTCACGCACACCGGAGCCGTTGCGTCGACGATCGCAAGGTTGGCCGCCGTCTGACCCGCCTGCGCATTGACCGTCGACGTTCCTCCCGGGACTTGAGCACAGGGGTGGACCGCCGCCCATCCGTCCGCCGCCGGTTCCGTGAGGATCAACGTGACCGCCACCGCCGGCCCGGCCGGAACGGCGACCGGGATCGGCACTCCGGCGGGGCGGCGCGGGGCACGTCCATCGCGGGTGTCGAGCACCCGCAAGGGGGTGCCGGCGGTCAGCGTGGGCCCATCACCGCTCCGCCACCAGCCGGTGACGTCCACGACGACGTCGGTGGGGCTGATCGAGGTGACGCACACGCCGGCCGGGCCGAGCGGCGCCATGGGTACGGCATTGGCCACGATGTCCCCGGCCCGGACGTTCGCCGTGGAGGTGCCGCCCGGCGCCTGATCGCACGGGTGGACGGCGACGAACGCTGCGCCGTCGGGCTGCACCACCGTGAGGTTGAGCGCCACCGCCGCCGCACCGTCGGGCGGGGTCAACGGGATCCGGCGTGGCGCCAACACACCGACCCGGGGCCCGCTCTCGCGGGTGTCGAGCACGCGGAACGGTGCGACCGGTTCCAGATGGGGTCCGCTCGGTGCGGCGAGCGCCACCGGGGCGACGGCGCCGACCAGCCCGGCCATGACCGCCATCACCAGCGCTGCACCCGTCCGCCGAGCTCGCACGGTCCCGAGGCTAGGTCCCCGAGCTGGGAGGAGACTGGGGACCGGCCGGGAACCGGGGCCGCCACAGCCCGTGGAGCTCGCACGGTAGGGTCCGCCGCGTGACCACTGACGCACTCGTGACCACCGCCGACCCCGCGATCGGGGCGCTCGGGTCGGCCTTCTACTTCATCCCGCCCACCCTCGAGCGGGGCAAGGCGCTGGGCCTCGACGGGTTCCGCTGGTACTTCATCGGTCGTGGCGGCGTGCTGGGTGACGCCGAGGCAGCGGTCGTCGCCAGCGCATTCGGCTACTTCAACCCCGAACTCGTCGAGAAGCTGTGGACCTCGGCGCGCGACAAGATCGCCCCCCGCGACGCAGGCCGGGCGTACCTCGCCTGCGCCCACGATCTCGGCCGGGCCAAGTTCGCCCGCATCGACGGTCTCGGCGAGTTCTGCGAGGCTGCCGAAGCCGTGCTCGCTGGCGCCCATCCGGCTGCGCTGTCGCTGTTCGCCGGCCTGAATGCCGAACCTCGACCCGACGATCTGCCGGCGCGCACGATGCAGCTCGTCGCCACCCTCCGGGAGTTGCGCGGCAGCGTCCACCTCGTCGCGATCGTCGCCTCCGGCATCTCGCCGCGCGTGGCCCACCAGATCCGCCGGCCCGACATGGTGAAGGGGTTCGGCTGGGACGGCGAGGTGGCCGTCACCGACGCCGACCGGGCCAAGCTCGCCGCCGCCGACCGGATGACCGACGAGCTGATGGCCGGAATCTGGTCCGTGCTCGACGACAGCGCCTCGGCGCACGTCGTCAGCACCGTCACGGCGCTACAGGCCGCGCTGGCCTGACCGCTCGTGGCGCCGTCGAACGAGTTCCAACTCGTGCCCGATGTCGCTTCGTCGTAGGGCGGGTGGGGATCGAACCCACGCGCCTCCGGTTATGAGCCGGGTGCTCTGACCACTGAGCTACCGCCCCTCGCCGACGCATCGTAGGCCTGCGACGCGACCGTGGTCCTCGAACACGAGCATCGGCCAAGCGGGCATATCGTGCGCGCATCGGCCCCGGCACTTCCGCTCGACGCTCGACCGGCACCGTGCGCCCGGTGACGTGGCGCCGGGCAGTGGGGTTGTCGATCGCACTGGTCGCCGCCGGCTGTTCGCACTCGGGCGGACCCGAGGTCGGGACACCGGCCAACCCGGTCGACGGCCCACGCATTGCGCAGACCGGGCCATCGGCGGCCAGCACGTCTGCGCCGACCGACGCCGTTCGACTCACGCGCACCCTCGAGCTCGACGGGGTGCGGGTCGACGTCGTCATCGAGCGCCCGGCCGCCGCGCAGGTGGACGCCGTGGTGCTCCTCCACGGCACGGTGTCCTACGACCGTCTCATGCTGAAGGCGGCGCACGACACGCTCGACGCCTTCAGCGCCGTCCTCGATCGCGACGACCTGCTCCTGGTCAGCGTCGCCTACCCCGAGGAAGGCCTGCTCATGGGCGACAACCTGGCGCACGCGCAGGCGGCGCTGCGATGGGTGCAGCGCCACGCCGCCGCAGCGCTGGGCATCACCATCGGCAAGGTGTTCCTCGCCGGTCACTCCCAGGGCGGGTATCTGGCGACACGACTCAACACGCTGCACACCGTCGACGGCGTCATCGCCAACGCACCGGGTCCCCTCGACCTCGTCTTCCGGTGCGAACTCGAGGAGACGGGCCGCCTGGAGTCCAGCCCCACCTGCGCAGGCCTGGCGCGGCGGTACGGACCGACGACCAGCGACCCCGATGCGTATCGCGCACGGTCGCTGCTGTCGTTCACGTCCGGCCATCGCGCCGACATCCTGTTCGTGCAAGGTCTGGAGGACTCCAAGATCCAGATGCGCTCGTGGCCCTGGTTCCGCCAGGAGTTGGAGGCCTGCACGAACTGCCAGGACCGGACATTCCTCGAGGTACCCGGACAGGGGCATCCTGCGCTGTTCCGATCGCAAGAGGCTCGCCGGGCCGTCAACGCCTTCCTCCGAGCCAGGTGACGCCGGCACCCGGGGAGCGGCGCAGACGAGGGGGTCGCGCCCGCCGGTCGGGACCGGCCGATGAATCCACACCTCGTCACTGGTGAGGCTGGCTCCGGGAGCAGGGCTCGAACCTGCGACCCGCTGATCAACAGTCCGTTCGACCCCGTACCGGGCCGTGCCGTTCCGTACCGTTTGGGCAGGTCAGAATGGGTTCGCCGGTCCGTCGAGTACCTTCGAATACCACCCGGTGCCGTCCAATCCGTGACCACGGCGTGACCACGGCTGGTCAGGGGACGAGCGTCAGGGCCTCGACGTGACGCGGGCGCACGACCCGGAAGTGCCGCTGATCGAGGGTGGCCACCTTGACGGCGCCCAGCCGTTCGGCCAGCGCGACCAGGCTGGCGTCGGAGCCACCGAGAGGGAGGTCGCCGTAGCGCTCCACGAGGTCGGCGATGCGGGCGTAGTCGGTGGCGGTGAGCGCCTCGACCAGAACGTCGCCGGCGGCGATGGAGCGGAAGAAGCCGGCCTCGGCGGACGCCCCGAGCTGCCGGTCGATCAGGTAGGCGGTCTCGGCGACGACGAGCGGGGACGAGCGGCGCCGAGGTGGCCTCGAGCAGGTCAGCGCACGAGCGATGGTCCCGATCGTTGACGTCGGCTGCGGCCAGCAGGACGCCCGTGTCGACGAGGAGCACGGTCAGGAGCGCCCGAACCCCTCGGCGAGCATCTCGTCGGCGTCACGAGCGCTCCGGCCGGAGGTGGACGCGCCCAGGCCGATGAAGCCGAGCTTGCGGCGAGCCGGCCGGTCCTCGGCGAGCTCCGCAAGGAGCTGCTCGGCCGTGAGCTTGCGCCGCGCCGCCTCGGCGGGGAGCCGCTCGGCGATCTCGTGCTCGGTCATGGCGGTGCCTACAGCCTACGACGGCAGGCCGGGAGTCGGACGGCGACTTGTGCTCGGCCCCGACCGCACCCCCGCGCTCGTGGAAAATCCGTGACCAAAACGTGACCACGGGCCGGCCGCCGTGGTGGCGACCGGCCCGTGGACCGAACATCTCCCCTGGTGGGGGCTGCTCCGGGAGCAGGGCTCGAACCTGCGACCCGCTGATTAACAGTCAGCTGCTCTGCCTGCTGAGCTATCCCGGAAGGCGGGCGGGACCCTAGCGCACCGCCACCGTCATTCGGCGTCCAAGAACTCCTTGAGGCGCTGGCTGCGCAGCGGGTGCCGGAGTTTGGCCAGGGTCTTCGCCTCGATCTGACGGATCCGCTCCCGGGTGACCCCGAACTCCCGGCCGACCTCTTCGAGCGTGCGGGCCTTGCCGTCGACGAGGCCGAATCGCAGGCGCACCACCTCCTGCTCGCGTTCGGTCAGTTCGAGGAGCGCGGCGTCGAGCGCCTCGACGAGCATCTTGCGGGTCGCAACCTCGGCCGGGGCGTCGGCTCCCGCGTCCTCGATGAAGTCACCGAGGTTCGAATCGTCCTCCTCGCCCACCGGCGAGTCGAGCGACAGCGGATCCTGGGCGATCCGCAGGATCTCCCGGACCCGTTCCGGGGTGAGCGCCACTCGCTCCGCGAGTTCCTCGACGGTGGGCTCGCGCTCGAGATCCTGCGCCAGTTGCCGCTGGATCCGCAGCACCCGGTTCATCGACTCGACCATGTGCACCGGGATGCGGATCGTGCGCGCCTGATCGGCGATCGCCCGGGTGATGGCCTGGCGGATCCACCACGTGGCGTAGGTCGAGAACTTGAAGCCTTTCGTGTAGTCGAACTTGTCGACGGCCCGCATCAGGCCAAGGTTGCCTTCCTGGATGAGATCGAGGAGTTGCAGCCCGCGACCGACGTAGCGCTTCGCGATCGACACCACGAGCCGGAGGTTGGCCTCCATGAGCTCTTCCTTGGCGTCCTCTCCCTCGGTGACCAGCCGCGAGAGCCGCCGCACCTCGACCGGATCCGAACCGCCAGCCCCGAGCCGCTCGGCGGCCTGCAGGCCCCGCTCGATGCGCATCGCAAGGTCGCGTTCCTCGTCACCGTTCAGGAGGCTGACCCGGCCGATCTCCTTCAGGTACATGCGGACCGTGTCGGACGTGGACGCGTCACCCCGGTCCGAGGACAGCCGCACCGGGGTGACCCGGCGACGGCGGGCCCGGTCGATCCGACCAGCGGCATCGTCGCCGAGCAGATCGGGTCGGATCGGAGTGCCCTGCGGCGGTGTGGCATCGTCGGCGAGCGGCTCGACCGACTCGTCGAGTCCGATGCCGAGCGCAGCGAGCGCCGATTGCACCGACGCGATCACGTCGGCCGTGGGTTCGAGTTCACCGAGTGCCAGCGAGACGTCGTCAGCATGCACCGCCCCGCTGCGATGTCCCGTACGGACGAGCGCGGCCCAGGCGGCTACTGCGATGCCGTCGTGCGGCGGCGGGGGCTCGTCAGGGGGCTCCGTCATCGCTGCTCGTCGCGCTCGAGCCAACGTAGCAGCCGCTCTGCGGCGGCGGACCGTCGGTCCGCTCGCTCGAGGTCGTCGAGGAGCAGCTTCGCCTCGGTCACATCACCCGCGAGGTTCGGGTCGCGCCGGGCGGCGATCTGCCCCAGCGAACGGCGGACGGCCGCCGCGATCAGGTTGCAAGCCTCGAGATCCGGGTCGAGGTCGAAGTGGACCACAGCGAGCCGCTCGAGCAACTCGGCCACGTCGGGATCGGCGAGGGCCACCGAACGGGCGAAGTCACCCTCGCCGCTCGCCAGGGCCCGGAACGCTCGCCGGCACGTCTCGTCAGCGAAGAGGTCCTCCGACAGCCAGGGGGCGATGTCGTCCCAGCGGTGCAGGAGCAGCCACAGGCAGGCCACTTCGCCGGACTCCCGGGTGGCAGCCGGCGCCGGAGCCACGGCGACGGCTGACGCCCGCACCGACGCCACGCCGCGTTTCGCGGCGGCCACGATGTCGGCCGCCGGCAGGCCCGTGGCCGCGGCGATCTCGCCGGCGTAGAGGGTGCGGACGTTGACATCGGGGTGCTCGGCAACCACGGCAAGGGCATCCGCTGCGGTGCGCGCCCGTTGCTCGGGGGCATTGCCCCGGCCGGAGCGCAGCACGCGATGGAGCCGGAAGCCGAGAAACGGCTCGGCCTGGTCGACGGCGCGCGCCAGGGCGGCCGGGTCGCGTCGCGCCAGGTCGGCCGGATCGAGACCGTCGGGCAGCCGGACCACCCCCACCTCCACGTCGTGGGTGCGCTCCCATTGGTAGAACCGCTCGGCCGCCCCCTGGCCGGCGGCGTCGGCGTCGAAGGCCAGCACCACTCGGCGAGCGAAGCGCCGCAGCAGCCGGACATGATCCTCGGTGAGGGCCGTGCCGCAGGTCGCGACCGCCTCAGGAACCCCGGCCTGGTGGAACCCGATCACGTCGGTGTAGCCCTCGCACACCACCACCCGATCGGCGGCCACGACCGGCGCTTTCGCCCAATTGAGCCCGTACAGGATCCGGGACTTCGCATAGACGGACGACTCCGCGGAGTTCTTGTACTTGGCCGGATCCGACGAGCCCGGCAGGACCCGACCGCCGAATCCGACGGCGTCGCCGGTCTCGGTGAAGATCGGGAACAACAGGCGCGCGCGAAACACGTCCTGCAACCGGTCACGGCGGTTCACGAACGCAAGCCCGGCCTCCCGCAGGTTGCGTTCGTCTACGTGGAGCGATCGGGACAGTGCATCCCACTCGTCGGGGGCCCAACCGAGCCGGAACGTCCGGGCGGTGGCGCCGTCGATCCCCCGACTGCGCAGATAGTCGCGCGCCGGTCGAGCGTCGGAGGCCTGCAGCAGCCGCTGGTGGTACCACTCGACGGCCTGCTCGACGAGTGCGACGAGCCGAGTGCGCCGGGACCGTTCGAGCCCCTCGCCTCCCGTCGTGTATCGAAGGGTGATCCCGGCCTTGCCCGCGAGTCGCTCGACGGCGGCGGCGAACTCGAGGTGTTCGGTCTCGCGCACGAAGGTGATGACGTCACCCTTGGCGCCGCAGCCGAAGCACTTGTAGAAGCCGAGTTCCTCGTTGACGTTGAACGAGCCGCTCTTTTCGGCGTGGAACGGGCACAGCCCCACCCACCGGCGACCGACCCGGCGCAGCGCGACCCGTTCCCGCACCACGTCGACGAGGGGCACCGCGGCGCGCACACGCTCGATGTCCTCCTCGGCGATCCCCACGGCGCCAGCCTACGGCCGGCGCCGTCGGGACCTACCCGCGGTCAGTCCCGGCCGAACAAGCCACCCATCCCGCCCGACCCGGGGCCGCCGCCTGCGGTCCCGAGCGCTGCGGACAGCCACCCGAGCAGTTCGTTCGGGTTCCGGGTCTGGGTGAGCACCCGCCCCGGGCCGGTGAAGTCGAACACCATGCCCTCGCCGCTCTTGAAGGTCTGCACGATCCCACCCGTGACGGTCCGCAACTGCATCGTCACGGTGTCCTCGTAGGCCACCATGTGGCCGGTGTCGACCGTGATGGTCTGGCCGGCCTGCAGGTCCCAGGTCTCCATCGCCCCGTAACAGCCGATGACGAGCGGTCCCTGCCCCTCGGCTCGCAGGATGAACCCGCCCTCGGAGCCGAAGAGGTTCCGGAACCCGCCCCACCGGGCGTCGAGAGCGACCGTCGCCGGGGAGGCCAACCAGCCGCCCTTCTGCACGAACCAGGCCCGGCCCGGCACCACCTCGAGCGAGATCAGGTCGCCCGGAAGCCGGGCAGCGACGTCGACGAACCCGCCGCCGGCCGGGGCGGTGTACGTCGTGACGAAGAACGACTCGCCGCCGAGCGCGGCACGCTTGAGCGACTTGAGAATGCCGCCCTCGGCCTTGGCCTGCAGCGACACCCCGGCCGACATCGCCATCATGGCGCCGGCTTCCACTCTCACCTGCTCGCTACCGGCCAGCGCGAGCCGAGCGACCCCGAAGCTCGGGGTGTGACGGGTGGTGACCTGCATCGGCGACTCCTTCGATCGAGCGGGCCGACACACGGCCCGGATCACGCTAAGTCTAGAAACCAACTACAGGTTTCAGCCCGGCAGGCGACGGAACACCGCCCGGGGCAGATGGCGCAGCACGATGAACACGGCGCGCAGCACCCGGGGCGACCACACCAGTTCTTTACCGGCGCGCAACGCTTCGACAGTGTCGCGCGCGACCACGTCGGGCGTGGTGGCGAACGGTGCCGCCCGCATACCGGCCGTCATCTTCGTGCGCACGAAGCCGGGCCGCACCACCAGCACCCGGGCGCCGCTCGGGCGCAGCGCGTCGCCGAGGCCCTGTGCGAAGCCGTCGATCGCGGCCTTCGTCGCGCCGTAGACGAAGTTCGCCGCCCGCACGCGCTCCCCCGCCACCGAGGACAGCACGACGAGCGTGCCGCGCCCCTGGCGGCGAAGCCGATCCGCCACGACCAGCGCGGCCGAGATGGCCCCGGTGACGTTGGTGTGGACGGCGGCGACGGCCGCCTGGGGGTCGGCGTCGAAGGCCGCCTGGTCCCCCAGGACGGCGAAGGCGAGCACGACCACGTCGAGGTCGCGATGGCGATCGAAGACCCCACCGATCACATCGGCATGGGTCTCGGTCCGGTCGGCGTCGAACGCGACGACGTCCACCTCGATCGAACGGGCGCGCCATTCGGCGGCAACCGCCTCCACCGAGTCCGGACGTCGCACCGCCAGCACGACCGTGCGCAGCCGCCGACCGGCGAGCTCGCGCACGATCGCCTGGCCGATCTCGCTCGAGCCGCCGAGCACGAGCACGCTCTGGACGTCACCGAGGGCATCGTTCACGGGGTTCTCCTCCCGGTCAGGTCGAGGCGCCGGTCGAGATCCGAGCACAGCACGCGACCCGGGTCGAGCCGGTCCCGCACGGCGCGCCATTCCCCGAGCCGGGGGTACGTGCGCTCGAGCAAGGCCGGGGCCATGCGGCTGTCCTTGGCCAGATAGAGCCGGCCACCGGCGCCGACCACGAGTTCGTCGAGTTGGTCGAGCAGTGCCGCCAGCACGCCACCGCCCACCGCGGGGATGTCGAGCGTCAGGGTCCATCCCGGCATCGGGAACGACAGCGGCGCTGCGTTCGCCGCACCGAAACGCTTGAGCACGGCCAGGAACGAGGGCGCGACCGCCGAGCCGGCGAGCCGCTCGACGATCGAGCGCAGCACCGCCTCCGCCCCGAACGGGACCACGAACTGGTACTGCAGGAAGCCCCGGTTGCCGTAGAGCCGGTTCCAACCGGTCACACCGTCGAGCGGATGGAAGAACGTCGGGATGGTCTGCAGCTCCCCTCGCCGGTCGCGCGGCGCCTTGCGGAACCACAACTCGTTGAACGCCCGGATCGTCAGCCGGTTCAACAGTTGGGACGGCGCCCAGGGCGGCGCAGCCAGCGCAGTCGTCGGATCGTAGGCCCACGGGTCGCGCCGGTGGGCCGCTGCCAGCGCATCGGCCGGGGCGAAATCCCCGGTGGTGAGCACGCTTCGGCCGAGCTGGCTCCCGGTGGCGACGAGGTCGATCCAGGCCACCGAGTAGTGGGCCTCATGGTCGGTCGCCGCCATCAGGGCCATGATCCCGTCGAGGTCGTCGGCACGCCGCGTGTCGACGGCGAGGCGCGACGAACCGATCGGCACGGCTTGGAACCGCACCAAGGTGATCACTCCCGTCAGCCCCATCCCGCCGACGGTCGCCCAGAACGCCGCCGGATCACGATCGGGCCCGAGGTCGTGGACCGCTCCGTCGGGCGTGACGAGCTCGATGCCGAGCAGGTGGTTGCCGACGCTGCCGTCGCGGTGGTGGTTCTTTCCGTGCACGTCGGCGGCCACCCAGCCGCCGACGGTGACGTATCTCGTGCCCGGGGAAACCGGGACGAACCAGCCGGCCGGCACGATGCGACGCAGCACCGTGTCGAGGCTCGCACCGCCGCCGGCGGTCACCACGCCCGTGTCCGGGTCGAGGCGCACGCCGGTCAGGCCGGCTTCGAGCGCGAGGACGTCGCCGCCCCCGTTGAGCGCTGCGTCCCCGTAGGACCGCCCAAGTCCCCGCGCAAGCGCACCCCGGGGACCGGCGCGGCCGAGCGCGCCCGCGACCTCGCCCGTATCGTCGCACGGGCGGTTCCGAGCCCGGCTCGGTGTGGTGCGACCCCAGCCGGTCAACAGCCGCTCAGCCAAGCGCCACCCCCGTCGCGAACAGCGCCAACCAGAGCCCGCCGAGCACCTGGAGGGTCCGGTCGGACAGGAAGACCTCCTCGGGGGCGCTGCCCGCCCCGGACTCGATGACGAGGAGGTACCGCAGCAGCGCTGCGGCCATCGGCACGATGGAGAACTCGAAGAGGTGGTGATCGACCGTCGGCAGGCTCGCCTTCTCGAAGGCCCACAGGCAATAGCTCACCAGCGACGCCCCGGTGGCGACCCCGAGGACGGTGCGCAGGTAGGGCGCGGTGTACACCTGCATGGTGGACCGGGTGCCGGCGGCGGCGTCGCCGACCTCGACGAACTCACCGAAGCGCTTCCCCGCGACGATCAGCAGCGATGCGAACGACGTGACGAGCAGGAACCAGTTCGACACGGCCACCGACGTGGCCACGGCCCCGGCAACCGCTCGCAACACGAAGCCGAGTGCCACGAGGACGAGGTCGACGACGGCGATGTGCTTGCACCACAACGAGTACGTCAGGGTGACCACGACGTAGCCCGCGACGACGGCCGCCGCCCACGGGCGCCCCGTGACGAGCGTCAGCACGATGCCCGCCACCAACAGCGCCGCACCGCCGGCGTAGGCGGAGGCGACGCTCACTTCCCCCGCTGCCACCGGCCGCGTGCGCTTGCGCGGATGCCGCCGATCGGCCTCGACGTCGACGGCATCGTTGATCCAGTAGGTGCCGCTCGACGCCAGGCAGAAGGCGACCACCATCACACCGACGCGCCATGCGACCGCACCCTCGAGCAACACCCCTGCAGCGCCGGGGGCAGCGAGCACCAGGACGTTCTTCGTCCACTGACGGGGTCGGCTGAGACGCAACCACGCCGGTGATCGCCTCGCCGAGCAGCTCATGACCCGGCCCGCATCAGGCGGCCGCTGCGCACCCACCAACCTTCGTCGGCCATCGTCAGCATCGGCCCGTCGCTGCGGGCGTCGCCGTAGGCGGCGACGATTCGGTCCTGCGGGGAGGCCCACTCGCGCAGGCGCTCCACCTTGTGCACCCCACGGCAATTGGGGCCGAGCAGCGCGCCGGTGCAGCGCCCGTCGGCATCCACGACCAACTCGGTGCACAGCACGTGCGCGACACCGAGGGCAGCCGCAAGCGGGTCGAGATAGGGCCGCAGCGAGGCCGACACCAGCACGACCGTGTGGCCGGCGTCGAGGTGCCATCGCAGGCGACCGAGCACCACGGGTCGCAGCCGATGCTCGACGACGGAGGCCGCAACCTCCGCACCGATGGTCGCAAGCCGCTGCGCGTCCACTCCGGCAAGGGTCCGGCGCACGAGCCCGGCCTTCATGCGGTCGCGATCGCCGGGCGAGCGCAGCGCCGCCCACCCGAGGGCGGCGCCGACGCGCCGCCGCCCCGCCACCGCTGTCAGGAACGGCACCACCGTGTCGCGGACCGTCAACGTGCCATCGACGTCGAACGCCGCGACGTCGGTCACGTCACCAACTCTGCCCGAGCGGCCGACCTTCGTCGAAGCCGGCTGCGCTCTGGACCCCGACCACCGCGCGATCCTGGAACTCCGAGACCGTCGCGGCGCCGGCGTAGGTGAACGACGACCGCACCCCGGCCACGATGTGGTCGAGGATGTCTTCGACGCCGGGCCGCTGCGCGTCGAGGTACATCCGAGACGTGCTGATCCCCTCTTCGAAGAGTTCTTTCCGCGCACGGTCGTAGGCCGATTCGTGGCGGGTGCGCTGCTTGACCGCCCGGTTGGACGCCATGCCGAAGTTCTCCTTGTACAGGCGGCCTTCGGCATCGCGCAGCGTGTCACCCGCCGACTCGTAGGTCCCGGCGAGCCAGGAGCCGAACATCACGTTCGACGCTCCCGCGGCGAGCGCGAGCGCCACGTCGCGCGGGTGGCGCACCCCGCCGTCGGCCCACACGTGGCGACCGACGGCACGGGCCGCATCGGCGCATTCCGCCACCGCCGAGAACTGCGGACGACCGACGCCCGTCATCATCCGCGTCGTACACATCGCCCCGGGGCCGACACCGACTTTCACGATGTCGGCTCCCGCCTCGATGAGATCCAACGTGCCACGAGCCGTGACGACGTTGCCGGCCACGACCGTGGCGTCGCCGACCGCATCGCGCACGGCAGCAAGCACCTCGAGCATTTTGGTCTGGTGGCCGTGTGCGGTGTCGACGACGAGCACGTCGGCCCCGGCCGACCGGGCCTCCCAGGCCCGCTTGGCCGGATCGCCGTTGATCCCGACGGCGACGCCGACGAGCAGTCGGCCCTCTGCGTCGAGCGCCGGCCGGTAGATGGCGGACCGCAGCGCACCCCGGCGGGTCATGCAGCCGACGAGGCGCTCACCGGCGACGACCGGCGCTGCGCTCACCCGGCTCGCCGCCAGCGCCTCGAACATCGCCTCCGGCGTCGAGCCGGCCGGGATGACGACGAGGTCCTCGACCATCACGTGGCGGAGCTGGGTGAAGCGGTCCTGGCCGACGGCGTCGTGCTCGGTGAATATCCCGACCGGCGTCTCACCCTCGACCACGATCACCGCACCGTGCGCCCGCTTGTGGATGAGCGACAGCGCGTCGGCGATCGTGTGCATCGGCGACAGCGTGATCGGCGTCTCGTAGATGGGGTGACGGCCCTTGACGTACGAGAGCGTCGCCTGCAGCACGTCGAGGGGGCTGTCCTGGGGCAACACGGCGATGCCCCCCCGTCGCGCCACGGTTTCGGCCATGCGCTTACCGGCGACGGCGGTCATGTTCGCCACGACGACGGGCAGCTTGGTCCCGATCCCGTCCGGGGTGGTGAGATCGACGTCGAATCGCGACTGGACGGCCGAGAGGCTCGGCACGAGGAACACGTCGTTGTAGGTGAGTTCGTACTCCGGACGGCGATCGTCGACGAAACGCATGAGACCTCCCGCAGGGGCCTGCCGAGGATAGCGTCGTCCCCGATGGCTGCCGATCCGCCCCGTGAGCCCGTCGTGTTCGTGCATGGTTGGGGCGGCTCGTTCCGCCGGACCTGGGAAGAGCCGGGATGGTCGGCACTGCTCGCCGATGTCGGGCGCACCACGATCGGCGTCGACCTGCTCGGTCACGGCGAGGCCCCCAAGCCGCACGACCCCGAGGCCTACGGTGACCTCGGCGCCCGGGTGCTCGAGGCGCTGCCCGACGAGCCCGTCGCCGCGGTCGGGTTCTCGCTCGGCGCCATGACGCTCCTGAAGGTCGTGTCGCAGCATCCCGAGCGCTTCACCCGGCTCGTGGTGATGGGCGTCGGCGACAACCTGTTCCGGGAGGACGTCGAGCGCCACCGGGCGATCGTCGCAGCGGTCACCGGCACCGGCGCCACCGACGACGTGCAGGCGCAGGTGTTCGCGCAGTACGCGAACCAGCCGGGCAACGACCCCAAGGCGCTGGCGGCGATCATGCAGCGGCGAGGCCGGCCGGTGTCTCGCGACGACCTCGCCCGCGTGACGGTGCCCACGCTCGTCGTCATCGGCGACAAGGACTTCGCCGGCCCCGGCGACCCGCTCGTCGCTGCGCTGCCGGACGCAACCCTGAAGGTCCTGCGCAACGTCGACCACTTCGCCACAACGGAGTCCTTCGCCGCCATCGACGCCGTGCTCGAATTCCTCGGCGCCACCCCCGGGTGAGCGATCGCGGGGTCACCGGCCCCGACCTGGCGGGATCGACGGTCGCCGACGCGGTCGCCGCGCTGCGGGCCGGCGATCTGGTGGCGTTCCCCACCGAGACCGTCTACGGCCTCGGCGCCGACGCGGCCGACGCCCGAGCCGTGCGGCGGGTGTTCGAGGTGAAGGGCCGGCCCGCCGGTCATCCGCTGATCGTCCACCTGGCGCCGGGGATCGCTCCCGGAGCGTGGGCCGGGCGGTGGCCGGCGAGCGCCGCCGCGCTGACCGAGGCCTGCTGGCCCGGGCCGCTGACCGTGCTCGTCCCGCGCGGACCCGCGGTGATCGACGCGGTCACCGGTGGTCGGCCCGCCGTCGGTCTGCGGGTGCCGGCCCACCCGCTTGCGATCGAACTGCTCGAAGCCTTCGGTGGCGGGATCGCGGCACCGTCGGCGAACCGGTTCGGGCGGGTCTCGCCCACCACCGCGGCCCACGTGCGCGCCGACCTCGGCGACGACGTTGCGGTCGTGCTCGACGGCGGGCCGTGCCGGATCGGCGTGGAGTCGACGATCGTCGATTGCACCGTCGACCCCCCGATGCTGCTGCGGGCGGGCGGGGTGCCCGTCGAGGTGCTCACGACCGTGTTGGGCACACCGCCGGCCGCCGCAGGCGGCCCGAGCCGCGCGCCGGGGATGCTGGCGTCCCACTACGCCCCGCACTGCGAGGTCGAGCTCGCCGAGGACGCCGGTGCAGCTGCGGCTGCCGCCGATCGGCACCGCGACGAGGGCCGGCGGGTCGACGTGCTCGACCCGGGACCCGACGTGGCCGCCTACGCCCATCACCTGTACGGCTGGCTGCGTGACGCCGATGCGCACGATGTCGAGGTCCTCGTCGTCGTGACGCCGGCCGACACCGGCCTCGGGGCGGCCGTGCGCGATCGGCTCCGCAAGGCCGCGGCGCCGCGCAACGGCCGGGGTACCGGGCCGGACCCCTCGATCCCTATGCTCGGTCTCGACGAGCCCGGGGGGAGCACATGAGCAGGATCGATGTCGCGCTCGTGACCGGCGGCAAGTGGCACGACTTCGATTACGCCCGCTTCGAGTTGCTGGACGCGCTGCGCACCGACGAGCGGATCCGGGTCCGGGTGGCGTCGGACTACGAGGACGCCGGGCTGCTGTCGGCGCAGGCGCTGGTGTCGTACACGTGCGACGTGCGTCCGTCGCGCCCGGCGCAGGTGGCGTGGCGCCGGTGGGTCGAAGCGGGCGGCCGCTGGCTCGCCCTGCACGGCACGAACGCAGCGATCGACCCGCCCGCACGCCTCGGCCGTGAGCCGTTCGTGACGCCGCGAGCGTTCCCGCTGTGGGCTGACACGCTCGGCAGCCAGTTCCTGTCGCACCCGGCGATGGGGACCTACCGGGTCACCGTCTCCCCGGGCGCCGCCGACGATCCGCTCGTGGCCGGTATCGGCGAGTTCGACGCCGGGGTCGACGAGTTGTACCTGTGCGAGTACCGCGGAGCGATCGAGCCGTTGCTCGAGACGCGCTGGACCGGCGACACCGGTGTGCCCGGCTTCGCCGAGCACGACTGGCCCGTGGACGAACCCCGGCTCGTGCTGTATCGCCGCCGCATCGGGGCCGGCGAGGTCGTCTACTTCACGTTGGGCCACTGCCGCAGTCGCTGGGACATGGTCGACCCGCCGTTCGACGGCTCGCCGTATCCGGCCACCGAGCGGGGATCGTGGGAGGTCCCGGCCTTCCGCACGATCCTGCACCGGGCCCTCGCCTGGGCCACGGACACCATCGACGGCAGCGCGACCGGCGCCGCCGCACAGGGGAACCAGGGGGACGCATGAAGGCAGGACTCGTCACCGGATTGCGCCGCTTCGAGCTCGTCGAAGTGCCGGACCCGGCACCGGTGCCCGGCACGGCCGTCGTCGAGGTCGGCTACTGCGGCATCTGCGGCACCGACGTCCACGGCTTCTTGTCCGACCAGCCCTACAACCCGGCGATCTGCGGTCACGAGTTCGGCGGGACCGTCGTCGCCGTCGGCGACGGTGTGACCGGGATCGGCGACGGCGAGCGGGTCGTGCTCGGCACCTCCGCAGCCTGCGGTCGGTGCGCCCCCTGCCTCGCCGGCCAGGCGCCGTGGTGTGTGTCGGTGTTCGTGGACTCGACCGGGCGCGGCCCACAGGCGCCCTCCCACGGCGGGTTCGCCCCGTACGTCGCCGTCCCTGCGCGCCGGCTGCTCGCCGTCCCCGACGGGCTGTCGGACACCCAGGTCGCGCTGGTGGAACCGGCGACGGTCGCCCTCCATGCCGTCCACCGCACCCCGCCCCGCGTCGGGGACACGGTCGTGGTCCAGGGGTGCGGACCGATCGGTCTGCTCACCCTGCAGTGGGCCCGCGAGGCAGGCGCCGGCACCATCATCGCCGTCGAGCCGCACGCGCCTCGCCGGGCCGTGGCCGAAGCGCTCGGGGCCGTCGCCGTCACGCCGGAGGACGCCGCCGCCGCCGTCGGAGCGGGCGCCGACCTGGTCTACGAATGCGCCGGCGTACCTGCCACGGTGCAACGCGCGGTCGACCTCGTCCGTCGCGGCGGCACGGTGAACCTCGTCGGGCTCGCGTCGGGCTCGGCCACCATGCAACCGGGCGCATGGCTGGTCAAGGAGGTCACCGTGGTCGCCTCGCTCGCCTACCTCCGCCACGAGTTCGCCGAGACGATGACCGCTGCCCTCGCCGGACGAATCGACCTCGGCGCCGTCCACGACACCACCGTCGGGCTGTCCGAGTTGCCCGTGGCGATCGAACGCCTCGCTGACGCGCCGACCAGCGCAGTCAAGGTGCTCGTCGATCCCCGATCCTGATCCCGCACGTCCCGATCCCGAAGCGCGAGAGGGCCGCCTCGGCGGCGAGCAACTGCACGCGCAGCTCGCCGAAGCGCTTCACGTCCACCTTGGCTGCGATGAATTCGACACGGGCGAACAGCGCTTCGAGCTCGCGGTACGCCTGCAGCGCGCCCGTCGCATCGGGCTTCAACGCCGCCGGCGCGAACCGGTCGAGCGACACCGCCGTGTCCACGGCATCGGCGAAGGCCTGACGCAGACGCGCCGGATCCTGGAGCACGATCTCCCCGAAGGGGTCCGCCGCCGCCTCCCGTCGCTTCAGGACATCGCATGCCCGGCCGGTCGTGTCCTCGGCGCAGCCGGCGGCGAACGCCAACACGGCAAACAATGCGAGCACCGACCCGGCGCGAGGCATCCGCACGCTGCGACGCTACCGCCGCACGACCTACGACGGGCCGGCAGCCCGACCCGATCAGGTGTCCCGCTGCGCTGCGCCCGCTGCCGTCGCGTCCAACCAGCTCGCCCAGAGTCCGGCATAGACCCCACCGGCAGCCACGAGCTCGGCATGCGTTCCCTGCTCGACCAATCGGCCGCGATCGAGCACGAGCACCCGATCGGCCCGGGCCGCCGTCGAAAGCCGGTGGGCGATCGTGACCGTCGTGCGGCCCTGCGCCAAACCGTCCAGCGCGCAAGCGAGCCGGGCTTCGGTGGCGGCGTCGACCGAGGACGTCGCCTCGTCGAGCACGAGACATGGCGGGTCGGCGACGAACGCCCGCACGAGCGCGACGAGTTGTCGTTCGCCGGCCGAGAGCTGCTCGCCGCGCTCACCCACGGCGGTGGCCGACCCGGCGGGCAGCCCGGCCAGCCAGTCCTCGAGGCCCAGCGCTGCGAACGCCGACCGCAACTCGGCCTCGGTGAGCCCCGGCCGCCCGAGTCGGACGTTGTCGCCGACCGTCGAGTCGAACAGGAACGGCTCCTGCGGGACGAGCACCACCGTGGAGCGCAACGACGCAAGACGCGCCTCCCGGGCGTCGACCCCGCCGACGAGCACCGCACCCTGCGTCGGATCGACCAGGCGGGTCAACAGCCGAGCCAGGGTGGTCTTTCCCGATCCGGTCGCTCCGACGACGGCCACCGACGTCGCAGGCTCGATCGTGACGTCGATCGTCGTGAGGGTCGGCGGCTCCTCGGCCGCGCCGCCGGTCGCACCACCCGATGCGCCGCGGGGCCGGTAGGTGAACGACACATCTCGCAGTTCGAGGGCCGGCGGTCCCGGGGGAACGGTCCGACCATCGGGCGGATCGGCGATCTCGATCGGGACGTCGAGCAGGGCCAGCACGCGGCGCCACCCGGCGACGGCGGCCTGGGTCTGGTCGAGGAGCTCGGTGAACTCCGCGATCGGCTCGAGGAACCGGTAGGTGAGCAATACGAAGCCGACCAGCGTGCCAGTCGTGAGCCCGCCGGCGGGACCGAGCCCGACACCGAGCACGAGCACGGCGCCGACGGCCAGCACCGCGAACACCTCGCCGACGGGGAACAGCAGCGCACCGAGGAACGACGCACGCCGACCGGCGCGCACGTGGTCGCCGACCGCCGCCGACAAGCGAACACGGACCGGGCCTTCCATCCGGTGCGTACGGATGACCGCGCCGCCCGAGACCAGCTCCGAGAGCTGCCCGAGCACCTCCGCGTTCCCGGCGCGGGCGCGGTCGTGGGCGACGATCAGGTGACGCTGCAGCACCCGCAGTACCGCCCACAGGGGCGCGGACACGACGAACACCACGATCGCCAGGCGCCAGTCGTACACGAGCATGACGGCCGCGACCGCCGCCATCGTCAAACCGTCGAGCAACCACGCCACGGCGTCCCAGCCGAAGAACCGGCTCAACGTCTCGACGTCCGAGGTCACCCTGGCCACGAGCACCCCGCGGCGCTCCTCGGCATGGTCGGCGACCCCGAGCGCGTGCACATGGGCGAACGCCCGCATCCGCAACCCGTAGAGCGCCGCCTCGCTGCGACCCGCGAGCCGGATCACGGCCGCCCGGCGAGCGAGCGTGGTCACCACGATCACGACTGCGGCGACGGCGCCCAGCGCGGCGACCGCGGCCGACGACACCGACCCCGGCGACAGACCTCGGTCGATCGCCTGCTGCACGAGGACCGGGACCGCGATCCGGCCTGCGCTGCCGACCGCAGCGAGTACCAGCGTGAGCCCGGCCCCGTGGCGGAGCTCGGGGCTGTGACGCCACCCCCGGCGCAGGACGGCGACGGCCCCCTCACGAGCGTCGCCCAGGTCCCGGCTCACGGTCGCCGCTCCCGCTCGTAGGCCTCGACGAGCCGCCGGTAGCCGACCTGGCGGGCCAGCAGCTCGGCGTGCGGACCACGGTCGACCACCTCGCCGTCGACCAGAAACGCAACTTCATCGGCGAGGCCGATCGTGGAGGGCCGGTGGGCGACGATCACCGTCGTGGTGCCGGTGAGCACCGTCGAAAGACCGCCGAGGATCTGGGCCTCGGTCGTCGGGTCGAGCGCCGAAGTGGCGTCGTCGAGCAGGAGCACCGTCGGGCGGGCGGCGATCGCTCGCGCCAGGGCCAGACGCTGGCGCTGACCGCCCGACAGCGTGACGCCGCGCTCGCCGAGCGGGGTGCCGATCCCGGCCGGGAGCGCCGAGACGAACCCGTCGGCCTGCGCCAGCCCGAGCGCCGCCCACACCTCGGCGTCACCGAGGGTCCCGTGCAGGTCGACGTTGTCCCGCACCGTTCCCGAGAACAGGAAGGCCTCCTGGAACACGATGGTCGGCGCGCCGCTTGCGGCGGCGACCGATCCGGTGGTCGGCCGCAGCAGGCCGGCAGCGAGGTGGAGCAACGTCGTCTTGCCCGAACCGGTCGGCCCGACGAGCGCGACGATCCGCCCCGGTCCGGCCTCGAGCCCGACGTCGCGCAGGACCGATACACCCTCGACGTAGCCGTACCCGATGCTGTCGAGCTCGAGGCCCGCCGGCCGGGGCGCTACGACCGGCCGGCGTGCCAGGGCCCCGTCGAGGATCGGTTCGAGACGTTCCCAACCGGCGACGGCGCGGGACAGGTCGGCGAGCAACCAACCGATGACCCGCAGCGGCCACACCAGCAACCCGAACAGGAACACGAAGCCGCCGACCTCGCCGACGCTGAGCGCCCCCGCCTCCACGCGCACGGCCCCGACGACGAGCACCACGACGTTGGCCAGCGCCGGGATCGAATCGAGCAGCGCCTCGAAGCCGGCTCGCAACTGCGCCGTGCGGAGCTTCGCCGCCCGCAGCGCGGCAGCCCTCGGTTCGAGGCGGGCCGCCTCGGCCGCTTCGAGCCCGAGCGCTTTGACCACGAGCGCCCCGTCGAAGCTCTCGTGCACGACGGCGGCAAGCTCGCCGAGGTGCACCTGTGCTGCCTCGGCGGGCGGCTGCACGCGGCGTTGGTACGCGACGTTCACGAGCCCGATCACGGGGAACATCGCCAGCGCGACCACGCCGATCACCCAATCGGCGAGGAGCATCGACACGCCCGCCACCGAGACGATCACGACCACTCCGGAGGCGAACGGCAGGGGCGACACGACCTCGGACGCCGCGTCGACGTCCACACCGGCCCGCCCGACGAGATCGCCGACGGGACGACCCTGGAACCACGTCAGGGGCTGGTCGAGGTAGCGGTCGATCACCCGTCGGCGCAGGGTGCCGGCCACCTCCCACCGGGTCGCCCCGGCGAGGGTGCGCCGGACGACGACGCCGGCGGACTTGACCACGCCGACCACGACGATCGCCACCGCGGCGACGACGGCCGTACCGACGCCGGTCGACCCTTCGTCGAACCGGGGGACGATCACCCGGTCGATGACCCGCTGCAACACGATCGACGAGGCCACCGACGCGAGCGAATAGACCGCGGCACCCGCCACCGCCACGGCGAACGGGCGAGGGTGCAGTCGCAGCAACCGCCCGATCAGGCGCGCGCCCCGCCGGACGGTGCCTTCCGGGCGGTCGAGGCGGTCGGTCACCCCGACGTTCTAACCGTCGGCCGCATCGCCGTGCCGGGTGTTACGTCGCCGTGATGGGGATCCGGTCCCTGCGGGGTGGCAACCTGGCTTCCGTGAGCATGGCGGGCCCGGTCCTCGAGCGCGACGAACCCCTGACGATCGCCCAGAGGCTGGCGCGCCTCGCGATCGCCACCGCAGTCGTGGTGATCGCCGCCGTGTGGATCCTCGCCTTCTTCGTGGTCGAGAAGGGCCCGCGCGACCGGCTCGACGATCGGGCGTGGACCGACGCCGCCGAGACGGTCTGCGCTCGGTACATGACCGAGATCGACGGCCTCCCACCCGCCCGGAGCTTCGCCGACGTCAGCCCTCGATCCGAGGCCATCTCCCGGCGGGCCGACGTCGGGGTCCGGGCCACCGACCTACTCGAGGCCATGGTCGCCGAGCTGCGCCGGCTACCCGCGACGAACCCGCGCACGGCCGAACTGACCGGGCTGTGGCTCACCGACTACGAGACGTACAACCAGTTCCGGCGGCTGCACATCGCCAAGTGGCGCAACGGGGAAGACCCACGGTTCACCGAACCCGCCGTGCGGGGCGAGCCCCTCAGCCGGGGGATGGACGGCTTCGCCGAGGCCAACGGTATGTCCTCGTGCGAGGTCCCGGGCGACTTCGGCTGACGACGGGCGCGTTGGCCCTGACCGGGCGCCGCCCGGCACGATGAGAGGCATGTCCGAGCCTGCGCCGGTTCCCACGCCCGCCGACCACGCCGCGGCCTACCGCGGCGCCCGCGAACGAATCACGGCGTTGCTCGCCGACGTCACGCCGGAACAGGCCGCCCTCGTCGTGCCCTCCTGCCCCGACTGGACGGTGCAACAGCTCTGCTGCCACCTGGCCGGGGTCTGCGCCGACCTCGTCGCCCGCCGGGGCCCGACCGGCGACACGCAGGCCTGGGTCGACGGGCAGGTCGCCGAGCGGGCGGGTCGGAGCGTGACCGAGTTGATGGCCGAATGGGCCTCGGTCTCCCCGGCGTTCGAGGATCTGATCGAGCGCAAGCCGGCCGGGTTCGCCGGGTTGGCCTACGACGTGGTCGTCCACGAGCACGACCTTCGCGCCACCCTGGGCCGCCCCGGCGAACGCTCGCACCGCGACGTGACCACCGTGATGGAAACCCAGCGCCAGTTGCTCGCCCGCGACCTGGCCGCCCATGGTCTCGATGCGGTCGAGCTCCGCGCCGACGGGCTGCGGTGGACCGCAGGCTCGGGCACCCCGGGGCTGGTGCTCGACCTCGGCGACCGCCCCGACGGCACCTGGCACCTGACGCGGATCCTCGGTTCCCGGCGCAGCCATGCGCAGCTCGCCACCGAGCCGTGGCAGGGCGATTGGGAGGCTCATCTGACGGGACTCGCCCACATGCCGCTGCCGGCGACCGATCTCGTCGAATGAGCGAGCCGGTCACCGCCGACGGTCCCGGCGAGCTCGTCGCCCGCGAGCGCCTCGGCGCGGCGTTGCGGTCCCTCGGCCATGCGGTGGTCGGCCGCTACAACGCGGCCGCCGTGCTCGACGAGGTCGCCGCCCAGCTCGAGGGGGCGCTCGAGCGGCTCGAGCGCGGCGAGCCGCGTCGGCGCGATCCGGAATCGTTCGGCAACCAGTTCGTGGGCGACGCCCCTGCCGACGGTCCGCTGCCGCCGTCGATGCCCGACCGCCCATTCTCGGGCAAGGCAAGCCCATGGAGCGTCGACATGGCGGTTCGGCGAGAGGGCGACGTCGTCGTGACCGACGTGACCCTCGGCCCCGCCCACGAGGGCGCACCAGGCCGCAGCCACGGCGGTGTCGTGTCGGGCACCTTCGACGATCTCATGGGGTTCGTGCTGCAACTCGAGCGGCTTCGGGCGTTCACCGGCGAGCTCACCGTCCGCTACCTCGCCGGCATGCCGATCGGCGAACCCGTGCGGTTCCGGTCCTGGCTGCGCGAGCGTTCCGGCCGCAAGCTCTACATCGATGCCGACGCCACCGCCGGGGGCACGATCGTTGCGACCGCAACGGCCGTGTTCATCGCCGTCGACTGAACGCCCCGGTACGGTGCCGCGATGCTGACCGACGAACAGCGACGGTTCCTCGCCGAGCACCGCTGGTGCCTGCTCACGACGGTGCGCCGAGACGGCCGCCCCCAGGTGTCGATGCTGGCGTACGCGCTCGGCGACGACGGCACGATCCTGCTGTCAGCGCGCGCTGCGTCGGCGAAGGTTCGCAATGCCCGCCGCCGCGCCGACGTGGTCGTCACCATCGCCGACGACCGGCGGTTCCTGGCCCTCGACGGCAGCGTCGAGGTCGTCGCCGACGACCCCCGGCGCGCCGTGCTCACCCGGGCGGTCCAGGATTCGCTGCTGCCCGCCGACGCCGCGGTGCTGCAGCGCGAGTTCGACGCCGGCCTCGACGTCACGGGCCGGGTCGTGCTGGTGATCTCGCCGCGCTCAGCCGTAGGCCGCGTCTAGCGCTGCGAACACGGGGCCCGTTGCGGCCGGGTGGTCGGCCACCACCTTCGACAGGAACGTGATCGACACCTCGTCGGCCTCGACGGAACCACCGTCGGTCTCGATCGGCAGCTCCACCGCGTCACCCCAGTGCATCCGCACGTAGAACGCGCCCTCGTGGCCCTCCTTGGGCTCGAGGTCGGCCCGCACGAGCGCACGCGGCGGCAACATGCCAACCGACGTCGACCGCCAGCCCTTGATCCGGTCCGGGGCGACGTTCGGGACGTTCAGGTTGACCACCACCGGATCGGCCGGCAGGTCGGCGACGAGCGCGGCGACGACGACCTCGGCCACCTCGGCGGCGGTCTCCCATTGTTGGCCGATCAGCATCTCGTCCCAGCCCTGACCCTCGACGCCGAACCCGGTGACCGACTGGCTGACCGCAACGCCGCTCACCCCGCCGTTGCGGGCGGTGACCGCGGCGCCGATGGTGCCCGAGTGGTACACCGAGCGCCCGACGTTGGCGCCCGGGTTGATCCCCGACACGACGAGGTCGAACGGGCCCCCGAACACGCCGAGCCGGGAGAACATCACGCACAGGGCCGGCGGGCCGTTCACGGCCCAGGACTCCTCGATCCCCTCCACGTGAGCGCGACGGATCTCGGGCTGGATGAGATGGATCGCCCCGAACGCCGCGCTCGCGCCGGAGTACTCGCCGTCGGGAGCGACGACGACGACCTCGCCGAACCGGCGCATCCGGCGGGCCAGCACGTGGAGGCCGATCGAGTCGATGCCGTCGTCGTTGGTGAGCAGCAGGCGCATGGCCCCAGTCTGACCGTCCCGGGTGAACGGCACCTGAACGCCCGATGGTCGGCTGCGCCCGGGCCAGACTGGCGGCGTGCCGTCGCACCCGTACCTCGACCACGACGGGCCGATCCCCTTCGCCCACCGGGGCGGGGCGAGCGAGGCGCCCGAGAACACCCTCCCGGCCTTCGAGTACGCCGTCGGGCTCGGCTACCGCTACCTCGAGACCGATGTGCACGCGACCGCCGACGGCCGCCTCGTGGCATTCCACGACGCGTCCCTCGACCGGGTGACGGACCGTCGGGGCCGGATCGCAGAGTTGCCCTGGTCCGAGGTCGCCCGGGCGATGGTCGACGGCCGGGCTCCGATCCCGCTGCTGACCGACCTGTTCGAAGCATTCCCGGACGCCCGCATCAACATCGATTGCAAGTCCGACGGCGCCGTCGAGCCGCTGGTGCACGCCGTGCGAGCAGCGGGGACGCTCGATCGAGTCTGCATCGGAGCCTTCTCGGACCGGCGCCTGGCGCGGTTGCGGCGCGAGCTCGGGCCCGGACTCTGCACGACGATGGGGCCGGGTGAGGTTGCGCGCCTGCGCCTCGGATCGCTGGTTCCCGGCGGCGGCGGCCTCGTGGGTCGGGCCGCCGCCTGCATCCAGGTGCCGGTGGCGATGGCGGGCATCCCGGTCGTGGACCGCCGCAGCGTGGCGACCGCCGCCCGCCTCGGGCTGCCCATCCATGTCTGGACGATCGACGACGCGACCGAGATGCACCGCCTGCTCGACCTCGGCGTCGCCGGCATCATGACCGACCGGCCGGCGTTGCTGCGCAACGTGCTGCGGGCTCGCGGCCACTGGAGGCCCTGATGCCGCTCACCCCGACGACCGTCCACGCCCCCGAGGTCCTCGTCGCGACCGCCGACTCGCTCGCCACACAGGCCGCACTCGGGGTTCTCGACCGGGGTGGCAATGCGGTGGACGCCGCCATCGCCGCCAACGCAGTCCTTGCGGTCACGTCCCCCCATCTGTGCGGCATGGGCGGCGACCTGTTCGCGTTGGTCCATGGCGACACCGGCGACCGTTCGGCCCCGGCGTGCCTGACGGCCGTCGGGCGGGCCGGCAGCGGCGCCGCTCCCGACCGCCTGCGGGCCGAAGGCGCAACGGTGATGCCGCGGCGTCGCGACATCCGCTCGGTGACGGTGCCCGGGTGCGTCGACGGTTGGCTGACGCTCCACGACCGCTACGGCACGGTCGCCCTCGACGATCTCTTCGCTCCCGCCGTTCGCTACGCCGAGCGTGGCTTTCCGGCGTCGCCGTTGCTCGTCGGCACGCTCGCACGTCTGCCGCCGGACGAGCCGGTGGCCGCCGACCTCGCCGGACAGGCCCGTCGTGCCGGCGACCTCGTGCGACGGCCCGGGGTCGCCGCTGCGCTACGTGCCGTCGCCGGCCAGGGGCGCGACGGCTTCTACGGCGGGGCGTTCGGCGCCGGGTTGCTCGCGCTCGGTCGCAGCGAGTTCGCCCCCGCAGACCTCGACGAGTCGCTGGCGGCCTGGACCGAGCCGGCACGGCTGGACGCCTGGGGATCGACGCTGTGGACCCCGCCACCCCCGTCGCAGGGGTATCTCACGCTCGCCGCAGCCTGGATCGCGCAGGGGCTCCCCCTCCCCGAGGATCCCGACCACCCGGCGTGGCCCCACCTGCTCGTCGAGGCCACGACGGCCGCCGCCTACGACCGACCCGACGTCCTCCACGACGGCGCCGATCCCGCCGCGTTGCTTGCCCTCGACCGGCTGGCGGCTCGCCGAGCGCTCGTCGATCCGGCCCGGGCCGGCACCCGGCCGGCACCGGCCGGGTCGGGCGACACCACGTACCTGTGTGTCGTCGACGGCGATCGCCTCGGGGTGTCGCTCATCCAGTCGAACGCCGCCGACTTCGGCAGCCACCTGTTCGAACCCGCCACCGGGATCAACCTCCACAACCGAGGGCTCGGGTTCAACCTCGTCCCCGGGCACCCTGCCGAGTACGGCCCCGGCCGCCGCCCACCCCACACCCTGTCCCCCGTCCTGGTCACCGATCCGGCGGGCCGTCTCGGCGCGGTCGCCGGGACGATGGGTGGCGACGCGCAGCCGATGATCCTGCTGCAGGTGCTCGCCCGATTGCTCCGGCACGGCGAGCCCCCGGGCCGGGCGGTCGGGGCACCCCGCTGGGCACTCGACGGCACGACCGCCGGGTTCGACACCTGGACTGCGGCCGACGGACCGACCGTGGTGGTGCCCGAGGACGCTCCCGACGGTTGGGCGGACGGGTTGATCGTTCGGCGGCACCGCCTCCGCACGGTCCGGTCGAACGACGCGCTGTTCGGCCATGCCCACGCGATCGCAGTGGACGGCCGCGGGGTGCTGGCCGGGGCGAGCGATCACCGCACGGTCGTCGGGGACGCCGCCGGCCGCTGAGCGACGACTCGCTCAGGCGCTGGGCGAAGGGTTCGGTAGCGTCCTCGCCCATGTTGCTCCAGGGTGGTCTGCTCGCCGACGGCCGACAGGTGGACGTGCGCATCACCGGCGAGACGATCGCCGAGGTCGCCCCGGGCCTGCAGGCCGGGGCGGGCGAACCGACCGTCGCGTTGAACGGCCGGCTCCTGCTCCCGGCCGCCTGTGAACCGCATGCGCACCTCGACAAGGCGCTCACCGCCGATCGCGTCGTGAACCGGACCGGCGACCTCATGGGCGCGGTCGAGGCGTGGCGGGCCTACTGGCCACAGCTGACCGTGGACGACATCGCCGCCCGGGGTGAGCAGGCCGCGAGACGGCTCCTCGCCGCCGGCTGCACGGTGATCCGCACCCACGCCGACGTCTCGGCCCTCGTCGGGACCGGCGCCGTCGAAGGCCTGGCGCGGGTGCGCGAGCGCCTCCGGGGCTTGGTGGAGATCGAGATCGTGGCGCTGACCGCACCGGGCCAGGACGACCGGGAGGAGGCGGACAACCAGGCGGCGTTGCGCGATGCGCTCGACGCCGGCGCGGACGTCGTCGGCGGCTGCCCCCACCTGTCGCCGCATCCGCTGCGTCACCTGCACGCCTGCGCAGAGTTGGCGGCCGAGCGCGGGCGAGCGCTCGACCTGCACACCGACGAGACCCTCGACCCCAAGCATCTCGAACTGCGGGACCTCGCAGCATGGGTTCACCGGACGGGATTCGCGCACCCGGTGGCGGCGAGCCACTGCGTCAGCCTCGGCATGCAGGCCCACGACGTACAGGACGCCGTCGCCGAGGAGGTCGCAGCAGCCGGGGTCGCCGTGATCACGCTCCCGCAGACCAACCTGTTCCTCCAGGCCCGCGAGCACCGCGTGGGGCCGCCCCGGGGTCTCACGGCGCTCGGCCCGTTGCTGCGAGCCGGCGTCGTCGTCGGCGCCGGTGCCGACAACCTCCAGGACCCGTTCAACACCGTCGGGCGCGCCGACCCGTTCGAGACCGCCGCCCTGCTCGTGATGGCCGGGCACCTGCTCCCCGAACAGGCCTACGAGGCGGTCAGCGGCGCCGCACGGCGCGCCACGGGCCGCCCTGCGGTCACCATCGAGCCGGGATCCCCGGCCGAACTGCTCGCCGTACCCGCCCCGACGGTGCGAGCGGCGGTCGCCGACGGACCGGCGGGGCGGATCGTGATCCATCGGGGTCGGGTCGTGGCCGGCGGGGAAACCGATCCTTAACGGATCCGTAGTACGAGCGGGTCGGTCGGATCTTCTACGGTGGGGGCCGACCATGACCGACCTCACGACCTCCACGCCTGCGGCACGGGCCGGCTCATCGGACGGATCGCTCGTGTTCGACCGGGTGTCGATGACGTTCCCGGATGGCACGCACGCCCTCACCAACGTGAGCTTCGGCGTGGGACCCGGCGAGTTCGTCACGGTGGTCGGGCCGTCGGGCTGCGGGAAGAGCACCCTGCTGCGGATCGCGTCGGGTCTCACCGAGCACACGGCAGGAACGGTCAGCGTCGACCGCAGCGGCATCGGCTACGTCTTCCAGGACGCCACCCTCCTGCCGTTCCGCAGCGTGCAACACAACGTGGAACTGCTCGCCGAGTTGCACGGGGTGAGCCCGGCGGAGCGCAAACGGCTTGCCGAGGAGGCGATCGCGCTGGTCGGTCTGCGCGGCCACGAAAAGCAGTACCCCAAGCAGCTCTCCGGCGGCATGCGGATGCGGTGCTCGCTCGCCCGCTCGCTCGTGCTGAAGCCGTCGGTGTTCCTTTTCGACGAGCCGTTCGGCGCCCTCGACGAGATCACCCGCGAGCGGCTCAACGACGAGTTGCTGCGCCTGTTCCAGCACGAGGGTTTCTGCTCGCTGTTCATCACGCACTCGATCTACGAGGCCGTGTTCTTGTCCACTCGGGTCCTGGTGATGTCGCAGCGTCCCGGTCGGATCATCGGGGACTTCCGCGTGCCGTTCCCCTACCCCCGGCCTCACGACCTGCGCTTCGAACCGGCGTTCGCCGAGCTGTCCGGCCAGATCTCCCATGCGTTGCGGGGGGCCCACGAATGACCGATCTCGCCACGCCCGCCAGCCCTGCCAGTCCCAACGGCGAGGCCGCCATCGGCGACGAGGGGGCACCGGCCCCGGCGACCCGCAAGCGGCGGTCGCTGCTCGACGTGACGGGTCCGCTGCTCGTGTTCGCGGCGTTCCTCGGTGCGTGGAACCTGCTGTCGTACGGGCTGTTCCCGCTGCTCGGGCTGCCCGACCAGAAACAGTTCCTCCTGCCACCGCCCCACGAGGTCGTGCGCGAGTCGTTCACGCAGTGGGAGCCCCAGCCGAACCGTGGTCTCGCGCCGTTGTTGTCCAAGCTGTGGATCTCCACGCAGCTCGCCTTCGTCGGTCTGGCGATCGCGACGGGGCTCGGCATGGTCATCGGGATCCTGATGTCCCAGGCCCGCTGGATCGAGCGGTCGTCGTGGCCGTACTTGGTGGCACTCCAGTCGATCCCGATCCTGGCCGTGGCCCCGCTGATCGGCAACGTCGTCAACTTCGACTTCGGCGGGAAGCTCATCGTCACGGTGGTCATCGCCCTGTTCCCGGTCGTGGCCAACACGCTGTTCGGGATCAAGAGCGTCGATCGCAGCCTCCACGAACTGTTCGACCTGCACGGCACGAGCCGCTGGACCCGGTTGATCAAGCTCGAGCTCCCGATCGCCGCACCGGCGATCTTCGAGGGCTTCCGGATCTCGGCCGGTCTCGCCGTCATCGGCGCCGTCGTCGGCGACCTGACGATGGGCGAAGGCGAAGGCGGGATCGGCCAGCTCATCCAGGTGTACCGTCAGCGGCTCCGCAACCCCGAGATGATCGGCGCCATCGTCCTGGCCGCCTTGCTCGGTCTGGCGTTCTTCTGGGCCTTCGGGTTCCTGAAGCGCCGGGCCGTCGGACACTGGTACGACGCCGAGCGTCCGCGATGACCCATTCCCATCAGGTCTCCCTGTCCCCGACCCCAACAAGGAGAATCCCACCCATGCGAACCCGTACCACCGCTGCCGTCGCCGTCGGCCTTGCGAGCGCTCTGTTGCTCGCCGCCTGCGGCGATGACGACAGCACCTCCGGTGCCACAACCACGAAGGCCGGTGCCACCACCGCCGGTGCGACGACCACTGCCGCCGGCGGCGGCGGTGCGCTCGACACGGCGCTCAAGGGCGTCTGCCCCGACACGGTCATCATCCAGACCGACTGGAACCCCGAGGCCGAGCACGGAAACGTGTACCAGATGGTCGGTGACGGCTACACCGTCGACACCGGCAAGAAGACGGTCACCGGCCCGCTGGTGCTCGGCGGCAAGGACACCGGCGTGAAGATCCAGGTCCGCGCCGGCGGCCCGGCCACCAACTTCCAGGCCGTCTCGGCGGTCATGAAGTCCGACCCGGCGATCCTGCTGGGCTTCATCGCCACCGACGACGCCGTCGCCAACTCCGTCGAGTTCCCGACCAAGGCCGTGGTCGCCCCGTTCAACCTGAACCCGCAGATCATCATGTGGGATCCGGCGACCTATCCCGAGGTCAAGGCGATCAAGGACCTCAAGGCCAAGAACGTGAAGGTGCGGTACTTCAAGAACGCGACCTACATGGACTTCCTGGTGCAGTCGGGCCAGCTCTCGAAAGAGCAGATCGACGGCTCCTACGACGGCACCCCGGCCAACTTCGTCGCCGACGGCGGCAAGTCGGCCCAGCAGGGCTTCGCTTCGGCCGAGCCGTACTTCTACGAAAAGGAACTGAAGCAGTGGGCCAAGCCCGTTGCGTTCCAGCTCATCCATGACGCCGGCTGGACCGCCTACGCCCAGTCGCTCGGCACGGATGCCTCCAAGCTGGCGGCGAACTCGCCCTGCTTCAAGAAGCTCGTGCCGATCATCCAGCGGGCGGCGGTCGACTACGTGAAGTCGCCCGACAAGACCAACAAGCTCATCCTCGAGCTCGTGACGAAGTACAACACCGGCTGGGTGTACACCGAGGGCCAGGCCAAGGCCGGCGTCGAGGCGATGCTCAAGAACAAGCTGGTCGCCAACAGCCCCGACGGCACGCTGGGCAGCTTCGACATCGCCCGCGTGACCGACTTCATCGGCAAGGCGAGCCCGCTGCTGAAGGCCGCCGGCTCGAAGGTGAAGGACGGCCTCAAGGCGGAGGACATCGTCACCAACGAGTTCGTCGACAAGTCGATCAAGCTCTGATCGAACGCTTCCCGATCGGTGCCCGGCCCAACAGGGGCCGGGCACCGGCGCGTCCGGGGACGTGCGTCAGGCCCGGTCGGCCAGATCGAGCAACAGCTGCAACAGCACGTTGGCGCCGAGTTCCAGGTCGGACCGATCCGTGTACTCGGCCGGGTTGTGACTCAGCCCCCGAACCGAAGGGGTGAAGATCATCCCGGCCGGGCAGACCCGGGCGAGCATCTGGGCATCGTGACCGGCGCCCGACGGCAGCCGCATCGTCGAGCACCCGAGCCGCCGTGCGGTCGCCTCGACCAGGGCCACGACGGCGTCGTCGAACACCACCGGTTCGAACCGGGCGAGGCGGCGGGCACTTACCGTGACGCCCTCGGACTCGGCCAACTCGACGAGGAAGTCGGCGAGCCGCCGCTCGGCGAGTTGCAGCCGGTCCTCGTCGGTGTTGCGGAGATCGACGGTGAGCGTCGCACGGGACGCCACGACGTTCACGAGGTCCGGCTGCAACGACAACGAGCCGACCGTGCCGAGCTGCCCTTCGATCTCTCCCGCAAGGCGCCGTACGAACACGGCGACCTCGGCCGCTGCGTAGGCCGCATCGTGGCGCAAGCGCATCGGCGTGGTGCCGGCATGGTTCGACTGGCCCGTGATCGTCAGCTCCTGCCACGAGATGCCCTGCACCCCGGTGACCGCCCCGATGGTGACGCCCTCGGCCTCGAGGACGGGCCCTTGCTCGATGTGCAGTTCGACGAACGCCGCCGGCGGCTCGGCCGTCGGCACCGGCCACGGCCCGGCATACCCGATGCGCTCGAGTTCGTCACCGAGCCGGGCGCCGTCGATGGCCCGCACGTCGAGCGCCTCCTCGAGAGCGAGACCACCGACGTGGACGAGGCTCCCGAGCATGTCGGGCGCGAACCGCGCGCCTTCTTCGTTGGTGAAGTAGGCGACCACAAGGGGGCGCTGCGTGACGATCCCGGCCGCGTCGAGCGTCTCGATCACCTCGAGGCCGCCGAGCACACCGAGCGTGCCGTCGAAGCGGCCGCCGGTGCGCACCGTGTCGATGTGGGATCCGGTCATCACCGGAGCCAGGTCGGGGCGCGCCCCGGCGCGCACCCCGAACACGTTGCCGATCGCGTCGACCCGGACGTCGAGACCGAGATCGACCATCCAGGCCACCACCAGATCCCGGCCGGCCTTGTCGGCATCCGTCAAGGCGAGCCGTGCGTTCCCCCGGCTGCCGTCGTGACCCTCGAAGCCGCCGATCTCGGCCAGCGCCTCGAGCCGCGCCATCAGGCGGTCCATGTCGATGCGCAGCTGATCGTGGGGCATGGCCCGAGCTCCCGTGGTCATCGGCCGAAGTCGAACGAGGCCACCTCGGCCATCGCGGCCGCAAGGGTGCGCACCGAGCCGTCGAACAGCTGCTCGCCCAGCCCGGGCGTCGCCGCAGTCGGGTCGCCGATATGGCCGTCGGGGCCGAAATCCCGAGCCAACCAGCCGAACGCGACCCGACCGCCGAAGCGGACGTGCGCGTTCGACGCGAGCTTCTCGGGGACGTTCCGGGTGGCCACCGACAGATCGACGAGGTTCGGCCGCAGGTGCAGCATCACCGACGTCTCCTCGAGCCCACCGTGGATGCCCATGCCCATCTCGGCCGCGGGCGATGCACCGCCTTGATCTGGCGGGACCCCCGGATGGGTGAGGAACGTGCGCAGGCCGTGAGCGAGTCGCAGTTCCCGGTTCGCCACCTGCAGCAGCGCCGAGTTCCCCCCGTGGCCGTTGAGGAAGACGAGCCGGTCGGCGGGGAGCTGCGCCACCGACCGACCGAGGTCGTCGAGCACCTTGAGCAGCGTGTCGGCGCCCAGCCAGAAGCTTCCGGGGAACCCGGCGTGCTCGTTGGACTTCGTGTAGGCGAGCGACGGCAGCAGCCACAGGTCGAGATCTGCGCCGTGGCGTTCCACGAGCGCCTTGCCGGTCTCCTCGGCGATCACCAGATCGGTGGACACCGGCAGGTGGGGTCCGTGTTGCTCGACGGCGCCGATCGGCAGCACGAGCACCGAGGACGGCGACAGACGGCGCGCGATCTGCGGCCACGACAGGTCGGCGAGGTGACGCGAGGCGACAGGCACGGCTCGGCACCCTAACGCCTGTACTTTTCCCGGCCATGGCCGCCGAGCCGTGCACCCCACCCAGCCTCGCCCCGCCGGCGGCGGCCTACAGCCACGCCATGATCGTGCCCCCCGGCCAGCGCCTGCTCGTCACGAGCGGCGTGGTACCCACCCGAGCCGACGGCACGGTCCCGGACTCGCTCGCCGAGCAGGCCGACACGGTGTGGGCCAACCTGCTCGCCCTGATCGATGCCGCCGGGATGACCGTGTCGGACACGGTGTCGGTCACCACGTATGTCGTCGTCGGCGAGGACCTGCCGGTCGTGATGGCCGCCCGTGACCGGGCCATGGCCGGCCATCGGCCCGCCTCGACGCTCGTGACGGTGCCGGCGCTGGCCCGCCCCGAGTGGCGGATGGAGATCGCCCTGATCGCTGCGGCGCCGTGAGCCTCGACGCCATCGTCGTCGGCGGCGGCCACAACGGCCTGGCCTGCGCCGCGTACCTGGCGCGCGCCGGCCTGCGCACCACCGTCGTCGAGGCCCGCGACAGCGTCGGAGGGTGCGCCTCCACCGTCGACGCGATCGGCGCCCGCGTCAACATCTGCAACTGCGACCACGGGGTCGTGCGCTCGACGCCGATGCTCGACGAGCTCCGTCTTGCCGACCACGGCCTTCGCTATCTCGAGGTCGATCCCTGCCAGGTCTCGCTGTCCTGGGCCGGCGGACCGGCCTGGCCGATCTTCCACGACGTCGATCGCACGCTCGACGCGCTCGCCCTCACCTACCCGGGCCAGGTCGACGGCTACCGCCGGTACCTCGCTGCGGCCCGCCCGGTCGCCGACCTGGCGCTGGCCTGCGCCGCCGTTCCCCCCACGCGGGCGCGGCTGCTGCGCCGGGTGCTCGAACGCCACGGGCGCGGCGTGTCGACGCTGCTGCGGTGGAGCCGGATGAGCGTCGGTGACGTCCTGCGCTCGTTCTTCACCGAGGAGGCGCTCCTCGCCCCCGCCGTCGTCGTGGGCCCCGCCGTGTGGGGGCTGTCGCCGGAGTTTCCCGGCACCGGGCTCGGCGCCATCACCTACGCGATGAAGCACGCCTCGCCGGTCGGGCGGCCGGCCGGCGGGAGCGGCGCGCTGACCGACGCCCTGCGCGATGCGCTGCTCGCCGCCGGGGGCACGGTCCGGTGCGGCGCCCGGGTCGAGGCGATCACCTGCGAAGGCGAGCGGGTGCGCGGCGTCGGGCTGGTCGGCGGCGAGGAGCTGACCGCACCGATCGTGGTCTCGGCATGCGACCCGCACTCGACGTTCCTCGCGTGGCTGCGCAACCCCCCTGCGGCCGCCACCCCGGTGATCGAGCGCTGGCGCCGTACCCCCCACCACGAGGGCTACGAGTCCAAGCTCGACGCGGTCGTGGCGAGTCCCCCGCGCTTTCGTCAACTCGACGCCGGCCTCGTCGCCCGCCTCGGGTTCGACCCGGCGCACGCCACGACGATCGTGGCCCCCACGCTCGCAGCCATGCACGAGGCCCACGCCGCCATGGGTCGCGGCCAGGTGGCCGACGAGCCGATGTTGTTCGCCAACACGCCATCGGTGCTCGACCCCTCGATGCAGGCCGGCGACGACCACGTGTTCAGCCTCGAGGTGCTCTTCACGCCGTACCGCCTCGACGGCGGCTGGGCCGGCTCGGCCGAACCGGCCCGGTGGCTCGAGGTGCTCGGTCGGCTCGTCGAGCCGGGCTTCCTCGACGGAGTGCGCCGGTGGCGGGCGATGACCCCGGTCGAGTACGAAACCGAGTTCTCGATGCCCAAGGGGCACGCGACCAGCTTCGCCGGCGGCGCGCTCGCGGCGTTCCTCGGACGGGTGCCCGAGCTCACCCGGTACCGCACGCCGGTTCGCGGCCTCTACCTGACGGGCGCGGCGACGTTCCCGGGTGCCGGGGTGTGGGGTGCGAGCGGCCGCAACACGGCGCTGACGATCCTCGCCGAGCGCGGGTAGGGTCCCCGCCCGTGGGGGTGCTCCCGTGACCTGGTTGAGCGTGCAAGCCGAAGGGCCCACCGCCCTCGAGCGAGTCCTGCGGCTGCGCCCTGACCTGCGCGACCTGTTCACCGGTTACCTGGGCCTGCTGTGGTCCGAGCGACTCGTCGATCCGGTCGTGCTGGAGCTGTGCCGGCTACGGATCGCGCAGCTCCACGGCGACGGGACCCAGGCCCTGCTGCGCTACGACGCCGCCGTCGCTGCCGGGCTCACCGAGGCCCAGGCCGCCGCCGTGGCCTCCTGGTTCGATTCACCGTTGTTCTCCGAGCACCAGAAAGCCTGCATCGCGTACGCCGAGGTGTTCGCGATGGACGTGCACGCGCTGACCGACGAGATGGCCGACGCCGTCAAGGTGGGCATGGACGACGCTGCGTTCGTGGCGTTCACCGTGGCGCTCGGCATGTTCGACGGCCTCGGCCGATTCCGTCTGGTCCTCGGGGCCGACGAACCGGTCACCGCCCCCGCCACCGTCCCCGCACCCCGTCCCGACGGCGTGCTCCACTGAGCCTGCCCTCTCGGAGGTCACCGATGTCCACCACGCCCCGAGCACCGTCCGCCCTCCCCGGTCAGCCGGCGAACCTGCGCACCGTGCTCGCCCACCGGCCCGAGCTCAACGAGGCCTTCGGGCGTCTGTACGGCACGATGTGGTCGAGAGGCATCGTTGCGCCGGACCTCAAAGAGACGGCCCGCATGCGCAACGCCCGGATAACCGACTGCGGGTTCTGACGCAACGTCCGCTTTGACTCGGCCCGTGCGGCCGGTCTCGACGAAGCGATGGTCGGCCTGATCGACGAGGGCTACGAGGCCTCGTCGCTCCCCGACGCCCACAAGGCCATCCTGGCCTTCGCCGACGCCTTCCTCGGCGACCCGGCCTCGATCCCGCCGGCCACGCGCACTGCGATGGCCGAGCACTTCAGCGCCGCCGAGATCACCGAGCTGGCGCTTGCGCTCACGTTGTTCCTCGGCATGTCGAAAGTGCTCATCTCGCTCGGGCTCGAACCCGACCAGATGGACACCCTGGTGCTGCCCACACCCTCGATCTGACGTCCGGCGCTCCGGCGCTCCGGCGAACGCCGGATCAGGCGTCGGCCCGGCCGGTGCCGGACCTGCCGACCGAGATCGGCTCCTGGTCGGACCACGGGAAGTTGATCCACGCCGAGGTCGTGCACCAGGCGTATTCGCAGCGCACCACCGAGCGGGGCTTTTCGTAGAGGACGGCCGAGCGCACCTCGGCCACCTTGCCCTGGCAGAACTGCATCACGGCTGCCAGCGTGTGGCCGGTGTCGGCGACGTCGTCGGCGATCAGCACCTTGGCCTCCGACACGTCGATGAGATCCGGCACGGGCGGCAGGATCATGGGCACCTCGAGCCGCTCGTCGACCCCCGTGTAGTACTCGACGTTCATCGTGTACAGGTTCTTGACGCTCAACGCGTAGCCGAGGGCACCGGCGACGAGCAGGCCGCCCCGGGCGATCGCCAGGATCAGATCGGGCTCGTAACCGTCGTCGTGGACCATCTGCGCCAGCTCGCGAGACGCAGTGCCGAAACGCTCCCAGGTGAGGATTTCGCGCTCGTCGGACATCGGGGGACCTCCTGAGACGGCCGGTCCGCCGACGGTACCAGAGGCTCAGAGGCAGAGGTCCGGGGGCCGCACCGGGGTGCGGTCGATGCTCCGGCCGACTGCGTCGACGATGGCGTTCACGATCGCCGGGGTCACCGAGATGCACGGCGGCTCACCGACGCCCTTCGCGCCCAACGGGGCCTGCGGATCGGGTTCCTCCACGAACACGGCGTCGACGACCGGGGCGTCGAGGAACGTGGGCAGCAGGTAGTCGGTGAAGGACGCGTTGCGGATCCGGCCATCGGTGATGACGAGCTCCTCCATCACGGCGAGCCCGAGACCCTGGGCGATGCCGCCTTCGATCTGGCCGAGCACCGACAGCGGGTTGAGCGCCACGCCCACGTCCTGGGCCGTGGCCACCTGCACCACCTTGACCAGCCCGAGCTCGGGGTCGACGTCCACGACGGCCCGGTGGGCCACGAAGGCGAAGGCCACGTGGCAACGGCCCTGACCGTTCTCGTCGAGGTCCTCGGTGGGTCGATGGTGGTACTCGACCGTCTCCTCGAACGTCACGCCAACCGTGGCCTCGGCGACACCGATGCGCCGCAACGGCTCGACGGTGTCCACCACGGCGTCGTCGACGATCGCGAGCCGGACGGGATCGACGTGCCACCCGGCGGCCACGTGCTCGAAGAGCCGCTCGCGGACCTTGCGGCACGCCGCATCCACGGCCCCACCGGACATCCAGGTCTGGCGGGATGCCGAGGTTGAACCGGCAGAGCCGATTCGGGTGTCCATCGGCTCGAGGAGCACATCGTCG
Source organism: Acidimicrobiales bacterium (assembly GCA_046081125.1). Lineage (GTDB taxonomy): Bacteria > Actinomycetota > Acidimicrobiia > Acidimicrobiales > Ilumatobacteraceae > JBEIFW01. The sequence continues at coordinate 57,656 of JBJTVH010000132.1, forward strand.
ACCCCGAGGATCGTGCGGGCGATCTGCCCGGCGATGGTCACGAATCCCTGACCCACTTCGGCGGTGGCGAAGTGCAGCGTGGCGACCCCGTCGGCGAGCCGGCAGCGCGCCGTCGAGTAGTCGTCGAAGCCCTCCGAGTACATGATGTTCTTGATCGACACCCCCCAGCCGACCCCGCGCCGGATGTGGGTCCGGTCGGCGGTGCGGCCGGCGCCGCCCGGGATCGCCATCACGTCGCAGTCATCGGCCAGGGCCGGCGGGAGCGGGATCGCTGCGGTCTCACGGATGCACCGCTCGACCGGGGCGACGGACTCCACGGGCTGACCGGTGATCAGCAGGTCGCCGGTGCGCATGGCGTTGCGCAGGCGGAGCTCGACCGGGTCGAGCCCGACGGCGGCCGCCAGCTTGTCCATCTGGCGCTCGTGAGCGAAGCACGCCTGCACCACGCCGAACCCGCGCATCGCGCCGCACGGCGGGTTGTTGGTGCGCACCGCCCACCCGTCGACGACGGCGTTGGGACACCGGTAGGGGCCCTGGGCGTGCGTGATTGCGTTCACCAACACCGCCGACGACGTCGAGGCGTAGGCCCCGCCGTCGAACACCATCCGGGTCTCGATCTTCACGATCGTTCCGTCGGCGTCGGCGTGGTGGCGCATCCAGATCTGCGCCGGGTGGCGATGCACGTGGCCGACGAAGCTCTCCTCCCGGCTGTACTGCATCTTCACCGGGCGACCCGTTCGCAGCGCGAGCAGGCAGGTGTGCACCTGCAGGCTGATGTCCTCCCGACCGCCGAACGCCCCGCCGACCCCACCGAGCACGAGGCGCACCTTCTCCTCGGGCAGGCCGAGGCATGCGGCGATCTGCTTGCGGTCCTCGTGCAGCCATTGGGTCGCGATGTAGAGCTCGATCCCGGCGCCACCGGGATCGGGAAGCGCGAGCGCGGCCTCGAGTCCGAGGAACGCCTGGTCCTGCATGCCGATCGCGTAGGTGCCCTCGACGGTGACGACCCCGGTGGCCTCGGGATCGCCGTGCACGATCCGCTGGTGCCGCAGCACGTTGCCGTCGGGATGGATCGGCGGGTGACCGCCGCCGATCGCCACCTCGGGATCGCTCAGGACCGGCAACGGCTCGTACTCGACCACGATCGCAGCCAGCGCTCGCCGGCAGGTCTCGGGGTGGTCGGCGGCGACCGCCGCGACGGGTTCGCCGACGTAACGCACGACATCGCGGGCGAACACCGGCTGATCCTGCGAGATGAGGCCGTAGGTGGCCATCCCGGGCACGTCGTCGGCGGTGAGGACGACTTCGACCCCCGGGATCCGCCAGGCGGCGGCCACGTCGATGCGGCGAATGCGCGCGTGGGCGTGGGGCGAGCGCAACGCCATGCCCCACAGCATCCCGTCGGCCCACAGGTCCGAGGAGAACGCGAAACGTCCCTGCACCTTGGGGATACCGTCGGGCCGCAGCGCCGAGTCACCGATCCGGTTCCGGCCCGTCCGGGGTCGGTTGACGACGTCGACCGCGCTGGTCATGCCTGTACCCCGGCCCGCGCCGCCGTCTCGACCGCCGCAAGGATCCGGCCGTAGCCCGTGCAGCGACACAGGTTGCCCGAGAGCGCCTCGCGCACCTCGAGTTCGGTCGGCGACGGGTTCCGCTCGAGCAGGTCGTGGACGGCGACGATCAGCCCCGGCGTGCAGAACCCGCACTGCACGGCACCTTCGTCGACGAACGCCTGCTGCACCGTGGTCAGCCCGGCCTCGGCGCCCGGCAGGCCCTCGACGGTGGTGATGTCGGCGCCGATCGCCGAGGCCGCGAGCACCAGACACGAACACACCAGCACCCCGTCGAGGAGGACCGAGCACGACCCGCACTCGCCCTGCTCGCACGCACCCTTGGCGCCCGGCAAGCCGAGCCGCTCGCGCAACACGTACAGGAGGCTCTCGCCGAGCCAGGCGTCGGTGACGCTGCGTTCGGAACCGTTTACCCGCAGGACGTACTGCTCGTTCATGCCGGGAAGGCCCTCCGCAGGAGTCGGGTGGCGAGGACACCCACGGCGTGGCGCCGGTAGGCGGCCGTCGCCCGGTGGTCGTCGATCGGTCGGGCCGTCGCGGCCGCCAGCCGGCCGAACTCCTCGGCTGCGCCGGGAGCGAGCGTGCCGGCCGTCCAGTCGATGGCCTCGGCCGCGAAGGCTTCGGCGGGGTCGGCACGCAGGATCGTCGGCCCGACGGCCCCGAGCGCCAGACGGACGCTGCGACCCACGCGGTCGACGGCGAGGCACGCCCCGGCCGCCGAGATCACCATGGCGTTGCGCACACCCACCTTTGCGTACCCCTGGAACCCGTCCAGGACGGGGAGCGTGACCGCGGCGATCAGTTCGTCGGGACGCCGGGCGGTGCGCTTCACCCCGACCATGAACTCGTGGATCGACACGCTGCGCCCGCCGGCGGCGCTCACCAACTCGACGGTGGCGTCGAGGGCCGACAGCACGGGCAGGCCGTCGCCGGCCGGTGAGCACGTCCCGAGGTTGCCGCCGAGCGTGCCGGCGTTGCGGATCTGCGGCGAGCCGACCGTGCGGGCGGCTTCGGCCAGCGCCGGCACGAGCGATGCGATCGGCTCCTCGAGCAGGGCCGTCCACGTCGCGCCGGCACCGATCCGCACGATCGCTGCGGCGGGGTCGTAGACGATCGGGCGGAGTTCGGCGAGGGCTGACAGCGCGATCACCGACTCCGGACGGCGATGGCCGAAGTTGACCTCTACCATCAGATCGGTACCGCCCGCCAGCAGGTGGGCATCGGGATCGTCCCGCAGCATCGCCAGCGCGGTCTCGAGCGACGATGGAACGGAGACGGCCACGGGCGGACTATACAAAACGTAAAGTTTCGGCTCGGTTATTCGACGGTCAAGCCTCGGATCGCCGGGTCGGGGGAGGGCAACTGCGGATCGAGTCGTTCGAGCAGGGCGACGAGCACCTCGGCCACGGCGAGGTTCCGTACCCAGTTCCGGTCGGCCGGCACCACGTACCAGGGAGCCCATGCCGTCGACGTCTCCCGGAGGGCGTCCTCGTAGGCCTCCATGAAGGCCGGCCATCGGGCCCGGTCCTCGAGGTCTCCCATGCGGAACTTCCAGCCCTTCACCGGATCCTCGACCCGCTCCTGGAGCCGCTGGCGCTGTTCGTCCGAGGAGATGTGGAGGAAGAACTTCACCACCGTTGTGCCCTCGTCCACGAGCATCCGCTCGAACTCGCGGATGTGCCGGAACCGACGCCGCCACGTTCCCTCGGGTATGAGATTGCGCACACGCGTCACCACGACGTCCTCGTAGTGCGAGCGGTTGAAGATCCCGATCTCGCCGGCGGCCGGGCAGGCGTCGTGCACGCGCCAGAGGTAGTCCATCGCCGCTTCCCGGCCCGCCGGCGCCTTGAACGACGTCACCCGTACGCCCTGCGGGTTGAGCCCCGTGAACACGGAGCGGATGGTGCCGTCCTTGCCCCCAGCGTCCATCGCCTGGAGCACCACCAGCAGCGCCCGCTCGCTCTCGGCCGCCAGCCGCGCCTGCAGCACGGCGAGCCGGGCGTTGAGTGCAGCGAGCCGCTCGACGGCGTGCTCCTTGGTCTCGATCCCGAGTTTGTCCCTCGTGTCGATCGCCGACAGCCGGAACGACGGGTCGACCCGGAGCTTGTCGAGCATGGTCGAACGTTACGCCGAGGCCTCGGAGCCGACCCAGGGGCAATGCCGGCAGCCGCTGCCGCAGCAGAGGCCCCGCGCGGCGAGTTGCCCTGCGGTCATCACGATGTAGCCGGTGGCCGGATCCCGGTACGTGGGGCGGCCGGCAGCCATGGCCGTCCGATGGAGTGCAACGATCTCGGCATACCGGCGCTGCGTCGGGTGCAGGCGACTTGGATCAGGTCGATCACGCCAGTCCGTGCGCACGGTTCAAAGGTTAGACCGCCGACTCACGAACATCGAAGCGTCCACGGAGCCGCTCGCCGATCACGTTCAGGCTCAGCACCGTGAGCACCAGCACGAGCGACGGCATCATGACCACGTGCGGGAAGCGGCTCAGGTCGTTGCGGCCCTGGGTGATCAGCGTGCCCCAGGACGGGATGTCGGCCTCGAGGCCGACGCCGAGGAACGACAACGAACCCTCGGCGACGATGATGAGCGCAACGGCGAGGAAGCTGAACGACACCGCGACCGGGATCACGTTCGGCAGGACCTCCTTGAACAGGACCCGGCTCGACTTCGCCCCGACGGCTCGGGATGCCATCACGAACTCACGCTGGGAGTACACGAGGGTGTTCGCCCGCACGAGTCGGGACAGGGGCGCGATCGACAGCACCGTCAAGCCGATCACGACCTTGTACCAGTCGCGGCCCCAGAACCCGGTGATGCCGATCAGCAGGATCAAGGCGGGGAACGACAGCATCACGTCGGTCACGGCGGTGACGACCGTGTCCCACCAGCCCCGGAAGTACCCCGAGGTGATCCCGAGGACGCCGCCGAGCAGCATCCCCAACCCGGTGGTCGCTACGCCGATCAGCAGCGACGCTCGAGCCCCGTAGATGCAGTAGGAGAAGATGTCCTTGCCGTTCTGGTCGCCGCCGAGGATCGGCTCGCTGAACCACTTCGGGCCCACACGGGCGATCGACGCGTTGGTGCCGAAGGGGTCCTTCACGAACGGGAGCCACTCGGCGAACACCGCCAGCAGCACGACGAGCCCCACCCAGCCGATCGCCAGCCACAGGAAGATGGGCGGCATCTTGAACGGCTTGGCCGTGCTGATCGCTCCGGAGGCGGGAGCGCTCGCTGCCGGCGTGCCAGCGCTGACCGGGGATGCGGTTGCAGTCATCTCAGGACTCCGATCAGGACAGCGAGCGGGCGAGGCGGACACGCGGGTCGAGCACGCCGTACAGCAACTCGACCAGCAGGTTCGACAGGACGAAGAAGAGCACCACGATGAGGAAGCCGCCCTGCACGATGAAGTATTCGCGGGCGAGCACCGCACTGACGATGTTTCGGCCGAGGCCCGGGATGGCGAAGGTCTGCTCGACGGCCACTGCTCCACCGATGAGCGCACCGATATTGAGCCCGGCCGAGGTGATCAGCGAGAACAGCGAGGGCTTCAGGCCGTGGCGCACGAGGATGAACGACGGGCTGAGGCCCTTCGAGCGGGCCATGAGGATGTAATCCTCCTGCAGCGTGGCGATCATGTCGGTGCGCAGCAGGCGGGTGTAGGTGGCGAACGGTGCCGCCGCCAGCGTGAGCGCGGGCAGCAGGATGAGCTTGAAGTGCTCGAACACGTCCTCGGAGAGCGGGGTGTATCCGGTGGGTTTGAGCCCCAGGAAGTCGAACTGCAGCGCCACGTAGATGGCCAGCCACAGGCCGAGCACGAACTGCGGGGTGGAGATCAACAACGACGTCCACCCGTTCATCGCGCGGTCGAACCACGAACCGCGGAAGTACGCCTGGGCCATACCGACGAGGAAGGCACCGACGATCGCGAGGATCTGGGCGTAGAGCATGAGCTGCAGGCTCGGCACGAGCGCATTGCTCAGGATCGTCGTCACCGGGATGTTATTGGCCAGGTAGGTGCCGAGGTCGCCGGTGATCGCGTCACGGAACCAGTTGACGTAGCCCTCGAAGATGTTGCCGCTCAGGTTCCACTGGTCGAGCAATGCTGCCCGCGCTTCCTTGGTGGCACTGGTGCCAAGCCTCGCGATCGTCGGGTCGTTCGGAAGGATCCGCATCATCCCGTAGACGAAGAAGCTCCCCACGAGGAGGATCAGCACTGCTCGGATGAGTCGCTGTCGGAGGAATCTGCCCATCGGGATCCGTCTCTCTCGCTGGTCTCGGGGAACAGGCGCCGTGGGTGCGCCAACTGTGCCGATCGTCACTGCTGACGCGGCGACAGTAAACGCGCCGGCGGATGGGGTCAACTCCCGCGGCATCCCTGGGTGCGGGCGTTGACACCGTGTCGAATGCACCCGTACCCTCCGGCCTGCCGTGGCGCCGGGGGCCCGCGGTTCCGGGGGACGGCCGAAAGGAATCCGAGTGTCTCGCAACGCGCTCGATACCGCGCAGCGTCGGGCAACGACGTCGACCCTTCTCGAGGTGCGCGATCTGCGAACCCACTTCCGTACACCGCGAGGCATCGTGCGCGCGGTGGACGGCGTGAGCTTCACCCTCGAACGGGGCAAGTCGCTCGGCGTCGTGGGCGAATCCGGATCCGGCAAGACGGTCCTGTCCCGCTCGATCATGGGCCTGCTGCCCCGACGCACCACGCTGCGCTCGGGCACGGTGCTGTTCGAGGGCAACGACATCTCGTCGGCCGACCCCAAGCTGATGCGCCAGTTCTGGGGCACCGAGATGTCCATGATCTTCCAGGATCCGATGACGTCGCTGAACCCGGTCGTGCGCGTCGGGCGCCAGATCACCGAGTCGCTGACCAAGCGGCTCGGGATGCCGAAGGATCAGGCGCTGGCCACCGCCGAAAGACTGCTCGCCGACGTCCGGATCCCCGAGCCGCAGCGGCGCTTGCGGGAGTTCCCCTACCAGCTGTCGGGGGGCATGCGTCAGCGCGTGTCGATCGCCATCGCCTTGGCCTGCGGGCCGACGCTGCTGTTTGCGGACGAACCCACCACGGCGCTCGACGTCACGGTGCAGGCGCAGATCCTCGACCTGCTCGACGAGCAGCGCAGCGACCGCAACATGTCGATGATCCTCGTGACCCACGACCTCGGGGTCGTCGCCGGGCGGACCGACGAGATCGCCGTGATGTACGCCGGCAAGCTCGTGGAGAAGGCGCCGACCAAGGTGCTGTTCTCGAAGATGAAGATGCCGTACACCGAAGCGCTGCTGCGCTCGATCCCGCGCATCGAAGACCACTCGCACACCCGGCTGCAGGTGATCGCCGGTCGCCCACCCGCGCTGATCGACCCACCGCCGGGGTGCCGGTTCGCGCCTCGCTGCCCGTACGCCCAGGAGCGCTGCACCGTGGAGGAACCTCCCTTGGTCGAAGCCGACACCCCCGGCCACTTCTACGCCTGCTGGTATCCGGTCGGTTCGGCCGAGTGGCAGGCCCGTCAGGGCGCGACCGCCGGGACCGGTGCGTGATGGCCGGCACCGGAACCGCCCACCTCCACGGCGAGTCGGAGGCATTGCTACGGGTCGAGAACCTGACCGTCCAGTTCCCCGTCGGCCGCACCGGACTGAAGGTGCACGCCGTGTCGGGAATCAGCTTCGACGTGCTGCCGGGCGAGACGCTCGGCCTCGTCGGCGAGTCCGGATGTGGCAAGTCCACCACCGGAAAGGCCGTGATCCAGCTCCCGCCGCCCACCAGCGGCAGCATCGTGTTCCAGGGCCAGGATCTCACCCAGTTGCGCGGCGAGAAGGTCCGTCAGCTGCGCACCAACGTGCAGATGATCTTCCAGGACCCGATCTCGTCGCTGAATCCGCGGCGCCGGGTGCGCGACATCGTCGCCGAGCCGCTCCACGTATGGGGTATCGGCTCCAAGCAAGAGCGCGCACGCAAGGTCGAGGAGGTGCTCGAAACCGTCGGCATCGACCCGTCGACGGCCGATCGCCGGCCGCACCAGTTCTCGGGTGGGCAGTGCCAGCGCATCTCGATCGCCCGGGCGTTGGTCCTCGAACCCAAGATGCTCATCTGCGACGAGCCTGTCTCGGCCCTCGACGTGAGCGTCCAGGCCCAGGTGCTCAACCTCCTCGAGGACCTGAAGGCCAAGTACGGCCTCACGATGGTGTTCATCGCCCACGACCTCGCGGTCGTGAAGAACGTGAGCGACCGGGTGTGCGTGATGTACCTCGGCAAGGTGTGCGAGGTGGCCCCGTCCGACGACCTCTACGCCCAGCCGGCCCACCCGTACACGTCCCGCCTGCTCGATTCGATCCCGGTCCCGGATCCCGAGGTGAAACCGGACCCGGCCAACCGGATCCAAGGTGAGCTCCCCTCCCCGATAGCGCCACCGTCGGGGTGCCGGTTCCGCACCCGCTGCCCGATCGCCCAGGAGCGGTGCGCCTCCGAGGAGCCCCAACTGCGCCACGTCGGGCAGGGCCACTACGTCGCCTGCCACTTCCCGCTCGTCGGGGCACCCGCCTGACGTCCGACGCGCCGGACGTGGCCGTGATCCCACCCGGGCGAACCCGGTTGAACCGCACCGAGCGTCGCGAGCAGATCGTCGCGGCGGCCGCATCGGTGTTCGCCGGACGTGACCCCGCCGGGGTGACGTTCGAAGAGATCGCCGACGCCGCCGGGGTCTCCCGGGCGCTCGTCTACAACTACTTCGGCGACCGCAACGGATTGCTCGAAGCCGTCTACCGCCGCGCCGTCAGCGAACTCGGCGCCCGGGTCACCGCCGCGGTCGTGTCGGCCGACGACCGCCGCAACGCCCTGAGGCGGGCCGTCGAGGCCCATCTCGCCTACGCCCGCTCCGACCCGGCGGGCTACCGGTATGCGTCGGGCGAGGCCGCCTTCGCCCAGTTGCCGCGCCTGCACGCCGACCGGGTCCAGGCGACGGCCCGCAGCCTGGGCGGCGCACCCGAGTCCGAGGTGCTGGCCACCGCCGTCCTCGCCGTCGTCCACGCCTCGGTGCTGCAGTGGCTCGAGCGTCCGACGCTGCCCGAGGATCGGTTCGTCGAGGTGCTCACCGAGTTCCTCGGTGGAGGACTCGGCGCCGTGCCGGCCACCGTCTGATCAGCGACGGCAGCGGGAGCCAGGACCGCTCGAACCCGGCCCGTTGCGCAGCGCGACAACGACGACAACAGCCGCGACGCGCAACGGGCCCGGACCGTGCGGTCCGGGCCCGTCGGTGCGTCAGCCGCAGCGGATCACTTGATCCAGATCTGCTGCCAGGGGTGCATGCTCACCCGGTGGGTGTTGACCAGCTTGGTGCCGTCGGGGGCGTTGAACGACGAGCCCACCGCCTGCACCTTCTTGTTGGCCACCTGCTGCCACAGGGTCCACGCCGTCCACAGGTTGTAGACCTTCGAGCCGAAGGTCTTGTTGATGGTCTCGGCGGCAGCCTTGCGGGCCGCCGGGTCGCCGCTCTGGCGGATCGTGGTGAGCGCCTTGTCGATGTCCGGGTCCTTGATGCGGCCGAAGTTCAGGGCCACCCCCGGGGCATCGATCGCGAAGGCCGACAGCCACCAGACGTAGTTGCGGTCCGGGTTGAGACCGCCGAAGTTGCGCCAGGCGAAGATCTGGAAATCGCCGACGAGCGCCCGGGTGATGTACTGGCCCTGCTCGGTCTGGTCGATCTTGCCGTTGACGCCGCACTTCTTCCAGTAGCTGGCGATCAACTCGTTGGTGCCCTTGTTGAACGGGTCGGCCGTGGTGCCGAAGGCGAGTTCGAGGTCGCCGGTGATGCCCTTGGACGCCTTGTACGCGTCGAGGAGCTTCTTGCCACCCTCGAAGTCCTTCTTCGGGTACCCGTTGTCGGCGACGTAGCCGTCGACGCCGGGCGGGTACGGGCCGTTGGCGACGGGGGTAACGCCACCGTTGCGGAGCTTGTTCAGCTCGTCGTAGTCGACGCACTTGGCCAGACCGGTGCGGACGTTGACGTCGGCGATCGGGTTCTCCTTGCCGCCGATCGTCGGGGCGTTGTTGAACATGTAATGGCCGGTCTCACCGCCCACGTTGTTCTCGAAGATGCTCCACTGGTCCTTCTCCGAACGGAACTTGTTGATGGCGTCACCGTTGGAGGTGTGGATCACGTCGCACTGGCCGCCCCGCAGGCAGTTCTCCCGGGCCGCGATGTCGTCGATCGGGCGGATCGTCAACGCGTCGAGGTACGGGTAGGGCTGGCCGTCGGGCGCCTTGAGCCAGTAGTCGGGGTTCTTCACCATTTCGAGCTTGTCGTTCACGGTCCACGACTTGAACTTGAACGGGCCCGTCCCGATCGGGTTCTTCTGCGAGTTCACCCCGTCGTCGACAATCTTCGGGCTGACCAGGTACCAACCGGTGGCCGAGTAGTCGAGCACGGCGTAGGGCGCCAGCAGGTCGATCTTCACCGTCATCGGATCGGCCGTATCGACCGTGATCGCCTTGTAGATGGTGGAGATCGGCTTGCGGTTGGTCTTCGCGTCCTCGGGCTTGCTCGCATCGAAGGACTTCGGGCACCCGCCGAACTCACCGAACGCCGTCGCCACGAGCGCGCTGCAGCGGCCGTTCTCGATGTACAGCTTCAGCGCCGTGCCGTCGAGCGGGGTGCCGTCGTGGAACTTGATGCCCGAGCGCATCTTCACCGTCCACGAGGTGGAATCCGCGTTCGGGGTCATGGACTGGGCGAGCATGCCGTGGGTCTTGCCGTCCTCGCCGATCGCCATGACGTTGTCGTAGATGGCTCGGACCACCGCCTCACCGGAGATGGCTAACTGCGAGTACAGCGGGGAGAACCCCGTCGCAGTCTCGGCCTCGACGCCGTAGGTGAGCGTGCCGCCCCGCTTGGGCTTGTCGTCGGCGGGCTTCAGCGTGGTCGACGCGATCGTCGACACGGAGGCCACCGTGGTGCCCCCGGCGGCCGTCGTCGTCGTCCCCCCGCTGTCCTTGGAGTCGTCGCCGCAGGCTGCAGCGACGAGACCGAACGTGACCAGGACACCCGCGACCGCGAGCGCCCCTCTCCTACCTCTCATGGTGCTCCCCCATCTGCCGTACCCCCCGGTACGGCTGATGGGAACGGTACCACGCCGATGACGTCCGACACTCCCCCCAATGGCCCTCAGGTGTCGGTCAGGTGTTGCGGTAGGCCGGCGGCCGCCTCTCGAGGAACGCGCTACGGGCTTCGGTGGCGTCCTGCGTGAACGACGCCATGATCTGCTGTCGGTTCTCGAGGTCGATCGCGTTCTGCATCGCCGGGATCTCGAGCGACGACCACATGCCCTCCTTGGTGAGGGCCACCCCGAACGGGCTGTTCAGCATGATCTGCTCGGCCTTGGCCAGCGCCGCATCCGTGAGCACCTCGTCGGGGGTGACCTCCACGACGAGGCCGATCCGATAGGCCTCGTCGGCGTCGAAGATGCGGCCCGTAAGCATCAGCTCCTGGGCCCGGGCGGCGCCGACCAGGCGCGGCAACAACCAGCTCGTGCCGATGTCGCAGGCCGACAACCCGATGCGGATGAACGCAGCGTTGAACCGAGCGGAGGCCGCGGCGAGGCGCACGTCGGAGCCGAGCACGAGCGCGAAACCGCCGCCGGCAGCGGGGCCGTTGACTGCGGCGATCACCGGCTGCGGCAACGAGCGGAGGTGCGGGATCAGCCGGGCGATGTGGCGCTGCACGGCGAAGCCGGCCTGCGGGCGGCCGAACCCCTCCGTGTGCGGTGCCTCGCCATAGCCCCCGAGGTCGAGGCCGGCGCAGAAGCCGCGGCCCGCACCGGTGAGGATCACGACCCGGCACGAGGCATCGACGGCGATGGCATCGAGGGTGTCGTGCAGGCCCTGCACCATCTCGGTGGTGAGCGCGTTGAGCTTGGCCGGACGGTTGAGCGTGATCCGGGTGACGCCGGGACGGGGGTTGTCGAGGACGAGCGGCTCCATGCCAGCATCCTGCCCGATGCCCGGGATCAACCTCGCTTCCGCTCACGAGGCCCTCGAGGCCGCCCATCCCGACCGCCAATGCCTCGTGTTCCGGGATCGGATCCTGTCCTGGCGCCAGATCGGCGACCGCAGCCGCCGGGTGGCCGGCGCGCTGCAAGCCGCCGGGCTCGGCGCCGTCGTCGAGCGCGACCGGCTCGCTGGTTGGGAGAAGGGCCAGGACGCCGTCGCGCTGTTCTGTTACAACGGCAACGAGTACCTCGAAGTGATGCTCGGCGCGTACAAGGCCCGATGCGCACCGGTGAACGTCAACTACCGCTACACCGCCGACGAGCTCACCTACGTGCTGCGTGACTCGGGGGCTCGGGCCGTCGTCGTCGACCCGGCGCTGCGTCCGGTCCTCGACGAGGCCTTGCCGGCCTGCCCGGCGGTCACCACCGTGTGGGAGGTCGGTGCTCCCTACGAAGCGGTGCTCGCCGGCGCCGAACCCTGGAGCGACCCGGCGTGCTCCCCCGACGATCTCTACGTGCTCTACACCGGCGGCACCACCGGCAAGCCGAAAGGGGTGCTGTGGCGGCAGGCCGACTTCGTCGCCGGCGCTCTCGGGATCACGGCGGACGGACCGGCCGATCTCGTCGCCAGAGCCGGCAGCGGCGACCGCCTCCGGGCCCTGCCGTCCCCGCCGTTCATGCACGGCGCCGCGCACTGGAATGCGTGGAGCTGCTGGCTGGCCGGCGGCACGGTGCTCGTGCAGTCGATCGTCACCCACTTCGACGCCCACGACGTGCTCACCACCGCGGCGACGCACGGCGCCACCTCGCTGCAGATCGTCGGCGACGCGTTCGGCCAACCGCTGCTCGACGCGCTGCGCACCCACCGCTACGACCTCGGGCGCTTGCGGCACCTGACGAGCGGTGGGGCCGTGCTGTCCGCCACCACGAAAGCGGCGCTGCTCGAACAGCTCCCGCACGTCACGATCATGGACATCGTCGGCTCCTCGGAGTCGGGGCGCCAAGGTGTCCGGTCGTCCACCACTTCGAGCGGCGCATCCACCGGCACCTTCGAGGCCTCGGCCGGCGCGACGGTGCTCGACGACACCCGCACCCGTGAGCTCCTGCCCGGCGCCGACGAGATTGGCTGGATGGCCACCTGTGGCCCGACCCCGCTCGGCTACCTCGGCGATCCGGTGAAGAGCGCCGCGACGTTCCCCGTCGTCGACGGCCGGCGGTACTCCGTGCCCGGCGACCGTGCCCGGCGGCTCGCCGACGGCTCGATCGAACTGCTCGGCCGGGAGGCGGTCACGATCACCACCGGGGGCGAGAAGGTGTTCGCCGAGGAGGTCGAGCAGGCGATCAAGGCCCACCCGGCGGTGTACGACGCGCTCGTCGTGGGCCGGCCGGATCCGCGCTGGGGTCAGGCCGTCGTCGCCGTCGTGGCCCCTCGGGCGGGGGCGTCGGTGACGCTCGAGGAGCTGCGGGCCACGGCCTCGGAGCACCTCGCCCGCTACAAGCTCCCCAAGGCGCTCGTGTTGTGCCCGGCGATCTCGCGCAGCCCGTCGGGCAAGCCCGACTACGCGTGGGCCCGGTCGCTTGCCGCGTCGACGCCTGAGGCAACGGACTAGGGTCCCCGCTGTGCGAGATGTCCTGGCCGTCGCCGAGCGTCTCGACTTCGCCCGCACGATCGGCATCCAGCGCATCGGGCGGTCCGATCCCACCACCGTCGTCGGACCCGCCGAGGCCGTGCTGGCCCGGTGGACACCGGACGGTCCCGGCACGGTGCGCTTCCGCCGGCGCGACGGCACCCTCGGCGTCGAGGCCTGGGGGGCCGGGGGCGACTGGCTGGCCGCCCGGGCACCCGAGATCGCCGGGCTCACCGACCGCCCCCCGGCGCTCGTGGCGCACCACCGGGCGGTGGCCGATGCCGAGCGCCGGACCCCCGGTCTGCGGTTGTCGCGCCTGGCGCTCGTCCATCCGGCGCTCGTGGCCGCCGTGCTCGCCCAACGGGTGACCTCGATCGAAGCGGTGCGGCAGTGGGCGGCGTTGTGCCGGGCCGACGCCACCGTTGCGCCCGGACCGTTCGGGCTGCTCCTGCCACCCCACCCCGAGCGGCTCGCCGAGCGGCCGTACTGGTGGTTCCACCGCTTCGGGATCGAGCGCCGCCGTGCCGACACGCTGCGCGCGGTCAGCCGCCGGGCGAACCGGCTCGAGGCTGCGGCCACCCTCGACGGTCCCGCCGCCGAGGTCCTGCTGCGCCACATCCCGGGCGTCGGGGTGTGGACCGCCGCCCAGGTGCGCATGGCGCTCGGCGATCCCGACGCCGTGGCCGTCGGCGACTACCACCTGCGCAACATCGTCGCCTACGCCCTCGCCGGCCGGCCTCGGGGCACCGACGACGAGCTGCTCGCCCTGCTCGCCCCGTACACCGGTCAGCGGGGCCGGGTGGTCCGGCTGCTGCTCGCCGCCGGCTGGTCGGCACCGGCGTTCGGCCCCCGGCGGGCCATCCCGCCGATCGCGTCCTGGTGAGCTCGCCCGTGCGCCGCGCCCTCGCCGACCCCGCATGGCGCCAGGCGCTCGCGCTCGGCGCCTTCGCCTATGTCGCGAGCCGGGTCGCCGTGCTCGTCGGCGCGGGGGTGGTGTCGGCCTCGCGCTCGGCGGTCCTCGCCGACCAGGGTCTGCCGAGGCCGACGAGCGCGCTGGGCGACATCACCGGCGTGCTGTCGGCCTGGGACGGCCGGTGGTATCTCGAGATCGCCCGGCTCGGCTACCCCCGGTCGGTCCCGCCGGGCATCACCTACGACCAGATCGAGGCGCGCGCCGCCTTCTTCCCGTTGTATCCCCTGCTGATCCGCCTCGCCGACGTCGTCCTGCCCGGCGACGAAGTCGCCGCAGCGATCGCCGTCAACGTCGTGCTCGGTGCGCTCGTAGTGCTCGCGCTCGGCCTCGTGGCCCGCCGATGGTGGGGACCGCAGGCCGCCGGTCGGGCCATGGTCGTGGTCAGCCTGTTCCCGGGCAGTGTGGTGCTGTCGATGTGCTACGCCGAGCCGTTGTTGCTCGTGGCCGCAGCGGGCTGCCTGCTGGCACTCGCCGACCGCCGCTGGCTGCTGGCCGGCCTGGCTGCAGCGATCGGCACCGCGACGCGACCGAACGGCCTTGCGCTCGTGGTCGCCTGCGCGGTGGCCGCCCTGCTGGCGATCCGAGACCGCCGCGACTGGCGTGCGCTCGTCGCACCCGCGCTCGCCCCGATCGGCTTCCTCGGATTCCAGGTGTACCTGGCCCGCCACACCGGCGAAGCGGGCGTGTGGTTCCGGGTGCAACGAGAAGCGTGGGACGAAGGGACGAGCTTCGGTTGGCGGGTGGTGATGGCCGGCGTCGACGTGGTGCGGGCCCCGCTGAGCTCAGCCGCCAACCTCCTCACGGTGGCGAGCGTCGCGGTGATCGTCGCCGGCTTCATCGGCCTGCGCCGTCAGCGGATCCCCGCCCCGGACCTTGCGTACTCCGCCGTGATCGTGTTGCTGATGCTGCTCCCGGCCACGGTGACGGCGCGCCCCCGCTTCGTCCTCGCCGCATTCCCACTGGTGCTCGTGCTCGCCGTGTGGCAGCCGCGTCGACCCCGGGTGACCCCTGGCGCCTGGTGGACGGCGCTCGTCGCCACCGAGGCGGCGCTGCTCGTCGCCCTGACCGCGCTGTTCGGCATCGGCGCCGTCGTGCCATGACCCCCCGGCGCCGTCACCTGGTCGAGATCGCCCTGCTGGGCGTGCTCTCGTACCTGCCTGCGTTGCTCACCGCACCCGGCACGGTCGCCGCCGACACCAAGCACTACCTCCTGCTCGACCCGTGGCGCCTGCTGCGCCGGGCGGGCGAGTTGTGGGACACGAGCCAGTTCGGCGGCCACGTGAGCCACCAGGTCGTGGGGTATCTCTGGCCGATGGGCCCGTGGTTCGCCCTCGGCGATCTCGCCGGGCTGCCCGACTGGGTGACCCAGCGCCTGTGGCTCGGCACCGTGGTGTTCGCGGCCGGCACGGGCGTGCGGTTCCTGGCTCGCCATCTCGGCCTGCCCGCCCTCGCCGGGCTGGTCGCCGCGGTCGCCTACCTGAGCTCGCCGTTCGTGTTGACCTACGTGAACCGGACTTCCGTGCTGCTCACGCCGTGGGCGGGCCTCGGTTGGGTCGTCGCCGCCACGGTGCTCGCCGCCCGGCGGGGCGGCTGGCGCTGGCCCGCCGTCGTCGCGCTGGTGAGCGCAACGGTCGGCGGCATCAACGCGACCGCCGTCGCGCTCGTCGCCATCGCCCCGATCACGTGGCTCGTCCACGCCGCCTGGCGCGGCGAGATCACCTGGCGGCGCGCCGGTGCGGTCGTCGGCCGGATCGCCGCGTTCGCCGTGCCGGCGAACGCCTGGTGGGCCGTCCCGCTCCTGATCCAGTCCCGATACGGCGCCGACGTCCTCGCCTACTCCGAGACCGTCGACGCGGTGGCGACGACGTCGTCGGCACCCGAGGTGCTGCGCGGTCTCGGCTATTGGCTCTTCTACGGCGGCGATTTCCTCGGCCGATGGAACTCTGCCTCGACGCCGTACCTGACCGACCCGGCGTTGCTCGTCGTGGGGTTCGGCCTCGTGGTCGCCGTGGTCGTGGCGATCGTCGCCGTGCGCTGGTCGGCGTCGGGCTGGCTCGCGACGCTGCTCGTCACCGGCACCGTGATCGCCGTGGGGGCCCACCCGCCCGGCGACCCGTCACCCTGGGGCTCGCTGCTGCTCGGCGACGCCTCCCGCTCGACGCTGGTGCTCGCGCTGCGCAGCTCCACCCGGGCGGTGCCGCTCGTGGCGCTCGCCGGCGCGCTGGCACTGGGCGCCGCGGTGGCGGCGCTGGCCGTGCGGTGGCCGCGGCGCGGCGCGCTCGCTGCCGCAGCGCTCACCCTCGCCGTGCTCGTCAACGGCCAGGCGGCCTGGACCGGTGGGTTCGTCGACGCCACGCTGCAACGTCCCGAGCAGGTTCCGGCCTGGTGGCCCCAGGCCGCCGCGGCGCTCGGCGAATCGGACACCGCCGTGCTCGAACTGCCCGGCCAGGACTTCGCCGCCTACCGGTGGGGCACGACCACCGATCCGGTCCTGCCCGGCCTCACCGACCGGTCCGTACTCGGTCGGGACCTGCTCCCCCTGGGCTCGCCGGGGCGGATGGACCTGTTGTGGGCGCTCGACGACACGATCCAGGACGGCACGTTCGAGCCGGCTGCGCTCGAACCCGTGGCCAGGCTGCTCGGCGTCGGCGACGTCGTCATCCGCGGGGACGCCGCCTGGGAGCGCTACCGCACCCTGCCGCCGGCCGTACTTGCCGAGGCGCTTGCCACGGCGCTTGCCGACCGGCCGGCGCGCGACCTCGGCGAGGCCCGGGTCGATCCCTCGGGCTTCGTCGACGAACGCATCCTGTCGATCCCGACCCGAGCGCTCCCGCCGGTGCGGATCGTCGCCGTCGACGACCCGGTGCCCGTGGCGCGCGTCCGCACGGCGGTGATCGGCGTGGACGGCGACGGCGCAGGGATCGTCTCGGCGGCCGCCGCCGGGCTCCTGCCGCCCGAGCGAGGCGTGGTCCAGGCGACCACGGTCGCCGACGACGCGACGCTCGCTGCGATGGTCGCGGGCGCACCGCTGGTCGTCACCGACGGCGCCCGCGTCCGCGCCCGGCAGTGGCGTGGCTCACAGGACACCCTCGGCATGACCGAGGACGGCGACGGACCCGCCGTGCTGCAGGTCGACCCCGCCGACGCCCGGCTCCCCGTGCTGGCGAACGCCCCGAGCGGCTCGAGGACCGTCGCCGTCCAGACGGGCGGGGGCCGAGCCACGGCGACGTCGTACGGGTCGCCGAACGCCTACTGGCCCGAGGCGCGACCCGTCGGCGCCGTCGACGGTGACCCGGCGACGGCCTGGTTCACCGGGGAGGGCCGGGACGTGCGCGGCGTGCGGTTCCGCCTCACGTTCGACGCCCCTCGCCCGCTGCCTCGGATCTCGGTTCGCCAGCTCGACGCGACGTATCCGAACCGGATGATCACGGCCGTGCGCATCCGCACCGAAGGCTCGTCGCGCACGGTCGAGCTCGACGATCGGTCCCGGCAGGACGGCGGGCAGGTCGTGAACCTCGACGCGCCGTCCACCGCCACGGTCGAGCTCGAGGTCCTGGCGACCGAGCCGGGGCCGGGAGCCGGGACCGGCGGCCTCGGGCCCGTCGGGTTCGTCGAGATCGACGCCGGGATCCGCCTGACCGAAGAGGTCCGGGTCCCGACCCGGCTCGCGTCGATGGCCGAGACCGGGCAGCCGCTCACGTTCGTGCTGCGGCGCGAGCGGGTCGACGGCCGGGTGCGCTGGCGGGACGACCCCGAACCGGCGATCGTCCGACGGCTCCGGCTCCCCCAGTTGCGACGGTTCGAGCTCACCGGCGTGGCCCGGCTGTCCCCCCGCGCCGACGATGCCCGAACCGATGCGGTGATCGGTGACGGCACGGTGACGGCGACGTCCCGGCTCGCCGGGGTACCCACCGCCGGCGGCCGAGCGGCGTTCGACGCCGACCCCGGTACGGCCTGGATCACCCGGTTCGGCACGCCGGTCGGCGCGTCGGTGACCGTCGACGCCGGCCGGGAGATGCGCATCGACCGCCTCGCGATCGGCGTGGTCGACGACGCCCGGCACTCGGTGCCGACGGTGCTCGACGTGACCGTCGACGGCACGACCCGGCGGGTGGCCGTACCGGCCTCCGCCGCCGGCGGCGCGGCCACGATCGTGATCGACCCCCCGCTCGTCGGCCAGCGTGCCCGGGTCACGATCGCCGCTGCCGCAGAACGCACCGGGATGGATCCGTGGTCCGGGCCCGTGGTCCTGCCGGCCGCCGTCCACACCCTGCGCCTCGGCGATCTGGCGATCGATCCGGCCCGCACCGCCTTCGAGGCCGGGTGCCGGGACGACCTCGTAACCATCGACGACCGGCCCTTCCCCGTACGGCTGCGGGGACCGTTCGACGGTGCGGTCGTGGAAGCGTGCGACACGGTCGAACTGGCGGCGGGCGAGCACGTCGTGCGGACCGCACCGGGCCGGCGCACCGGGATCGACCTCGACCGCCTCGTGCTGCGGTCGGCGCCGACGGGCACGGCGCCGACGAGCACGGCGGCGCCGACCGGGCTCGCCGGGCGCATCCGGACCGTCGAGGTCGATCGCCGCTCCCCGTCGCAGGCTCGCATCACGATCGCCGCCGGCCCCGACGCCGGCCCAGCCTGGTTCGTGTGGGGCGAAGGCTGGAACCGGGGCTGGCAGGCGCGCATCGGCGGCCGGGACCTCGGCGCACCGCAGGACCTCGACGGTGGCGCCAACGCCTGGCGCGTCGACCTGGCGAGCGGCGAGCCCGTGACGATCGACCTTCGCTGGGCACCGCAGGACTGGGTGACGCGCGCGCACTGGCTGTCGCTCGCCACCGCCGCCGTGGCCCTGGCCGTCGTGATGTTCGCCCGCCGGCGCGCGCCCCTCGCCCCACCGGTCGTCGTGCCGCGACGTCGCGAGCGCACGGTTCCCCTGCCGTGGGGCACAACTGCGGCGGTGACCGCCGGAGCAGCCGTCGTTGGGGCCGTGTTCGTCGGGCCGGTCTACGGCCCGCTCCTTGCGCTCGCGACCCTGCTCGGCGCGCGACGTCCGGCCCGACTGCCGATCCCGGCGCGCACGGCAATCATGGGGGTGGCGGTCGTGGCTTTGGCCGTCGTCGCCCGGCAGGTGGTGGCGGACCCGGCGGCGAGCTTCGGTTGGCCGCGAGCCTTCGCGCCGCTGCACCGTCCGGCCCTTGCCGCGATCCTGCTCGTCGGGGCCGACGCGATGTTGGGCGGCGCTGCCGAGTTCAGCCGGCGACGCGCCGGGGCGCTCGGGCGATCGCGAACAGCACGAGCGTCGAGCGATCGATCGCCGGCGTGAGCGAGAAGCGATCCGGTCCGATCTCCGGCCGGGGGGACCCCGCCAGACGACGACGGTCCCGCGCCGCGAGGAGCGGGTAGGCGACCCGCCGGGCGAGCGCGTGCAGGCCGACGTAGGCCCGGTGGCCGAGTCGGTGACGCAGGCCGAACACGTCAAGGGCGAGGACTCGGCGGGCGAACCGTCGGCGGCGTTCGAAGTCCGCCTTCACGACGTCGTCGCCGTCGAGGCCCACGATCTCGACCGCGTCGAAGTGCTTGTCCAGCAACGCCTTCAGCGACCTCGGCTCGAACAGATGGACGTGGAAGGGGTTCTCGAAATCGGCCGGGGCGTTGGGGGTGATCACGAACACCACCCCGTCGTCAGCCAGCACCCGGGCCAGTTCGGCCACATGGGGCTCCGGATCGACGAAGTGTTCGATCAGGTGAGATGAGCACACGGCGTCGAACGAGCCGGACCGGACCGACAGTCGTGCCCCGTCGGCGCACAACGTGGTCAGGCCGCGGGAGCGGTTCGCGAAGGCGGCCGCGACGACGTCGTAGTCGATGCCGACGACCTCCCGGCCGGGGCCACGCAGCGATGCGGTGCCGTCACCGACTCCGCACCCGAGATCGAGCAGGCGGCCCGGGCCGAGCCGAGTGCGCACCTCGCGGTAGCCAGCCTCGTGGAGGGCCAGCAGCCCGGGGGGTGTGCGGCCCTCGAGCGGACGCTCGCCGGTCAATCGCACCGGGAGCAGGACCTCGAAGCGAGCATGCCGATAGCCTGGCAGGCCGTCATGCCCGACACCGAGCCGGTGGTTCCTCTCGCCCGCCGGGCCCATGCGCTGGGCATCAGGCGCATCCACGTGCTCGCCTGGCGAGATCTCGACGACGCCGAAGCCGGCGGCAGCGAGGTGCACGCCGAGCACGTACTACAGCGGTGGGCGACGGCCGGTCTGGGGGTCACCCTTCGAACGTCCGCCGCGCCCGGGCAGCCGGTTCGCATCCGCCGGGGCGGGTTGGACGTCGTGCGCCGCGGCGGACGGATGGGCGTGTTCCCCCGGGCGGTGGCCGCCGAACTCGCCGGCCGGCACGGTCCCCGGGACGCCCTCGTCGAGATCTGGAACGGGGTGCCGTGGGGTTCGCCGGTGTGGTGCCGGGGTCCGCAGGTCACCTGGCTCCACCACGTCCACGGGCCCATGTGGGAGTTGATGCTCGGCCGGGCCGCCGGTCGGGCCGGCGAGTTCGTCGAACGACGGATCGCCCCACCGCTCTACCGGCGCACCCCGGTGGTCACCCTTTCGGAGGCGTCCCGGACCGAACTGGTCGGACAGCTCGGGTTCCGAACCGAGCGGGTCCACGTCGTGCCGCCGGGCATCGCCCCCCGCTTCCACGGTCCGGCCTCGCCGACTGCACAACCCCTGGTCGTCGCCGTCGGGCGCCTCGCCCCCGTCAAGCGCTTCGACGCGCTGGTGCGAGCGCTCGCAACGTGCGCAGAGAGCTCCGGCGGAGTCGAGTTGGTGGTCGT
>JBJTVH010000133.1:0-34315 GCA_046081125.1 Acidimicrobiales bacterium
GCATGCTGGTGGTCGGCCTCGGTCTGCTCGGCGTGGCGGGCTACTACCTCGCGATGCGCGGCATCATCGGCGATGACGCCGCGCTGCACTCGCTGGTCGGCCTCGCCTTCGGCGGCTCGTTGATCTCGATCTTCGCGCGCCTCGGCGGCGGCATCTTCACCAAGGGCGCCGATGTCGGCGCCGACCTCGTCGGCAAGGTCGAGGCGGGCATCCCCGAGGACGACCCCCGCAACCCGGCCACCATCGCCGACAACGTCGGGGACAACGTCGGCGACTGCGCCGGCATGGCGTCGGACCTCTTCGAGAGCTACGAGGTGACCCTGGTCGCCTCGATCATCCTCGGCGTACCGGCGTTCAAGTCGATCTTCCCCGAGAACCCCGAGCTGTGGGCGATCGGCGCGCTCTTCCCGCTCGCCGCCCGCGCGATCGGTGTGCTCGCCTCCATCGTCGGCGTGTTCGCCGTGCGGGCCAGCGACAAGGACCGCAACGCGCTCGCCCCCATCAACCGGGGCTTCCTCACCGCCGGCCTGTTGACCGTCGTGGGCTCGCTCGGGCTCGCCCTCGTCTACGTGGGTAACCCCGAGGGGACCATCTCCCACGTCGGGCTGCGCATGTTCGGCGCCGTGGTCATCGGCCTCTTGCTGGCGCAGGCAGCGAGTCGCATCACCGAGTACTTCACCTCCACCGAGACCAAGCCCGTGCAGGAGATTGCCGAATCCACCTCGGGCGGCCCAGCCACCGTGGTGCTCTCGGGCACCTCGTACGGGCTCGAATCCTCGGTGTGGGCAGTCGTTGCGATCGCCGTGGCCCTCGGAGGCGCCGTCGCCCTCGGCGGCGGCAACATCCAGTTCGCGCTGTACCTCGTGGCGCTGGCCGGCATGGGCATGCTCGCCACAACGGGCGTCGTCGTCTCCGAGGACACCTTCGGCCCGGTTGCCGACAACGCAGCCGGCATCGCCGAGATGTCGGGCGAGTTCCACGGGGATGCAGAGCGGGTGATGGTGAGCCTCGACGCCGTCGGCAACACCACGAAGGCCGTCACGAAGGGCTTCGCCATCGGCTCGGCCGTGATTGCTGCGGTCGCGTTGTTCGCGAGCTTCATCGAGATCATCGGAAACGAGACCCTCGGCGCCGACGGCATCAAGAAGCTCGAGGAGACCGGCAAGACGGTCTTCGACGTGGTGCTGATCAACGTCGCGGACCCGAAGGTCTTCATCGGCCTGCTGATCGGCGGCGCCGTGCCGTTCCTGTTCTCCGGGCTCGCCATCCAGGCGGTGTCGCGCACCGCAGGTGTGGTGGTCCAGGAGGTCCGCAACCAGTTCGCCGACGGCAAGATCATGAAAGGCGAGAAGCGCCCCGACTATGCACCCGTCATCGACATCTGCACGGCGGCGTCGTTGCGTGAGCTCGCCACCCCGGCGCTGCTCGCCGTGCTCACTCCGGTGATCATCGGGTTCGGCATCAACTACTTCGCCCTCGGCGCCTTCCTCGCTGCGGTGATCCTGGTGGGTCAGCTCATGGCGAACTACCTGTCGAACGCCGGTGGCGCCTGGGACAACGCGAAGAAGTACATCGAGGACGGTCACCATGGCGGCAAGGGTTCCGATGCCCACAAGGCCGCGGTCATCGGCGACACCGTCGGCGACCCCTTCAAGGACACTGCCGGCCCGGCGCTCAACCCGCTCATCAAGGTGATGAACCTGGTGTCGCTGCTGATCCTGCCGGCCGTCATCAACCTCCAGGACCAGGACGGCGCCCGTTACGCGATCGCTGCGGTGGCGCTCGTGGTGCTGCTCGGCTCCATCGCGTTCTCGAAGCGCAGGGCGCCGAACCTCCTCTCGAGCTGAGTCCGTCCGATCACACGTGTGACGGCCCGGCCGGCGAGCACCGGCCGGGCCGTTTCGCGTCCGGGCACGGACCCTGCCGTGGACTAGATCGAACGCTCGACGGGAACGGCGAGCGCGACCGCCGCCAGGATCAGCCCGGTCGACACGGCGAAGGCCGATGGTGGGCCGACGTGTTCGGCGAGCGCCGCACCGACGACGCTCCCCGCCGACGACAGCACCGTGCTCGCTGCGAGCATCGAGGCGAAGACTCGGGCCCGGGCCGACACCGGTGCGACCTGGCCGGCGAGCGCGTTCACGCCGGACATGAACGGCGCCACCGGCACGCCCCCGACGGCGAGCACCACCCCGAGGCCGACCAGGCCGGGCGCGCCGGCGAGCGCGCCGAGCCCCACGGCCACAGCGGCCCCGAGGACGCCGAGGCCGGGCGTTCGCCGGCCGGCCGCCACCCACCAGCCACCGAACACGCTGCCCACGCCCCATACGCCGATCAGCAGCCCCGTCAACTCCGTCGCGTCGACCTGTTTGGCCCGTTCGGCCAGGCCGACCATCGCCACGTTGAACCCTGCGCCGACGACGGCGAACGCAACGATCAGCCGAACGACCGGTCCGCTCAACCAGGGACCGGACCCGCCGTGCCCGCCGCCAGATCGCGCGCTCGTCGACCCCGTCATCATGCCGATCGAGCCGGCGATCACCGCGAGCCCCGATGCGGCGACCGCCACCCAACGATCGGTCAGCACGGCGAGCAGCGACACGAGCAACGGCCCCGCGATCCAGACGAGCTCGACGGTCACCGACTCGAGCGCGAAGACTCGGCGATGATCCGACTCGGGCACCGCCCCGGTGAGCCGGGCTCGGACCAGACTCCCGATCGGCGGAACGCTCGACCCGGCGACGAAGGCGGCACCAGCGACGGCAGCCGTCGGGCCGCCGTCGGCGACCACGAGGAAGGCGCCGACCGCGGGGAGGTGCGCGACGGCGAGCACGGCGATCACCCGGTGCGCCGCTCCCCCGTCGAGCCACCGGCCGGTCAACACCCCGGAGGCGCCGAGGCCCAGCGACACGGCGCCGGCCGCGACACCGGCGGCCGTCGTGGAGGCTTCCCCGGCGACGAGCACCAGGACGGCCAGCGGCAACATGGCCGCCGGCAGCCGTCCGAGGGATCCGACCACCAGGAGTCGCGCCACGGCGGGGTCGACGCGCATCCCGGTCCTCACGGGCCCAGGCTCGCCTGCCGGTTCGATGGCGTCCAGCGGGTTGGGTCCCGCTGCCGACGCCACTGGCTAGGGTCCGGCGGTGCTCGCCGTCGCTCTCGCTCTCTTCGACGCCCTTCGTCCCGAGCGCCTCCTCGAGGCAGGGGGTCTTGCGCTCGCTGCGGCGATCGTCTTTGCGGAGAGCGGCCTGTTCTTCGGGTTCTTCCTCCCCGGTGACTCCCTGTTGTTCGTCACCGGGTTCCTTGCCTCGCATGCCGGCGGTGAGCGGCTCGGGCAACCGCTGTGGTTGATCCTGGGCGTGCTGTTCGTCGCCGCTGCGGTCGGCGACCAGGTCGGCTACGTGTTCGGCCGCCGGCTCGGCCCGGCGCTGTTCCGGAAGCCGGACGCCCGCCTGTTCAAGCAGCAGCGCGTCCACACCGCTCAGCGGTTCTTCGAGGCGCACGGTGCCAAGACGATCGTGCTCGCCCGGTTCGTGCCGGTCGTGCGGACGTTCGCTCCGATCGTCGCCGGAGCCTCCCGGATGCCGTACCGCACCTTCGTCACCTTCAACCTGGCGGGCGCACTCGTTTGGGCGGTTGGGATCACCGTGCTCGGCCACCAGCTCGGCGAGGTCGCCGTCGTCCGGGACAACCTCGAGATCGCGGTGTTGACGGTGGTTGCGGTGAGCCTCCTCCCCGTCGTCATCGAATTCGTGCGCCACCGCCGACGGGCGGCGTCGGAAGGCTGACCTCAGGCCCCGCCGAACCACCAACCGTCGGCACCGAGCACGCTCCACCACGGCAGCGATCCGTCGGGTCCGACGAGCAGCGCCGGCGCTTCGAGCCCCGCCGGGCGCAGCCCTGCGGGGGCGGGGAACGGCCAGCGTCCCCACCGGTGCTCGTGGCATCCCGGGACGTCACCGAGTTCGACGGCTCCGTCCCGCAACTCGATGAGCCCGTGCACCCGCCCGTCGATCCGGTAGCCGGCCGGCTCGACCGCAACCGGATCCCGGTCGGCGTACCACTCCAGGTCGAACGCGACGGGCGTCGGCTCCCCGTACGCCCGGCCGAGCGCCTCGCCGGGGCGGTCGAGCGCCACGGCATAGGTCTCGTTCATGACCGTCCACTGCCGCAGGGGTTCGTCGCACACGTGATCGACCCAGAGGTTGCCGTTGCGCAGGCGCAGCCCCCGAGCAGGCATTCCCTGCTCAACGTCGACCACCGAGAGCAAGGGCCGATCGGGCGCGACGACGGCTGCGACGTACAGCGCTCGCCGCTGATTCGGGAGCAGCACGATCACCGAGCAGGCGCCGAGGCCAGTGGCCGACGGGCCGACCCCGAACGCGAACCACTCGGCCCACCACGGGTCGTCGGGCGGAGGATCGCGGCGGGCGTCGTCCTCCGGCCCGACACGCACGGCGGCAGCGTAGGGCAGACTTCGCCGGTGGCCCGCTACCTCAGCCTCGACTGGATCGACGAACTGACCTCGGCCGTCACGCGCTCGGAGTCGCTCACGTCGGCGGCGGCGGGACGATCCTTCGGCGTCACCCAGGTCGTCACCGACGGGCCCGAGGGCGAGGTCGTCTACCACCTGCAGGTGAACGGCACGGCATCGTTCGGCGCAGGGCCGGCCGAGCCCGAGCACGTGCGGTTCGTGCAGGACTGGGACACCGCGGTCGCCGTGGCAACGGGCGCGGTCAACGCCCAGGAAGCGTTCATCAAGGGCCGGATCGTGCTGTACGGCGATGTCCAGGTCGTGGTCGACAACCAGCCGGTGTTCGCCGCCCTGGCAGCCGTGTTCGACGCAGTCAGGCCGACCACCGAGTACCACTGATGCCCGAACTGCCCGAGCTCCAGGCCCACGCCGAGCGCCTGACCAGCCGGTACGCAGCAGCGTCGCTGGAGGAGTTCCGGCCGCTCACCTTCACGGCGCTCAAGACCGCATCGCCCGATCCGTCCACCGCGATCGGTGAAGCACTCGCCGAGGTCGGCCGGCGGGGCAAGTACCTCCTCCCGACGTTCGGTGCGCTGACCTTCGTCGTGCACCTCATGCAGGGCGGACGCCTGAAGGAGGACCCGAAGCCGTCCGCGAAGCCGCGCAACGGGATCGCCCGCTGGCGGTTCGCCGACGGGCGGGCCTGGTTGCTCACCGAGGCCGGCACCGAGCGGCGGGCGGGCGTCTGGTGCGTGCCGAGCGCCGACCGGTTGCGGCTCCCGCCGCTGGCCGACCTCGGTCCCGAGGCCGATCGGATCTCGGCTGGCGAACTCGCCGATCGGTTCACCCAGCACAACCAGCGGCTCCACGGCTTCCTGCGCGACCAGACCTGCGTCGCCGGACTCGGCCGGCGGCTCGCCAACGAGGTGTGCCACCGGGCGAGGCTGTCGCCGTTCGCAATGACGGGTCGCCTCGGCGCCGGTGGCGCCCAGGCGGTCGTCGACGCGATCGCCGCCGCCTGCGCGGAGGGCCTTGCGGCCGAGCGGGCCCGCAGCGAGATGAGCTCGTCCGGCGACCGCCCCGGCGGGGTCCACGGCCGCACGGGTCTGCCCTGCCCCGCCTGCGGCGACTCCATCCGCGAGGTGGCGTACAGCTCGTACACCGTGCACTACTGCCCGGCGTGCCAGACCGGCGGCAAGGCGCTCGCGGACAACACGACCTCGAAGTTTCTGAGGTAATCACGACGCGCTGAGCAGCTCCCCCAGGTGGGACTCCAGAAGGGAGTCCCGAACACTCGAGGAGCGAGCGCAGCATGGCGGTGAGGCGACAGACGAACGTCTGCACGGGGACCGGCACGCTGTTCGGGCGTGCTGCGATCTACGCGCGGATCTCGCTGGACAAGGTCGGCGAGGCGGCCGGAGTCGGCCGGCAGATCGACGCATGCCGCCAACTGGCCGACCTGGAGGGCTGGAGTGTCGACGAGGTGCTCGTCGACAACGACCTGAGCGCCTACTCCGGTGCGTGCCGCCCGGAGTACGAGCGCCTGCTCGACCTCGTCCGTCGGCGCGAGATCGACGTGATCGTTGCCTACCACCCCGACCGGCTCTACCGGCGCCTCGCCGACCTCGTCGAGCTGACGAAGGTGGTCGCCTCCGCCGGCGTCGAGATCCGGACGGTCGCTGCCGGTCACGTCGACCTGAACACGGCCAGCGGCCGGTTCACTGCACAGGTCCTCGGCGCGGCGGCCGAGCACGAGTCCGCTCGGATCGGTGAACGTGTCAGCGCCAAGCACCACCAGAACGCGGAACGCGGCAACGTCCACGGCGGCGGAGCCCACCAGTTGGTCGCCTCGATCGAGACCGACGAACAGTTCCTCGCCGACCTCGCCGCGGACTACGGCGCGCAGCGGATCAACCGTGCGCAGTTCCTTGCTGCGCAGGATCCCATCCACGCTCGCCTCCTACTCGCGAGGCGACGGCTCGACCAACTGGCCGTCGACGCCAGCCTCGACGACACGCCGGCCGAACGGGTAACCGCCGAGACCTGGGACCGTCTCACCCTCAACCAGCAACGCGCCCTCGTGGGTCTGTTCATCGATCACGTCGTCATCCGGAGAGGCAAGCGAGGCCGCTGCTTCGACCCCAGCCGAGTTCAGCCTGTGCCGGTCGAGAAGGGCGTCTGATGAGCCGATGGCCGCCCGAGCCATGGTGCATCGCACCGTCCGGCCCGCCGTGGCCCGACCTCTGTTGACTTCAACGACCGGGCTGGCGGGGCGACGGTCGGTCTTCCAGCATTTCCGGCTCGACTGGAACTGGTCGGATCCTGCTGACCGCAGGCTCCAGCGCGCTGGAACAGCGAGGCGGAAGCGAAACTTGAAATCCACAGGCGAGTTCTCAAGGTTGATGCCATCAAGATTGACCGTGATCGCCGGCCGCAGCCCTCACTTGAAATCACAGATGTGAAACTCAAGGTTGATAGTGCTATCCTTGATCTGTGGATCTGAAGCGGTTCGGGCGCGAGGCAACTGGCAAGCTCGTTCCGATCAGCGTCGAGGAGGCTGGCCGACAGGTCGACCACGCAGCGTTCGTGCCCGATCCACTCCCATCGACTCTCGAGCTCTCGGCGCGAACGTGGTCCGACGTTGCCAACGCAGCGCACCTCCTGGGCAGGCTCGACGCGCTCGCGAAGGAGTTGTTGCCCAACCCGATGCTCGTTGCGCGCCCCACGATCCGGCGTGAGGCGGTGAGCACGTCAGCCCTCGAAGGCACCTTTGCTCCCGCTGCGGAGGTGCTGAGTTCGGAGATCGACGAGGAACTGCCTCGAAGCCAAGCCGTCACCGAGGTCATCAACTTCATCCATGCGACCGAACACGCCATCGAGCGGCGGGCCACGCTCCCGATCAGCACTCGGCTCGCGTGTGAGCTGCAGCGCATCCTCGTCGTCGGGACTGCCAGTGAGGACTGGCAGGCAGGTCAGGTTCGCCAGACGCAGGTCATCATCGGTCCCTACAAGGGCTGCAGCGTTCTCGAGGCGAGCTACATCCCGCCCCCACCAGGCGAGCTTCTCAACGACGGCCTGTCGGCGTGGGAGAAGTGGATTCACGCCGAGGGTGACCTCCATGCCCTCATTCGAGTGGCGGCTGCCCACTACCAGTTCGAGGCCCTGCACCCGTTCACCGACGGTAACGGCCGCATCGGCCGTTTGATCGCCATCCTGCAACTGATCGACTACGGGCTTCTCACCGAACCGCTCATCAACCTGTCGCCTTACTTCGAGGTGCGCTCCGACCAGTACCGGTATCTCCTGCGAGAAGTCAGCACGCGCGGCGCCTGGGACGAGTGGATCAGCTACTTCTGCCAGGCGATTGCTGAACAAGCTGCGGACGCAGGGGCGCGGATACGCGCTCTGCTTGCCTGGCGGGACTCCACGCTCACCATGCTGCGCACGACACGAGTCAAGGGCGTCGCCATCGCCGTGACCGAGAAGCTCATCGAGTACCCAACGGTGACGGTCAAGAACATCGCGGAGAGCCACAACGTCAGTGCCCAGGCGGCCAATAACGCAGTAACTCGACTCGTCGATCTCGGGGTGCTCAGCGAGATCACAGGCCGGAACTACAACCGCGTGTTCAGCGCACCCGCAGTGTTCGACATCCTTTTCCGCCGTGACGCCTCCAAGACGCGCACGAGCAGGCCAGGGAGCTGACTGCAATGCGACTCACTCGACTCCAGGGATCCGGAGTGGAGCTTCGATCGCTCGCTCGATCTGCCTCCCCTCGGCCCGAACACGAGGACCCGAATCGTCTGCCATTTCGATGTTGGAAGAAGCGGGCCGGAGGCGACGCTCCTCGCGAAGGTTGGTGATCGCGGATGGTTTCGGCGCATCGAGGCTTCGATCCGGCCGATACCCACGTCCCGGACTTGCTCCCGAGGGTGGTCAGGCCGGCGCTCAGGCCGGACCGCTACAAATGGATCGCCATCGGCACGATCTCGATGGCGGGCGGATCGATCGACACCCTCGGCACGGCTACTCGGGCGCCACCCGGTCCAGGCATCCAGCGGACAGCCTCCGTGAGCGTCTCAAGGAACTCGGCAGGGAACACGACGAGCCGGTTCCTCAAGTGACCGGCACCGGCCGCAGAGCCGGGCGACCGATCGACAACGAACCGATCGCCGCACCCAAGCAGCACACGCCGGCGAGGAGCCAGGCGACCGTGTAGGACCCGGTGAGGTCCCGCAAGGCCCCGGCGCCCCACGCTGCGCTCGCCCCGCCCAATTGGTGTGCAGCGAACACCCACCCGTAGGTGACGGTCGCCAGTTCCGGGCCGAAGCATTCCCGACACAGCGCGACCGTCGGCGGGACCGTCGCCACCCAGTCGAGCCCGTAGAACACCATGAACACCACGAGCGGGGCGCTCCCGGCGGTCAACGACGGTTCGAGGACCAGCAGCGACACCCCTCGGAGGGCGTAGTAGGCGAACAGCAGTCGGCGCGGGTCGTACCGGTCGGTGAGCGCACCCGAGGCCATCGTGCCGATGATGTCGAAGACCCCGATCAGCACGAGGTACCCCGCCGCGGTGGTGCGGGCGAGTCCGTGGTCGTGGGCGGCGGAGATGAAATGGGTCTGGACCAGACCGTTGGTCGACAGCCCGCACACGAAGAATCCGCCCACCAACAGCCAGAACGCCCCGCTCCCCGACACCGACCGCAACCCCGTCCAGGCGAGGCCGATCGGATGCGCGGGCGGCGGCGGGGTGCGGTAGCCCTCGGGGGCTCCGAGCGCACGCTGGCCGACATCTTCGGGTTTGTCGCGCATCAGCAGGACGACCGGCACGATCGCAAGCGCCGCACTGAGCGCGGCCACCCGGACCACCCATCGCCAACCCGGCCCATCCGACAGGGCCGTCAACACCGGGAGGAACACGAGTTGGCCCGTCGCCGTCGCCGCGGTCAGGCAACCCGTGATCAGGCCCCGTCGGGCGACGAACCATCGGTTGGCCACCGATGCCGCCAGCACGGTCGCCATGCACCCCGTCCCGGCGCCCACGACGACGCCCCACGCGAGCACGAAGTGCCACGGCTGGGTCATCACGCTCGTGAGCCCCGTCCCGATCGTCACCGTGACGAGCGCGAGCGTGACGACCCGCCTCAGGCCGAACCTTGCCAACAGGGCCGCGGCGAACGGGCCCATCAGTCCGAACAGCACGAGGCTGACGGCCTGCGCCGCTCCGACGGTCCCTTTCGACCAGCCCAGTTCCTCGTGCAACGGGTCGAGCACGACCCCCGGCACCGGGATCCGGGCCGATGCGAGCAGCAGGGTGACGAAGGTGACGCCGAAGACGACCCAGGCGTACGGCCGGCGGACGGCCCGGATGGCAGTCGTCAAATGAGCCCGAGGTCGCGCACGGCCGTGCGCTCGTCTTCGAGTTCGGCGACGGTCGCGTCGATCTTCGAGCGGCTGTAGTCGTCGATGTCGAGACCCTGGACGATCGACCACTGCCCGTTCGCACAGGTGCACGGGAACGACGACACCAGGCCCTCGGGTACGCCGTAGCTCCCGTCGGACACGACCGCCATCGACACCCAGTCACCCTCGGGGGTGCCATGAGTCCAGTCGCGTACGTGGTCCATGGCGGCGCGCGCTGCTGAGGCCGCCGACGACAGGCCGCGGGCGTCGATGATCGCCGCCCCGCGCTTGGCGACCGTCGGGATGTACGTGCTGTCCACCCAGGCGTGGTCGCCGACGGCCTCGTAGGCATTGCGACCGCCCACCGAGGCGTGGAACAGGTCGGGGTACTGCGTGACCGAGTGGTTGCCCCAGATCGTCATGCGCTGCACCTCGTTCACGCTGACGCCGAGCCGCTGCGCGAGCTGGGTCTTGGCCCGGTTGTGGTCGAGCCGGGTCATGGCGGTGACCTGGCGGGGATCGAGCCCCGACGCATTCGAGACGGCGATGAGTGCGTTGGTGTTGGCCGGGTTGCCGACCACGAGCACCTTCACGTCCTTTCGGGCGTTGGCCGCGATCGCCGCGCCCTGGGGCTTGAAGATCCCGCCGTTCGCCGACAGCAGGTCCGAGCGCTCCATGCCCGCCTTGCGCGGCATGGCGCCCACGAGCAGGGCGACGTCGGCGTCACCGAAGGCGACCGCCGGATCGTCGGTGGCGACGGTGCCGGCCAGCAGCGGGAACGCGCAATCGTCGAGCTCCATCACGACCCCGCCGAGCGCCTTGAGGGCCGGGGTGATCTCGAGCATCCGCAGGATCACCGGAGTGTCCGGGCCGAGCATCTCGCCCGCAGCGATGCGGAACAACAGGCTGTAGCCGATCTGACCCGCGGCGCCGGTCACGGCCACGCGGACGGGGGAGGCAGAGGTCATGGCGGGCGAGCGTACCCAGGGCCGCCGTGCTCAGGGGAGCTTGCCGATGACGAAGTCGCGGATCAGCAAGGCGTAGGCCTCCTGCCCGGGCGGCTTCAGGTGGATGCCGTCACCGTAGAACCACGCCGGGTAGCCGTCGCCGTATCGCTTCCAGTCGAGCAGCAGCGCATTCGGATAGCTCGGGAGCGCCTTGGCGAGGATGTCGTTGTTGGAGGCCTCCCACGCCCGACCGGGTACCCGAGCGTTCACCCAGATCACCCTCGGGACCCCGCTGAGCACCGCCATCACCTCGCCGACCTGGGCTGCGGTGACCGGGCCGTTGGAGGCCAGGGCGATCACCACAGCCTGACCGAACTTGCCCCGGTCGCGCAGCAGCGTGAGCGGGGCGACCGCATCCTTCAGGTAGCGGCCTTCCTTGGCGTCCACGAACGAGTCGGCGCCGAGCGTTTCCTTCAACTTCGTGAACGCTCCGAGCATCACCGAGTCGCCCCAAGCGATCGCGGCGATCTTGCCCGGCGGGAGAGCCGCCAGCGGATCGACCGTCGTGGTGGTGGTCGCAGCGGCCGCCGTCGACGTCGGGCCCGGACCCGCTGCCGTCGCGAGGGTCGTCGGAACCGTCGTCGTGCCGATCGAGCCCTGGAGTCGCTGGGCCTCGAGGCCCTGGCGCAGGCTCTCGGCCGCCGCGTTCGGGCTCGACGATGCGGTCGCGACGCCGGCCGCCACCAGCAACAGGGCCAGGCCGCCGACGCTCGCCGCAGCGAGCGACCGTCGGGCGCGACGCTCGCGATTGCGGAGCCGGTCGAACCAGCGGCCGAGCGCGCCCTGCCGGATCGGCGTCTCCAGGTACCGGTAGCTCAGTTCGGTGAGCAACACGGTCCACGCCACCCGGAACGCCGTGACCTGCCACGTCGGCCAGAACAGGTCGATGCCCGGCCGGGTGAGCACGAACACGGGCCAGTGCCACAGGTACAACCCGTACGACCGCACGCCGATCGCCCGCAGGACCGGGTTACCGAGCACGGGACCGAGGAAGGACCCGGGATGGACCGCAGCCGCGATCACCACGAGCGTGACGACCCCGATCACCACGAACCCACCGTGATAGAGCGCCCAGGTGCGCTCATCCCACACCCGGTGGAGCACGGCGAGCACGACCATCGCGACGAGGCCGGCCGCCCCGAGCGCCGGGACGGGACGCCGTGCCCGGCGGACCAGGGCCTGGGGGCGCCAGAACAGGGCCAGCGCCGCACCGAGGAGGAGCCCGGAGGCTCGTGTGTGGGTGCCGTAGTACACCGCCGACGGATCGGCCTCGGAGTAGCCGACGATCATGAGCACGGTCGAGACGACCACGCCGCCAAGCAGCAGTCCGGCGATGCGGTCGTACCGCCTCCCGAAGGACCGCAGGAGCACCCCGACCACGAGCGGCCACACCAGGTAGAACTGCTCCTCGACCGCCAGCGACCACAGGTGCCGTAGCAGCGGCGGGCGGCCGAGGTTGTCGAAGTACGACGACCCGGTGAAGACCAGGTACCAGTTCGTCACGTAGGCCAGCGACGCGATGAGGTCACCGCGCAGGCGTGCCACCTCGTCGGAGAGGAACAACACCGCGGTCACTGCGGTGGCCGCCAGCAAGGCGTAGAGCGCAGGGAGCAGGCGCCGAGCCCGGCGCAACCAGAACTGGGCCAGGTCGATCCGCCCGGATCGTTCGTATTCGTCGAGCAACAGCAGGGTGATCAGGTACCCCGAGACGACGAAGAAGACCTCGACGCCCAAGAACCCGCCCGGCAACCAGGACGCGTCGGCGTGGTAGACGAGGACGGCGAGCACGGCGATCGCCCGCAGTCCGTCGAGCCCGGGCAGATACGGCAGACGGCCCGAATCGGGCGCGCGAGAAGCGAGCGTCTGCACCGCACCATTCTGCCTGCCCGATCGCGTCGTGCACCGGACGCCCACCGCCGATCCACGGCATCCGGCCAACCGGCGTCGGCATCACACCGGTAACGATCCCCTCAGGATCCTCGCCAGCAGGCCCGACCCGCCCGCTTCGCATCGAGCACTGCGAGTTCGGCCCGAGCGAGGGTCGCCACCGGGTCGCCACCCGGCGACGACACCGCCACCCCGACGCTGCCGGTCACCGACAGGAACAGACCGTTCGCGATCACCGGCAGATCGAGCGCCAGGAGAAGCCGATCGGCGACCTTCTCGACGTCCGCCGGCTTGCGCAGGTTGCACGCCAGAACGGCGAACTCGTCCGAACCCAGCCGAGCCGCACAGTCGTCCCGGCGCAGCACCGATCCGAGGCGGCGCCCGACCTCGACGAGCGCCTCGTCCCCGAGCAGGTGCCCATGGGACTGGTTGACCTCGCCGAAGCGGTCGAGGTCGACCACCAGCACCGCCCAGTCCAGCGTCGTCGACTCGGTCACCTCCCGCGCCCGTTGGACGAGCGCCACACGCGATGGGAGACCGGTCAGGCCGTCGACGAGTGAGGGCCCACTCAGGCTTCCGGCGAGCCGCGCGCGTTCGAAGGCCAAGCTCACCAACCCTGAACCCTCGACCAGCGCTGCCGTTCCCGCCGGGCCGGGCTCCGCCACCGACGACCACACCTCCAACTGCCCGACGAGTGGACCGTCGGGCAGACGAATCTCACGCCCCCAGTAACCGGCCGGGTCGATCCCGGCGAGCCACGGCATCGCGCCCCGGTCGGGGGTCGACCCCACGAACCAGCCCAGGACGGGAGACGCGGCGACCACGACACCGCTGTCGTCGAACACCGCCACGGCGCATCGCCCTGGAAGGGAGACCTCGAACAGCGTCACGACCGCAGCACAGACGTCACGCAACGGAGCGCCCGCAGCGAGGAGCCGCACCGCTTCAGCGGCAGCGACACGATCCTCGTCGGAGCGCCGCGTTGGATCATCGGCGCTGGAATCGGACGCGGCCACGGCGTACCTATCGGCAGGGCGAGCGCCGGGTTCAGGCCACCGGGAGACCGAGGTTCGCGTAGATCTCCCGAGTCGCGCTCGATCGGTTCAGCGTGTAGAAGTGCAAACCCGGAGCGCCCCGCTCGAGCAGCGCCGCACAGAGTTCGGTGGCCACCTCGACGCCGATGCGGCGGACCTCGTGAGGATCGTGCGCAACCGGGGCGAGCCGATCGGCGAGCCAGGCCGGGAACGCTGCCCCGGACAGCTCCGCCATGCGCTGCACCTGTCCGGCGTTGGTCACCGGCATGATCCCCGGGATCACCGGCTTCGAGCAGCCCAGCGCATGGAGCTCCTCGACGAGGCGGACCCAGTGTTCGGCATCGAAGAACAGCTGCGTGATCGCAAAGTCGGCCTGCTGGAGCTTGGCGGCGAGGTGCCGGCGATCCTCGACCCGGTTGGGTGATCGGGGATGCA
The DNA here is from genome assembly GCA_046081125.1 of Acidimicrobiales bacterium. Taxonomy (GTDB): domain Bacteria; phylum Actinomycetota; class Acidimicrobiia; order Acidimicrobiales; family Ilumatobacteraceae; genus JBEIFW01. The sequence goes on from JBJTVH010000133.1 coordinate 14,244, forward strand.
CCTCGGGGTGCGCCGCCACCCCGATCGAGAACGTTCCGTGCGCCGCAACATCCGCGACGAGCTCGGCTGCGAACGCATAGTCGCTGCTCGACTCCGACCCGTCCGTGACCGGATCCCCGCCCAGGGCGAGGATGTTCTCCACCCCCGCCTCTCGGTACGCGTCCAGGATCTCGGTGATCTCCGCCCGAGTGTGGCTCGTGCAGGTGAGATGCGCCATCGGCGTGATCGCCGTCTCCCGACGGACCCACCCGACGACCTCACGGGTCCGATCACGGGTGCTTCCCCCGGCTCCGTACGTGACCGACACGAAGCTCGGGGCCAGCGGCTCGAGCTCAGCGATCGTCCGGCCGAGCGTGAGCTGCGCAGCGTCGGTCTTCGGCGGGAAGAACTCGAAGGAGAACGTGTTTCCGCCAGCAAGGAGATCCGCGATGCGAGCCATGCCCGCCGGAGGCTATCGGCCGGCCCCGGCGTCGTCGGGGTCGTGCGGCCCGGTCGTGCGGCCCGGTCCGGTCAGTGCCGGAAGTGGCGCTCGCCGGTGAAGACGATGGCGATGCCGTGCTCGTCGGCCGCCGCGACCACCTCGTCGTCGCGCACCGATCCACCAGGCTCGATCACCGCCCGCACCCCGGCGGCGGCGACCGCGTCCAGACCGTCCCGGAACGGGAAGAAGGCGTCCGAGGCGCACACGCCACCGGCGGCTCGCCCATCAGCCTTCGTCGCCGCGATGCGGGCCGAATCGAGCCGGTTCTGCTGGCCGGCGCCGATCCCGACGGCTTGGCCGTCGCGCAGGAGCACGATCGCGTTCGACGAGACCGCCGCGACGACCTGCCACGCCAGTTCCAGATCGCGCCACTCTCCATCGGAGGGCACCACCGAGCCGGCGACCCGCCACGCCGATCGGTCCACTGGGACCCGGTCCGCCTCCTGGACGAGCAGCCCACCGTCGATCGATCGGACGTCGAGCACCGCCGGGGACGGGGCCGGAGCCGACAGGATCCGCAGGTTCTTCCGGGTCGCCAATACCGCGAGGGCGTCGTCGTCGTAGCCCGGCGCGACGACGACCTCGGTGAAGACCGGAGCCAGGGCCTCGGCGACCTCGCGCCCGACCCGCTCGGTGAGCGCGACGATCCCGCCGAAGGCCGAGACCGGGTCGGCCTCGTGCGCCCGCCGGTACGCCGCAGCCAGGTCGACCCCGACGGCGGCGCCGCACGGATTCGCGTGCTTGACCACGACGGCCGCCGGTGCGCCGGCCGTCGTCGAGAGCCGGTGCGCGAGCTGCCAGGCGGCCTCGGTGTCGTACACGTTGAGGTAGCTGAGCTCCTTGCCCCCGTGCTGTACGGCGTCGTCCCACCACCCGTGCCGGCCCGTCAGCCGGTACCGGGCTCCGGCCTGGTGAGGGTTCTCGCCGTAACGCAGCACGGCCGCTCGCGTGGCGCTCACCTGGATCGTCGGAGGCAGCGTGCCCTCCCCGGCTCGCTGGTCGAGCCAGCCGACAACGGCTGCGTCGTAGTCGGCCGTCACGGCGAACGCCTTGCGAGCCAGGCGCAGCCGGGTGGTTGCACTCACCGCACCGTCGCTGGTCAGTTCGGCGAGCACGACCGGGAAGTCCGCCGGATCCACGACGACCGCGACATGGGCATGGTTTTTTGCCGCCGCCCGCACCATCGCCGGCCCCCCGACGTCGATCAACTCCACCGACGGGTCAGAGGTGAACGGGTAGAGGTTGACCACGACCAACGAGATCGGCTCGAGGCCCAGCGCATCGAGTTCGGCCAGGTGAGAAGGGTCGGAACGATCGGCCAGGATGGCGCCGTGGATCGCCGGGTGGAGGGTGACCACCCGGTGGCCGAGGATCGCGGGTATACCCGTCAGCTCGGCGACGTCGGTGCAGGGGACGCCACCCGCCGTGAGGGCGGCCGCCGTGCCCCCACTCGAGACCAGGTCCCACCCGAGCGCTGCGAGCGAGCGGGCGAACGGGACGATGCCGGTCTTGTCGTAGACGGAGAGCAGGGCGCGGGGCATGGGCGCATGCTGGCACGCACGACGCGTCGTCCGGCCGGCCCTACCATCGGCTGCGCAGCGGCCGCTGCCGGTGCTGCGGGAGGGTTCGCCATGAAGCGTCAACCGACCGTTCCGGATCTGCTGTCCGGAATCGGAGGGATCGTCACGTTCCTGTTCTCGTTCCTCGGCTTCATCGGTGCGGACTTCGGCGGGTTCTCGAGTGCCACGAACGCCTGGGGGTCCGGGCTGTTCCCACTCGCGACGATCCCGGCCGTGCTCGGTCTCCTGACTGCCGGTCACGTTGCGCTCCGGCTCGTCGCCGACGTGAAGCTGCCCGAGACGATCTTGACGTTCACCTGGCCGCAGATCGTCGCCACCTGGGGCATCACGTCGGTGGCCATCGTCGGGTCGTACCTCGTGATGGACAAAGGCGGCGCGTCCCTGCGGATCGGCGGCTTCGTGATGCTCCTGGGCACGATCGCCATGGCCGTCGGAGCCGTGCTGGTGCTGCTCGGCAAGGCCACCGCACCCCTCAAGATCGGGGGCGGCTCCGGGCCCTCGGCACCGCCGCCGCCCCCGCCGCCCGGGCAGATGCCGCCGCCCCCGCCGCCGTCACGCTAGGGCGCGCAGCACCCCGTCGGTCGTTCGAAGCACGAGGACCGAGCCGGCGGTCACGAGCGTTGCGGGCTGGTCGAGGCGGACCCGCCAGAGCTGCTGAAGAGACGTCAGTTCGAAGCCCCGCAGCTCGTTGTCCGCAATGCCGTAGAGGATCGTGTCGGAGACCCCCAGGACCCCGTCGCGAGCCGGGACCGAACGACGATCGGCTCCCGAGCGCGGGTCGAGCTCGGCGACACCGTCCGAGCGGCGCACGAACAACCGCAAGCGATCATCCTGCGCCAGCACCGCCTCGAGCGACCCGCTGACGCCCGACAGCACCGTCGTGCCCGAGGCCAGGTCGAACGCTGCCACCGCCGACCCGCTCGTGAGCACGGCCCCCGTACCGAACGGCATCACGACGTCGCCCGGGGCGGGCACGCCCTGCCAGGGGCGACGCCACCGTTCCACCCCGTCGACACCGAGACCGATCAACTCCTGCCCCACACGCGCCAGCATGACCCCGTTGGCGCCGTCCAACCAGCTGGGTGCGGCGCCGAGGTCGACGCTCCAGCGCACCGTCCCGCTCAGCCAGTCGTAGGCCGTCACCGACGACCCCTCGACCAAGGCGAGTTGCTCGTTCAGGACGGCGCCCCCGCGCCCGGCCGGCGGGCGCCAGAGCTCGGCCCCGGTCGCAAGCGAGCGCACGATGAGCCCGCCCGTTGCCCCGACGAGCACCACATCCGTGCGTCCGGCCGGAACGAGCACGAACTGGCCGGGACCGTCGGTGCTCCATCGCTCGGAGCCCGACGCGAGGTCGACCGCTCGAACGCGCCGCGAGGTGCGATCGACGACGACCATCGTCGTGCCGGCGATCGCCGGCTGCTGGGCTGACCAGTTCACGACGCCACCGGTCCACACCTGTGCGCCGTCGCTCGCCCGCAGCACGAACACGTCCTGCCCCTGCCGGCTGCGCTGACTCGGGGTGACCAGGACCAGCCGATCGCCGACCTGTTCCACCGCCGTCAACTGCCGACCGGCGAGGGCGTCGGAACGCCACCGCTCCGCCGGCGCTCTCGTGATGCCCACCGCCACCGAGCGGGTCTCGCCGCTCGGGAGCACCTGGACCAGAGGGCCACCGGGGCCCTCACCCAGCCGCGACCCGACGAGCAACGCCATGGCCACCACGACGATGCCGACCAGACCGGGCCACCGGCGCCGTCGCACTGCGGTCGGCTCCTCGACGAGTTCCTCGACGGCGACGAGTCGATCCCCGACGAGCACCCACGCCCCGGGCTCCGTCCAGGCAGGAGCCGGGGACGCCCCGGCCGACCCAGCGACCGTGACCGACCGGACAGGGGTGAAGAAGGACGAACCGGACGACGCCGCCGTGTCCGACCGAGCGGCCCCACAGGCACCACAGGTTCGATCGCCCGGCTGGAACCGGGATCCGCACCGGGGGCAGGTCACGGCGGCACGCTACGACCAGCCGAGGGCGTTCGTCGGGTCGGGTGCCGGTCAGAGCGAGGCGACGATCCCCGCCATCAGTTCTCCGGCCTCGGTCGGGTTGAGTCCGACCTGCACGCCGGCCGCCCGCAGCGCGTCCATCTTCCCCTGGGCCGTCCCCTTCCCGCCCGAGACGATGGCGCCGGCATGGCCCATCTTCTTCCCGGCGGGCGCCGTCACCCCGGCGATGTACGCGGCCATCGGCTTGGTGACGTGGGCCTTGATGAACTCGGCCGCTTCCTCCTCGGCGGTGCCCCCGATCTCGCCGATCATCCAGATCGCATGGGTCTCCGGATCGGCCTGGAACTGCTCGAGGCAGTCTACGAACGACGTGCCCGGCACCGGGTCACCGCCGATGCCCACACACGTGGACACGCCGATTCCCTTCAGCTTCAGCTCGTACAGCGCCTGGTAGGTGAGCGTGCCCGACCGGCTCACGATGCCGACGGTCGGCTTGCCCGGGATCGGCGGCTGGGCGATCTCGCCGGCCGTGATCCCGATGTTGCACTTCCCGGGGCTGATCGCGCCCGGACAGTTCGGGCCGAGCAGACGGGTGTTCGGGAAATCTCGCTTCAGGGTGTTGAACACCCGGGCCTCGTCGGAGGCGGGGATGCCCTCGGTGATGCACACGATGAACCGGATCCCCCCGGCCGCGGCCTCGAGGATCGCGGCCGGCGCCGCCGGGGGCGGCACAGCGACGAACGACGCATCGGCACCGGTGGTGGCGACCGCCTCGGCCACCGAGGCGAACACCGGGATGCCGTCGACGTCGGTGCCGGCCTTGGCCGGGTTGACGCCACCGACCACCTGGGTGCCGTAGGCCCGGTTGCGCAGGCCGTGGTACCGGCCTTGGCCGCCGGTGAGGCCCTGCACGATGACCTTGGTGTGCTGGTCGACGAAGATCGCCATGATCAGTTCCCCCCGTTGGCGATGGCGACGGCCGCGCGGGCGGCCTCGAGCATCGTGGGCTTCGAGATGAGCTTCGACTCCGGGATCCCGGCGTCGGCGAGGATCTGGCGACCCTCCTCGGCATTCGTGCCGTCGAGACGGATGACGATCGGCGCCCGCAGCTCGACCCGGCGGAGGGCCTCCACGATGCCCTTGGCCACCTCTTCGCCACGGGTGATTCCGCCGAAGATGTTGATGAAGATCGAGGTGACGTTCTCGTCGTAGTTGATGACCTCGAGCGCTGCGGTCATCACGTCGGCGTTCGCTCCGCCGCCGATGTCGAGGAAGTTCGCCGCCTTGCCGCCGACCTGGTTGACCACGTCGAGGGTGGACATCGCGAGCCCGGCACCGTTGGCGATGATGCCGACGGAACCATCGAGACCGATGTACTGCAGGTCCTTCTCCCGGGCGAGTTTCTCGCGGTCGTCGAGCTCCTCGGTCTCCCGGAACTCCGCCCACTCCGGATGCCGGAACGAGGCGTTGTTGTCGAGCGACACCTTCGCATCGAGGGCATGGACCTCGCCGGTCGGCTTCAGGATCAGCGGGTTGATCTCGGCCAGGTCGCAGTCGCCCTTGGTGAACACCTCGTAGAGCTTCACGAGGATGTCGGCGACACCGTCGATCGCCTCGGCGTCGATCTTGGCGTCGACGGCGGCCTGGCGAGCCACGGCCGACGAGATCCCCTCGACCGGATCGACGTGCAGCTTCACGATGGCGTCGGGATCGGTCGCCGCGACCTCCTCGATGTCGACACCACCCTGTGCGGACAGCATCAGCAAGTGCTTCTTCGCCGACCGGTCCAGCGTGAAGCTGGCGTAGTACTCCTTGGCGATGTCGGACGCATGCTCGACCCAGACACGCTTGACGACGTGGCCCTTGATGTCCATGCCCAGGATGTTCCCGGCATGGAATCGGGCCTCCTCGGCGTTGGCGGCGAGCTTGATGCCTCCGGCCTTACCCCGGCCGCCGACCTGCACCTGCGCCTTCACGACCACCGGATAGCCAGCGGCATCGGCCACGGCCACCGCCTCGTCGGCGGTGTCGGCCGGGCCGCCCGGCGAGACGGGGATGCCGTAGCGGGCGAAGTACTGCTTGCCCTGGTACTCGTACAGGTCCACCTGGTCTCCTTCGGTCGGCTCGGTCGGTTCGCTGGGCCCGGTCAATCGGCGCGTTGGTCGAGGGTGGCCTCGAGCCAGGCACAGATCTCCTTGAGCGAGGACCCCGGGGTGAACACCCGGGCGACGCCCATGGCCTCGAGCTTGGGAATGTCGTCGTTGGGGATAACGCCGCCCCCGAACACCAGCACGTCCTCGAGGCCGCGAGACCGCAGCTCCTCGAGCACCCGGGGGAACAGCGTGAGATGCGCCCCGGAGAGCAACGAGAGCCCGACGCCGTCCACGTCCTCCTGGAGCGCGGCCTCGGCGATCTGCTCGGGCATCTGGTGCAGGCCCGTGTAGATCACCTCGAACCCGTGGTCGCGCAGGGCTCTCGTGATCGTCTTGGCCCCCCGGTCATGTCCGTCGAGTCCGGGCTTGGCGACCACGATGCGGAACGGGCGCTTCACGAGGTCGGGAGCCTACGCACCCGACGCCCGGAGGGGCGAAACGTCCGACGCTCCGGCAGACTTGCGAGCGCATGTCCGCACCGACACCTGCCCGCCGGGGTTCCCGGGCGCTCGCGCAGCTCGCCGCCCGCGAACCCCGCCTTGGGTCGCCGTTCGCCCAAGCCGTCGTCCCCGTGCTCGTCGGCATCGTCTTCCTCGCCCTGCTCGGCGGGCTGTTGTGGGGGGTGTCGTTCGCGCTGTCCCGCGGCAGCGAATCCGGCGCGGTCGAGCAGCAGATCTCGGAGACCCAGTTCGATCTGGGCAAGGCCGAATCCCGAGCCGAGTCCGTGCGGCGCTTCGGGCCATTCGCCTTCCAGGACCCCCTCGTGACGGACCGCCGGCCGGTCTTCGTCAACCACATCGGCACCGACCCGTACACCGGCTGGGTCGCCATCGAGGCGCTCGACCCGGTCACCCGGTGTGTCCTCGACTGGAACCCGACGACCCAGCGGTTCGTCGACCGACGGTGCAGCGGCAAGGACTACCCGGGTACCGGGGAGGGGCTCAACCGGTTCGATGCCCTGGCCAACCGAGCGTCCGGGCGGTTGATCGTCGACCTCAGCGCACAGACCGGCTGACTCAGGTCAGGTAGCCGAGCACGTCGGGGGAACCACCGGGCTGTTGGGCTCACTGGGACCGATGAGGCCGTAGCCCTGCCAGAGCACGACGAAACCGGCCCCCTCGGTGTCGTCGAGGGTGACGTTCACGATCACCCCGTTGATGTAGCGGGGCACGACACCGTCGAGGTTGAACGACAGCGTGTCCCCGGTCCGCAGCTTGCCTCCGGCGTTCCAGCCCGGGGTCACCAGGTAGCCGTCGGCGGTGCGGCTGTCCCACACCCGACGGGGTTCGATGAACACCACCGACGAGGTCGCCGAGAAGTACGTGACCGTGACGCTGCGCAGACCCACCCCGGCCGGCAGGTCCACCGAGACCAGGTAGCCACCGGCCGCCGGGTCGGCGACGTGGCTGGGCACGGTGACCGGGTCGGTCGTGGTCTGGCCCACGCGCCACAGGAAGGTCGCCACCCCCGGGCTGCCCGGAGGGTCGGCCGTGGTCACCACGCCGACGAGGTTGTCGCCGACGGCCGGGGTGAACGGCGCCTCGACGGTGCCGGCGCCGCTCAGGCGGAGCACCCCCGAGGTGGTCTCCCACGGGATCGTGCTCGACGTCGGACGGAAAGCGACACCGGGGAGCGACACCGTCCGCACCGCGATCGGCCAGTCCGCCGGGGGCAGCACGGCGAGGGCGCCGGCTAGACGGTGCTCGACGCCGGGCATCCCGGCACCGAGCCGGGGCGAGACGGGGCCGCCACACCGACGAGCGGGAGCGACACGGCGCCGGCCAGCAGGGTGCGACGGCTGACAGGGGGTGGTGGATGCATCGGTGTTCCTCCGGTCGAGTGGCATCCTGGGCCGGCACGGGGTGCACCCGGCCAGGGAACTGGGTCCCTTGTGGCCGGGACCTCGACAAAGGGATCATCGGGCCCATGACTCCCGAGCAGGCCGGTCTCGTCTTCCTCACCCCCTCCGCCTACGCCGACGAATCCCTGTTCCACGACGCCTGCACGACCCTGCGGCGACAGAACCCGATCCACCTGGTGGAGCATCCCGATTTCGTCCCGTTCCACGTCATCACGAAACACGCCGACGTCCTCGAGATCGAACTGCACAACACCGAGTGGCACAACGCGCCGCGGCCCGTCATCGCGAACCTGGAGGCGGACCGCCGACGCGAAGCCCGCGGCGAGATGCTCCGCACGCTGATCCACCTCGACGACCCCGAGCACCGGGTGATCCGCAACCTCGTAGCGGACTGGTTCCTGCCCAAGAACCTCGCCCGTCTCGACGCACGACTCGCCGACCTCGCCCGGGCGTCGGTGGACAAGATGATGGCCCTTGGCGACCGCTGCGATTTCGCCCGGGACATCGCCATGCAGTTCCCGCTGCAGGTGATCCTCGCGATCCTCGGCCTGCCCGAGTCCGACTACCCCCGGATGCTCAAGCTCACCCAGGAACTGTTCGGGGCGCAGGACCCCGAGCTGAGCCGGGGTCAGTCACTCGAAGACCTCGAAGCCGTGATCATGGACTTCTTCGCCTACTTCAGCCGGCTGACGGCCGAGCGGCAGGCGACGCCCACCGACGACCTGGCATCGGTGATCGCCAACGCCACGATCGACGGGCAGCCGCTCGGCGCGATGGAGCAGATCTCCATGTACGTCATCACGGCGACCGCCGGGCACGACACCACCGCCTCGGCGATGGCCGGCGGGCTCCACGCCTTGATCGAGAACCCGGGCGAGCTGCGGCGCCTGCAGGACGACCCGTCGCTGCTCACGACCGCCGCCGACGAGATGATCCGCTGGACCACCCCGGTCAAGCACTTCATGCGCAACGCGACGGTGCCGTACACGCTGCGCGGGCACGAGTTCCGACCCGGCGACGCCGTGATGTTGTCGTACCCCTCGGCGAACCGTGACGAGGAGGTCTTCGACGACCCGTTCCGGTTCGACGTCGGTCGGACCCCGAACAAGCAGTTGGCGTTCGGTTTCGGGGTTCACTACTGCCTCGGCCACCTGCTCGCCCGCATGGAGCTACGCGCCCTGTACCGGGAGCTGATCCCCCGCCTGCGGTCGATCGAACTCGATGGTGATCCGGCCTGGATGCAGACCCTGTTCGTCGGCGGCTTGAAGCGGCTCCCGATCCGTTACGAGGTCGCCCCGGCCAGCTGAGCCGGCGCAAGACGCACGGGCAAGGCCGCTCAGGACCCAGCGCGGGCGCGAGACTGCTCCGCGTGGTCAGTTTCGCCGACAAGCCGACGTTGCGGGGCAGGCGGGTCACCGTGCGACCCCTGGCGCCGCGCGACGCCGACGACCTGCTCGCGCTACTCGAGGACGCCGATACGCGCCGACTCACGGGCACCTTCGACGTGTTCACGCTCGAGCAGGTCCAGTACTGGTGCCACACCCGGGGGGACCAGACCGACCGGCTCGACCTCGCCATCGAGTCGGCCGCCGGTGGCGCGTTCCTGGGCGAGTGCGCGCTCACCGACTGGCACGAGGCGAACCGCACCTGCAATCTCCGCATCGCACTGGCGCCGTCCTGGGCGGGGAAGGGATTCGGCCGGGACGCCCTGCGACTCGTGATCGACTACGTGTTCACGAACCTGCCCATCGACCGGATCGGACTCGACGTGTACGCACACAACACCAGGGCCTTGCGCGTGTTCCACGGCTTGGGCTTCGCCCCCGAGGGACGGCTGCACGGCCGAACCGAGCACGATGACGTGCTGATCCTCGGCCTCCTGCGGTTCGAATGGGAACACGGGGGCGCGCGGCGCGCCGGGGTGGCGGGCTGATGCGCTGGGTCGTAGGGGACGCCACGGTCACTGCGGCGATCGAGAGCGAGATGCCCACCTCGCCGCGGTTTCTGTTCTCATCGGTGACCAAGGGCGACGTCGCCGAGTTGGCGACACGGCACCGGTGGCTCGCCCCGCACTTCGTCGACGACGCCGGCTATCTCCTGCAACGCGTCCAGTGCCTCGTGATCGAGATCGACGGTGTGCGGATCGCAGTCGACACCTGCGTCGGCAACGACAAGCCGCGGGCGAACCCAGGTTGGGCGCAGCTCCAACTCCCGTTCCTCGAGCGCCTCGCCGAGGCGGGGTACGCACCCGAGGACATCGACATCGTGCTCTGCACCCACCTCCACGTCGACCACGTCGGCTGGAACACCCGTCTGGTCGACGGGCGATGGGTGCCGACCTTCCCCAACGCGCGGTACCTGTTCGCCCGAACCGAGTTCGAGCACTGGCGGGACACCGGCTACGAGGGGGGCGACGACATCTTCGGGGACTCGGTCGCCCCCGTCGTCACAGCCGGTCAGGCCGAACTCGTCGCCATGGATCACCTGGTGTGCCCCGGTGTCCGCCTCGACCCCACCCCGGGCCATACCCCGGGCCACGTGTCGGTCGTCGTCGAATCCGGGGGGCACCGGGCGGTCATCACCGGCGACATGATCCACACGCCCATCCAGATCGCCGAGGTCGGGCTCTCGTCCGCGTTCGACACGGACCCGGTACAGGCCGCCGACACGCGCCGGGCCTTCCTCGCCCGGTACTGCGGGGGCACCCTGGTGATCGGCACCCACTGGGGTGGACCGGGCGCCGGGCACATCGTCGCCGAGGGCGACGGCTGGTCCGTCGACGTCGACGGCGCTGCGGCCCCTCGGGGCTGATTGCGAACTCGCCGGCTACGACCCCGCGGTCGCCCGACGCGTCGCAGCCGTCAGCGAGCGATCCGTTCCAGAGGTGACCAGGCCAGCAGGAGCGTCTTGTCGCCCTTGGCGGCGAATCGGACGCGAGCCTCGGCCTTGTCGCCGCTGCCGCGGAGCTCGAGCACGACCCCGTCGCCGAACGTGGCGTGCCGGACGTCGTCACCGACCGACAGACCGATCGCGTCGGCCCCGCTCGGCCCCGGGGCCGAGCGGCCGGCGCGCAGCGCGGCGTCGACGACCCGCTCGCGGTGCCGCTCGGCGGCGTCGTCGTCGGGATCGAAGCTCGACAGGGCCCGCCGACCCTGGCTGCGCTCGCCCCACGAACGCTCCCCCCAGGGCCGATCGCCCCGCGACCGATCCCCCCAGTCGTCGTCCCGATCACGGCGCCGCCAGGCTCCCGTGTCGTTGCCGCGCCGCGCCCGCTCGCCCACGTGTTCGACGAGTTGGGCGGGGATCTCGTCGAGGAACCGTGAGGGCGGGTTGTACTGCGTGGCACCGAACATCGTGCGGCTCCATGCATGGCTGACGTGCAGCTTGTGCATCGCCCGGGTGATCCCCACGTATGCGAGCCGACGCTCCTCTTCGAGTTCGTCGGGTTCGGTGAGCGCCCGGGTGTGCGGGAACACCCCCTCCTCCATCCCGACGAGGAACACGAGCGGGAACTCGAGACCCTTGGCGCCGTGGAGGTTCATCAGGGTGACCTTGGTGGCATCGGCGCCCTCGGCGGGCTCGTCGGTGTCTGCGACCAGCGCCACCTGCTCCAGAAACGCGTCGACCGACTCGAACTCCTGGGCGGAGCCGATGAGCTCGCTCAGGTTCTCGAGTCGGCCGGCGGACTCCACGGAGTGCTCCGCCTCCAACTCGGTGAGATACCCCGAGTCGTCGAGCGCAGCCTGCAGCACCGCCGCCGGACCCTGCCCGACCAGCACCGCCAGCCGGTCCAACAACTCGGTGAATCGTTCGATCCCACGGGCCGCCGCACCCGACACCCCGGCCTCACCGGCCTCCCGCAACGCCTCGGCGAACGTGAGGCCGTAGGCGGCGGCATGCACGTCGAGACGGGCGACGGTGGTGTCGCCGATCCCGCGCCGCGGGATGTTCAGGACGCGCTTGAGGCTCACCTCGTCGGCCGGGTTGACCACGGCGCGCAGGTAGGCGAGCGCATCCTTGACCTCGCGACGGTCGTAGAAGCGGGTGCCGCCGACGACCCGGTACGGGATGCCGGCCCGCATGAAGGCCTCCTCGACCACCCGGCTCATGGCGTTGGTGCGGTAGAAGACGGCGAACTCGCCCCACGGGCGACTGTCGTGGTCGTGCGCATCGGCGAGGCGCCGGGCCACCCACGTCGCCTCGTCGTGCTCGTCGGACGCGTGGTAGCGGGTGATCTTCTCCCCCGCCCCGGCGTCGGTCCACAACGACTTCGGCTTTCGGGCCTGGTTGTGGGCGATCACGGCGTTCGCCGCATCGAGGATCGTCTGGGTGGACCGGTAGTTCTGCTCGAGCAGGATCGTGGTGACCTCGGGGAAGGCCTGCTCGAACTGCAGGATGTTGCGGAAGTCGGCGCCCCGGAACTTGTAGATGCTCTGGTCGACGTCGCCGACGACGCAGACGTTGCGGTGATCCCCGGCGAGCAGCAACACGATCTCGTTCTGCGCGGCGTTCGTGTCCTGGTACTCGTCGACGAGGATGTGCTGGAACCGCCGCTGGTAGGACTCGAGCACCTCGGGGAACCGTCTCAGCAGCTCGACCGTGACGGTCAGCAGGTCGTCGAAATCCATGGCCCCGGCCTTGCGGAGGCGGGCCTGGTATTCGCGGAACGCCTCGGCGACCTTGCGGTCGAAGGGCGTCGCTGCGCGCTCGGCGTACTGCTCGGGGCTGACGAGATCGTTCTTGGCCGCCGACACCAACCCGTGGATGCCCTTGGCCGTGAACCGCTTCGCGTCGAGGCCCTGATCCCGTAGCACGTAGCCCATCAGCCGCTGCGCGTCGGACTGGTCGTAGATCGAGAACGCCGACGGGTAGCCCAGTCGGCCGGCATCACGCCGGAGGATCCGCACGCAGGCCGAGTGAAAGGTGGACACCCACATCTTCTGCGCCACCGAGCCGACGAGCCGCTCCACGCGCTCGCGCATCTCGGCTGCGGCTTTGTTGGTGAACGTGATCGCCAGGATGGCGAACGGGCTCACCCCGTCGTCGATCAGGTGGGCGATCCGATGGGTGAGCACCCGGGTCTTGCCGGAGCCGGCACCCGCCACGATCAGCAACGGCCCGTCCCGGTGGACCACCGCATCGAGCTGATCGGGGTTCAGGCCGTCGGTGAGGGAGGGGATCGGCATGGCCCGATGCATCCTACGGCCCCGGTGCCGTCCGGAACGGGAGGCCTGCGCCCGCCCGACGGGACCGGTTCAGGGGTGGCGGCGGGGGAGCACCTCGGCCCGTGGCGGCAGGACGATCGGGTGCCCCATCCACACGCCGATGTTCTCCCCGGTACGGCCCTCGGGTCCTTCGTCGAGAAGGTCCAGCAGCAGCCCGCCGAGCTGCGCCGGGGTCATCCAGCGGGCGATCACCTCCGGCGTCGCCCGGTCGCCCGAGGCGAACCGCACCATCTCGGAATCCGTGGCGTCCATGCAGAGGGCGTTGACGCGCACCCCTCTGTCTCGCAACAGCTTCGCCCACGCCTGGGTCAGCCCGTTGATGCCCCACTTCGACGCGTCGTAGACGTCCATCCTCGTGCCCCCGCCGGTGTCGAACCCGGCAGGTGGGCAGATGTGATCGGTCGCGATGTTGACCAGGTTCCCGCCGCCGCGGGCCACCAGATGACCGATGGCGGCCCTACCCGTGAGGAACACGCCCCGCAGGTTGGTGTCGACCAGGTACGACCAGTCGTCGAGGGCCTTGTCCCACGGATCGGTCAGGGCGTTCGTCGGCCGCCACACCCCGGCGTTGGCGACCACGATGTCGAGCCCGCCGAAGCGTGCGGCGGCCTCGTCGACGAAGCCGCGCACCTGCTCGGGAACGCGCACGTCGGCGACCCACGACTCCACCCGCCGGCCCGTCGCTGAGGCGAGCGCCGCCGCAACGTCGTGCACCCCGGGCTTGACGTCGCAGATCGCCACCTCCGCCCCGGCCTGCGCCAGTGCCGTGGCGAAGCCCCGTCCCAGTCCGACCGCCGCGCCGGTGACCAACGCGACCTTGCCCTCGCAGCTCCCCATGGCTCGATCCTGCCAGGCCGGAGGCACCGGTACCCCGTCCCCGCCGGCCTCGATGCCTAACCTCGCTGCGATGCACCCCGCCGGTCGGACCCTCGTTCCCGTGGCGACCGCGACCGTGTTCGGCTCGGCGGTGCTGGTGTTCGCCGTGCAACCCCTCGTCACCCGGCTCGTCCTGGCCCGCCTCGGCGGGTCGGCCGCCGTGTGGAACACCGCCCTGGTGTTCTTCCAGGTCGTGCTGCTCGCCGGCTACGGCCTCGCCCACGTGACCACCGCGCGGCTGCGCCCGACCGGCCAGCTCGTCGCCCATCTCGCTCTGTTCGCCGCCGGCGCCGTGGTGCTGCCCATCGGACTCGGGGCCTCCTGGCGGCCGCCCGTGGCCGGCACCCCCGTGTGGTGGTTGCTCGGCGTGCTGCTGGCCGTCGTCGGGCTCCCGTATCTGGCGCTGACGACGATGAGCCCCCTGGTGCAGCGATGGTTCGCAGCCACCGGCCATGCCCGCGCCGCCGACCCGTACTTCCTGTACGCAGCGTCGAATGCCGGCAGCCTGATCGGACTGGTCACGTACCCGTTCGTCGTCGAACCGCGCCTCACCCTGTCCCAGCAGGCCCGGCTCTGGGCGATCGGATACGGGCTGGTCGCGATCGGCACCGGCGTGCTCGCACTGGTCGCCCACCGGGGCGACCGCCTGCCCCGCCCGGTCGTCACCACCGCGACGGCCCCGGTGCCCTGGCGGCGGCGACTGTCGTGGGTGGTGTGGGCAGCGATCCCGGCGAGCCTGCTCGTCGGGGCGACCACCCACGTGACCACCGACATCGGTTCGATCCCGCTGCTGTGGGTCGGACCGTTGGCCCTGTATCTCCTGAGCTACATCGTGGCCTTCGCCACCCGACGGGTGCCCGTCGCCGTCGCCGACCACCTGCTGTTCGCCGCCGCCGGTGCGGCCGGGATGTCGTTCGTCGTTCGCCCCTCCCAACGGTGGGCCGAAATCGCACTGCACCTGGCGCTGGTCGCCGCCGCCGGGCTCGCGTTCCACCTGCGCCTGGCCGAAACCCGACCCGACCCGGCCCGCCTGACGGAGTTCTTCGTGTGGACCTCCCTCGGCGGGGTGCTCGGCGGGTCGCTCAACGCGCTGGTGGCGCCGCTGGTGTTCCACCGCATCGTCGAGTACCCGGCCGTCCTCGCGCTCGCCGTCGTCCTGGCATGGCGGCGACCGGCCTACCGGGGCCGCTGGCGCTGGACACTGCCGGCCGAGGTGGCCGTCCCCGCCGCCGTGTGGTTCCTCCTCGACGGCATCGACACCCCGGGGCGTTGGCTGCTCGCCGTCGCCGCCGTGCTCGCCACGGTCCTGCGCCGGCGGCCGGTGGCCGTGGCAGCGGCGCTCACCGTGGTGATGGTGCTCGGTACCGACAGCCGCTGGGCGGCCGCGATCCGCTTCGAACGCAGCTTCTACGGTGCGTTCTTCGTGACCGACACCGGGCAGTTCCGGGCGATCACGCACGGCACCACGTTGCACGGCCAGCAGCCGCTCGACCCGGCGATCGCTCGGGAACCGTCGACCTACTACGCCCGCACCGGCCCGGTCGGACAACTCTTCGACCGCTACGCCGGCGACCCCCGGCTCGACCGCGTGGGCGTCGTGGGTCTCGGGGTCGGAACGCTTGCGGGCTACTCGGAGCCGAACCGACGGATCACCTTCTTCGAGATCGACGCCGAGATCGCCCGCACCGCCCGGGATCCGGCGTTGTTCACCTACGTGTCCGATGCTCCCGGGCCCGTCGAGGTGGTGCTCGGCGACGGTCGGCTCTCGCTCGAGCGCTGGAGCGGGGAGCCCTTCGGCCTCCTCGTCATCGACGCGTTCTCCTCCGACGCAATCCCCACCCACCTGCTCACCCGGGAGGCCGTCTCGACGTACCTCGACCGGCTCACCCCGGACGGCGTGCTCGCGCTGCACATCTCGAACCGGTACTACGACCTCGAACCGGTGGTCGCTGCGATCGCGACCGACCTGCGGGTCGACCGGCTCGTCCAGTTCGACTCGGCGATCACCGACCCGTTCTCGCAGCAGATCGGCAAGACCTCCTCCCACTGGGTCGTGCTCGCGCGCTCGTCGAAGGCGCTCGACCCGTTGCGATCCATCGCCGTGTGGCAGCCCCTGGGCGGACGGGCCGGGGTGTCGGCCTGGACCGACGAACGCATCGACCTGCTCGGCGTGCTCGACCTCGGTTGACCGGACCGGGCCCGCCGATCCGCTACGAAGAGCGGATGCGCCTGGCCAAGTACCACCCCGACGGAAGCCACCCGTGAGCACGGTCCGCACCGAACGGCTCGAAGGCCCGACCCCGGATGCCGGCATCCTCGTCGTCACCATCGACCGACCGGAGGTCCGCAACGCCGTCGACCGGCCGACCGCCGAGGCGCTCGCCGCCGCCTTCCGAACCTTCGACGGCGACGACACCGTTTCCGTCGCCGTGCTCACCGGCGCACGGGGCACGTTCTGCGCCGGCGCCGACCTGAAGGCGGTGACCGCCGGACGAGGCAACCGGGTGGACGCCGACGTCGCAGCGGACGGACCGATGGGTCCCACCCGAATGGTGCTCTCCAAACCGGTGATCGCCGCGGTCGAAGGCCACGCCGTCGCCGGAGGTCTGGAGCTGGCGGCGTGGTGCGACCTGCGGGTGGCAGCGCGCGACGCCGTGTTCGGGGTGTACTGCCGGCGCTGGGGCGTTCCGCTCGTCGACGGCGGCACCGTCCGGCTGCCGAGGCTCATCGGCCACTCCCATGCGCTCGACCTGATCCTCACCGGCCGCGGGGTCTCGGGCGACGAAGCCCATGCCATGGGGCTCGCCAACCGTCTCGTCGAGCCTGGCGACGCGCTCGACGCAGCGATCGACCTCGCCCGCCGTCTGGCCGGCTTCCCGCAGGCGTGCCTGCGCGCCGATCGCCGCTCGAGCTACGACCAGTGGGATCTGGCGCTCCCCGACGCGCTCGCCCACGAGACCGCCTTGGGTCGAGCCGTGATCGCCTCCGGTGAGACGGCCGCCGGAGCCGCCCGGTTCGCTGCGGGCGCAGGCCGGGGCGGATCGTTCGACTGAACCGGCGGCGCCTCGCCTCAGGCTTCCCGGGCCCAGAGCCGCTCGACGAGCCGGCCGGCCCGGGCCTCGATCGCCGCCATGGCGTCGAGCACCGTGTCCTCCCGGTACCGGCGCCCGACGAGTTGCACCCCGGCGGGGAGACCGTCGACGAGATCCACCGGGACGACGCCGGCCGGTAGGCCCAGCACGTTGAACCCGTAGGAGTAGATGGCCGCCTCGAGCAGGTCGCGCCCGCCCTGCGGGGTGGTGTCGACGTCGTGCGGATAGGTGGCGCGCAGGCAGAACGGGGTGAGCACGAGCGGCACCCGGTCGAGGAACGTCGTCCAGCGGCGCAACAGGCCGGTGCGCTCCGCGAGCGCCGATGCGTAGCCCGAGAGGTCGAGCACCTCACCCATGGCGAAGTAGGTGTCGAAGACACCCTGCAGTTCCTCGCTGCCGTAGGCCCGAACGATCGGGTCGAGGCTGAGGCGCATCTCGGTGGCACCGGCGGTAAACCAGAGCCGCGCGGCGTCGATGATCGGCGGCGGTGGCTCGTCGATCACCTCGTACCCCGCGTCAGCGAGGAGGCCGGCGGCCCGATCGACGAGCGCTGCGATCCCGGGATGCACGGGGTAGCCGTGGGTCTCGCGAGCGACCGCCACCCGGATCGGGCCGTCCAGCGGCGCACCGCTGAACGGAGCGGGCACCCACCACGGGTCGCGGGGGTCGCCCTGGGCCATCACCTCGGTTCCGAGCCGGACGTCGGCCACCGAGCGGGCGATCACACCCTGGCTCGACATGAGCGAGGACAGCAGTGGGCGTTCGGCCGTCGCGCTCGGGTTGAACGCCGGCACCCGTCCCTGGGTGGGCTTGATGCTCGTCACCCCGTTGCAGAACGACGGGAACCGCAACGAGCCACCGATGTCGTTGCCGTGGTGCAACGGCCCCAGACCCGCAGCGGCGGCCGACCCTGCTCCTCCCGAGGAGCCCCCGGCCGACGCGTCCGGGTCCCACGGGTTCCAGGTGCGACCCCGCAGTGGGTTCCAGGTGGTGGCCCGCATCGACACCTCAGGCGTGTTGGTGCGCCCGACCAGGATGCCACCGGCGCGCCGCAGGTTGGCCACGACCGGCGAGTCCTGCGAGGCGATCAGGTCGGCGAGCACCGCAAGGCCGTTCGGCGTGGCCTGACCGGCGACGTCGATGTTCTCCTTGATGGTGAACGGCACACCATGGAGCGGACCGGGCACGGCACCCGCGGCCAGCGCCCGGTCGGCCGCCGCAGCGGCCGCCTGGGCCGCATCGGCGCACTCGACCGTCACGGCGTTGAGGCGCGGGTTGGCCTGCGCGATGCGGTCGAGCACGGCGGCGGTGGCCTCGACGCACGAGATCTCCCGGGACCGGATGGCTGCGGCGAGCCGCGTCGCGTCCCACTGCCAGAGTTGTTCCCCCATGGCCGCAGGCTAGGCGGCGAGCTTCTCCCGGAAGAACGAGATCGTGCGGGCAACCGCTTCGTCGTCCCGGTGCTCGGTGACGACGGAGTGCTTCGAGCCGGGCAGTTCGATGGCCTCGAACCGCTCGCCCAAGAGGCGGCGGAGGGTCTCGAATCGGGTACCGACCGCTTTGTCGCCGGTGTAGCGGAGGCCGAGCACGTCGCACCCGGCCGCAACCCGCTCCACCACCCGATCGAGATCCTCCGGCGACAGGCCGAGGTCGGCGGCCCGTCGCCGGCCGACCGCCATCGGCAACGACGGCTGCGACAGCACGGGCGCGACCGTGTGGTCGTCGAGCAGCATCGCGAGGGCGAACCCGCCGGTGAAGCACATCCCGATGGCGCCGACCCCAGGGCCCCCGCATTCCCGGTGGAGCTCGGCGGCCAGCGCCCGGCACCACGTGGTCGCCGGCGAGGTCCGCCCGATGGCGAGGGCGTGGAACTCCGAGGACACGCAGCCCTTGAGGAGCGAACCGAGCAGGTAGCCCCGCGTCGGGGCCCGCCCCGGGGTGCCGAACAACGACGGGCAGACGACCGTGAATCCGGCGTCGGCCACTTCGTTCGCGTACCCCGCGACCCGTGGTGTGAGGCCCGGCATCTCGTGGATGACGATCACGCCCGGACCGGAGCCTCGCCGGTAGGTGTCGTGGGTGACCCCGGCATGGGTGAACGAGCCGCGCACGAACCCCGCAAGGGGATCGCCGGAGCCGGCGGAAGGACGGTCGGTCATGCCCCCAAGCGTCGCACGGCGGCGAGGGCGGACTCGGCGAGCCGCTCGACCCCAGCCTTGAAGCCGGCCACCTGCTCCGGGTCGGCGTCTCCCATCACCCCGTGCAGGTAGCGGGCGTAGACGCCTTCGGAGATCACCGCCAGGCGGAACGACGAAAAGGCCCGGTAGTAGTCGATCTCGCTCGTGTCCCGGCCCGTGCGCGCCGCGTAGCGGTCCACGAGCTCCTGGTAGTACGGGAACCCGGGTAGCCCGGATGGGTCGTTCGTGCGAGTCTGCTCCTCGCCCGGATCGCACCAGTACACCCCGAGGTACCCGACGTCGGCGAGCGGATCGCCGAGCGTGCACAGCTCCCAGTCGAGCACCGCTGCGATCCGCCCCGAAGCGACGTCGGACAGGCAGTTGCCAAGTCGGTAGTCGCCATGCGCGATCGTGACGCCCTGCTGCACCGGGATCCGCGCCGCCAGCCGGGTCCGGACCTCCTCGATCGCCGGGAGCTCCCGGGTCTTGGAGTTCTCCCACTGCTTGGACCAGCGGGCGAGTTGGCGCTCTACGTACCCCCCGCGCTTGGCCAGATCGCCGAGGCCGACGGCGTCGATGTCGACGGCGTGCAGCTCGGCGAGGACGTCGACGAGGTCGAATCCGAG